>JAFXXD010000047.1 GCA_017542475.1 Ruminococcus sp. | reverse complement strand
TGTACAGACTGAGCGAGCTTGCGAGCGGGCTCGTAGTTGGGTTCAAAGGGGCTGTGCCCCTTTGCAGGGTGACTCCCCGCAGTGCGGGGAGATGTCAGCGAAGCTGACAGAGGGGCTGGCGCGGTTAGCGTGGGACAGAGTGCCAGCAGAATCCAAGGACAGAGTCCTTGGCGGGTCAAGGGCAGAGCCCTTGTGAAAAAGAGAAAGCCGCCAGAAGGCGGCTTTTCATCATATTTTTGGGGCTTCGCTCGGGTCAAAATCTGTCTGCGTCGCGTCCTTCGGACGGAGCATCTGCGACCTCGGGTCAAGCTGTATTATCAGCTTCTTGATGTCCTCGTCAAGCGTGAGATTGTAGGTTATCTTCATCGCCTGTACCGCGTTCTCCTTGTCGCCGAGTCCCATATAATGTGCGGCAAGCTGCGCCGATACCTCGATTACGTGCTTGTCGGGTCCGTACTCGATGTCGTACTTCTTCATAACCTCGACCATCTCCTCCATGGACGGCTTCCTGATAGGCGTGCCCTTGAGGTCAGCAAGGTGCTGCATTTCATAGGGGACTGCGGGGTTCGGTGCAAACATCACGCTCGCTACATAGAATGCGGCGGCGTCCTCGTAGTCGCCCGAATCCGTCAGCGCATAGCCGATATTCGAGTAGCAGCGCGCTATCGAAAGCGGCGAATATGCGACCTTTAACGTGTCGCGCGATACCTCGAGCACCATCTTCTTGTTCTTGATGAGCTTGTATATCTCTGCAAGCTCGAAGCGCGGCGCTACGTCGATGGGGTTGAAGTCTATCGCCTTTTCGAGTACGGGGATAGCGTCTATATTCGCGCCTGTCTCGATAAGCAGATACGCGTATGTCGTGAGGTACATCGTGAAGTTGAAGGGCGTGCGGTTGAGCGTCTTCTCCTCGCTGAAAAGAAGCTGACAGAGGTTGTCCTCGAAGGGGTTGCGGAGCGAGACGAACTTTGCCTTGTCGGTCTCCGCGAATTCAAGACATATCTTCTTGTAGAGCTTCTCCGCGATAGGCAGGGCTTCGAGATACTTCTTCTCCTTGATGAGCGCGTCTATCTCGTCGTAGACCACGTTCAGACGCTTGCCGTCAAGGAAGGTCAGGCGATTTATCTCCTCGCGGCGCTCCTCGGGCATATTCTCCATTATCAGCTCGCCGACTGCCTTCAAGCCGTCGAAGTCGCCCTCCTTCGCGAGCCTCTCGCCCTCTGCCTTTAATATCTTCTCATTTTCCTCGGGTGAGTCTCCGAGCTTTGCACGGAGCTCTTCAAGTATATCATTGTATGCCATTGGCATTCCCTCATTTCGTTTTATTATTCAGAAACGTCGGAGCTGACCGTGATACCCATATAGTAGCAATACGTGGACTTATTGAGGGAAACCCTTTTGAAAAAGGGTTCTCCCTCAAACTCCCTTCCTAAAACTTCCAGTTTAAATTTTTGCCCTATAGGGTGCTCAAGAAAACAGTAAAGCAGGAGTATTATGCATTGCTTGAGTACCCTATAGGGCAAAAATTTGGATTAAAAGTCTTTGGAAAAGGGGTCTGGGGGAAGAACCTTTCCTCAGAAAGGTTTGCCCCCAGTAAATTCGCATAATGCTGCCATATAGGTGTCACGGTTGGGTCCGACGTTTATGTATCATAGCTCGGCTGACCTTCAGCCGCCTCTCTTAGCCATTTCCTTTCTGAACTTGGCGTCTATCTTCTCCTGCTTCTTCAGCGCCTTGAGCTCTGCCTTGCTGAGAAATCTCTCGTCAGTGGGAGCAGACGGTCTGGGTGTGGGTCTGTATGCGGGAGCTGAGGACATAGATGTGCTTCTTGCGGGAGCCTTGTACTCCTGAAAAGCGGGTATGCTCTGCTGCACCTTCGCATCGACTGCCTTCTTCTGCTGGAGCGAGTTATCGCCGAGCTGCGAGAGGACATCCTCGATAGAGCCGATAACACGTGTTCTCTGCTGGAGTCCCTGTGTATCCGTAAGGCTCTGGTTCGCGTACTCCTTGGATTCCGAGATAGCGTTGATGAATGCCTGCGATGTTGCCTTTGTATGCTGGTTCGTTGCTATCTTGGATACGTTCGCGCTGATAGGCGAGCCCTTGGCTGCCTCTGCTGCGGCTATTCTCTGTCCGGGGGTCATCTCGTGAGCCGAGGTGGGTATCTCCTGTGCGGCTCTGATAGCCTCCTGAAGACGGGTGTTCTTGTTGAAGGGCATCTCGAACTCGGGTATTTCCTGTCCGGGGACGGGTGAGAGCACGGGCTGACCGTTCTCGCCGTAGCCTGTTATCTGCATCTGAACATATGTATATATAGGCTGCTTTGCTGCGTCGTAGCCTGTTATCTGCGGTACGGAGATGACCTGTCCCATTGCGGGCATACCTGCGGGAGCGGCGGTCTGCTGTACTGCGGGTGCAGGAGCGGGAGCAGGAGCTGCAGGCTTCACAGGTGTGGGCTTGACGGAAACGGGCTTCGAGGAAGCAGCTGCGGGTGCAACTGTTCTTGCCGCGTTCTGTGCTACAGCGTCAACTGCTGCGGATATATCGTCAATTACGGGAGCTGTTGCCTGCTGTACGGGCTCTGCCTTGGGTACGTTCTGAGCGGCTGCTTCAACTGCTGCCGAGATGTCGTCAATTACGGGAGCTGTTGCCTGCTGTACGGGCTCTGCCTTGGGTACGTTCTGAGCGGCTGCTTCAACGGCTGCGGATATATCGTCGATAACGGGAGCTG
>JAFXXD010000046.1 GCA_017542475.1 Ruminococcus sp. | reverse complement strand
TACAGCAGTACCTACGCAGTCATTGCCCGTATCTCCGCCGCCGATTATGACCACGTTCTTGTCCTTTGCTGAGATGAACTTACCGTCGGTAAGGTCCGAATCGAGAAGGCTTTTTGTTGTAGCCTTAAGGAAGTCCACTGCGAAGTGGATGCCCTCTGCATCGCGTCCCTCCGCTTTTATGTCACGGGGATTGGACGAACCGCAGGCGAGTATGACTGCATCGAACTTATTTAGTATCTCCTCTGCGGAGACATTTCTGCCTACGTCTGCATTAGTCACGAACTCGACGCCCTCGGCGCGCATAAGTTCGGTGCGGCGTTCGATAATGTGCTTTTCCAGCTTCATGTTGGGGATGCCGTACATGAGAAGTCCGCCTGCACGGTCCGAACGCTCGAATACTGTAACGCTGTGACCTCTCTTGTTGAGGGTATCAGCTGCGGCGAGTCCGGAAGGTCCCGAACCGATAACCGCAATGCGCTTGCCGCTGCGTACCTTTGGTATCTGCGGCTGAACGAGTCCCTTTTCAAAGCCGTACTCGATAATTGAGCGCTCGTTTTCCCTGACGGTCACGGGAGAGCCTTCCAGTCCGCAGGTGCATGCTTTTTCGCAGAGTGCGGGACAAACTCTCGAAGTGAATTCGGGGAAGTTATTGGTCATCATAAGGCGGCTGAGAGCCTGTTCCTTCTGACCGTGATAAACAAGGTCGTTCCATTCGGGGATGAGGTTGTTAAGGGGACAGCCCGATATCATACCGCAGAGCATTTTTCCGTTCTGACAGAAGGGTACTCCGCAGTCCATGCATCTTGCCGCCTGTTCACGGCGCTGTTCATCACTGAGCGGAGCGTGGAACTCGTTATAGTCCTTTATGCGTTCGAGAGGTTCTTTCGCAGTTGTTTCGCATCTTGTGTATTCAAGAAATCCTGTAGCTTTTCCCATGACTCACGCCTCCTTTCTGATAAGCTCAAAGGCTTCTATCTCAGCCTTTTCGCTGCTAACGCCCGCTCTTTCAAGCTCGGCAACCGTTGACTGTATCTTTGCATAATCGTGAGGTATTATCTTCTTGAAGAAGCCGATATACCGTCCGAAGTCCTCAAGGATAGCCTTTGCCTTGACTGAACCCGTAGCCTCTGCGTGTTCTTCGATGATAGCTTTCAGCTCGGCAATATCGACCTCTCGGGTAACAGCTTCAAGGGATACAAGGGACTTGTTGAGTCGCGTGTAGAGGTCATGCTCCTCGTCCAGAACATATGCGATACCGCCTGACATACCTGCGGCGAAGTTCTTGCCTGTCCGGCCGAGAATGACTGCACGACCGCCAGTCATGTACTCGCAGCCGTGGTCGCCTGTGCCTTCGCATACCGCAAAAGCTCCCGAGTTCCTTACGCAGAATCGTTCGCCTGCGATGCCGTTGATGAAAGCCTTGCCCGATGTAGCGCCGTAGAGTGCAACGTTTCCGACGATGATATTCTCGTCCGCCCTGAAAGCGGAGTCCTTTGGAGGATAGAGCACAAGTCTGCCTCCCGAGAGTCCCTTGCCGAAGTAATCGTTGCTGTCGCCGCAGAGTTCGAGGGTGAGTCCCTTCGGTATGAAAGCGCCGAAGGACTGTCCGCCGCTGCCTGTACATTTTACCATGAAGGTATCGTCAGGGAGAGCGTTCTCGCCGTGGATGCGTGTTATCTCTGCGCCTGTGAGAGTACCTGCGGAGCGGTCCGTATTGACAACGTCCACTGATATCGTCTTTGGTGTACCGTTTTTGAGAGCACTTCCCAGCTTCTTTATTATAACACGGCGGTCTATAGTGCTGTCAAGAGCAAAATCGTAAACATCAGAAGAATCGAAATGCTGTTTTCCCTGAGCGGAAGTGCTGAGGACTGCGCTGAGGTCGATGCCGTGAGTGTCATTTTTGGGGATGAGAAGGTCTGTGCGTCCCACAAGCTCGTCAACAGTACGTACGCCCAGCTTAGCCATGTATTCACGGAGCTCCTGAGCGATGAAGTGCATGAAATTGACGATATACTCGGGTTTACCGCGGAAACGCTTTCTCAGTTCGGGGTTCTGTGTAGCGATTCCCATTGGACAGGTATCGAGGTTGCAGACTCTCATCATCACGCATCCCATTGTTACAAGGGGAGCTGTTGCGAAGCCGAATTCCTCTGCGCCGAGCAGAGCCGCAACAAGTACGTCCCTTCCCGTCATGAGCTTGCCGTCCGTTTCGATGCGTACTCTTGAACGGAGTCCGTTGAGCATAAGTGTCTGATGAGCCTCAGCCAGTCCGAGCTCCCACGGCAGACCTGCATTGTAAATGGAGCTTCTCGGAGCTGCGCCCGTTCCGCCGTCATATCCCGAAATGAGGATGACCTGAGCACCTGCCTTTGCAACGCCTGCCGCAACAGTACCCACACCTGCCTCTGAAACGAGCTTTACGGAGATACGTGCCTTGTCGTTGGCGTTTTTGAGGTCGTAGATGAGCTGAGCGAGATCCTCGATAGAGTAGATATCGTGGTGGGGCGGAGGTGAGATAAGTCCCACACCTGCGGTGGAATGACGAGTTTTTGCTATCCACGGATAGACCTTGCCCGAGGGGAGATGTCCGCCCTCGCCGGGTTTAGCGCCCTGAGCCATTTTTATCTGTATCTCCTGAGCGGAAACGAGGTATTCGCTTGTAACGCCGAAACGTCCCGAAGCAACCTGCTTTATAGCGGAGCAGCGGTCGGACGTTAATCTGTCGGGACTTTCTCCGCCCTCACCGCTGTTGGACTTACCGCCAATGCTGTTCATAGCAACAGCCATACACTCGTGAGCCTCCTGCGATATAGAGCCGTAGGACATGGCTCCCGTCTTGAAGCGTGTGCAGATGCTCTCGACGGATTCCACTTCATCTATCGGTATACCGCCGTTCTCGTCGAACCTGATATCAAGGAGACTGCGGAGTG
>JAFXXD010000045.1 GCA_017542475.1 Ruminococcus sp. | reverse complement strand
AGTTTCGCGGTTCAGTTTTTCTGAGCCGCGATTTTGTTCCCGCGCAGGCGGTCATTCATTTTATTCAGCTGATACAGGTGGGGAGCCCCCGCCGGCAAGTTCGCGCTCCAGTTTTTCTGGGGCGCGATTTTGTTTCCGCGCAGGTAGTCATTCATTTTATTCAGCTGATACAAGCCGCTCAGCATAAAACTGAGCGGCATTTTTTCTTATTTAAACAGAAAAGCCCGCCTTAACGGCGGGCTTTATCATTCTATTATCTGTGCATTTGTGAGCTGGCAGTAGGGGACATTTCCCTCATTATAGCTGTTAAAACGTCCTATCACCGTTATTTCCGAGTTTAGCTCGGGGTAGTCGTCAGGGTAGGCGTAATCGCCGTCGAGCACGAACTCAATTCCCTGTGAGCAGCACGCTGTTGCGTCTGTGATAAGCACCGCAAAATACTCATTGCCTGTAGCTTCGTCGCAGTAGTAGCCGAAGGGGCCGCGCATTTTCACGGTTTTGCCGAGATAGTCCTCGGGGTTGTAGACCATATCGTAGACCTGCCCGTAGACCATACTTGCGCTGAGTGTTGTGAGGTCTACGTCGAAGGTTCCGTTCGGGTCAACTTCTTCACCAGATGCTGTTGCTGTAGCAGTTACCGCTTCAGTTGTGGGAGCTGTAGTGTGTACCGGCTCGGCGAGCTCGGCTGCGGACTTGGTTGCCGCCTGAGTCGTCGGAAGCTGTGAGGCTGCTATTTCGTCAATTTTGGACGTGTCTCCGCAGGCACAGAGCAGTGTCAGAGTCGCCGCAGCCGCGGTTAGTTTAAGTGCTTTCATTATTGTCACTTCCTACAGGGATAGTGTCCACCAGCTGTGCATTCAGGAGCTGACAGAACACCGCGTTATTTTGCTTGTACCAGTTGAACGTACCCGTGACGGTTATCTGCGTGCCCTGTTTGGGGTAGTCGTCGGGGTAGGAGTAGTCGCCGTCGAGGACGAATTCAACTCCCTGCGAGCAGCAGGCAGCCGCGTCGGGGACGAATGCGGAGAAATACTCGTTCCCACTCTTGTCCTTATAATAGGTGAAATTGCCTGTCACGCGGACTGACTTGTCCTTGTAGAGCTCAGGACGGTTCATCATATCGTATATCTGTGCGTACATCATATTCGCGTTGAACTGCGTCAGGTCGACGTCAAAGCCGTCTCGGCTAAGCGAGGGCGGGAGAGTAGTTTCTACGCTCTCGCTTACGGCATCGCTGCCGCAGCCTGTGAGCGCGAAGGCAGCCGCAAGCAGGACTGCCGCAAGTCTGTATCTCATACCTTCGACCTCCCTGTGAATGCCGAGATTATCCAAAATACGAGGAAAACTACTATGTCTGCGGAGACAATGGTCGAGCCGACGGGTGTCGAAGCGAGAATGGATATGATGATCCCAGCGGCAGCGCAGACCACCGATATCACTGCCGAGCATATCATTACCCCGCGGAAGCTCCTGAACACACGCATTGCCGAGAGTGCGGGGAATATGATGAGGGCGGATATCAGCAGCGAGCCCACGAGGTTCATAGCGAGCACGATTATCAGTGCCGTGATTATCGCGATGACGAGGTTGTAGGCATCGGCATTGACACCTGTCGCCTTTGTGAAGCTCTCATCGAAGGTGACACTGAATATCTTATTGTAGAACAGCATAAACATCACCAGCACAACTACCGACATACCGATACACAGCCACACATCGAACGGCGTGAGAGTAAGTATCAGCGTAGAGCCGAAGAGCGTGCTGCAGACGTCAGCGGAGATATTAGCCGAGTTGGGGAAGAGGTTCATCAGCATATAGCCGATGGCGAGGGCTCCGACGGATATCATCGCGACAGCCGCGTCGCCTTTTATTTTTGTGTTCTGACCCGTTCTCAGCAGGAGTATCGCTGCAAGCACAGTCACGGGCAGGACAAGGAGCATATTGTTCGTAAGTCTGACGATCGAGGCGACTGCCATAGCTCCGAAGGCTACGTGCGAGAGACCGTCACCGATGAATGAGAAGCGCTTGAGCACGAGCGTTACTCCGAGGAGCGACGAGCACAGCGCTATCAGCAGCCCGACTATCAGCGCGTAGCGGACGAACGGGAACGAGAAATAGTATTGCAGTTTCGTGAGTATCTCAGCCATTTTCCTGCGCCTCCGTTTCTATGAACGAGCGTCCTATCTTGCTGGTCATATAGTCGTCCTTGCTGCCGAAAAAGAGCTGCTTTCTGCCGATGTGGAGTATGTGCGAGGCGTACCTCACCGCCGAGGTGATGTCGTGGGATACCATTATAATAGTAATGCCCGACTTGTTCAGCTTCGATATCAGCTCGTAGAGGTCGTTCTGAGCGTGCGGGTCGAGACCCGTCACGGGCTCGTCGAGCAGAAGCATCTTCTCGGTCGCGCACAGCGCACGGGCGAGCAGCACTCTCTGCTGCTGACCTCCCGAGAGGTCGCGGTAGCAGCGCCTTTCGAGCTCGCATATGCCGAGTCTGTGCATATTCTTGTGCGCGAGCTCCTTCTCCTTCGCGTTATAGAAGGGGCGGAATCCCGTCCTTGAGAGGCAGCCCGACAGCACTATCTCGCGCACCGACGCGGGAAAGTCCCTCTGCACGGGAGTCTGCTGCGGCAGGTAGCCTATCTCCTTCGAGGAGAAGCCGTTCACGTAAGATATATCGCCGCGTACCTGCGGCTTTAAGCCAAGCAGAGCCTTTATCAGCGTGCTCTTGCCCGAGCCGTTCTCGCCGAGTATGCAGAGGTAATCGCCGCTGCTGACGGTGAAATTCAGCTCCTCGGTGACAATGCCGTCCTCGTAACCGAGGGCGGCGTCTTTGCAGATGATCTGTTCCATTCAGTTCAAAGCCTCTTTCAGAGTGTCATAGTTTTTCTTCATAGCGGAAATGTAGTCTTCGGTCTCTGTTTTATCGCTCAGCTTCACGTTCTGCAGGGAGTCGAGGGTCAGCACCTTCTGCGACTTCGACTTTGTGCTCGAAATGATAGCGTTTGCGATGTTGCAGTCCGAGCCGTCTATCGTGAACACGTACTCGGCTCCGAGCTCGTCGCACTTGTTCGCGAGGAAGGTGATAGTCTCAAAGCTTGCCTCGCTCTCGGACGAGCAGCCTATGAAGGCGGCGTAGTAGTCGAGCCCGTAGTCGTCCACGAGGTAACGGAAGGGGAAGCGGTCGCCGAAAATGAGCGTCTTGTTCTTCGCGGAGGCGGTAAGCTCCGTGAATTCGGCGTCGAGAGCCTCGAGCTCGTCAACGTATGCCGATGCGTTGTTCCTGTATGTGTCCGCGTGCTCGCTGTCAGCGTCTGCGAGCTGAGCCGCTATAGTATTAGTGCATTTCTCGGCGCTGCGGAGCGAGAGCCATATGTGCTCGTCGTACTCGGGCTCGTCCTCGTCCTCTTCCTCTTCTTCTTCCTCGGACTGCATCCCCTCCTTCAGCTCCTCCTCGCAGAGGTCGCTGCCGAGCACGTCCATAAGGTCGATGACGGCCATATCCTTATTGCGGGCGCTGCTGAGGGCACCGTCCACCCATTTATCGGACTCTCCGCCTACATATATGAACACGTCGCAGTCCGAGATCTTCATAATATCCTCAGCGGTGGGCTGATAGCTGTGGAGGTCAGCGCCGCTCGTTATCAGGCAGGATATGTCAGCGGTGTCGGGGTCAATGATATTGCGCGTCCAGTCGTATATGGGGAATATCGTGCAAACCACGTTGAGCTTGCCGTCGTCCTTGGCAGGCGCAGCCGAGCAGCCCGCAAATGCGGATGCGGCGATGGTGAGAGTAGCAGCGATAGATAAAGCATTCTTGAACATTGAAAAAACTCCTTGTGTTGTAATTGAAATTGATAATCATTTTCAATTTAAGATTATACCATATATAAAGGAGCTTGTCAAGCGGTTTTTGCAATTTGGTATGTTTATCTTTACAATTCGGATATCCTGTTGATTTTCATTCCAATTTAATGTATAATTAACACAAGTTAACTTGCTTGCAGAAGGAGTGACCGCTGTGAAGGAAAAACTGCTTATACCCGCAATGCTCGATGCGCACTTCCCGCTGATGAAATATGTCTTTCTCACGCGGGATTACGACCCTGTCGTCCTCTCTCAGGGCAAGGAAGTGTTGTCAGTCGGGCTGAAATACACCCACAACGATATGTGCTTTCCGCTCGTTATGATAGTCGGGCAGATGATAGACGCCCTGAGCAGCGGGGAGTATGACCCGTCCCGCACAAAGCTGCTGATGCCGAGCTTGGGTGACGCCTGCCGTGGGGCGAATTACACCGAATTGCTCAGAAAGGCGGTAAGAAATTCAGGCTTCACTCAGACGCGGGTGCTCTCTCTCAATCTCATGCATATAGATAAAGAGAATCAGCTGGGTATTACGCCCGTGATGGTGTGGCGAGCGCTGTTTGCTCTGTTCTACGGAGACATTATCATGATGCTCGTCCAGCAGGTAAGACCCTATGAGAAGCGCAAGGGCGACACCGAAAGGCTCCGCGACAGGTGGCTCGCGAAGCTGGGCGGTGAGCTCAGGGAGCTCCGACGCCTTGACATCAACATTATGGTGAAGCGCTTCCGCACAATTGTCCGCAGCTTTAAGAGGATACCGCGCACCGAAAAGAAAAAGCAGCGCATAGCGCTGGTCGGCGAGCTGTATACGAAGTACTGCTCATTAGGCAACTGGGATATGGTCCGCTTCATCGAGAACAATGGCTGCGAGAGCTTCACAAACGGGCTTTCGTGGTACGTCCTCTACTACATAGACGCTCAGCTCATACATCTTCCCGCGGTCGAGGCGCTGGGCTACCGAGCCGTTGGCTGGCTGCTCGAAAGGATACAGAAGAGTATGATATCCGCGCTGACCGAGGAGGGATTCTTCTCTCTGCCGTCGCTGCAAACCGTAAAGGCGGAGGCAGAGGGTGTAGTCAGTACGGGAGCAAGTGCGGGTGACGGCTGGCTCATCGGAGCCGAGGCGGCGGGATATATCCGCCACGGCTGCAAAAAAGTCCTCGGTGTGCAGCCCTTCGGCTGTATGCCGAACCACGTCTTCGGACGGGGGCTCTATTCCTCCATTGCGCGGCAGTGCGGCGGGCAGATAGTCAGCGTGGACATTGATTCCAGCGGCACTCCTATCAACGCCTACAACCGTGCGAGAATGTTAATCGACAGCTGAGGGCTGTTTTACGGGATTTTCCCCGATGTACCTGTCAAGTATGTCCGCGGCTGTGCATACGAAGCGTATACACGGGCGTACCTTGTAATACTGCTCGGTGCGCTTGTCGGGAACGGGAGACTTGTCCACGCTCAGTCCCTTGAGCAGGTCGCGGCAGATGATAGTCTCGTGCTGCTTGCGGAACTCATCCGCAAGGTACTGTATGCGCTTGTAGTGCTCCGCCTTTTCCTTGTCGTCGCTCTCGGAGCTGTAGCCGTAGAGTATGCCCGCGACCATAAACATCGCCGAGCAGGCTCCGCAGACCTCGCGCATACGTCCCATACCGCCGCCGAACGAGGACGACAGCCTCAGCGCGAGCTCCTCATCGAGCCCTGTTACATCGCAGAATGCGGCAAATACAGCCTGTGAGCAGTTCCGCCCCTCGGCGAACAGCCTGCAGGCTTTTTCAGCGTGCTTATCCATTTTCATTCTCCCTTTCATCGGTGTGTTCGACCGCTCTGCACGCGCAGGCGCAGTATACCTTTGCCGCGCCCGCTCCGAGCAGCACTGCCGTCATTTCGGCGAGAGTGCTGCCCGTGGTGCAGAGGTCGTCTATCACGATTATGGTCTTGCCTTTGACAGCCTCGGGAGCCGTCACCGTGAACGCTCCCTGCATATTGACCTCGCGCTCTGCCCTGCGGAGCTCCTTCTGCGGCAGAGTTTCAACGCTCTTGACCACGGACTTGCCGTCCACGGGTATGCCGAGACGCCTGCCGACCTCCTCTGCGATGAGGAGAGACTGGTTCGCTCCGCGCCTGCGAAGGTCGCGCTTAAACATCGGCACGGGTATGAGCAGATCTGCCTTGTCGAAGCCTTTTTCGCGGAGACGCTCCGCAATAGCCGTGCCGAAGGCGAAGGGCGCATTGCCCATAACTCCGCGCTTCATCAGCATTACGGCTTCGGACATATTCGGGTGGTACTCATAGGCGGCAGCTCCGCCCGCGCTGCCCTTGACGCCGAGGCTGCCTTCGTATCTGACGAGAATGTCCGTGCACTTCCCGCAGAAGCAGTCGTTCGCGCCTATGACCTCGCCGCAGACGGGACAGCGCGTCGGATATATCAGTGCGGCTAATTCCCGCAGTTTTTCGCGCTCCATCAGAAGTACATATAGAGCTGGCACTTTATCATGCCGTTGTAGAGCTTGCGGCGCTTTTTTGCGTTCTCGCCGAAGAACTTCTCGAACTGCTCGTGCGGCGATATGATGTAGCTCTGACGGCTGCCGCCCTTGCCGAGCACTCTGCCCATTCGGCGGTAGATGTCCTCAGCCTCGCGGAGCTCGAGCAGTCGCTCGCCGTAGGGCGGGTTGCATATAACTATCGAGTCCTCTGGCTGTACGAATTTGTCGATGTCTGCCTGCTCGACCCTGATACGCGACTTTATGCCAGCCTTGTGGGCGTTGTCGAGCGTGAGGGCTACTGCGGCGTCGTCGATATCGAAGCCGATAGCGCGGAACTCAGCCGAGCGGTCAACGCCCTCGATAGCTTTCCTGCGCTCCTCCTGCCATACCGAGGAGGGGATAGAGCTCCATTTTTCGGCGGCAAATCGGCGGTTGATACCCACGGGTATGCGCAGAGCCTTCATCGCGGCTTCTATCAGCAGAGTGCCGCTTCCGCAGAAGGGGTCGCAGACAATGCTGTCTGGACGCACGCGTGCGAGGTCGATAATGCCCGCGGCGAGGGTCTCCTTGATGGGGGCGGCATTGGAATTGCGCCTGTAGCCTCGCTTGTGCAGACCCACGCCGCTGGTGTCGAGGTAGAGGGTCACTACGTCCTTGAGTATGCTGAACTTTATCTGCACGGTCGCGCCCGATTCGCTGAACCATTCTATGCCGTACTTGCTTTTCAGGCGTTCAACGGCAGCCTTCTTGACGATAGACTGGCAGTCGGGGACGCTGTGGAGCGCCGAATCCAGTGAGTAGCCCTTGACGGGGAAGGCGTCGTCGATGCCGATGAAGCGTTCGAGCTCTACCGAGCGCACGCCCTGAAAGAGCTCCTCGAAGGTCTCGGCGCGGAACTCTATCAGCTCGATGAGGACGCGCTCCGCCGTGGAAAGGCAGAGATTCGCCCGCGCGAGTATATTCTCGTCGCCCGTGAAGGTTATCTTTCCGTCGCTGACCTTGAGGTCAGTGCCGCCTATTTTTGTTATCTCGTATTTGAGTACGCTCTCCAGCCCGAAATGGCACGGACAGCATAATCTAAGCTTGTCGCTCATAATTCCTCCTATTTGTTGTTTTGTGTGGGACGTCGAGGACGCCGTTCCCTACATTTTTATGGATAGTTTTATGCGATTGCTGCCCGCCGAAAGCAGACTGAGCCTTTTGTACAGAGTGAGCGAGCTTGCGAGCGGCAACGTAGTTGGATTCCAAAGGGCTGTGCCCTTTGGCAGGGTCTGGGACAGAGTCCCGGCAGAATCCAAGGACAGAGTCCTTGGCGGGTCAAGGGCAGAGCCCTTGCATGAAGATAACGCAAGACCTGTCCGCAGAGAGCAGACAGGTCTTTTTTGTTATTGCTTTACCACTCGGACACGCCGCCGCCGTTCGGGTCGGGAGCGTCTCCACCGCCGCCGCCGACATTCGGGTCAACCCAGCCTGCATTCGGGTCGGGATTTTCCGCGCCGCCGCCTGCGTTCGGATCAACTCCGCCGCCTGCATTCGGGTCAACGCCTGCGTTCGGGTCGGGAGTTTCTGCGCCGCCGCCCGCATTCGGGTCAACTGTGCTCGGGTCGGGAGCCACATAGTGTGCACCGTCACACGGAGGCGCATTCGTTGACTTCCAGTAGCCCGTGATGCCTCTCGGACAGTTTGCTCCTGCGATACAGCCCGTGGACGTGCACATTGCCGCGTCGATGACTGTGGGACAGCGCTCGAAGTCCATAGGCGTTTCCATAAACATCGTATCCGCGTAGCTTCCGATTATCGAATTCCACACGTCGCAGGCGTGGAGCGAGGTCGGGAGCTTGAGGTAGTCGTTGTACTCGCGGTAGCCTATCGTTACGCCGCTTACGAAGTCGTAGGTGAGACCTACGAAGGTGAGGTTCTGCCAGTCCTCGGAAGTACCTGTCTTACCGACGAGCACCTTGTTGCTGAACTTTACGCTTGCCGCAGTACCCTGATCAACAACGTTCTTGAGCATACGGTTCATAACGTAAGCTGTCTCAGCCGATACTGCCTGACGGGCATTGCCGTCGTTGGAATAGATTATCTTGTGGTTGCCGTCCTCTATCTTGGAGATGATATGCGCATCGTTGTATACGCCGAGGTTGCCGTAGGGGATATAGGCGTTTACGAGGTTCTCGAGGGTGATACCCCATGTAAGAGCTCCTATCGAAAGAGGCGAGTAGCTCTCGTCATCGGGGTCGAGCTTCATACCCATATTCTCCGTCGCGAACTTGAATACCGCCTTGGGCGTGAGCTCCTGACAGAGCTGAGCGGGAACGGTATTGAAGGACTTCTGGAGGAAGTAGTAGATGTTGTGCTGTTCGTGTGAGATACTTACCGAGGTATCGGTCGTATAGTTTGAAGGCCACGGCTTACCGTTGACTTCCATTATAGGCTTATCGGTGTAGACGCTTCCCCAGTGGATAAGGTCTGTTTCAAGCGCGAGGCCGTAGGTGGTGACTGGCTTAACTGTCGAACCTATCTGACGGGGCTCCGTTACCGCGTAGCTGGTAGAGAGCGAGCCTGTCTTTTCGCCGACGTTGCCGACCTGACACATTACCGAGCCGTCGTACCTGAGAGCTACGAAGGCAACGTGCGGTATCTCCTCCTCGACCTGTCCGTCGCCGTCGAGGTCTACCCATCTTGTGACGTAGCCTCTGTCCATGATGTTGCCGATGTCGAGCATTTTCTCCTCGACATAGTTCTGCATCTTGCGGTCGGTGGTGGAGTAGATTCGGTAGCCGCCCTTGTTGATGCGTGCGATAGCCTCGTCCTGAGTTTCGAGGTTGAACTGCTCCTGAACGATAGCCGCCGCCTCGTACATCATAGCGTCAACTTCCCACGTGTAGCTGTTCTGCTCGGATTCGAGCTGTTCGAGGTCTACCTCGGGGTGGAGCTCCTTATATTCGGGAGCCCATGTATAGAGTATCTTCGTATTGAGGTACTCCTGATACTCGTCGTAGGTGATAGCGCCGTTCTTGTACATCTGCCACAGAACGTAGCGCTGACGGATACGGTTGTTAGCCTCGCCGTCCACGATGATATTGCCGTCCTCGTCCTCGGTCTCGACCTGCGGTCCGTAATACTGCGGGCTCTTGGGTATCGCCGCGAGGACAGCCGCCTCGGGTATGGTGAGCTCGCTGACGTCCTTGCCGAAGTAGCGTGTCGAGGCGAGCTGTATGCCGTTGATAGGGCCGCCGAACGAGATGTAGTTGAGGTACTCCTCGAGTATCTCGTCCTTGGTGTAGGACTTCTCGAGCTGCATAGCCGCGAATATCTCGCGTATCTTACGCTGCATCGAGTGCTCGTCGTCCTTGGTGAGCTGCTTGATGAGCTGCTGTGTGATAGTCGAGCCGCCCTGCTCGGTGTCGTAGAAGTGCAGGAACATATTCAGGAACGCCGAGAAGGTACGCTTGTAGTCAACGCCGTCATGGGCGTAGAAACGCTCGTCCTCGGTGGAAACGAAGGCGTTGCGGACGTCCTGCGGCACCTTGTCTATCGAGACGGGTATACGCTGGATATCAGTCTTTATCTGGTTGAGCAGCTTCAGCTTTTCCTCGCCCGTTTCCTCGTCTATCTCAGTACCGTAGAAGTAGGTGTCGCTTCCCGATTCGAGAGTAGCGAAGGTAACGCTCGTTGATTCCTCCATAAAGTCGAGGACGTATATCGTCATCGCGGTGGCGACGATGGTGCCCGAGATTATCATAACGAGGAAGAGCGACAGGAGCGTGGTAACGATAGCTCCCATTATCTTCTTGAGTATGACGAGTGCTTTGTTCTTCTTTTTCTTCTTCTTTCTGGGCTGGTCCTGCATAGACGCGGGATTGGTGCGCTGAGGTCTTCCCTGCGGCGAGCGCATAGGAGGTCTGCCCTGTGCATACTGAGCTCCGCCCTGAGCGTATGCGGGAGCTCCCTGTCGCGAGGGTGCGCCCTGCGGTCTCGGACGTCTGCCCTGCGAAGCGGAGGCGGGACGTTTGCGGGCTCCGCTGCGGTTAGGTGTTTTATCAGTCATTTTGTCAGGTCACCGCGTGGGCGGTGATACTCCTTTCTGTAAAATGATTAGTCGCATATTTATACATTGTATATTATACCACGTTTGAAAGCGTTTGTTAATAGCTGAGGGGGATTTTTTCAAAGATTTGTATAATTTAGCAAAAAACGCGAATAATAGACTTAATACTTTCGGCAAAGGAGAGATACTATGTACAGGACCATCGACAAGCGTATCTACTTAATGCTGATGACAGCCCTCACAATATCGGGCTTCATCGTCATATGCACTCTCGGGCAGTCGCTGCACCGCCAGAAGCTTGCCAGCCGCATTTCCGTTTCCGCACCCGAGAGCCCTCCCGTCTGCGAGGTCAGGGAGTACAACGGGCGGATAGGGCTGTTCAAGGCAGACAGCTCGGTGCCGTACCGCGTCATCGACTACGACATATCCCTGATGCCCGAATTCGACCGCGAGCAGCTCCGTGCGGGCGTGATAATGGAGACAGAGGAGGAGCTGCGGCGGTTCATAGAGGACATTGCGACCTAATGTAGGGGCGGGCGCCCTCGCCCGCCCGCAAATTACCAAATTGGTGTGAATCAACATCGTGTAGGGGCGGCGTTCCGCCGCCCGCAAATATACCGCAAAACCTACGGCTACCGAATGTAGGGGACGGCGTCCACGACGTCCCATTTCAAAATCATCGCCGCAGGCGATACCGATAATTACGTATTACGCATTATGTGGGCGGACACGCGGGTCCGCCCCTACATAGTCAATGCTTCTTTTTCTTCCTGCGGACGGAGAAGCCGAAGTCGCCGAGCTTGCGTCCAATGGCGAAGTATTCCCCGTGCGCATATGCCGCAAGTCCGCACTGCTGGAGGTTGAGCTTGCCCTTGCTGTCAATGTAGCGCTCGTCCACGTCGATGCCGACTATTTCCGCGAGAAACATCGTGTGTGAGCCGAGGAGCTTGCTCTCCGTGACCTTACATTCGAGGCTGACGGGACATTCCTCTATCAGCGGAGCAGTGACCTTTTCCGCGGGCTGGGTGTGAAGCCCGCATACGGCGAATTTGTCGATATCCCTGCCGCTCTTCACGCCGCAGTAGTCCACAGTGCGCACCATTGCTGAGGTGGTAAGGTTTATCACGAATTCGCCCGAATCGCGGATAATATCGTGCGAGTAGCGCTCGGGGCGCACGGATATGTACGTCATGGGCGGACGTGTGCAGACTATGCCCGTCCAGCCGATGGTGAGGACGTTGGGCTTGTCGGGAGTGCCGCAGCTTACCAGCGCGGCGGGTACGGGCGCGAGCAGAGCGCTGCCCTTCCAGAATTGCTTTGGCATAACGGTGTTCCTTTCTGTGGGGTCATTAAGGGTATTATAGCATTTTTCGGCGGGGATTTCAAGTGGAGGGGCGGATATTATCCGCCCGCAATTACACAGACAAACCAACCGAAACGATTTGTAGGGGCGCACAGTGTGCGCCCGTGGGATCAATGCCCGTATATTGCGGGCGGACACACGGGTCCGCCCCTACAATCTGAGTTCTGAGCTCTGAGCTCCGCAATCTTAAACGAAGTGCTTCCCTGTTTTGACATTTTCCGCGCATAAGCGGTGGTATAATATGGCATAAACAGGCACAGAACGGAGGGTAGAAGGTTGAAGGTAGACATAAAATCGGAGAACGGTATGGCAATTGCCGCTCTCAGAGGTGAAATCGACCACCATTCCGCAAAGTCGGCGCGTGAGCAGCTCGACAGCTTCATCATCAATATGCAGCCCGATGTGCTCTCGCTCGATATGAGCGGCATCACATTTATGGACAGCTCGGGGATAGGGCTCATAATGGGCAGGCACAAGCTGATGAGAGAGTGCGGCGGAAGGCTCGAGGTGAGAGGTCCGCAGGAGAGCATTCGCCGCGTGCTGAGGCTCGCGGGGATAGAGCGCATAGTAAGGATTATTTGAAGGAGGCAGATCATGGAAATTCTGAATGAGATAAGATTCAGTATGCCGTCGCTCTCGGCGAATGAGAGCGCGGCAAGGGCGGCAGTCTCGGCGTTCATCGTGCAGGCTGACCCCACAGTGGAGGAGCTTTCGGACATACGCACGGCGGTCTCGGAGGCGGTAACGAATGCGATAGTCCACGGCTACCGCGGTACGAGCGGCAGGATAGACCTCGTGCTGAGGCTCCTGCCCGATAGGGAGATATACATACGCGTGCGCGACGGCGGCTGCGGTATCGCTGACGTGAAAAAGGCTATGGAGCCGCTTTTCACCACCGCTCCCGAGGAGGAGCGCTCGGGGCTGGGCTTCTCGGTGATGGAATCATTTATGGACAGGCTCTCGGTGCGGAGCAGGCTCGGGCAGGGGACTACCGTGACTATGCGGAAGAAGCTGGCGGCACATGGCAGCTGAGCTGAAGCAGCCGCTCGCCGAGGAGAACCTCGGGCTGGTGCACCTCTGCGCGAACCGTTTCCGCGGGCGCGGTATCGAGTACGACGACCTCTACTCGGCGGGCTGTCTCGGGCTGCTCAAAGCCGTGAAAGCCTTTGACCCCGAGCGCGGCGTGAAGTTCTCGACCTATGCCGTGCCCGTGATACTCGGCGAGATAAAGCGGCTTTTCCGCGACGGCGGCAGCATACGCGTCAGCCGCAGCCTGAAGGAGCTCGGTATGCGCCTGCAAAGGGTGTGCGCGGATTTCGTCCAGCGCGAGGGCAGGGAGCCGGCGGTCAGCGAGCTTGCGGAGCTCACAGGCGAGGATATGGCAGACATCACGGAGGCGCTGTGCGCGGCTCAGCCGCTGATATCGCTGACCTCTCCCGACGAGGACGAGGGACAGCTCGACGTGCCCGTGGAGGCTCCCGACGAGGCGATAACCGACCTGCTTGCTCTGAGGCAGATAATGGCGCAGCTCCCAGCCGAGGACAGGGCGCTGCTGGAGCTGCGCTACTTCCGAGGGCTGACGCAGTCGAAGACGGCAAAGCTGCTCGGTATCACGCAGGTGCAGGTCTCGCGCCGCGAAAAAAAGCTCCTGTCGCATATGCGGGAGGAGCTGCTGGGGTAACGCTTGCAGGGGCGCACTGCAACATAGCGGCAATGCTTAATTGTGCGCCCGAAAACACTGTATATTGGTCAGACGTCGGGCTTTGCACGAATAATAGGTGTTTTTAATAAAATTTCGTCACCATACATAAAATTTATGTTGATTATTTCACGAGGCGGTGGTATAATAATACATATTGATAAACGGAGGCGGTCTGACTTGTTTACGGCACATATACGCGAAAAAACCGACGGCGTAAGGCAGTCTGTCGGCGAGCACGCGGCAAACGTCGCGGAGCTGACACGTGGGTATCTGCGATCTGCGGGACTTGCGGAGGTCGGCGGGCTCGTCGGGCTGCTCCACGACGCTGGCAAGCTGAGGCGGGTCTTCGATGACTACATAAACGGGCGGAACGATATGAAGCGCGGCAGTATCGACCACAGCTACGCGGGAGCAAGGCTGATGAAGGAGCTTGCCGCCGATAGGAGCAAGGAGATACGTGTCGCCGCTGAGGGTATTTCCCACGCCATTATTTCCCACCACGGCATATGCGACTGGCTCGACGCGGACGGAAATGACGTGTACTCCCGCCGCACCTCGAAGGACGAGGGGTTCGACGAGGTGAGGGCGAATATTTCCGAGCTGTGCGATGAGGCGGCTTTGGGCGATATGCTGGACAGTGCCGCGAAGGAATGGCTCGCGGCGGTCGGGAAATACCTCAGCCGTGACAGGAGCGAGGCGGCTCAGACGGAGGCATCCTTTTACATAGGTATGCTTGAAAGGCTGATACAGTCGGCGCTCATTGACGCGGACAGGACAGATACTGCCGATTTTATGTCGGCGAGAGCAACTGCACGCGAGCGCGATACCGATGAGCTGTGGCGGCTTATGGACGAGCGTATGGACGCGAGGCTCGCAGCCTTCTCGGAGAGGACTGATCCGATATCGCGGCAGAGAATGAGTATTTCCGACAGGTGCGCGGAGTTTGCACAGCACAGGGTCGGCGCGTGCAGGCTGATAGTCCCGACGGGCGGCGGCAAGACGCTTTCGTCGCTGAGATTCGCAGTAAAGCAGTGCAGGCGCTACGGGCTGAAAAGGATAATGTACATCGCGCCGTTTATGTCGATACTTGAGCAGAACAGCGACGTTATCGCCGAGCTTGCGGGCGCTGAGAGCTTCCTTGAGCATCACTCAAATATGGCTGCGGAGCTGGACGACAGTGCTGAGCTCGAGGAGTATCAGCTCTGCGCCGAGCGCTGGGACAAGCCCGTCATCGCCACGACAATGGTGCAGTTCCTCAACACGCTGTTTTCGGCGAAGACCTCGTCTGTAAGGAGAATGCACCGCCTGTGTGATACGGTCATCATCATCGACGAGGTGCAGTCCGTACCGATAAGGTGCACCGAGCTGTTCAGCCTTGCGGTGAATTTCCTTGTGCGTCAGTGCAATGCCACGGTGGTGCTGTGCTCGGCGACACAGCCGCCCTTCAACGAGAATGAGAGATACCGCCTCGTGCTCGATAAGGACAGCGATATGACGGGCGACTGCTCAGATGATATCGAGGTCTTCAGGCGGACGGAGATAATCCCAAAGCTCGAAAAATACGGCTACAGCACTGACGAGGCGGCGGACTTCTGCTGCGAAAGGTTCAGAGAGAACGGAGACCTGCTCGTCATCGTGAATACAAAGGCACAGGCGGAGAATATGTACAAGCGGCTGAAGGAGCGGCTTTGCGGTGAGGCTTACCTGATACATCTCAGCACGAATATGTGTCCCGCACACAGAAAAAGGCGCATAGGCACTCTGCGGCGCTTCCTCAGGCGGGGCAAGCCCGTGGTGTGCGTGACCACTCAGCTCATAGAGGCGGGAGTGGATATATCGTTCAGGTGCGTGGTGCGCGCCCTTGCGGGTATGGACAATGCCGCTCAGGCGGCGGGCAGGTGCAATCGCAGCGGCGAGTACAGCAGGATATGTCCCGTATACCTCATCAACTTCAGGGAGGAGAACCTCAGCCGCCTCGGGGAGATAAAGTCCGCGCAGGATATCTCGCGGCATATCATAGCCAACACATCGGGCGACCTGCTGTCGGTGGAGGTGCAGAGCGGCTATTTCAGGGAGCTTTTCAGGCACTACAGGGACGAGCTGCCGTACAGGGTCAATGACGGGAGCGCACAGACAAGCATACTCGAGCTGCTCTCGACAGACGGCTCGCGATGGAAGATAAAGATGGAGACTCAGCCCTTCCTCTCTCAGGCGTTCAAAACTGCGGGGACACTCTTTGAGGTCATCGACAGCAGCACGACGAGCATTATCGTCCCCTATGACAGGACTGCGAGGGACATCATCGCGCGGCTGGAAAGCGACCCTCCGCCATTTGAAACAGCGGAGCTCCTCAGAAAGGCACAGAGATACACCGTCAGCGTGTACGCGGGTACGGAGCTCCGACTCCACGAGCAGGGAGCTCTGCATATGAATGTGCTGGATAAGAGGTTTTACAGCCACGAATATGGCGTCACTGCAAGCGGAGCCGAGCAGGAAGTGCTGATAATGTAGAAAGTTGCGTAAAAACAACATACCGCACAGGAGATGACCCTATGCGGTATGTTGATTTGGATGGATAATATAATTTATCTAATTTCAATCCACGCATAAAAATGCGACAATACTATTATAGCATACGTCCAAAACATAAATGTAAACAAATTATGAACAATGCAAAAACCACTTGACAAACAGTCGAAGCTATAATATAATTTATCTAGAAAATGAAAAAGGAGGTGCAGGAATGCAAAAACACCGAAATACCGTTGAATTCTGCGTGTACGGGAAGAATGCCCTCTTCTCGGACGTGCTCACTCGTGCGGGCGGCGAGAAGTTCAGCTACCCCGTCCCCACGTATGAGGCGCTGAAGGGCGTGCTCCAGAGTGTGTACTGGAAGCCCACCTTCACGTGGTACATAGACGCGGTAAGGATAATGAAACCGATAAAAACTGTCCGCAAGGGCATACGTCCGATAAAGTATGACGGCGGCAACGACCTCGCTTACTACAGCTATCTCGAGGACGTGTGCTATCAGGTCAGGGCGCATTTCGAGTGGAACTACAACCGCCCCGAGCTTGAGCACGACAGGAACGAGCACAAGCACCATAACATCGCGCGGCGTATGATAGAGCGCGGAGGTCGGCGCGATATCTTCCTCGGCACGCGGGAGTGTCAGGGCTACGTGGAGCCGTGCGTCTTCGGCGAGGGAAAGGGTGCATACGACGGTGTGGATATGGCGCTGGCGTTTATGTACACTGCGATGATATACCCCGATGAAGCCGAAAAGGACGAGGACAGGGGCTTCCTGACCGTGTGCTTCTGTCAGCCCGAGATTAAGAACGGCATAATCGAGTTCACTCGTCCTGCGGATATCCCGTCCGAGCACAAGCGCCATATCAAGAAAATGGACATCAAGGCCTTCGGCAGGGAGTACGATAATTTCACGGGACTCGGCGAGTTTACGGGAGGTGAGGCTGATGAGCTGGACGAATGAGCTTTACAGGGTCTATGAGCTTGCAAAAGATACGGAGGCGGGCAAAGGTATGCTGCCGCTGTCGCACTCCACGGCGAATGCGCAGATAGAGGTGACAGTCAGCGAGGCGGGTGAGTTCGTTAGCGCGGCTGAGGTAGCCAAGGACAATTCGGTCACTATTATCCCCGTCACGGAGGATTCGGGAGCAAGAGCAAATGGCATCACGCCTATGCCGCTCGCGGACAAGCTCGTCTACATAGCGGGCGATTATCCGCAGTATGCCGAGGGCAAACGCGCGGACAACTCCGAATATTTCAAAGCCTATATGGAGCAGCTCGGCGGCTGGTGCAAGAGCGAGTATTCGCACTACGCCATTACTGCGATATACGCCTACCTCGAAAAAAGGCAGCTGCTGCACGACCTTGTGGAGAGCGGCATTATCGAGGTCGATGAGGTCAGCGGGAAATTCACCGACAAGAAGCTCAACGCCATCGCACAGGAGGACGCCTTCGTGCGCTTCATAGTCAGCGGGCGGGAGCTCTGCTGCACGTGGCTCGACAAAGACCTGCATAGGCTGTTTCAGGAATACTACGAATCAACGCTCGGCAGCTGCGGGCTCAGCTATGCCGACGGAAAAACAGGGGCGATAACCTACAAGCACCCTGCCAAGATAAGAAACAGCGGAGACAAGGCGAAGCTCATCTCCGCAAATGACAGCACCAACTACACCTTCCGCGGACGGTTCGCGAACAAGGAGGAAGCCTTTGCGGTGAGCTACGAGTTCTCGCAGAAGGTGCATATCGCGCTGAAATGGCTGATATCGAGGCAGTATGTCTCGCACGTGAAGGAGAAGACGGGCGAGGTCGTTACGTACAACCCGTTCAGCTTCGATACGCTGCAGCTGCTCGTGTGGAACAGCGCTCTCGGCTTCGTTCCGAGAGTGACCGAGAGCATATTCGATATGTTCAGTGAGACCGAGGAATACGACGCAACCTTGCGCTTCCCCGATATGCTCGACAGAATGTTCAGAAGCGGCAGGGAGAGCGCTCTCCCCGAGAGCAAGGTAATGATAATGGGACTTGACGCCGCCACCACGGGCAGACTTTCCATTGCGATGTACTCCGAGCTCTCCGAGTCCGACTTCTACGCCAATCTGAAGAAGTGGCACAGCGGTACCGCGTGGAGAAGGTACAATGCCAAGCTCGGGAAGGTGGTCACGGATTCCTGCAGTCTGCCGCTAATAGCAAAATGCCTATACGGTACGGAGCAGGGCGGTATGCTCGAATGCGACAAAAAGCAGATGGGCGATACGGTGCTGAGGCTGCTCCCGTGTGTGACCGAGGGAAAGCGCCTGCCGCATGATGTGGTCGCGAGACTGTGTGTGAACGCCTCGTCGCCGCTGTCCTACGAGAAAGAATACAACCACAGGAACGTGCTTGAAACAGCCTGCGCCCTCATCAGGAAGGAGCAGGCAGAGCACGGTAACAATCTTTATTGCAAAGGAGAGATAAATATGGCATACGACCCGAACTGCACCGACAGAAGCTACCTATACGGCTGTCTGCTCGCGATAGCCGACAAGGCTGAGAGCGACACCTATGAGGGCGAAAAGCGCGTCACCAATGCGCGAAGGCTCTGGAGCGCCTTCGCGGCAAGACCCTATCAGACGTGGCAGATAATCGAGGAGAGGATAGAGCCCTACCTCGAAAAGGATCAGGGAAAAATGGTGTGGTACACCAAGAAGCTGAATGAGATAATGGCGAAGATGTCGCCCGAGGACTTCACCGACAACAGCAGGCTCTCGCCGATGTATCTGCTGGGCTTCCACCACTACAACGCTCTTCTTTGGGGCGGAAACAACAATACCGATAATAACGGGGAGGATTAAAAAATGAGCGTACTTCAGAACAAGATAGATTTTTCAGTGATAATCACAGCCAAGAATGCAAATCCCAACGGCGACCCGCTCAACGGCAACCGTCCGCGCGAGAATTACGACGGCTTCGGCGAGATAAGCGACGTATGCATCAAGAGAAAGATACGCAACCGTTTACAGGATATGGGCGAGAGGATATTCGTGCAGTCCGACGACAGGTGCGACGACGGGCAGAAGAGCCTTCACGACAGGGCAAAGTCCTGCGAGGCGCTTGCGGCTCTCAGCAACAAGAAGAACACCGACAGGGACGAATTCGCGAAGGCTGCCTGCGCAGAATGGATAGATGTGCGCAGCTTCGGACAGGTCTTCGCTTTCAAGGGCGACCCTGTTTCAGTGGGCGTGAGAGGTCCTGTGACGATTCAGCAGGCGGAGAGCGTTTCACCTGTGGATATCGTCAGTATGCAGATAACCAAGAGCGTCAACGGCGAGAGCGGTAAGGAGAGCAAGGCTTCCGATACCATGGGCACGAAGCACAAGGTGGATTTCGCGGTGTATGTCTTCCACGGCAGCATAAACTGCCAGCTCGCCGAAAAGACGGGCTTTACAGAGGAGGACGCCGAGAAGATAAAGCTCGCGCTCGAAACGCTGTTCGAGAACGACTGCTCGTCCGCAAGACCCGAGGGCAGTATGGAGGTCAGACGCGTTTACTGGTACAGGCACGACAGCAAGACTCCGAAATATTCGTCGGCGAGAGTGCACCGACTGCTCAGCGTCACTCTGAAGGAGGGCATCGACAGACCGCGCCGTTTCGAGGACTACGACATCAGCCTCGATAAGCTCGAGGGTCTGACACCCGAAGTGTTCGAGGGCTGATATGTACAGCGAGGACGAGTACCTTCTGCTTTCGGGGATACAGCACTTTGCGTTCTGCCGCAGACAATGGGCGCTCATTCACATCGAGCAGCAGTGGGCGGAGAACTACCGCACTGCTGACGGCGAGGTCATGCACCGCAATGTCCACGACGCGGGCTTTCATGAGAAGCGCGGCGATATCGTAACGGCGCGGGCTATGGCGGTATCGTCCGCGAGGCTCGGTATCAGCGGCGAATGTGACGCCGTCGAATTCCGACGCGATGACTCGGGGATAGAGATATTTGGACTTGAGGGCAGATATTCCGTCACTCCCGTCGAGTACAAGCGCGGCAAGCCAAAGGAGGACGGCAGCGACGAAATGCAGCTTGCGGCTCAGGCAATGTGCCTCGAGGAGATGCTGTGCTGCGTGATAGCGGAGGGCTTCCTTTTCTACGGTGAGACCCGCCGAAGGACAAGGGTGCTCATAGACGAGGAGCTCCGCCGCAGGACAGAGACGGCTCTGAGGGAGATGCATGAGCTCTTCCGCAGGAGGTATACCCCGAAGGTGAGGCGTACAAGGGCTTGCAATGCCTGCTCGCTGAAAAATATCTGTCTGCCCGTGCTGTGCTCGGAGAAGAGCGCAAGAGCTCATATAAAGGCAATGATAGAGGGGGAGGACTGATATGAAAAAGCTGCTGAATACGCTGTATGTCACCTCTCCCGACAGGTATCTCTCGCTCGACGGCGAGAACGTTGTCATACTCGCGGACGGCAGCGAGCTCGGGCGGGTGCCGCTGCATAACCTCGAGCGCATTATGACGTTCGGCTACACGGGAGCAAGCCCCGCCCTTATGGGGAAGTGCGCCCGCGACGGCATAGAGCTTGTCTTTATGAGCGGCAGCGGAAGGTTCCTTGCTCGGGTAGAGGGCGAGGTCTGCGGTAATGTCCTTCTGAGAAGGGAGCAGTACCGCATAGCCGACGACGATAAAAGGTCGCTCGATATCGCGAGGGGCATTATCTGCGCGAAGCTCTTCAACAGCAGGTGGACGGTCGAGCGAGCGCTCCGCGACCACGCCCTGCGCGTGGACACGGTGAAACTGAAGCATTGCAGCGAGCTGCTGAAAGGCTCCGCAGGGGCTGCCTATGAGGCAGCGGATATGGACACTCTGCGGGGTATCGAGGGCGAGGGCGCACAGGTGTATTTCTCGGTGCTGGACGATATGATATTGCAGCAGAAGGACGATTTCACCTTCACGGTCAGGAGCAAGCGTCCGCCGAAGGACAACATCAACGCTCTGCTGTCGCTGGCATATTCGCTCGCGGCGAGTATGTGCACTTCTGCACTCACGGCGGTCGGGCTCGACCCGTATGTCGGCTTTATGCATACCGACCGTCCCGGGCGGCGTTCGCTTGCTCTCGACCTCGTGGAGGAGCTCAGGTCGCCGCTGTGTGACAGGTTCGTGCTCACGCTCATAAACAAGAAAATGATATCGGCGGACGACCTCGAAAAGCGCGAGGACGGCGCTGTTATGCTGACCGAAAAGGGCAGGAAAGCCTTCTTCACGGCGTGGCAGTCGCGCAAGAATGACGAGCTGAGGCACCCATTCCTCGACGAAAAGCTCGAATGGGGAATGGTGCCGTATTCGCAGGCTCTGCTGCTCGCAAGGTTCATCAGGGGCGACCTCGACGCCTATCCGCCGTTTATGTGGAAGTGATACTATGCTCGTACTGATAACCTATGATGTCAACACAACGGATAATGCGGGGAAAAAGCGCCTGAGGCACGTTGCAAAGCAGTGCGTGAACTACGGCGTGAGAGTTCAGAATTCCGTGTTTGAATGTGAGCTCGACCCCGCGCAGTGCCGTCTGCTCAAGCAGCGGCTTACAGAGGAGATCGACGAAGAGCGCGACAGTCTGCGCTTTTACTACCTCGGTGACGGCAAAAAAGCCAAGGTCGAGCACATCGGCACCAAGCAGACGCTTAAGGTCGATGAACCTCTGATATTCTGATGCGAATGGTAAGCTCACATAAAAAAGCCGTATCATTCGCACCGCAAAAACTGTGATCCTGCTGCGTCGCGGAGCATTTTTGCGCGGTAAAAAAGCAGGATCGTTCGCAGAAATGTGCATTTTCGGCTCGAAGAGCCTATGTTTTGTGTGCATTTTTGCTGTCGCTCCCTTCACAGGGAGCGTGGATTGAAATTTACTGAAACAATAATCGAATCAATGGGCAATTGGTGTCGCTCCCTTCACAGGGAGCGTGGATTGAAATGTAGTTATTTGTGAAAGAATTAGCCCCTACGTCTTGGTCGCTCCCTTCACAGGGAGCGTGGATTGAAATTTTACCCCGATAATATTTATCATCAGCAGATAATGGTCGCTCCCTTCACAGGGAGCGTGGATTGAAATACCATAGATGTCACCTTACGGATAACGCCGACAAGTCGCTCCCTTCACAGGGAGCGTGGATTGAAATCCAAACTGCCGCACAAAAGCGGGTGTTATT
>JAFXXD010000044.1 GCA_017542475.1 Ruminococcus sp. | reverse complement strand
TCACTATTCATTATTCACTAAAAAACAGCAATAAGGGAACTGAACTCCCTTATTGCTGTTTTGATTCTCAGCCCTTTTCGGCAGTGAGAACGCCGTCGGTGAGGTCAACATCTATGACATCTCCCGCCGAGAGGTCGCACTGTATCATCTTCTTTGCGACAAGTGTCTCCACCTTGCTCTGAATGAAGCGGCGGAGCGGTCTTGCGCCGAAGTTGGGGTCGTAGCCGCAGTCCACGATATAATTCTTGGCTTCATCGCTTACATTTATACGTATGTGCTTGTCGTCGAGGCGCTTCTGCAGGTCTGCGAGCATAAGGTCAACTATGTTCATTATCTCGGACTTCGCCAGCGGCTTGTAGAAGATTATTTCGTCGAGACGGTTGAGGAATTCGGGGCGGAACTGCTTTTTCAGCAGAGCCTCAACGTTTGCTCTCGCCTCATCGGTGATGTTGCCGTCCTCGTCGATACCGTCGAGGATATACGGGCTGCCGAGGTTGGACGTCAGTATTATAATAGTGTTCTTGAAGTCCACTGTTCTGCCCTGCGAATCTGTGATACGTCCGTCATCGAGAACTTGGAGCAGTATGTTGAACACGTCGGGGTGAGCCTTTTCTATCTCGTCGAAGAGCACGACGGAGTACGGCTTGCGGCGTACTGCCTCGGTGAGCTGACCGCCCTCGTCGTAGCCGACGTATCCGGGAGGCGCTCCGATGAGGCGGCTCACGCTGAACTTCTCCATATATTCACTCATATCAATGCGTATGATATTTTTCTCGTCGTCGAAGAGTATCTCCGAGAGCGCCTTCGCGAGCTCCGTCTTGCCGACGCCCGTAGGTCCGAGGAACATAAACGAGCCGATAGGTCTGTCGGGAGCCTGTATTCCAGCACGCGAGCGCAGTATCGCCTCGCTGACCTTCTCGACTGCCTCGTCCTGACCGATGACGCGCTTGTGCAGGAGCTCGCCGAGGTGCAGGACCTTCTCCTTCTCGCCCTCCATGAGCTTCGCCACGGGAATGCCCGTCCAGCGGCAGACTATCTTCGCTATCTCGTCCTCGGTGACTCTGTCGCGCAGGAGCTTCTCGCCCTTCATATCCTCTTCCGCCTGAGCCTCGAGGTCGGCGAGCTGCTTTTTCAGCGCAGGCATACGCCCGTATTCGAGCTCCGCCGCCTTGTTGAAGTCGTACTCGCGCTTAGCGCGCTCTATCTCGCCGTTTACCTGCTCTATCTCCTCGCGCAGCTTCTGCACGGAGGATATATCGTTCTTTTCGTTCTCCCATTTCGCCTTCATCGCGTTGAACTTCTCGCGCAGCTCCGAGAGCTCCTTCTGTATTTCGGCAAGGTGCTCCTGCGAAATGGAGTCGCTCTCCTTTTTAAGCGCAGTCTCCTCTATCTGAAGCTGTATCATCTTGCGGTTTATCTCGTCGAGCTCGGTCGGCATGGAGTCCATTTCCGTGCGTATCGTCGCGCAAGCCTCGTCGATGAGGTCTATCGCCTTGTCAGGCAGGAAACGGTCGGTGATGTATCTGTTCGAGAGCACAGCTGCGGAAATGAGCGCGTTGTCGCTTATCTTTACGCCGTGGAAGACCTCGTAGCGCTCCTTCAGTCCGCGCAGGATAGAGATAGTGTCTTCGACCGTCGGCTCATCGACCATAACAGGCTGGAAACGCCTTTCGAGTGCGGGGTCCTTCTCGATGTACTGGCGGTACTCGTTGAGCGTGGTCGCGCCGATACAGTGGAGCTCGCCCCTCGCAAGCATAGGCTTTAAGAGGTTGCCCGCGTCCATAGCGCCGTCGGACTTGCCCGCGCCGACAATTGTGTGGAGCTCGTCGATGAAGAGCAGGATCTGCCCGTTGCTGTTCTTTATCTCATTGAGGACGGCTTTCAGCCTCTCCTCGAACTCGCCGCGGTACTTCGCGCCCGCCACGAGAGCTCCCATATCCAGCGAGAAGACCTTCCTGTCTTTGAGGCTGTCGGGCACATCTCCCGCCACGATACGGAGTGCAAGCCCCTCCGCAATGGCAGTCTTGCCGACGCCGGGCTCACCGATGAGCACGGGGTTATTCTTGGTCTTGCGCGAGAGTATGCGGATAACGTTGCGTATCTCGCTGTCACGCCCGATAACAGGGTCGAGCTTGTTGCGCTTGGCAAGCCCCACGAGCTCCTGCCCGTACTTGGTGAGCACGTCGTAGGTGTCCTCGGGATTCTCGGAGGTCACGCGCGTATTGCCGCGCACGGACATAAGCGCCGAGAGGAAGGCGTCGCGGGTGATATTAAATGTACGGAGCAGATTCGCGACGTCCCTGTCCTTGCAGTCAATGAGCGCGAGCATAACGTGCTCGACGGAGACAAACTCGTCCTTCATATTGTCGGCGATGGACTCGGCGGTGGTGAGCACGCGGTCGCCCTCGGCAGAAATGCCGATATTGCTGCTTCTGCCGCTGCCCGTCACCTTGGGGAGCATATTTATCTTCTTGTCAATTTCGCCGTCGAAGATATCGGCGTCGATGTTCATTTTCTTGATGAGCTGCGGGATAAGTCCGTTTTCCTGCTTCATCAGACCCGATAGAAGGTGTACGGGCTCGATGACGTTGTTAGACTGCATAACGGCGATACTCTGCGCCTTTCTGACAGCGTCAACGGTTCTCTGAGTGTATTTCTCTGCATTCATATCTGTATCCTCCTTTGTGATGTTCAAATCGAAATAACGGGACGTCGGGGACGCCGTCCCCTACAAGTAGGAATCGCGGCGATCACTCCCGTTTTAAACATACTGCGGCGCGAAACCGAAAGTTTCGCTCAAGCCTTTTCAAAGGCTTGCAGGGTCGAGGGACAGCGTCCCTCGTCGCCGTTCACAGCTTTTAAAGAACGGCGAAACAAAACGAAGGCGCCTCGCAAGGGGTGAATCGCAAAACAATCCAGTGAATTGTTTTGCGAGAGGGGACGCCCTGCAAGATAAGCTGCGTACCAAATCTTTGATTTGGATTTCGCAGCTATATGCAACTCTGTTGTAGAGGGCGTCCCCTGCTGCCGCCCCATAGTTGCTATGCCCGCGGAATTATTCCGCGCAGGATAGCAAAGCTATTTGTTGACGGGCACCTCTATACAATGTACTTTCTCAACATTTGTCCATACTGCTTTTCGAGGTCGGGAGCAGCCGCCGCGAAGCCGCGAGGGTCGGAAAAAAATGTCTTTACAGCGAGGTCGAGGTCGGCGATATACCTGCCTATCGCCTCGCCTGCCTGCTCGTCCGCGACCTCGCCCGCATTGAGCAGCCGCCGCGTAAAGCAGCCCGAGGTGAGCTCCCAATCGGGATATTCCCAGCCCTTCGCCGTGAGCTGTGCGCTCTCCGTCTGCACCCTGTAGAGGAAAAAGCTGTTGAACAGCTCGGTGAGCCGCTCGCTCTGTGTACGTATCTGCACCCTCAGCGTGCCGAGGTACTTGTCGGGCGCGCGTTCGAGCTCGACCTTATAGCTTATCGTCGGGCGGTACTTGTATTCGAGCACCGTCCGCATAGTCAGCAGCGAAGCCGAGCGCTGCTGCTGGATCTGCATCGCGCTGCCGATGAGCTCCTCGACGTAGGCGAAGATATCGCGCATACGCATCTCGGGAGTCACGCACGACAGGCGTTCCGCGAGTATCTGATTTATGAGGTTCGAGCGGCTTGTCCCGAGCCTGTAAGCCTGCTCGTCCACGGCTTTGATGACGTCGTCCATCAGGACGAGGCTGTAAACGCTTCTTTTCACAGTACCGCCTCCTTCAATTATATAATAGCATTGTCTATATAATTTGTCAAGCAGATTATATAATATTTCACGCAAGTTTCACAATGTAAAAAAATGCACCTCTTTCGAGGTGCGAATGCGGTCCATACGATATAAAATCGTTTAGCACTGTCGGACCGAGCCATAGATATAGTTAAAATAAGTTATTGAGAATAGAAAACATGAAAAAATTACAAATGAAAGGAATTAGTTTTAATAAAAAACTAATTCTGTTTCTATGGCGAGCAGTTGAATTAATATCCAGTATCAAGCACATGAGAGGGGAGGGTACTTGATACCGAATACCAATTTTCTTCAATTGCTGTATTTATTATATAGCAGAAGAATCCGCTTGACAATATACATTAATACACTCAACTAAAATATAGTGCACTTTTCATAAGATTTTCGACATTTTTATTGTTAATTTTCTGTTAACAAGTTTATTATTGCTTTCTGTTAACTATTTATTAATATAAATTCGATGTTCATTAACCGTTTTAAGTCTGTTTCAAGTCTGTCTCATATTTGATAAAAAAACCGCAATAATTGTATGTACAATAACCAGCATAGACGGAAGCAAAAAAGCCGCGGGGATATGTCTCTGCCATTTGCTTTTATTGAAGCGGTAGGTCGCTGAGCTGATAGAGTCCTGCGTCGAGCTGCTGGAGTACGAGGGCGTCCATACTTGTGACACCGTCAACACCGTCAACGTCGGCGTTTTTCACGCCCTCGGGCTTGAGCTCATACTTGTCGCGGTTGGCGATAGATTGCAGTATTGCCGTGGCGTCCGCGATAGTTACCTTGCCGTCGCAGTTGGCGTCGCCGTATACGACCTGCTTCTCACCGAAGCTGGCGGTAATGGTCATAGCTTCCTTCAGCGTCACCGTGACCGTCTTGTCCGTGCCCGTGATTCCGCCGCTCCAGCCTGTGAAGTCGGCTCCGTCCGCGGGGACAGCTGTCAGTGTGACGGGACAGTCCGCGCAGTATTCGCCGCTCCAGCCGTTCGACGTGTCGGGAGTTATCGAGTTTATGCGTATCCTTCCGCTGCCGACCGTTTTCAGCGTGATGGTCTGCATTGAGGGTGACAGTCCGAGGAAATTGCGCATATCCTCAATGGTGCAGCTCCTGCGCTGGCGGAAGAATTCCTGTATCTGCGGCAGGGTCTTGGTCTTGTACTGCTCGCGGTTATAGGCGAGATTGCTCTCCTTCGAGCCGCCGAAGAAGCCCCACCAGCGTACCGTCGTCTGTGCGAGGGGCTCGGTGTAGTCGCGGCTGTAGGTGTCAGCCATAGCGTTAGCCTTCTCGGGAGTGAGCACCTCGTTGGCGTAGTCGCAGTAGACGTTCGCGAACTTATTGCGGAAGTCCTCGTTTTTCAGCAGGTTGAGGAAGAGATTCGTGGGGGCGAGCTTTTCGCTTCTGTCGATGCTCTCCATATGGCGGAAGCTGTCGTAGGCATAGCCCTCGACTCCGCCGAAATCGGCATAGGTCTTGCCCATGGTGTAGTCGTAATCGAACGAGATGAAGCGCCATTTGCCGTCGCTGTAGGGGTTGTCCTCGATGACCTCGCCAGTGCTGCGCCACATCGCGCAGTTGCGGTTCGGCCAGTCATACGTGCCGAGGTAGAGACCGGCAGCGTAGTGGTCTATGAAGCTGCCGATGTCGATGAAGTCGCAGACAGCCTTGTAATTTGCCTCATTGGTGAGGTCGAGGCTCGAATACTTGGTGCAGAAGCTGTTGAAGCCGTCGAGCTCCTCCTGCGAGCCCTCCTCGAGCTCTCCGTTCTTTATCAGAGCAACGTAATTCTTGTCGATGCCGTAATTGCTCTCGATGAAGTAGTCCGAAAGCTTCTCGGTAAGCTCGTAAAGTCCCCAGTATTCACCGTTTAGGAAGACCGCGCACATCTGCATATCCTGCGTGGTGAGGTCTTCTCTGTCAGCGACAAGCTTCTGAGCAAAGCCGTCGCGGAGACGTCCCTCCTCGCCGACCGCACGGAGCGAAATGGAATCGTATTTTTCTATCGCGTTGCCCGCCCAGTCGAGGTTGTCGGGAATGATATCGCCCTCAAGCTTTGAAGCGCCGTAGTCGCTCCTCGCGTACAGGTGGAAGCTCTTCTGCGCGGTGTTGCGCGTGGAGGCTCCCTTGATGCGGACGCCCATATTCTGCTCGGCTATGCTCTCGCCGCCGCGGAATATCGTTATCGCAGCCTCGCGCTCCCAGTCCCTGCCGTGCGAGAAGAAGTTGCAGACATTATCTGTGTCCCACACGCTCTTCTTCGGGTCGTAGGACGAGCTCTTCTTCCATTCGAGGTACTGATTGCCCGTCACGTATATGCCCTTGTCGGGGGCGAAGAGGTTGTCGGGGTCTGTCACGAGCGACACCACCGTCATATCCTTGTACTGCGCGAGATTGCCGCTCGTGATGAAGTAGGTATGGCTCACGACCTTGCTGAAGGTGCCGTCGGAGTTCTTAGCCGCCGCACGTACAACTGTCGCCTTGTCCACCTTGAACGGGGGCGGCTGGTAGCCCGTGCCGCGCGAGATAGAGGTCGCGGATTCGTCCTCGACCATCGCGCTGTAGATGTTCTGCTCGCCCGACCTGTCCCTGACCGTTATCGCGGAGGTGTAGTCCTGAGCCGTCGCGGACGTGAGCGGGTCGCTGCCGTCGGTCGTGTAGCGGATAGTCGTGTCCGCTCCCGCGGACAGCGTGAGCTCGAAGTTTGCGTCGTAGAAGCCTGACGGAGACGAGAATGTCGGTGCGGATACCACTCCCGCGTTCGCCTTCGCAGGTGTCGGAGCCATTATCTCGTATCTGCCGCTCCCGTCGGGAGTCATTCCGTAGCTGACGTCCGTCCCGAGCGTGGGGAGCTCCAACTGCTGCTGCACCTTGCCGCTGCTGTCGGAAAGTACCACCGTGTCGCCGTTCTTGCTCAGCGAGAAGCCCGTGTGTAGCTCCGCGGCTGTGGATTCCTGCTTTGAGGCGAAAACTATCATATGCTCTCCTGCACCGATAGCAGTGCCGCTCGGGAAGGTGAACTTCATAGGCTCGGAGTCTTTGTCCGAAAGTCCCCAGCCCGAAAGGTCGACCGCCGAGCTGCCTGTGTTGTACAGCTCTATCCAGTCGGAGTATTTGCCGTAGCTGTCCGCAAGACAGCTCTTGTTCTGCGAGCAGACCTCGTTGATAACGACGGTCGGCTCGGCTGCACGGACGATATCCGGCGCTCCGGACGGCAGTGCCGTTGCGGTCAGAGCACCCGCAAGTATCGCCGCGGTAAGTCTTTTTCTCGTTTTCACAATGAACCCTCTCTTTCAAGTGAAATGTCGTTTTTAATGTGTGTGATATCTAAATTATACCGACAGTTCGCATTGTTGTCAAGAAAAATATGCGAATATTCGTCTGCTTTGCGGAAATACTAACCTCACAAAGTCAACTGATTTTGGGAGGTTTTATTATGAAAGCAACAGGAATAGTACGAAGGATAGACGACCTCGGACGCGTCGTCATACCCAAGGAGATACGCCGTACTATGCGTATCCGCGAGGGCGACCCTTCACTGACAGTGTTGACACGGGAGATGTCTTACTGCTTGGCTTTGCTGGAAATAGGGGGTAGGTTACATATTGGAACGGTAAAGGCTGACAAGTAGAAATCAGGTTAATTCTTAAAATGTGTATCTATGGGAGCTGAAAAATGATGCACGAACAGCCGTATCCGTGAAAAACAGGAGAATACGGCTGCTTTTATAAGTGTCAACACCGGCAAGAGAGGGCAGAAAAGCCTCCGATTTGTAGTCGATAAGCTAAGATGAGGTTCATGGTTAATAAGAGTAAAAAGAATAATGAATAACTCCCTTTTTTCTGATATTGTGTATGTGTGACACCATGATTTCCCCATAAACAATAAGCCGAAGGATTCTGCGTGAATCCTTCGGTTTTGTTTGCGCAATATTTATCCGATTAACCTATAAAAATTTTCTCCCTCGTTAGTCTTACTTTGATGACAGGGGGATTAGTACGTATCTTTTTTCAGCATGTCCAGGTGACGTCTGTATCGCTTCGGAATATCTATGCCTACAAGGTATCCTATGGAGTGCAGAAAGTCTGAAATAACTGCGAATCCGTCCTTGTAGAAGGCTTCAATGCGCTTATCCTTGAACTGTATGCCTTTGTAGTCGGGCGGGCACACAAAAGTCCAGTCTGCACCGCTACGGTCAAGGACTATGCGGAAAAACTTGTCGATATCCGTATCGTTATATCCCGCTTTCATAAGCAGAATATGGTGTTCAACAGCTTCATCGAGCTGAGAAATTATTGCAGTGCTGCCGTCGAACGATATCAGTGCTAGCAGTGGCTCATCAGTCAGCATAGCATGGTTTACAGTTTCCTCAGAGGGGTATTTAATTAAATTCATAAGCTATCTCCTATCAGTAAATGCGTTGCGACTCTGTTATGAACACACGGGAATAATAGAAACTCGCTTCTTGAACCGTAGTCTTATCAAGCCGAAGTTTAGTAACTATACATACTTAATTTTACCACAAATGAGGTACAAAATCAACCGTTTTCACATCGCTTTTTCACAAAAAGTTGCGAATCAAGGCTTTTCGAGAAAATATTTTATTGTGAAGACCGAATCGAAAATGATATGTATATTCATTCTCTTTGGATATACTTTTGCAATAACTGGAACGGCTATATTTTGTCAATTTCAGTCTTTTTCCATATATTTCCAACTCTGATCCTGCATGAGTAAATGTTTCACATAAATACACGTTGGCGCGCCCTTGCGGAGCGCTTTCATTTTGTATGGCGTATTGATTTAAGCTGACTGCTGTGGTATAATATATTTGACGGCACGTTTGGAGCACAGTTTGAAATTCGGCTTAAAATAGCCAATGCAACGGCGGTTAACATGATTGTTAACGCATGTTGACGGATTTCCAAGGGCAGTTGGTAGACTTCTGCGGGCGGAAATGGTACTATGGATTCATCAGAAAAACTATCGTCTGGCGATAGAGGAAGGAATCCATAATGAAAATTTTTATCAAAAACCTTAGCCCGTTCAACAACAGAACCGATATGCCGACCGCAATGCTCGCAGTGAAAAAGCTGCTTGCTTTCATTTTGTGCTACTGGGCAGGCTTGCTTCTTGCGGAGGGAGCCGTCATAGGTGTGATGTTCGCCTATGGAAAAAACTTCATGAAGGGCGAGATGTTCAGCGACGGTGTCATGGATCTGCTCAAATACTACGGCATGATAGTTATCCTCGGGGTAAGCGTCCTCTACTGGAAGCTGATTGAGAAAAGAAAGCTCTCGGAAATGGGCGTGACCAAGCACATAGGCGGCTGGTTTATCGGCGCACTCATAGGCGCGGGTCTGCTGACGGTCTGTGTGGCGGCTATCACGCTCACGGGCGGTATCAGTCTTGAAGGCGCACTCGCGACCCCAGACGTCCCGATGATATTGCTTATGCTTGGCGGCTTCATCATTCAGGGAGCAGCCGAGGAGTTCCTTTGCCTTGGACTTGTTTTCTGCTCACTCAGGGACAGAGTACCGCTCCCCGTCGCTGTTGCGGTGAGCACGCTCGCGTTCATTTACCCGCACTGGAGCACGCTCCGCGAATCCGAGCCGCAGTATATACTCGCGGGACTGCTCGGCTTAGTCGTTATCTCGTTAGTGTTCTCGTTCATTACGCTCCGCACCAAGAGCATATGGGCAGCCTGCGGACTTCACAGCGTGTGGAATTTCTGCCTGAGCTGCGTTCTCGGACTTAATCTCAGCGGCAGCGAGGGAGCTTCGACTGCGCTCATCAATATGAGAAGCGTCGGCGAAAATATATTCAACGGAGGAGCATACGGCATAGAATCAAGCATTATCACCGATATTGTCATCGCCGCACTGGCGGTCGCGACTGGATATCTGGCAATTAATAAAGACAGACAGCAGGAGGTATAATTATGGAGTTCAACAATAAGCTTTACGAGCTTCGCAAGCAGAAAGGCTTTTCGCAGGAGGAGCTCGCGAATCGGCTGAATGTCTCGCGGCAGACCGTTTCAAAGTGGGAGGTCGGCGATTCTACGCCCGATATGGAGAAGCTCGTAGCAATGAGCGACCTCTTCGGTATCTCGCTCGATGAGCTGGTGCTGGACAAAGCTCCCGAGCCTGCGTCTGTACCTGTTGAGCAGGCGCCTGCCAAATCTGAGCTTTACAGCGATATCAAGAAGCACGTCCTGACTGACGATAACAGGAAAAAGGTCAGGAAAGGCGCTAAGATAGCCTTCATCGTCTTCGGTATCATTCTTGCAATAGACGCGATATCGTTCGTTGTATATGTTGCCATTAACGGCTTGCCGAAATAAAAACGCCTGAGTGAGTACTTATGCTCAGGCAGCAGCCATTTTTGATAAATGTCCTATTATAACGATCAGCCCCACTAAGTGGGGCTGATTTCGTATGGTTATTCAGTGGTTTCTTCGCTTTCGGCATCTTCCCATTCGATAACAATACCGCGTGTTACGTCCGAGATGTCGATATCGGTGAAGTCGAGGTAGCTGATATCGTTTTCGGGGAAATCGAACCATATACCGTAGTCTGGGTCGGACTTCGGGTCGTCTCCCGAGCCGCGGTATACGGCGATGATGTCATCGTAGCCTTCCTTGCCGTAATTCTGAGGATATCCCTCGTACCAGTTGGTGTAGTCGGTGTCCTCGCCGTTGACGGTATACACATCACCATCGGAATCGACCATTCCGCCCGTGTAGTAGACGTCGCGATCACCGTAGAGCATGAGCTCCTCAATGAGCTGCTGCTCCTTGTCGCTCGTAATGGTGACGAGATGGACGTCAGGATCCTGCTGCGTCGCAAGGCTCATTACCTTGGCTGACATAGCGTGGTCGAAAATGGCGTAGAAGTGTCCCTCATAGTAGGTCCACGCGCGTATCTTGTCAAGTCCGATGCCGATATCGAATTTGCCGAACTTATCGGGGAGGAACTTTTTGATGTCCTCGCCTGTGTATATCTTTCCTATTTCGGGAGTTTCTTTGGCAGATTCCGTAGTTGTTTCAGTCTTTCCGCTTCCTCCGCCACTGCTTTTTATTTTGAGCTTCTTCAGCTTGATCTTATCCAAATAGGTTATTTCATTGCTGTAGATCTTAATAGGCTTCTTGGATTCATAGCTGCTGTAACCGTCAGCAGTTACTTTTATATTGTATTCTCCTTCGGGAGCAAATATCTCATAATGGCCGTTCAAGTCAGTCTTTCCGGTATATGTATGGAATTCGTCGTCATGCTCAACATCTGTCAGTGTGACATTTGCGTCACTGATTTTTATATTGGTGATACCTTTGATCTGTACATATCCGTATGCGGCGCCTTCGGTCCTGTCAAATCGTATAAACCTGTTGGGCGTTCCGAGAGCCGCACATACAGAGCCATTAGCATCAAGCATTTTGAATTCTGATATGCTCGGCATGGTATTATCGCATATTATATCTTTTACTTCTGCACCTGTGAGCCCATTGTTAGCACTCCATACCATTGCTGCTACTCCGGTTACATGAGGAGCAGCAATGGAAGTGCCTGACATGGTATCGTATGAATCTCCCGGGAACGTTGAATATATATCTGAGCCCGGAGCATAGATATCGTTTCTTACTCCGCCATTGGAATAATCAGCTATTTCAAGCTTGGGTATTCCGGAAGTCGGGTCATTCTTTATTTCAAGCGCACCGACAACTATTATCCTGTCATAAACTCTTGGATATTCAGCCTGCTCGATCATGCAAAGAGGTGAATTGTACCTTGCCTCAAGATGTGAGCCGTACTTTGCGATTGGATGAGAAGTCTTTTTGGATGAATCATTGCCTGCGGCAGCAACAAGAACAAAATCATAGTTTTTGTCGATCATTCTGTTAAAGAAATCTCCAAGTGCGCTTGATTGTTTCATCATTTCCGTGTGCGACGCGGGGTTATTCCAAAACGCAGTAAGAGCTGTTCGATCAATAGAACCGTCACTGTTTTTAAACTTGTTTATGTAATGATTAAATCCCTGACTGAAATTGATAACCTTTACATTTCTTATGATCAATTCTCCAAAGGAAACCTTCTCACACATGATGGAGGTAAAGAAAGACTCAGTATCAAAAAAGCTATTTGCACCTGAAACCTTAACGGCATAAAGATTATTCTTGCCATAAGGATAAACGCCGCAGATACCGATTTCATTATCAGCGTTCGCAGCTATAGTACCACTAACGTGAGTGCCGTGCTCGGTCGAATTGCTCCATAAGGAATCATCATGAAAGATTTCAGCATAATTGAGATCAACATGAGTGTCAGAGAAGCCGCCGTCGCATACGCCTACCTTAACAGGATTTACAACGTCTGAGTGATCACTGAGCTCTATCCAGGCGGCAGGAGTATTTATCTCGGCAAATCCCCAGCTTTTGACAAGAGTATTGTGACCTCTGAGCTCGTTGTTCCATTCGTTTCCAAAATAAAAATCGCCAATATCTCCATTTTCTTCCGACATAGCCGCAACATAGTTCGGATACGCCGAAGCCACAGCAGGCTCTGCTGAGATACTCTCAATGACGGAATCAAGCCCATCGGGAGTGGTCGTCAGCCTGAGCTGATAGTCGCCCGAGACCTCTATCTCGCCGACTATTTCCGCGTCGTACTTAGCCGCGAGCTCGGCTATCTGCTCGCGCGAAACGCCGTCGTTGGCGACAACGAGCACCTCGTTATCTATGTAGTCGCAGCCGCTTGCGTCCTCGTACTCGACGATGTGCTCCTCGTCTACAGGCGAGTAGTATATCCTGCCGTAGTCGGTGTTGCCGTCAGGGTCGGTCATATCGACCTTCTCGGCGGGGTGGCGGAGCTTATAGAGCCTGCCGCCTCTGATATACTTCGCATACACAAAGACATCGAGCGTTCCTATCAGAAGCGCGAAAGCGGTCAATACCGCAAAAACCAGCGGAAATAATGATTTTTTCCTTTGCATAGTTAACCTCCCTATCATGCGTTGATACATAGAATCAAAACATTACCGCATAATTATAACATATTTTTACAAAAAATCAACAGGCAATAAAAACGCCTTCTCCGAGTTAATAAAAACGCCTTCTTCGAGTTAATAATAAATAAAGTGTGCAAAATAATGGATTGACTTGTCTCGATAATTATGTTAAAATAAATTTATGTTTGCATTTTTACACTTTTAATGATCATAAGGGGGTATAAGAATGAAAATCAGAAAAATCGCAGCGGCTCTGGCTGCGGCGGCGATGCTTGCAAGCAATCAAACCGTTGCTGCGGGAGTAGCGTACGCAGCCGAAGCAGTCGCGGAATCACAAATCGTATACGGTGACGCAAACGGTGACGGAAAGGTATCTATGAGCGATGCTGTAGCCATTTTACAGTATATCGCAAACAAGGATAAGTATCCGTTGAGTGCTCAGTTACGGCTTAATGCGGACTGCGTTGACCACGGCGACGGGATAACAGGTATGGACGCAATGGCAATAAAGCTGATCGATGCGAAAATGCTCAGCCTTGAAGAGCTGCCCGTAACAAGCCAAAGGATTCAGGAGTGTCTTAATCCGCTTTCGGACGAAGAGAAGGCTTTGCTCTTTGACGAGGTCTACACTTTCGGTATTTACAACACCGAAACAAAAACTATTGACATCGAGTGGCTTGTCAATCAGACCGTTAATGAAGTTGAGATACTGGAATCCGCCGACGACAAGGAATATGTGTCTGTTGCCAAGGTAAAGGACGAGGCAAAGTACAGCTATGAGGTCAAGGAGGAATTTGAGACCAAATACTTCAAGGTAGCTTACACGGACAAGTACGGAAAGCTCCACGAATCCTTCCCGTTCTTCATAACGCTGAAGGACGGCAAATATGTTACCGACTTCTTTGATTCCGATGAAGACGGTGTCGTTGATATGTTTGAATCCGCATACGGCTGCAAAATTGATGATTCGGATTCGGATGATGACGGACTCAGCGACTACGAAGAAATAAACATCACACTGACCGACCCGACTGTTCGTGATTCGTTTAAGAAGGGCGTTTCTGATGCGGATGCAGACTGCGATGAGGATGGTATCGGCAATCTGTCAGAAATGAAGAGCGGCACAGATCCGCTCAGAAAAGATACAGATTCTGACGGACTTAATGACCTTGAAGAAACCATCGATCTGAAAACAGATCCGCTCAAAACAGATACCGATGAAGACGGATTGTCGGATTATGCAGAGCACAGGATGGGGCTCGATCCTCTGAAGTCGGAAACAAACGGTGCTCCTGATGCGGAAGCTGTTATTCAGCAGAAAATAGGCGCTGACTCGTATGTGCTTGAGGCTGTCAACGCCGATGCTGACAATAAGGCTTATAAGCTTTCTGTCGATATCAAAACAGCAGGCTTTGCGGAAGATATCGTATCAGCTTCCAAGAGCAGATATACAGCCGTTATAGATGAAGAGGCTGTAATCGGTGACATTGTGGATATTGCTGTTGCCGACGGTACAGAGCCCGAGTCGACGAGTATCAGCTTTACTGTTGATGACGAGTATAAGGACAATACTGTCGGAACATATAAGGGACTTGAAGGCATAAAGCGTTTGACTGTATTCCAGTACAACGAGGATATACATATGCTCATTCCGATGGATACCGAGTATTCGGAGCCTGACGGGGTAGTATCCGCCGAAATTGACGGAACTGGTACGTACTGTATTCTGGACTCTGAGCAGTGGTTCGATTCGCTCGGGATAAAGCCCGAAGAAGAGGCTCAGGAAGCACCTGCTAACGAGACCCTTGCTATGTCTTCAGTTGCTGATGCTGTTATAGGGGATGCTGTTACTTTGAAAAGAAACGAGCCATTTACTGTGTATTTTCTTCTTCAAAGCTCGGGAAAAAACGGCGAAGAAAACTTCAATTATCAGAAGAAAATGATACATGATGTTGCTAACTATCTCTTCAGGTTTTATGACGGTGCTCAGTTTTTTGTCATTCCATACGCTGATGAAACCAACAAGTGCCCCGGGGGAGTATTTGGAATGTGTGATGATTTAGTCAAGCTTGATAAAGTTCTTGATGGCTTCGAGTATTACACCGAATTGGAGTATGCAGACAGATGTGTTGCATATGATTTGGCATCGAGTCTGCTTCCTGCTTCCTCCTCCGCTAATAACAGCAGTTATAAAAGAATAGTCATTAATCTTATGAATGACACAACAATATATAGTAATTTTCAAGGTGAGTATTCCCGTCTTTGCGATAAAATTGCGTATAAATCCGCATTGTTTGGACAGGTATACTGCGGAAAACATCCGAATCTTTCCTGTGATATGTGTTCATACAGAGACCCGTCTGATAAGTCGGGGCTGAAAACCTTTACAGTAAAGGGTCTTGATGCGGAGTTTGATACTGAGAAGAATTATGATGATGTACTTGGATTTATTTCCAGGTGTGTAATCACGTATAACAACTATGAAGCACCTGCTGATGTGAGCAATATATATGCAAAGCTCATGGGTGAGCTCAGCCCTGATTCGGATATGGACTCGGACGGAGATGGCATCCGCGACTGGGACGAGCTCGACCAGAACTGCGTGATCGTCAATCCCGACGGTACATTTAGTTTCTTAGTTCTTGATGAATTATTAAAAAAAGCAAACATAAGAATTGGAAAGAACGGAAAGAATATTCCTTCACAGTGGGAGGATACTTCCTATGGTTCAAAGCTCGAAGAGCATAATAAAACAAAAACTGTGGCTGTATGGAAATCTGATCCTTCAAAAAAGGATTCGGATTTTGATGATATTCCAGATGTAGATGATAACGCTCCGTTTGATAGTATCGATGATCATTTTATGGTGGTCGAGGATTATTCCAAGGTGACATACAGGGAACTTCTTTCAAGAGAATATGAAGAAAAACTAATAGAAATTTTTGAAGCTGCTCCGACACTTGGAATAAGTGCCAGAGCACTAAATCCCATAACATGGAAAGATTACGCTGCGGCGACACTTTTTGGCGTCGGAGGATTGTTGCCTTGGTCATCTCCTATTACTTATAAATCCTATGACAGTATTGTTGATTTCGTGAATGCATATGGAAGTATGCCTAATGCTTCACTTGCTATGCTTCATTATATAGACGGAAAAGGAATTGACCTATTCTTCCCGGATTATCCGTTTGCTCTCGCGCTGACTTATGCCGGCAGAAACAGATATTATTATAATATGAATGCTTTCTTTAAAATGGTCGAGAAAAATGCAATGATTGACCATACTTATAATTTTTCTACTGTAAAAGATATCAACAAACCAGGGGATTTTGATTCGAAAGGCTTAGCGAACTCAACAGCATGGCAAAGTAATTATCATGATTCGGCTGCATATAATATTAATGCAACAATGGATTGGTGGTATACTTTTGGCGGTGCTCAGAATGCGATGTCTTCGTCTGTTTATTGCCATAGGAACGATAATGGTGAAACTGTTTATACAGCCAAAATCAAATACTATATTCTTGATGTATACGATTGGTCTAAAACTGATGAAGAAGGACTGTATAAACTTCATTTAGCGGGAGTTGCGAAATCGTACTTAGACTATGGAGTATATGAAACTGAGATTGAATGGGTAAAAGGCTCAAGATTCCCCAAAGAAAGTCTCAATCCTTCATTATGTGATCAGGTGGAATTTGAAGGAATAACTGATCCTAATTTTGAAAAGAATAAGGCAGCGGCTGAACTTTTCTATCTGATGGTTTGATATGTTATACGAAGTAAAGGTATTAAGGAATCCCGAGCAATTAGCTCAGGATTCTTTTTTTGGAGAGTTACTGATCGATTCTTGACGGATGCCATAGCGAGGATCTGTACCGCACATGACGACATTCTGGTGTTTTTGATGCCGCAAGAGGTCTTTGCACAGATAATCAGAACAAATTCGGAAACATATCAGGTTTTGAGTGGATAGGTCTGTACAGAGAATAGTACAGCAAGTGTTTCAATCACTCTGACGTGATGTTTGGCATATGACGGCAGCTACAAGGAACAGGTCGAGGAGATCATCGCAAAGGCACAGTCCGGCGACTATGAAGCATTGCTCCGTGAGCTGCAAGTTTACGGAGTGCCTGACGGCTATTATCGGCTGCTCGGTGAAGTAGCGGAGCTT
>JAFXXD010000043.1 GCA_017542475.1 Ruminococcus sp. | reverse complement strand
GTTCATGAATACAACGATTGCAGGAACGCCAACCTGACGAGCGAGAAGGATGTGCTCTCTTGTCTGAGCCATAGGACCATCAGAAGCAGCAACAACGAGGATAGCACCATCCATCTGAGCAGCACCTGTGATCATGTTCTTTACATAGTCAGCGTGGCCGGGGCAGTCAACGTGCGCATAGTGACGCTTGTCTGTCTCGTACTCAACGTGAGCTGTATTGATCGTGATACCACGCTCTCTCTCCTCAGGAGCCTTATCGATCATATCGTAAGCCTCGTACTGAGCCTGACCCTTCATAGCGAGAGTCTTTGTGATAGCAGCTGTAAGAGTGGTCTTACCGTGGTCAACGTGTCCGATAGTACCAATGTTTACATGGGGTTTGGTTCTTTCAAATTTAGCCTTAGCCATTGGGAATTTCCTCCTTAATATAGAAAAATACAGAAATCTGTATACATATTATAACAGATTGTTCTGGTAAATTCAAGTGTTTTGGAGAAATTTCTTTCTCCGAAACACATGATTTTGTTGATAATCGCCTTTTTATGCCGTTTTTCGGGCAAAAGGACTTAACCCTTGCTTCTTGAAGCCATGATCTTCTCGGCGATGCTCTTCGGTACTTCCTGGTAGCTGTGGGGCTCCATTGTGTACTGACCGCGTCCCTGTGTGTTGGAACGGAGGTCTGAGGTATAGCCGAACATTTCAGAAAGCGGAACGAGCGCGTCGATCTGAACGGAACCTGTTCTTGCTTCCTGACCCTGTATCTGACCGCGGCGTGAGCTGAGGTCACCGATAACGGTACCTGTGTAGTCATCGGGAACGATAACTGCGACCTTCATTACAGGCTCCATAAGGATCGCGTTAGCCTGCTTGAGAGCTTCCTTGAACGCGATAGAACCTGCGATCTTGAATGCCATTTCCGAAGAGTCAACCTCGTGGTAGGAACCATCGTAAAGCTCTACCTTTACGTCAACTACCTCGTAGCCTGCGAGTATACCGGACTTCATAGCGCCCTGGATACCTGCGTCAACAGCAGGGATGTACTCCTTCGGGATAGAACCGCCGACAACGGCGTTCTTGAACTCGTAGCCCTTGCCTGACTCGTTGGGCTCTACGCGGATCTTAACGTGACCGTACTGACCCGAACCGCCCGACTGCTTCTTGTACTTGTAGTCGATATCGGCATTGCCCTTGATTGTTTCCTTATAAGCAACCTGAGGAGCACCGACATTAGCCTCTACCTTGAACTCACGGAGGAGACGGTCAACGATAATGTCGAGGTGGAGCTCACCCATACCTGCGATGATGGTCTGACCTGTTTCCTCGTCAGTCCATGTCTTGAAGGTAGGATCCTCTTCAGCAAGCTTTGCGAGAGCGATACCCATCTTCTCCTGACCAGCCTTTGTCTTGGGCTCGATAGCGAGCTGGATAACAGGCTCGGGGAACTCCATAGACTCAAGGATTATGGGGTGCTTTTCATCACAGAGTGTGTCACCTGTGGTCGTATTCTTAAGACCAACTGCTGCGGCGATATCGCCCGAGTAAACAGTTGTGAGGTCTTTTCTGTGGTTAGCGTGCATCTGAACGATACGTCCGAAGCGCTCCTTGCTGTCCTTTGTTGCATTCAGAACGGAATCGCCCTGATTGATAACGCCCGAGTAAACACGGAAGAATGCGAGCTTACCAACGAACGGGTCTGTAGCGATCTTGAATGCGAGAGCTGCGAAGGGCTCGTCGTCAGAGGAAGGCCTGTCCTCCTCAGCGTCTGTATCGGGATTTACGCCCTTGATAGCGGGAACGTCGAGCGGAGAAGGCATGTAGTCGATGATAGCATCGAGGAGCTTCTGAACGCCCTTGTTCTTGTATGAAGTACCGCAGCATACAGGTACCATTTCGTTAGCGATAGTAGACTTTCTGATGCAAGCCTTGATCTCCTCCTGAGTGAGCTCCTCGCCGTCGAGGTACTTCATCATAAGCTCCTCGTCCTGCTCTGCAACGTGCTCTACCATATCGTCGTGGTACTGCTGAGCCTTTTCCTTCATATCCTCGGGGATATCCTCAACCTTGATATCTGTACCGAGGTCGTTTGTATAGATGTAAGCCTTCATCTCAACGAGGTCGATAAGTCCTCTGAACTCGTCCTCAGCACCGATGGGGAGCTGTATCGGAACGGCATTACACTTGAGTCTGTCCTTCATCATGTCAACGACACGGTAGAAGTCGGCACCCATAATATCCATCTTATTTACATAAGCCATACGGGGTACCTTGTAGTTATCAGCCTGACGCCAAACGGTCTCAGACTGGGGCTCAACGCCTCCCTTAGCGCACAGAACGGTTACAGAGCCGTCGAGTACACGGAGCGAACGCTCGACCTCAACAGTGAAGTCAACGTGTCCGGGAGTGTCGATGATGTTAAGTCTATGACCTGCCCAGTAGCAAGTGGTAGCAGCGGAAGTAATTGTGATACCACGCTCCTGCTCCTGCTCCATCCAGTCCATAGTAGCGGATCCCTCGTGAGTCTCACCGATCTTGTGGTTTACACCGGTGTAGAAAAGGATACGCTCGGTAGTAGTGGTCTTACCGGCGTCGATATGAGCCATGATACCGATATTTCTGGTGTTTTCAAGTGAACAATCTCTTGCCATAGTATCCTCCTTAGGCTCTTACCAGCGGTAGTGAGCAAACGCCTTGTTTGCCTCAGCCATCTTGTGAGTATCGTCACGCTTCTTGCAGGCACCGCCTGTTCCGTTGAGCGCATCGAGGATCTCACCGGCAAGTCTTTCCTTCATTGTCTTCTCGTTTCTCTCTCTGGAATACTTTGTGATCCAGCGGAGACCGAGTGTCTGACGTCTCTCAGGTCTTACCTCCATAGGTACCTGATAAGTAGCACCGCCGAGACGGCGAGCCTTTACCTCGAGCTCGGGCATAATGTTCTCCATAGCCTGCTCGAATACCTCCAGAGCGTCCTTGCCTGTCTTTTCAGCTACGATGTCGAATGCACCGTAAACTATCTTCTGTGCAACACCCTTCTTACCATCAAGCATAATGTTGTTGATAAGGCGTGTTACGAGCTTTGAGTTGTATACAGGGTCCTGTAATACATCACGCTTTGCGATATTACCTCTTCTTGGCATTTCGCTTCCCTCCTTCACATAGATTCATGAATTCATAGGTACTCGTACCGCTGCGGTTACTGCTCCGCGTGTGGAGCTCCGCTTCGCCGCACGGTATGTTTTCCGCCATGCAGAGATGATATATAGCGTGTATCTATATATAACTCCGCACAATATGCGGCAGTAGTTATCCTATTTTAGTAATGGGTGCGGTATTCTTTATACAGCATATCCGCGCGCTGTGCAGAGATCCTCTTACTTCTGCTTGGGCTTCTTTGCACCGTACTTGGAACGAGCCTGATTACGGTTTGCAACACCCTGAGCGTCGAGAGCGCCTCTGATGATGTGGTAACGCACACCGGGGAGATCCTTAACACGTCCGCCTCTGATGAGAACGACGCTGTGCTCCTGAAGGTTGTGACCGATACCGGGGATGTAAGAAGTTACTTCGTAGCCGTTTGTGAGCTTAACTCTGGCGATCTTTCTCATAGCTGAGTTAGGCTTCTTAGGTGTAGCCGTTCTTACAGCTGTGCAGACGCCTCTCTTCTGAGGAGAGCTCTGGTCGATCTGAGTCTTCTTCTTAGCATTGTAACCCTTCTGGAGAGCAGGAGCTGTGGACTTTGTCTCAAGATCCTTTCTTCCCTTACGTACGAGCTGGTTAAATGTAGGCATATTTTTCCTCCTTTTTTAGTTATTCTGTGCGCATAATAGAGCACACTAAAATATTATATCCAAAAAAAGGCGGCTTGTCAAGAGAAATTCTCAAAAAAGCCGCTCTTTTCGTTATATTTGGTTATTTGCACAGTCCCGCCGACGGTGTCGGGCGGTATATAGGGCAAAATTGCGCATCTGCCGCAAAAAACGAATGTAGGGACGCGCATTGCGCGTCCGCATTAACGTAAGCGGCAATTGATTGGAAAATTCACGGACGACCGATGGCCGTCCCTACACAGTCTTATTGTAGGGGCCGCCTTTGGCGGTCCGATAATTTCTCGCGAATCGCGGACGCCCAAAGGGCGCCCCTACAGAGTGCCTCAATCCCTCTTCCTTGCAAAGAGGAGTATCAGCGGGTATATCTCAAGGCGTCCGAGGAGCATATCAAAGCACAGGACCACCTTCGAGAAGGAGTCAAGTCCGCCGAGGTTGCCCGAGGGACTGAATCTTCCCACGCCGAAACCGATATTGTTCATACAGGTGATGACCGCTGACAGGTTCTCCTCGATGGAGAAGCGGTCGTGCGATATCAGCAGCACCGATATCGCCATAAGCAGCATAAACAGTATGAAGTAGTTCGACGCACCGCGCACGACGTCCTTTTCCACGGGCTTGCCGTCCATCTTGACAGCCGCTACCGCGCGGGGACTTACGATGTATTTGAGTTCGCGGATACCCGTCTTTACGATTATCATTATACGCGCTACCTTCATACCGCCGCCCGTCGAGCCCGCACACGATCCGATGAACATCAGCAGAAGCAGCAGTGTCTGCGCAAACACAGGCCACTGTCCCGTATCCGTCGTCGAGAATCCCGCCGAGGTTATCGTCGAAGCTACCATAAAGAACGAGCGCCTCAGCGCTTCGAGCACCGAGCCGTACTGCTTCATAACGGTCAGCGTGATGACACCCGTAGCGAGTATGATTATGCTGAAATAGGTGCGTACCTCCTCGTTCTTGTAGGCGAGCGAGAACTTCTTTATCAGCAGGTAGTAGTAGAGGTTGAAATTGACGCCGAACAGTATGATGAACACCGCTATCGTCATTTCGATGAACGGGCTGTTGTAGTGTCCGATACTGTCGTTCCACATCGAGAAGCCGCCCGTACCCGCCGACGAGCACGCGTGTATTATCGCGTCATACAGCGGCATACCGCCTATCATCAGCATTCCCGTCTCCGAGAGCGTGAGGGCGATGTATATTCCGTAGAGGATACGCGCCGAGAAGCTCGACTTCGATACAAGTCGTCCGACGTTCGGTCCCGCGCACTCCGCACGCATCATATGCATCGTTCGCGAATCGTTGCTCGACATTATCGCGAGCACGAACATCAGCACGCCCATACCTCCCAGCCAGTGGGTGAACGCCCTCCAGAACAGGCAGGTGCGCGACATAGCCTCCACGTTGCCGAGGACGGTAGCTCCCGTGGTTGTGAAGCCCGAGACTGTCTCGAACAGGGCGTCGAAGTAATTAGGTATCTCGCGCGAGATAACGAAGGGCAGAGCTCCTATCGCGGACATAGCTATCCACGATGCCGCAACGCTCACGAAGCCCTCCATCGAGTAAACGGTGTTGTCCTTGGGCTTTTTCAGCGTGAATGCGAAGGCTATCACCATCGTTATCACAAACGGTATCAGAAACGAAAGCAGTATGTGGTGCTCGTGATATATGAGCCCCACAACTATCGGGAGAAGCATACACAGACCCACGACCTTCAGTATCTGACCCATTATATAGGTTATCATTCTGTAGTTCATGATATTACAGTCATATCTCCCTTAATCGAATATTTCCTTGAGGTCGCCGAAGCCGCGGTTCGTGGTGACGATAACTACGCTGTCGTTCACCATCAGGCAGTCGTCGCCCTTGGGTATGATGAGCTCGTTGCCCCTGACGATACTCGCTATGAGTATGCCGCTCCTCAGCTTCAGCTTCTTCAGCGGCACTCCCACGTAGTCCTTGTGCTCGCGGATAACGAACTCGATAGCCTCGAGCTTGTCGTTGACGAGCCTGTACAGTGTGGTGACGTTATTGCCCGCCGAGTTCTGCTTCGCGCGGACGTACTGGAGTATCTGATTTACGGTTATGCCTTTCGGCGAGATTATGCTGTCGAGGTCGAGGGTGTCGGTCAGCTGCATAAGGGTCATACGGTTTACCTTGGTGACCACCTTCTCAACGCCGTTGTTCTTGGCAAGCAGCGAGAGGAGTATGTTCTCCTCGTCTATGCCCGTCAGCGTTACAACAGCGTCCGCGTCGTATACACGCTCCTCCTTGAGGATATCGTGGTCTGTGCCGTCTGCGCATATCACGCTGACCTTGTTCAGGCGCTCGCTCAGCTCGAGGCAGCGCTTCTCGTTGACCTCGATTATCTTGACCTTAACGCCCATCTCGCGGAGCTGCTGGGCAAGATGATAGCCCACTCTGCCGCCGCCGATTAGGACTGCCGATTTCACGCGCTTTTCTCTGTAGGCGGCGCTTATGCTCTTGAAGAACTTGACCATATTGCTGTGGGAAGCGGTCATATGTATCTTGTCGCCCGCCTTGAGGATAAAGCTTCCGTTCGGGATTATTACCTCCTCGCCGCGCTGTACCGCACAGATGAGCACGTCGAGCCTCAGCCTGCGCGAGAGCTGCGTAAGGGCGATGTTATCGAGGATACTGCCGCTCGTGATGCGTATCTCGGCGAGGTCTACCCTGCCCTTCGCGAACGATTCTATGTTGATAGCCTCGGGATAGCGCAGTACCTTCGCTATCTCGTTTGCGGCGTTGTAATCGGGGTTTACCATCATACTGATACCCAGCTCCTCACGCATGAATACCAGCTGCTTGTCGAATTCGGGACTTCTCACACGTGCGATACAGTGACGCGCCTTCATCTTCTTCGCGATAAGGCACGAGAGGATATTCACCTCGTCCGAGCTCGTCACCGCTATGAATATGTTGCACTTGTCAACGCCAGCCTCGTCGAGGACGTCGGTCTGCAGGCAGTTGCCCGCTATGCCCTTGACGTCGTAGTCGTTGACGATGGAGTTTATTTTTACTTCGTTGCTGTCGATGACAGTCACATTGTGCTCGTCGCAGAGCACCTCGGCAAGTGCGCAGCCTACTTTGCCGCCGCCGACTATGATAATTTCCATAATTCCTCCAGAAAATATCAGAAAAGATTGTAAGGTATAACACCTCAGAGTAATTATACAACCAATTAAATGATTTGTCAAGAAGATTTGTGTTGCCCTCTGTAGGGGCGCCTATTGGGCGTCCGCCAATATCCCGATTATCCAACGGCGACCGATTGTAGGGGACGCCACCCTCGGCGTCCCGCTAATTTGCTGATAAGTCAACGGGCGGGCGCTCTCGCCCGCCCCTACATTTGTTTCGGCTGATTTGTTGGTATATTTGCGGGCGGATAATATCCGCCCCTACTGAGCTCTGAGTTCTAAAAAAAGACGGCATAAGCCGTCTTTTTTTATATCTTTATCATCAGCGCAACTGCGTGCGCCGATATGCCGAGCTTCTCGCCCGTGAAGCCGAGGTGCTCCTCCGTCGTCGCCTTGACGCTTATCTGTCCCACGAGACAGCCGCACACCTTTGCGATGTTCTCCCGCATCTCCACGATGTACGGCGCGAGCTTCGGAGCCTGCGCTATCACCGTAGCGTCGATATTGCCTATCCTGTAGCCGTTCTCCGCGCACACCCTCACGACCTCAGCCATGAGCTTCATACTGTCCGCGCCCTCGAACTCGTCAGCCGTGTCGGGGAAGAGGTGTCCGATATCGCCGAGCGCGAGAGCTCCGAGCATTGCGTCCATTATCGCGTGAGCGAGGACGTCGGCGTCGGAGTGTCCGAGAAGTCCCACCGTATGCGGGATATCAACTCCGCCGAGAATGAGCTTCCTGCCCTCGACGAGCTTGTGTACGTCGTATCCGTGACCTATCCTGAACATATCCATACCTCCTCAGTAATTCAGCAGTACCTCCGCGAGCTTTATGTCCTCGGGAGTCGTTATCTTGATGTTGGTGTAGTCGCCGACCGTCATCGCGACCTTGCCGCCGATAGCCTCGACAAGCTGGCAGTCGTCCGTGAAGTCGAGCCCGTGCTCGAGCGCGAAGTCGATGCCCTCGAAGTAGAGCTCGCGCTTGAATATCTGCGGCGTCTGCGTGATGTAGAGCGACTTGCGCGGCGGAGTATCAACGATGAGCCCGCCGTCCACGGTCTTTATCGTGTCCTTTACGGGTACGCCGAGGGTCGCGCCGCCGAATACCTGCGCGTCCTTTATCACCTTTTCAATGTGCTCGGGCTTGACGAGCGGACGCGCTCCGTCGTGTATCGCCACGAGCTTCGTATCCTTCGATATCTGCTTCACGCCGTTGATAACGCTCTCCTGACGTGTAGCTCCTCCCGTGGTGCAGGCGCGTAGCTTCGTAATGCCTGCGGCTTCCGCCTCTGCCTTTATCGCGGGGATATCAGCCTCTCTCGCGACTATCACTATCTCCCTCACGCTCTCGCATTTCTCGAAGGCGAGCATAGTCACGCCGATAACGAGCCTGTCCCCGAGCGGGAGCAGTATCTTGTTCACGCCGCCCATGCGCGTGGAATTTCCCGCGCACACTATCACAACCGATGTATCCATATCCTGCCTCCGTATCAGCCTGCCGCCTTGAATTCGTAGACGCAGGTGTTGGTCTGCTTCTTTTTGCTTATCTCGTCACGCTCGCTGACTACCGCATACTTGCCGAAATACTTCACCGAGCCATCGACCTTGTCCGTAATCTCCGCGTGCTCCTTCTCGCTCGTCTTCAGCACCTCGCCGTACTTCTCAATGGTCTCGGCACTTGTCGAATCGAGGCTTGCAAGGCAGTTGCCGCCCATATTGAAGTAGTTATATGTACTGCTGTTCTTATCGACGTGCCACGTTGCTATATAGCCCTTGTCCGTGAAGTGTACCTCGCGGTTGTCGCAGGTGATGACCACTCTGCCCTGAAGGTCAACTACTCCGAGATCTGCATCGGGGACAGCCCCGCCGCGGAAGCGGTTGACGTCCTCGAGTATCACCTTGCCGTTGTTTGCGTCCTTCACCCACCAGTAGGTCGAGAGCTTGCGGGTATAGGTGCCGCCCTCAGCAGCGAGGGTCGCGGGGAAGACGGGCTCCTCGCAGAGGAGCGGCTGATTTGCCGATTTCTTGCCCTTGCCGTGCGAGACAATGACAGCAATGCACGCTCCTATTACAGCCAGCAGAGCCAGCGCCAGTGCTCCGACTATGATAACTCTTTTCAAATTAAGCTTTCTTTCCATATTGCGGGTTCGCCTTTCTTACCTGTCCTTGCTCGGCTCGACGGGGGTCGTGAGTATACGCACCCTCGGCAGCTTTTCGAGCGTGTAGCAGTAGTTGTACATTCCGTCCTCCGCAGAGAGGTCGTTCTCGCCGCTTGCGGGAGGAGCAAATATTTTCAGCGTCATATCAGCGGCTCCGCCCAGCCTGTTCTCGTAGAAGGCAGGCATGAGGTCTATCGTCCTTGCCTTCGGCGACTTGTAGAACCAGCGTCCGTTGAGCTCTATCATCAGGTTCGAGTCGTCCTCGAACACGAGCTCGCAGAAGTGCGGGTCGCCGTCGAAATGGAGCGGCAGAGCTATGCCGTCGGCGTCCTCGGAGCTTCCCCAGCGCATTTTCACGGGGAGCTCAAGCTCGCCCTGCTGTGTCATCTCGGGCAGGAAGCGCTCGCGGTTGATTATCTCCCTGTATGTTTTCATCACGGGCTGCTCTATGCCGACCTCGGGGTTATTCGGGTCTTCTATCTCAAGTCCGAGCCTGCCGCGGTCGCGGAACTGATAGAACGTGAAGCCCGTGAACCAGTTCGCCTTGTCCTCGTCGAGGATATCGCAGTAGAGCTTGACCATTTCCGCCTGCTCGTATGCACCCGTAACGTCTCCGTCGGCGTTGAACTCCGACATTATCATCGGCTTCTCGGCTCCGCCGCAGATGTGCTTGTAGCGCTCATAGCTCGCCTTCGTGAGGTCATATATATCGCGCACAGCCAGCCTGTGGTGGGACTTTCCGCCCGTCTCCGCAACGTCGTAGGGCCAGCCCCAGTGGAGAGCCATATACTTGTCCACCGACCATATATCCGTATCGCGGACAGCCTGTGCGAACTCCTTCTCCATTACTATCTCCTCGGAGTTTATGTCCTCGATACCGCCTATGCACAGCACCGTCTGCACGTTCGGAGCGTGCTCCTTGATGACACGCACCGCGCGGCAGTAGAAGTCCGCTACCTCCTGATATGTCGCCCTCTTGTTGAACGAGAACCAGTTGCCCGTAGCCTCGTGATTGATACGCAGGAAAACGCGTCCGAACGTGCGCAGGTCGTCACCTATCGCGGCAAGCTGCTCGTCCGTGACGTGCGGGTCCATCGTAATGGTGAGCGTAACGTCCTGACCGTGTCTGCGGACGTCTCTCATCTGATTGAACGGCTCATTGTCGTGACTGCCGCCGATACCTCCGCCGTAGGGGAAGTAGTCGTCATAGGGGTAGTCCCACTGGAAGGACACCTCCGCGTCCTTCATCGTCTCGGATATGCGTGCGGGCCACTCTTTGTCGAACGGGTAGTAGCAGTACATCAGGCTGATGCTCCTGTGCGGACGTCCCAGCCTGCTGAGGATATAGTCCTGCCCTACGTACTCGCCGCGCTCGCTTCCGTCGCCGAGGTCAACGGCGCATTTGGCTCTGCCCATATGTATTCTGTAAAGCTTCTCCATTTTCGCTCCTCCGTGTGAGTTATCGTAACTTCATTATAATATAGGACGTGGTCTGTGTCAATGATATTTTCATTTTCAAGGGCTCTGCCCCATGCCCCGCCAGAGGCTCTGCCTCTGGACTCCGCCGGGACTCTGTCCCGGACCCTGCAAAGGGGCACAGCCCCTTTGAACCCAACTACGTTGCCGCTCGCAAGCTCGCTCACTCTGTACAAACGGCTTAATCTGCTTTCGGCGGGTAACAAATCTGAATTGGTAGGGCTCGCGGAGACAAGTTTGCGGTCTATACTTGTAAGCGAGTTTACGAGCGTCCCCGCGAACCGCCCGCGGGGGCACCCCGCTCAGCTGAGTGTCACGGGCAGACCGTTTATCTCGATTGTCGGGTCGTCGATGTCGATGAGCAGACAGCGTCTGCCGTCGATGACGCTCGTGCGCACCTTATCAGCCGCGTCGGGCTTGATGTTGACCGTTATGCCCGCCGAGGTCAGCACCGTCTTCTTGTCGATGAGGTTCGACACGGTCAGCGGGGTATTGCCGCACACGCGCTCGAATACAGGGTCTGTCATCTCAACGCGCTCCTGCGGTACGCCGATATCGGTAAGTATGCCTTTGAGCCTCGTGTTGTCGATGACGGCGTTGTCGGTCTCGTCCTTGCTCTCCTCCGCGACCTCCTGAAGCTTCTCGTTCACAGTCTTGATGACCATATAGTCGAGGTCGTCGCCGACAACGGTCTTGAGTATGCTCTGGAAGCTCGTCTTTTCGCTCTCTGCGGACATCACAAAGCTGCACCCGAGCACGTCCTCAACTATGGAGGTATTCGGCTTGTTTGCCGACTTCGCGTAGTACATCACGTGGTTGATGTCGGAGCTGCGGTTGCTGAAAACGGGGTATAGGAAGCCGTCCGACGGCGCCTTGCTGATGATGAGCTCGGTGTTGACCTTCTTCGTTATCTCGTTGTTGAAGCTGTCGAACACGAAGCCGTCGCTGCTCGTGTTCACGGGACATATCGCCGTGAGCAGATAGCGGTAGACCTCGTCCTCGCCCTCCGCGAACTCGTCATTCTTGTCCTTTTTGCGTATCGTGTACACGCAGTAGGCGGTGATGACGGCGAAGGGACCCGTGTAGGTGATGTTGTTGGCGATGTGGTTGAGGAAGTTCTCGCAGACCACCTCGTCCTTCAGCTCCGATTTGAGCAGCGAGTAGAGCACCTCCTGCGGCTTGCCCTCCTCGTATGCCTCGTTCGGAAACTCGTACTCGCAGAAGTTCTTGCCGACGTTGGTATTGAGGACCTTTTTCAGCGTCTCGTCGTAGACGTCGTGCTCCTCGACGGACATCGTCACGCACGCGTTAGCCTTCGCATAGCGGACGTTCTTCTCAGCGTCAACGAAGCCCGTGAGCACGCGCTCCATGATGAAAAATCCGCTCTTGTCGGAGAAGTTCTTTTTTATTTCAGCAGTTTCTTTCTTGTTCATATTGGTATCCTTTCCTGCGGGACGCCGATGGCGGCGTCCCTACAAACTAACGTCCGCGGCGGGAAACCACCGCAGCCAATAAATTACAGCGCGAAGCCGAAAGTTTCGCTCAAGCCTTTTCAAAGGCTTGCGGGTCGAGGGCAAAGCCCCGCGGGTCAAGGGCAGCGCCCTTGTGGGTTCCACGGGCAAAGCCCTTGGTCGTCGTTCACAGTTTTTAGGGAACGGCGAAATAAAAACGAAGGCGCCTCGCAAGGGGTGAATTCAAAAACGATTCAGTGAATCGTTTTTGAAGATAAGCTGCGTACCAAATCTTTGATTTGGCTTTCGCAGCTATATGCAGCTCTGCTGCTGGGGACGCCTTGTAAGAGAAGGCGTCCCCTTCTCTCGCCCCGCAATATCTCGCCCGCGGAATTATTCCGCGCAGTGTTACAATGCCATTCGTTTGCGGGCGGATAATATCCGCCCCTACAGCGGGACGTCGAGGACGCCGTCCCCTACAATCCGTATCAATTAGTCGTTCTGTAAAGCACGTAACATTATGTATTCCTCGTCGTTCTCGTCTACGGTGACGAAGCCCGTTTTGCGGTAAAGCTTCACCGCGTAGTTCGCCTTCTGCACCGAGAGCGACACCTGCCCGAAGCCCGCACTTTTCAGCTCCGCGAGCAGAGCCCGCATAAGCTCCGTGCCGACGCCCCTGCCGCGGTGCTCCTTATACAGCGATATCGCGAGCGAGGGCGTATCGTCGTCGATGTGACCGTAGTCGTTCATTATGCGGCTCCACGCCGCACCGACTATCCGCCCGCCGTACTCCGCACAGACCGCGATATCCCCGCGGCGGGTGCCGAAGTCCTCGACGTAGACCTGCAATTCGGGCTGATTGATTATCTCCCTCGGCGGCGGAGAAACGCCCTCGGAAATGAAAATCGCCTCGTATAGGAAGTCGCCGAGAACTCCGTATTCGTCCGCACCGAGCGGTCTCACAGTGTATCCGTCCATATTCTGCTCCTTCCGTAAACTCACGCTAATCTACATTATATCATATTTGAAGCAATTTCGCAATGCAAAACAAATTCACAAAAAGCTATGGACTTTTATATTCTAATATGGTATAATTACATAAAAGAATTATTGGAGGCATTGCTATGAAAATGATGTTCATCGGAGCTACCCATGAGGTCACGGGCAGCTGCACATATATCGAAGCCTGCGGCAGGAAGTTCCTTGTCGATTTCGGAATGGAACAGGGCGAGGACGTCCTCAAAAACGTTCAGGTGCCCGTTGCTCCCGCCGATATCGACTTCGTGCTCCTCACGCACGCTCACATCGACCACTCGGGACTGCTCCCGCTGCTCTATGCGGGCGGATTCAGCGGTCCGATACACTCCACGACCGCTACTGCCAACCTTTGCAGCGTTATGCTCCGCGACAGTGCGCACATACAGGAATTTGAAGCCGAATGGCGCAGCAGAAAGGCTCAGCGCCGCGGCGAGGACGACTACGAGCCGCTCTATACCATGGACGACGCTATCGGCGCGATAGAGCTCTTCGTGCCGCACGAATACGAAACTCCCGCCGAGATATCCGAGGGTATCACTATCCGATTCCGCGACGCGGGACACCTTCTCGGCTCGGCGAGCATTATCCTCACCATGACCGAGGACGGCGAAACACGTACTATCGTATTCTCGGGCGACATCGGCAACGTTCATCAGCCGCTTATCCGCAACCCGCAGTATATCGACTCCGCCGACTACGTCGTTATGGAGTCCACCTACGGCAACCGCGTCCACGACCGCCCCACCGACTACGTCACCGCGCTGACCAAGGTGCTCCAGACCACCTTCGACCGCGGCGGAAGCGTTATCATACCGTCGTTTGCGGTCGGCAGGACGCAGGAGATGCTCTACTTCCTGCGCCAGATAAAGCACGACGGGCTCATCAAGGGTCACGACGAATTCCCCGTCTACGTGGACAGCCCGCTCGCAAACGAAGCTACCAACATCTTCATCAACAACCGCGAGAGCTGCTACGACGAGGAGGCTCTCTCCTTCGTGCGCCGCGGTATAAATCCGATAACCTTTGATGACCTGATACGCACCGTCACAAGCGACGATTCCCGCGCTATAAACGAGGACATCCGCCCGAAGGTCATCATCTCCGCGAGCGGTATGTGCGAGGCGGGACGTATCAAGCACCACCTCAAGCACAACCTCTGGAAGCCCGAAAATACGATACTTTTCGTCGGCTATCAGGCGGCTAACACCCTCGGACGCTCTCTCATCGAGGGAGCTAAAAAGGTCAAGCTCTTCGGCGAGACTGTCAAGGTCGCAGCAGAGATAAAGCAGCTGCCGGGCGTAAGCGGTCACGCAGACGTGAACGGTCTGACCGAGTGGGCACGTGCAGTAAGCGGCGTCAAAAAGTTCTTCATCAACCACGGAGAGATGACCTCTGCCGACAGCTTCGCCGAGCACCTGCGCGAGGAGCTCGGGGCGGACGTTTACGCTCCATACAGCGGGGCTGAATTCGACCTTATATCAGGCGAGATAACCGTTGACGCCGAGCCCGTGCCGCTCCCGAAGAAGGAGCGTCTCGGCAATGTAAGCGTCGCCTACAGCGACCTCGTTTCCGCGTCAGACAGGCTCTCGCGCCTTATCAAGCTCTCCGACGGCAGAGCGAATGCGGATATGCGCAAGCTAACCGAGGCGATAAACAAGCTCTGCGACGAGTGGGAGATATAAGCTGACATAATCTGCAAAACAAGGCGGTGAGGATATGCCGAAAAACCGCAATAAAGAAGCATTGCTGATAATCTCCGCGGGTGTAATGCTCGCGGGCTCGGCGGTGTGGCGCTTCGCCGACGGTTACCGCCGAGAGGACAGAGAAGCCGTCATCATAACGGACACGGCAGAGGCTTCAACCGTCGCAACATCGGTGCATACGAGCAAAACGGCTGCCGCTGCTCCGACCACAGCAAAAATCGAGTCAACGACCGTGTTTCTGCTGCTCGATATCAACTCCGCGACCGCCGAGGAGCTCACTCAGCTCAGCGGCATAGGCGAGCACCTCGCCGCCGAAATCGTCGCCTACCGCGAGGAGCACGGGCGCTTTCTCAACATTGAGGAGCTGATGGATGTATCGGGTATCGGCGAGGCGACGTTCGCGAATATACGTGAGCACATCTATGTCGTTGACCCTGTCTATACAACGGCTGTCACGACCGAGAAGCCGACAAAGCCCGATATCGAGCCTACGGAGGAGGTCGAGGAGACCGAGCCGCCGCTCACTCTCGAGGACGTTGCTCCCATAAACATCAATACAGCGGACGTTGACACGCTTGTACTGCTCCCGCACGTGGACGAGGATACAGCCGAGGAGATAATGGAGCTCCGCGAAAAGCTCGGGCATTTCAGCCACCCCTATGAGCTGCTGTATGTCGAATCGCTGACGCAGCCCGAGGTCGCGGACATTCTCGAATACGTGGCGGTGGAATAGCTACCATCGCAGCAACTGCCCGTTGCTTGACGGAACAGCCGTCGGGCAGTATAATATGAGCAAGGAGGGATGCCAAAATGGAAACAAAAGAAATACTCTATGAGCTTCGCACGAAATCAGGTCTGTCACAGGACGCGCTCGCGGAAAAGGTCTTTGTGACCCGTCAGGCTGTCTCGCGCTGGGAAAACGGCGAGACTGTCCCGAATACCGAGACGCTTAAGCTGCTGTCCGAGGTGTTCGATGTCTCAATCAACACGCTGCTCGGAGCTCCGCGTGTACAGGTGTGCCAGTGCTGCGGTATGCCTCTTGAAGAGGCGATAATCAGCCGCGAAAAGGACGGCTCCCCGAACGAGCAATACTGCAAATGGTGCTATGCTGACGGCGAATACACCTACAGCGACCTCAATGACCTCATCGACGTCTGCGTTCAGCATATGCCGCGCGAGGGTCACAGCGAAGAGGAGATACGCGCCTATCTGCGCGATACGCTCCCGAAGCTCGACTACTGGAAGCGCTATGAGGAGCTCAGTGACGGCGGCGAGTTTGAAGCCTTCAAGCAGAAGCTTATCGGCGAGATAAACGACCTGCACATCGAGGGTATGCCGAAGGTAGAGAAGCTCAACGCCCTTGTCGGGAGCTATGTAAATCTCCCGTACAGGCTGCCGAACGGCTCAACTGTGAAGTTTCTTGACGATAACACGACTTATCTCGGTACGCAGCTCGAATGTGAGTTCGGAGGAGAGAGGTGCTTCGGCGTCCTTGCAAATATGGATTTTCTGCTTGTCGCGACCTATGAAAAGGACGGCGCAAATCCCGAGCTGGTCATCTATAAGAAACGCTGATAACACAAAGCCCGCCGATAAGGCGGGTTTTTCATATATAGTGAATAGAACAGAAACGCATTAGAAACAGTATGTGGCGCGGAAACAAAATCGCGCCCCAGAAAAACTGGAGCGCGAACTTGCCGGCGGGGGCTCCCCACCTGTATCAGCTGAATAAAATGAATGACCGCCTGCGCGGGAACAAAATCGCGGCTCAGAAAAACTGAACCGCGAAACT
>JAFXXD010000042.1 GCA_017542475.1 Ruminococcus sp. | reverse complement strand
TAGGTGAAGTTCAGCGCGTTCGTACCGCTGCCCTGCGTAATGCTCTGTACAAGCGGGGTAGTGGCGTTTGTGCCATAGGCAGATGCGCCCTGTACATACCCGAACTGCGTGGCATAGGCTGTGCCGTTGGTGACCGTCCTGTTCGTTATCCTGTTCAGCTTGTCGTAGGTGTAGTTCACCTTTGTGCTGTTGCTGCTGTTGTACTTTACTTCTGTTGCGCGGTTATCCTTGTCGTAGGTATATCCGGTCTTGTATGTTTCGCTGTCGGTAGCTTCATTGAACGCCTTGACCCTGTTCTTGACGTCGTACTCTATCAGCGTCCTGTATTTGAGGTTGTCATTGCCGTCCCGCTGCTCGCTCTCCGTGGGTCTGTCCGTCTGGTCGTAGTTGTTGCGGATGCTGCTGCCGTCTGTGGCGTCTCTTACGACTGCCGCTCTGCCTTTGGCATCGTACTCGTAGGTGAACTTGGGGGCGGTGTCGCTATCGTGCGTTACACCTGTTACTCTGTCAAAATCGTCATAGCTGTACTTTACCTTACCGCCGTTGCCGTACTGCACTTCCTCCAGCCGGCTCCTGCGGTCCGCGCTGTAGACGTTCGTAGATAGTGCCTGCTCGGTAGCGCTCCCGCTTCCGTTGCTCACGGTCACGCTGGTCTTCCTGCCTAATTGATCATAGTTGAACGTATAGCGCACGTCGCTGTTTGCGTTGTCCGTGGTATTGTGGCTTACCGTCTTTATTCTGTCGTTCTCGTAGGTGTATTCGTTCTTGCTCACGCGGCTCTGTCCGCCCTGCGTGTAGCTTGTCTCGACCTTCGTCACCCTGTTGGAACTGTCGTAGGTATAACCCACGGACTGCCCGGCGGGATCAGTCACGCTCAACACCTTGCCGTTCGCGTCAAGGGTGTTTGTGACCTCGTTGCCTCTTGCGTCCTTCTGTTTGGTCACATAGTTGCCGTTGGCGGTGTATTCCGTCTCCGTCTTTATGAGCGGGGAAGTACTGTTCTCCTGGATCGTTGCGGTGAGCGCGTTACCGTAGCTGTCATAGGTCGTTGCGGTCTTCACGCCTTCCGGAGTGGTAGCGGTAAACGGCAAATGCCGCTTTGCCGTGTCGCCTTCCCCGTATGTGAACAGATACTTCTCCGTGCTCCCGCTGCCCGGCTGCCTGTAGCTGAGCAGGTTGTCATAGCTGTCATAAGTTGCTGCGCTCAGCTGGTTCGTAAGCTCCTTTACCGACAGGATGTTCCCTGCTGAGTCAAAGCCGTAGCTCTCCCCGTACAGCTCCTTGTACAGGCTTATGTGCGTATACAGCGCCGTATTGTCGTTCCTGCCGTAGAACACGCCTACCTGTATCTGGTTGAACAGGAACGGGGCTGTTATCTGCGCGCTAACGCAGTGCCAGCCGCTTCTGTTTATTGAGAAAAATGCTCTCTGCCACTCAGAGTAGCTGCTGTTCGTTGCGTTGCGGAAGCGTACTCCTATCCTCGGCTCAAACAGGGATAAACCGCTTGCGACGCTTAACGCGCTGCACCAGCCGCTTACGGTGAATATGTCCCCCTGCTGTCCGTAGGAGATTATGCTCTGGGCTA
>JAFXXD010000041.1 GCA_017542475.1 Ruminococcus sp. | reverse complement strand
CTTCAATCCTGTTCAATAACGCTTGCGTTATTACTGCGCATTTTTTACTCTTTGCTTGAGTTCATTCTTCTGATCCCTCAAAAGAATCTCAAGGGTCGTTACTTTTTCTTAGCATTGTTCAATTTTCAAGATGCTGTGCCGCTGCCGTATCGCCTTGCCGCGTTCGACAGTAATGTTATTATACCACCGTTCTGCAGCTTTGTCAACTCAAACTTTGGAAGAAATCTCCGCCGTTTTTTAGCGAATTCGCACAACTGCCATATACCCCTATAAAAGAGCAACAGCCTTAACTCCAAAACCCAAAGGAGATAAGACTGTTCTGATTCGCCCTCTATTACAATAGGAATACGGATAGCAAAAGGATTATTACAGCCGCGCCGCGCTATCCTATCGGCAGCAAGCCCCGCCTCAGCATTCACCGTCCGCCCGATTGTGCAGATTGAGCAGACAAATTTTGCTTTTGGTTTCTGATTGTATTATACACTTCCCCTGCTGTGTTTTCAACTCACATTCTGACTTTTTGGTGCACAATATGAATATATTTCAAAAAATTATTTTTTAACACTTTCTTCATAATATTATATTTACCATTTTGTCATTCTAACTTTGTTGATATTTTGTCGGATTTTCATATTTTTAAACGTTTTTTCACTCCAAGCCGACAATAAACGCGGCTCTATCATACCGCTTATTTTATATGTCAAATTTGGTATATTATTTTTGTGCAAGTTTTTTCTACATTTAACTTGATTTTTAAACGAAATAATGCTATAATTTACTTACAGTAATATTTCTGTTTTTCCGTGCAGGTGCATATATGGCTGATAAAGACTTCAAAGACCTCAATAAGCGCGAGCTCGTTGACCTCGTATATAAAATGATGGACGTTGACGATGCGAACAGTGATGAGCTGCCTCCGACCGAACAGGTCAGGGCGGTCCACAATAAGCTTGCTTACCGCGCAAAGCTCCGCAAAGTGCTCGCAAGCACCGTCTCCGTACTTATCGTGGTCGCTGCTGCCGCTGTACTGCTGTCAACGCTGTTTCTGCCTGTGATCCAAGTCTCAGGTGACAGTATGGAACCCACTCTCAGCAACGGCGATATTATACTTCTTGTAAAAACGAAACATTTTTCTACAGGTCAGCTTTGCTGCGTCGCATGGCAGAACAAGCTCCTTCTGAAGCGAGTCATCGGGCTTCCGGGCGATAAAATCGATATAGACGCAGACGGGAACGTCTCCGTAAACGGTGAGCTGCTCGACGAGCCGTATGTCATAGAAAAAAGCCTCGGAGAGTGCGATATTTCGTTCCCCTATGAGGTTCCCGACGGAAAGCTTTTTTTGCTCGGCGACAGGCGCGAGACCTCGATAGACAGCCGCAGCTCCGCGATAGGCTGCGTAAGTTACGACCAGATGGTAGGAAAGAAGGTACTGCGCATCTGGAAAGCAAAAAATCAAGCTGAATAAAATCCGATTATAAATGTAAAGGAGGTGGCATCACATTGGATAAGCCTTTAAAATTGTATATACAAAGTGCGCGTAGAGCCAAAAAGAGGCGCAGACAATTCGCGTGTGTTGCTACCGCCTTGTCCGTATTAGTTTCGGGCAGCGTCTTCTGGCAGCTGAGAGGTATCGGCACAGCTATGGTCGATGCGAATCTTCCCGCAGCCGACGATTCGGGCGAAGACATCAACGTGACTCAGCTTGCTTCCTCCGAGCTCGAAACTCCCGACGTGTGGGAGGCCACACTGCCGCCGCTGACCGACATCGCGGGCGAAAACGTCGCTCGCATAGCGGAATCGCAGCTCGGCTACACCGAGAGCAGTGTGAACTTCGTCCACGCAGAGGACGGCGAGACGCATAACGGCTACACCCGCTACGGCGCGTGGTACGGCAATCCCTACGGCGAGTGGAACACGATGTTCACCTACTTCTGTATGGATTATGCGGGAGTTTCCGACGAGGATATTCCCAGCGGTTCTGGCTGCTGGGCGTGGTCGCTCGAGCTCGAGAATGCGGGGCTGATCACTCCTGTGACACGAGGCTCGCCACAGCGCGGTGATATCCTCCTGATGGACTGCGACACCGACGGAAAGGCTGACAGGTCGTGTATAGTCTCTTCCGCAGACGAGGACGAGCTCATCGTGATTGAGGGCGACACCGACGGAAGCGTCGCGGAATGTGTATATTCCGCCGCTGACGAGCGCCTCATCGGTATGGTCTCACTCGACGGTATCACCGCCGAGCCGCCCGTTCTTCCCGAGGAGCCCGCTCAGCTTGATTTCAACGCGGAAAGTGAATCGGGCATTCGCGTAGAGGCTCACGCCGATTGGAGAGCCTTCCCCTACGACACGGTTATGAGTGTGTTCGATATCTCTCGAGATGAAGCCATTCAGACCGCTTCCGACCGACTCGGTAAGGACGCCGAAAACGTAGATGCGGTCGCGGTGGATATAACGTTCACCGCTCCCGACGGCACCGAGCTCGAGCCCGCTGAGGGCTCGCTCGTGAGCGTGAGCATCGTCCTCCCCGAGGAGCAGTCACTCACGGACGGCGAATTCTCGCTGCTGCACGTGACCGACGACGGCGATGTTCAAGAGATAGCCGACGCTGATGTTTCAGCTGATAGTGCGGAGTTCACAACGGATAGTTTTTCGATTTATGTTGTTACGGCACATGAAGCCACAGAAAAGAGTAAGCTTGTTATGGCAAATGGAGCCAAGGGTAATAACTCAGCTGGTAATCCGTACATCATAGGTGTCGGAGAAGATATTGAAATCTGGTACGAAAATGATGATTATACCGATTGCTGGTTTACAGTCGTTGGAAATGACTATCCTTCAAACACACACAGAATCATTCGTGCTTCCGATTTCACTGTTGGAGAAGAATCCCCCAATTGGTATCTTCAAGATCGAATACATGACGGCAAATTAAAGGCAAAGTTTACTGGAAGTACCGCAACTACAAGCAGCGACACTTCGCCACTATATATAGTGGTACGTAAAAAAAGCGAAAGCGACGAAAATGTTGCTGTTGACGTGGATACATTGTATTTAAGAGTCGTCGACTCACCCGTTTATATGTATGTAGGGACTGAAAGAAAGCTCCTTGACACTGCAATGAATGAACTTAACAACAGCTCTGACAAAACGATTTACCTGCTCGAAGGCGAGAGCTATACACTAAGCCTAAACGGCGAGAACAGAGGTTCCGATTTCACCGTTGCTGATTCAACCGTTCTGACTAAGGGAACGCCAACAAATAAAAACGGCAATACCGATGTAACGTTTACAGCCGCAAAACATGGTAAAACAACAATTACCGTCAACGGTCAAACCATTAATGTTGAAGTTAAGCACCAGATGTATGTTAAGGATGAACTGCACGAAAGAGATATTGACAGAATCAATGAATGGGTAAGTGCTGCAACAGGGTGGATATCTAAACAAAATGGCTACATAGCTAACAGTCCATACTATTATCCTTACCAATTATTCGACGGCGACAATCTTACGTTACATGTGCCCGAAGGAGACATAGACGGTGCCAAATTGGTGCTTTCCAACAGTTCCGCACTCTCCATAGAATCAGGCTCTTTGAGCGCTGACAACGGTTCAATCAATGTAACATTAACAGCCCATAATACCACTGACGAGGATATTAACGTCGCTATTGAGCTTAAGGACAAGGACGATAATCTCATCCGAACGATGTATGTCAAAATCCCCAAAGCAAGTCACGAGTTCCTTGACCATGCAGACATCGAAATTGCCGACGGCGGAAAATATACTGTTACGAAGCTGAAAAGAAATAAAAACGGGTCATATGAAAAAACCGTTTCTGAATACAGAGCATATGTTTCCGGAGTAAACGGAAGTGTTCTGTATCAATCAGAAGACGATAGCGAGACCTGTCAATTCTATGATAAGAATAACGATCCATATCCCAAGGATGAAATAACCGGATATGCAGGGAGTGAATACTACGTCGACCCCAATGTCCCCAAAGGCTCACCGCAGTATGAGTTTACTTCAAAATATGAAATATATGCTGACGGCGGACTTAATTGGGATTCTATTGGACGAATAAAATTCTATCCCTCAGATGTCGACCACGTTGTATTCGATGTTGAGTTAACACTGGAGCCAAAATCTGAAACAACCTATACAAGCTCCAACGGCACTACATGGGTAGAAGGAGCGACTGTTCCCATAACCGATCGAGATGACAAGATTCTCGACAGCGTACTGTTCAATATGAATCATCAGGCGGTTTTGGATGCTTATAACAAGTGCCCGAACCACACAGGTCTTGACTTCACTATCATGGCTTTTTCGGCTCTGGTTGAATTCGACCTTGAAAAAGAATTGACAGGCGGAGGTATTTCGGCAGGTCAGTTTACGTTCGGTGTTTATGATTCGGAAGATAATCTGCTGTCAACAGCGACTAATGGTGCTGACAAGATCGTAACATTCGATAGTCTGCATTTCGAGAAGGCAGGAACTTATCCTTACAAAATTAAGGAAATAGCAGGTGATGATCCCAGTATCATATATGATGACAAGGTGATCGAACTGAATATCACAGTCTCCGAGGATCCTGCAACCAATAAGCTGACAGCGGAAATAACGTCAGATTTGAGTAACTTCTACTTTACCAATCATCACACCTACACCCTCCCCTCCACAGGCGGAACGGGCGAGCTGCCGTACATCATCTTCGGAACGGCGATGATATCGGGAGCACTGCTCCTGCTGTACAGGCGAAGAAAAAAGGAGGTATCGCGCTGAACGATGATCTCCACACACAAAAAGATTAACGACTTCATAATAAACGAAAGGAATTATGCTATGAAAAAATCAATTAAATGCCTATCGGCAGTCCTTATGACTTCGGTACTCGCTGTTTCGGCTGGAGCAATGGCTATGCCTGCTTTTGCGGGTACAATTAAAGTCACACCTGCCGCAGACAGTACCAACACCTACAAAGCTTACCAGCTTATTTCAGGTACTTATACTGCTGAAAACACTCTTACAAATATTACATTTGGTGCCAATTTACCTGTTGATACGAGCGGTAAGCTTACTTCCGGATTAGTTGCTGCACTAAAGAGCGCTGATTCCACTGCTTTTGCTTCCCTCACGGTTGATACTACCCCTACGGAGCTCGCTACGATGATCGGCAGCCTTTCGACTGTTGCACAGCAAGAGAAATTTGCGAGAGTAATCGGAAAATACGTAACGGGTGATGGGATCACCGTTTCCACTACAGATACTACCGTGAATGACGGATACTACATTGTCAAAGAGGAAGGAACAGTAGCTCCCAAATCCTTCAATCTGCTCAAGGTTGCAGGTACGATTTCCTTAACTGCAAAGGAAAATACACCTTCTTCCGGCAAAACTGTTGCTGATACAAATGATTCCACAGGTGCAGCAGATACCCATACAAAAACTGCCGACTATGATATCGGCGACGACATTCCTTACGTGCTGACTTTCACGCTTCCTTCCGACTATGCGAGATATGAAAAGTATCCCGTTACATTCTGGGATGATATGTGTGCAGGACTTTCATTAAACACTGACAGTGTAAAAATCTGGTACGGTGATACTACCACAGCAGGAACAGCTATCGAATTTGTCGCCAAAGGCTCAACTGAAACAGGCGGTACTTTTACAGCTCCAACAGGAGGAACGATATATAAGTACGAAATAGCAGATCTGAAAACGACCGCACCGTCGATGGCTGCTAATCAGACTATTACTATCAGATACACAGCCAAGCTTACCGGAGATGCGGTTGTGATCGGAGCTCCGGGCAACCCCAACTCATATAAAGTCACCTATGCTAACGATCCTAACTGGACCGCAATTCCGGGACCGGGTGAGACTACACCTCCTACTACTCCGCCCACAGGTGACACACCTGAATCAAAGAATGTAGTATTTACATATCAGCTGACAGTAAACAAAACTGATGATGATGGAAATGCTCTTAACGGAGCAACGTTCACGCTTTACAAGTGGACAGATACTGCAAATGCAGCCGATATCGACGCTACAACGGGTTGGGATCAAGTCCAGCAGATCCAGTTGGCTGATGCTGCACAGTTCAACTTCAAGGGTCTTGACGATGGTACCTATAAGCTTGTAGAAACAACACCCCCTGCCAACTATAATGGCATTGATCCTATTTCATTTACAATAACTGCCGAGCATAGTGACGCAACCTATGGATTAGGCACAGTTTCTCAGACCGGAATTACAAATGCCTCAATCACTAATGGTGTGATATCTGTTGCTATTAAAAACAACAAAGGCGTCACCCTCCCTGGCACAGGCGGCATGGGCACGACGGTATTCTACATCGTCGGCAGCCTGATGATCACAGGCGCACTCGTACTCCTCATCGTGAGAAAGAGAATGAACATCAAGGAAAAGTAAACCTTAAATAACCGCACAGCGGCGGAGGCGCTCCGCTTCCGCCGCCGTATCGCGGCAGGGAGGACTCAATGAAGAAGCACCTATTCAGCATACTGATAATTGCAATGTTCCTCATTGGGTCGTCCGTGCTGCTATATCCCGCGATAAGCAACTACATCAATTCCAAGCACGCATCAAGGGTCATCGCCACATACAACGAGGTGCTGACCAACTCCGACGATGAAAAGCTCAGCGGCTTACTCAACTCAGCCGCGGACTACAACAGCAGGCTGCGCTCCGCACTGCCCGACGCCTTCTATACCCCGTCGGATGTCACGGGCTACAACGACACACTCGACATCACGGGCACAGGCATTATGGGCTATATCGACATCGACAAGATAGGCGTGGAGCTCCCGATATACCACGGAGTCTCAAAGGAAGTGCTTCAGGTAGGTGTCGGACACCTCGAGGGCACGAGCCTTCCCGTCGGCGGTGAGTCCACACACTGCGTCCTTTCGGGACACCGCGGACTCCCCAGCGCAAAGCTGTTCACCGACCTCGACGAGCTTGAGGTGGGCGACGAGTTCACGATAACGATACTCGACCAGATCCTGACCTACAGGGTTGACCAGATAAGGATAGTTCTGCCGACCGAGGCTGACGATCTTCAGATCGTGAACGGGAAGGACTGCTGCACGCTGATGACGTGCACACCCTACGGTATCAACACGCACCGACTGCTGGTGCGCGGAGTCCGCACGGAAAATGCCGAGGTCAAGAAGAAGGTATTCGTGAAGAACGAGGCGTACAAGATCGATACGCTGATAGTTGCACCTATAGCAGCGATACCGCTGCTGCTGATAGCTATGGTACTCATATTGATCTACGACAAGCTGGGCTCGCGGAGCAAGTCCGCAGCTGCCCGCGAAAAAGAAAAAGCTGCCTCCGAAAAGGAGGAATGAGAGGTGATGAAAATGCCGAAGAACAATAGAATACTGGCGGCTCTGATGAGCGTTGTCGCGGCATTTTCGCTCATCATCACGTTCGTGCCCGAAGCCGCCTCGTCAGCCGACAACACGACCTCGCTCGTGTGCATAAGCGGCAGCAAGCCAATCGAGGGCATACACTGGAAGATATACCGTATCGGCGAGGTCATCGACAACGAATACGTCCTCACGGGCGACTATGAGGACTACCCCGTCAACCTCAGCGACCTCACCTCCGAGAACATCAACGGTACGGCAAAGGCGCTTGAGAGCTTCGTGATCGGCGACGAGCTGCCCTGCCTCGCGGAATGCGACACCGCCGACGACGGCACAGCTTCATTCTCCGCACTGGAGACGGGACTCTACCTCGCGGTAGCCAAGAGCGTCAAGATAGAGCACAATCTCTACAAGGCGTCCCCCCTCCTCTTCGAGGTCAAGGCGGGAGATACAGGCGAGAGCGAAATATTCCCGAAGATGTACAGCAACAGCACCCTCGCCGGCGAACAGTCGTACTACACTGTTAAGAAGGTGTGGGTGGACAACGAGGACGGCGCAAAGATGCGTCCCGTTGACGTAACAGTAGACCTCTACAAGGACGAGGTGCTCACCGACACCATCACCCTCAGCCTTGACAACAACTGGGAGTACAGGTGGGAGAACCTCGACCCCGAGGCTGAATGGCGCGTAGTCGAGCGCGAGATACCCGTGAAGTACGAGGTCATCATCGACTACAACTCCACGCAGTACCTTATAAAGAACACCTACAATCCCGCACGTAAAACCGGCGGCGGATCCGGCAGGCGCACGACGACCTCAACCACTGCATCAACGACTTCGACAGTCTCCACGACGACAACCACTGTGACCACTGCCGCACTGATGACTACCGAGAAGAAGCCGCTGCCGACCACAACAACGACGGCGACCTCCACCGCAGAGCCGAAGCTCCCGCAGACGGGACAGCTGTGGTGGCCGATACTGCCGCTTTCGGCAGGCGGACTTGTGTTCATCACCATAGGTCTTGCGATACCCAAGAGGAAAGACGATGAAGAATAAACTGCGAACAGTTTTTATCGCGATCGGAACAGTGCTGATTCTCTCAGCACTGTTCCTTTGCTTATATAACATATCCGAGAACAAACGCGCATACAGGCAGTCCGAGAGCACTCTCGCGGAGCTGAAGGAAGCTATCCCCGAGCCTGTGACTACCACGACAGCCACGGTATCTACAGCCGAGCCCGACCTCTTCGCCCCCTATGAGACGACGACCACGGCAGCTCCCGAGCTCCCGACGATAGAGCTCGACGGACGGCTATACTGCGGCTATCTCAGCCTGCCCTCGCTCGGACTGGAGCTCCCCGTTGCGAGCGAGCTGAGCTATCCCGCACTGAGAACGTCGCCGTGCAGATACAGAGGCACTGCCGAGGGCGGCGACCTCGTCATCGCGGCGCACAACTACAACAGCCACTTCGGCAGGATAAAGGAGCTCGCCGACGGTGATGAGCTCGTCTTCACGGACTGCGAAGGCGTGAGCACGCGGTATACGGTCATCACAACCGAGAGCGTTGACGGCACGGATATCAGCTCTATGCTCGGCGGGAGCGTCACCGACTGGCAGCTCACGCTCTTCACCTGCGACCTCAGCGGCAGGACGCGCGTAACAGTACGTGCGGCTCGGACGGAATAGGCGAAAAAAGCTCCCACACCGCAATGCGATGTGGGAGCTTTTACGCGGACATCTATACTTCACGTTATCAAACAAGTCCGCTCATCCCCGAGCCTGTCCGAATCAGGCTCATTTCCCCGAAAAAACAGGGTATTCCCTTTGTATGTCAGCCCCACGCCATTGTCTCGCCCTGCGCAGGAGCTCGCCTATCATCTCGCTTTTCATCGCGGTATACGCCGCTCTGTCGTTGGGATACTGTTCAGCCAGCCGCTGCTTCAGCGCTGAATACGCCTGCGCTTCCTCAGCGTGGCAGTTCAGATAATCCCGCATATTCACGTAATTCTCCCACGCCTCCGAGCCGCAGCTGACAACGTGGATATGGTGCGTTCTCACATCGTCCGTGCCGCACACATAGAGATACTGCTCGGGCACGTCCTGTCCGCGGAAGATGAATCCGTTCTCTGCAAGAACATCGTTAAACCCGAGTATATCGTCGAGCACGGGCACTCCGACGGCAATATCTATTATCGGCTTCGCGCAGATAGTCTTTACCGCCGTACTCCCGACGTGCTGCACGTCTGCGGCAGTATCACCGAGAATATCCCTCAGCAGCCTGACCGTCTGCTCCGCAGCCGTTTCCCATTCGGCTCTGTGCTGCACGACCGCTACGGTTCCGCGGCGAAGACCGATATCCATACTGCGCCTCCCGCACTGCTCTGTCGGTTTTGTTCCGAAAGCTATTGACAATAATATAGAAATGTGATAGACTATATCTATCAAATGATAGTCATAGTCTATCATTGATAGTAAAGCTATCATATGCTACTTTTATTTTACCATAAAAGAGGAGGTTTGTCAAGTGGAAAACGAGTATACACCGCAGAATTTCCGCAGTAAACGTATCCACCACGCTGTCGAGGTGAGTGCTCAGATGTTCCTGCGCAGCGGAATTGAAAATGTGAAGATGACCGATATCGCCGACGAGTGCGGGATAGGAGTTGCCACGCTCTACCGCTACTTCGGCACCAAGACAGGCATAACCATCGCCGCGATGACCCACCTGTGGGAGGAGCTGAAAAAGATGTTCGGCGGCGTTTTCGAGTCGCCCGTGTTCAAGAAGCAGACGGGACTGAAGCAGTGCTCCGACCTTATGCGTATGTTCATCGTCCTCTACGAGGCACACCCCGCGTTTATGAAGCTCCTCGGCGAGTTCGACCTGATGATAATACGCGAGAACGTCCCCAAGGAGAAGCTCGTCGCCTACGACAAGGCGATAATCAACTTCTACCCCGTATTCGAGACAGCCTACCTTGCAGGCATTGAGGACGGCAGTATACGCGAGATAGAGAATATCCAGCTCTTCTACCTGTCGTTCGCGCACACGTATATGGAGCTGTGCAAGAAGATGATACAGGGCGACCTTCTCCCCTCCGACGATTTTTCACTGGCTACGAAGGAGCTCGAAACAGTTATAGAAGCCGCCGTTTACTTCCTGAAAAAGGTGTGACCCGCGGCGCTTCAAGGGAGGCTATTGCTGATGATAAAGCTTGAATCCGTTACATTTTCGTATGAATACGGCGACGAGACATTCACCGTCCATACCCGCCGAAGCATAAAGAGCGACCTCGTATCGCTCAATATCTCCACAGAGGGCGACGTGTTCACCGCCTCGGTGGAGAGCTCCGACGAGATAATCATAACCGAGCTCACCGCGCAGTTCCGCTTCGGCTACTGCGAGTCCGACCGCATCTTCCTCAACGGCTACCAGTCGTGGACGGACTCCTACGAGCACACGATATACGACAAGATGAAGGGCATCGACCACATTCCTCACAATATCGCCGAAAAACAGGCTTTCTCGCAGTACGGCGACTACAGCTTCACTGGCTACTCGGGCGCACAGGGCGAGCTCCACGGCTGGAGCTACGGCTATATCCGCACGGGCGAGAGCTACAATTTCGTAGGCTCGCTGTCTGAGGACTGCGGCTTCACCCTCATAAGGACGAAGACCTACTCCGACGAGCTCATCTTCACGAAGGACTGCCGCGGGCTCGCGATAAACGGCAGATACGAGGGCTTGAAGCTCCTTCTCACCGACGGCTCGGAGAAGGAGGTATTCGACTCCTACTTTGACCTTCTCGGAGTTAAGCTCCGTCCCGAGGCAAAGCCGATATACGGCTACACCAGCTGGTACCGCCACTATCAGAGCATAAGCTCCGACATCATCGGAGCCGACCTCCGCGCAATGGCTGAGCAGAAGTACAAGGCGGACGTCTTCCAGATAGACGACGGCTGGCAGTCGGTCGTTGGCGACTGGCTCTACACCGACCACGGCAAATTCCCCGAGGGTATGAAGGCGGAGGCTGACCGTATCACCGAAGCGGGAATGCTCGCGGGAATATGGCTGGCGCCGTTCGTGTGCGAGGAGAATTCGATACTGTATATGACCCACAAGAGCTGGCTTTTGCAAAACGACGACGGCTCCTACGTAAGAGGCGGCTCGAACTGGTCGGGCTTCTACGCTCTCGATATCTACAATCCCGACGTCCGCGACTACCTCCGCGACGTCTTCGACACCGTTATCAACGTGTGGGGATTCAAGCTCCTGAAGCTCGACTTCCTCTATGCGGCGTGCATACTTCCCCGCCGCGACAAGACCCGCGGACAGGTCATGGCTGACGCTATGGACTTCCTCCGCGAGTGCGCAGGCGACGCGTTCATTCTCGCGTGCGGAGTACCGCTCGCCTCGTCATTCGGCAGAGCCGACTACTGCCGCATAGGCTGTGACGTCTCGCCCGACTGGGACGACAAGCCGTTTATGCGCCTTGCTCACCGAGAGCGTATCAGCACGAGGACGACCATACTCGACACCGTTTTCCGCCGTCAGCTCAACGGACGCGCATTCCTCAGCGACCCCGATGTATTCATACTGAGGAGCGACGGAAACACACTGACGATACCGCAGAAAATGGCGCTCGGCGAGGTCAACGCCGCAGCGGGAAGCGTGCTGTTCACGTCGGACGATATGGCATTCTACGGCGACGAGGAGATGCGTCTGCTCGGCGGCATAATGCGAATGCGCGGTGCGGAGGTGCTCTCCGCCGCGATAGACGACAGCGAGCTCATTGTGACGTATCAGCTCGGCGAAAAGGTCATCACAAGAACGTACAAACTATGACATTGTAGGGACGCGCATTGCGCGTCCGCGAATCCTACATAAATCAACGGACGACCGCCGGTCGTCCCTACATTGTGTTGCCATTGGTTTATCGGTTTTTGCGGGCGGATAATATCCGCCCCTACATTTTGTCCGCGTGCTCAACCTACAGTTGAAAAATATAAAGATACAATCGCTTGAAATCAACTTTACGATGTGTTATAATACAATCAAAGGACGAACATTAGAGTTAAATTGTAAACGTTTACGCAATTCACCCGCAATTTCACAAAAGGGAGGACGCTCTCAAAATGAAGTTGAACTTTAACGAAAACCTTGTCAGATACAGGAAAAGGGCAGGTCTCACACAACAGCAGCTTGCACAGAAGCTATCAATTACACCGCAGGCTGTCTCGAAGTGGGAAAAGGGCAGCTACCCCGACTGCGAGCTTCTGCCGAAGCTGTCGCAGATACTGGACGTCTCCCTCGACGTTCTGTTCGGGCTGAAGGACGAGGACGGAAAGATAAGCCTCAATACAGCCGTTATCGAGGAGGTAGGCAAGCTCGACGAGGCGGAGAAGGGCAAGCGTGCTATGGAGCTGATATACACGCTCCTGTGCGCTTTCAGGACGGGACCGAGTCCCGAGCATGCAAGTCTCCCCGAGAGCTTCACCCGCGAGACATACGCACAGGTACGCACGGACAACGCGCTCGCCATCGCGCGGCTTAATCCCGATATGCAGTACGTATGCTTTATGCGGGTACCCGAGAACGGCATAAACAGCTATTTTTCCATCGAACCGCGTCTGCTTGAGCTGTTCTCGCTGCTGTCGGACGAAAACGCGATGAAGGTCATATCCTACGCCGAGACTCTGAGCAGGAACAATATCCTGACGAAGGAGTGCATCTCGAAGGAGCTCGATATGCCGCACGAGACGGTATCCGTCATAGTTGACCGCTGTGAAAGGCTCGGCATAATGTGGCAGCTCACAGCCAACACAGGCGGCGAGACCTTCCCGATATACGGCTATGTGCACAATGTCCCTCTCGTTGGCATACTGACGCTCGCGAAGTCGCTCGTCAACTACATATCCTTCCCCGAACCCGATATCGACACATGGACAAGAGCGCCTTTCAGGCATAACACGCAGGACACTAACGAATAGAAAACATGGTTTAATAACCTATCAGCTACCCGCCGAAAGCAGACTTTGCCTTTTGTGCAAAGTAAGCGAGCTTGCGAGCGGCATCGTAGCTGGGTTCAAAGGGACTGCGTCCCTTTGCAGGGTCTGGGACAGAGTCCCAGCGGAGTCCAGAGGCAGAGCTTCTGGCGGGTCAAGGGCAGAGCCCTTGGAATAAAAAATGGAGGAATAAAAACATGATAAAGAAAAGCTTAGCCGCTGTGCTTGCAGGTGTATGCACTATAGCTTCCGCATCGTCTTTACCTTTGGCAACAGGCTCTGCCGAGGACGCATACACAATGAACGTGACAGTAAAGCTCGACGGCACCAAGAAAGAGATAAGCCCGTACATCTACGGCGTGAACGCATACGATACCGCAAGCCTCAAAAACGTTACCGTAAGCAATATCAGACAGGGCGGCAACCGCTTCACAGGCTATAACTGGGAGACCAACTGGTCCAACGCAGGCGAGGACTGGCACAACAGCTCCGACACGAATCAGGGAGATGCAGGCGACGGTCCTGCTGGTGCTGTATCCAAGCTCTCAAACATAGCGGCGAAGTACAATATCGAGTACAAGCTTGCAACGCTCCAGATGGCGGGATACGTTTCCGCTGACAAGGACGGCGATGTCTCGAAGGCAGAGACAGCTCCCTCAGCACGCTGGAACGAAGTCATAGCAAAGAAGGACAGTGCATTCGCCGCCGAGCCCGACCTCACCGACGGCAAGGTATATATGGACGAGTACGTCAACTACATCGTGAACAAGTTCGGCGACGCCTCCTCAGCAACGGGCATACAGGGCTACTCGCTCGACAACGAGCCCGCCCTCTGGAATGACACTCATCCCTACCTCCACCCCGAGGAGATGACCAACAACGAGCTCGTTTCCAAGTCGATAGAGCTCGCAAAGGCAGTCAAGGCTGTAGACCCCAAGGCTGAGATATTCGGACCCGCATTCTGGGGTATGCTCCCCTGCATCAACGCGGGCGAGAGCGGCAACGGCTTCACCGACCCCGAGTGGCAGGCAGTAAAGGGCGACTACGACTGGTACCTCGACTACTACCTCAAGCAGATGGCTGACGCCGAGAAGGAGAGCGGCACACGTCTGCTCGACGTCATCGACGTGCACTACTACTCGCAGGGACTCAACAGTGACGACGACATCCTTCAGGCGGCAAGAAGCCTCTACGACGACTCCTACGTCGAGAACAGCTGGCTCCAGCCGTGGGCGGGACAGTTCTTCCCCTTCATTCCCGCTATACAGAAGTCCATCGACAAGTATTACCCCGGCACAAAGATAGCCGTTTCCGAGTACAATCTCGGCAACATCTCCAAGGAGAAGGAGACGGGCAAGGACATCAGAACAGGTATCGCAGAGGCTGAGGTGCTCGGCTCGTTCGCTGACAACGGTGTTTACTTCGCAACATACTGGGGCACTATCACCGAGTGTCCGTTCGTAGCGTCCGCTATCAACCTCTACACCAACTACGACGGCAAGGGCGCAGCTTTCGGCGACACCCTCGTTGAAGCTTCGACAGAGGACGTTTCCAAGTCCTGCGCTTACGCTGCTATCGACGGCAAGGACGACTCCAAGGTAACTCTCGTCCTCGCAAACAAGGACACAGCGAAGTCCGAGAAGGCGACCATTGAGCTCACAGGCGCGGCAAACACCTACAAGAGCGCTACAGTTTACGCCGTAACACAGGATCACAGCGACATCAGAGTCGTAAGCATAGACAACGAAGTCAAGGACAACAAGGTAACGGTAGAGCTCCCCGCTCTCTCATTCGCACAGGTAGTCCTCTCCGACAAGGAGAGCGACGCATCACTGTACGTTGCTCCCGACATTGAGACGAAAACAGTCGAGTTCAAGTTCGACGAGCTTGAGATGTCCCCCAACGACGTTCCTATGATACCCATTGAGGACAAGGAGCATCTCACGAAGGTCATCATCAACTGCACAGCAAGCAGCTCAACAGGCTCTGCATGGTACTGCGGCGGCGGCGGACTCTGCTTCAACCAGCTCGTGAAGTCCGACGGTACGCTCGCAGGCTGGGGCAGCAAGTCCTTCTCGTACAGCGGCTCGGGCGACGTGGAGGTCGAAATGGACGGCACGTTCACTATCCCCGATCCCACCAAGAGCGATTCAAGCTTAGAGATAGAGAATGCCACATATAATGACACATACATCGAATTCCAGGACTGGTGGAAGTCCTCCGCAAACAGCACGAGCGGCGATGACGTGTCCGTGACCTACAACTCGATAACTATGGTCTATGAGTACGACCACACGGGCGAGGCTCCGACTTCTACCGCCTCCACATCTGCAGCGACCACTGCAAGCGCGGCTTCCTCGACAACAACGACAGCAAGCTCCGCAAGCACGACTGCTCCCGTATCCTCCACAGCTCAGGGCAGCACAGCCGCAGTCACCCTCATCGGCGACGCAAACTGCGACACGAAGGTAACTGTTGCGGACGCAGTGGCTATCCTCCAGTCTATAGCAAACAAGGACAAGTACGCACTCACTGCAACAGGTGCGGCTAACGCAGACTGCTGCAACACAGGCGACGGCGTTACGGCGATGGATGCTCTCTCGATACAGCGCCTTGACGCACACGCGATAGACAGTCTCCCCGAAACCACGAAATAACGACTCATATGCGATAGATCGCAAAATACTAAAGCTCCTTCAGTTCGGGTCGCAGCCCGCTGAAGGAGCTTTTTTCGCGGGAGCTTTACATTTCCCCCAAATTATATGTCACAAAACTGACTTCTGAATCGTTATATTATACAGGACGTCCAAGGGGAGCCCCCTTTGGCGGATTCGCAGTTACCATATATGAGCCGTAAGTTTTTGGCTCGGTAGCCCGCATTTTCCGCTAAGGTCAGTAACCCCTACAGAGAGAAACGGGAGGTGACGGAATGACAAGTACAGAATCCGAAAAACTGCGGCGGCTCTACGATATCTACGAGCAGCCTATGTACAGGATAGCCTATGCGATACTCGGCGACTGCGACGCGGCTGAGGATTCCGTATCCGAAGCGTTCCTGAGGGTGATGAAGCACCTCAAACGCATCGGCGAGCCCGATTCTCCGAAGACGAAAAAGTTCATCATTAAAGTGATACGCAGCACCTCGATAGAGCAGTACCGCAGACGGCGGCACTTCTACAACAGCGAGGCTCCGATAGACGCGGATACCTTGCAGATAGCCGACGACAGCGTCGATATCGAGCGCGAGGTCTTCGCACGCCAGCCCGCGGAGATACTCGACTGCCTCACCAACGAGGAGCGCCGCCTGCTCATGCTGAGGTGCGGGTACGGGCTGAGCTGGCGCGAGATAGCCGAGCGGCTGTCCGTCTCGGAAGCCGCCGCACGCAAGCGCTTTGAACGTATCAAGAAACGACTTATCACTATGAAGGGAGAGCCTGATGATGAAAGCTTCAAGATTACCTGACAGAAAAGAGTGGGAGCGGATAGTGGACGAGGCGTTCTCGTCTAATGACGAGCACAGCTTTTCGCCGCGCTACACCTCCCGCAAAAATGCGATGATGAGAGGTATAACGATGAAAAGAAGAAAAGTTGACAATAAAAATCACAGCGGACGCAGGATAGCACTGTCAATAGCGGCAGCAGCTGCGGCGTTAACGATAGTGCCGACGGCGGTGTTCTTCGCGGGGCACAGCGGCGGTACCTCCTCCCCTGCTGCGAATATGGACGAGCTCGCGGAGACTACAGCGCCCGAGGAAGCAGCAACAGAGGTCACCGAAGAGGCGACAGAGATCGAGGCTGAATATACCATAACTTTGGAGGACGTGGCTTGCTACGGCTTCAAGAAGCTGCAGCTCAACTATGTCCCCGAGGGCTTGGTATACAACGAGGACGGAGCCTACGGCGGAAAGTACCACGACTATGATACAGGCGGCGGTATGTCCAAACTGCTTTTTGTTGCGGACGAGTATCAGCAGCTCACATTCGATAATTTCAGCTACGATTCCGCCGAGTATGACCTTGACGGAAAGCACGTGATAATCAGGTATGGCGAAACGAATGAAACAATCGAGCCTGAGAATTCTTTCAGCCGATGGATTTTCGTGCAGTTCAAGGATTCGCCCTATGTAGCGACACTTCACATCACCGACAACTACTCCGATGAAGAGGCGCTGAAGGTCTGCGAGGGAATGGAGCTTGTTGACTGCGAGGCTGCTGATTTCCGCGTCAATATCTGGAGGGACGATCTTTCAGAGAATCCTGTTATCATGAGCGGAGAGTCCTACAGCGGCGACATAAAAACAGACGGCTCCGACAGTGACGGCAGCGAGACAAGCGACTTTGTAGCCAAGGAAGCTGCCGACAGTCTTGTCAATGACTACATCGACTTCTGCAATAAGGTATGGGGCAGTACTCTCGATGTCGATACCTCGGAAACTATCGTAATGAGCGAGACTGACGCTGAGGGTCACTTATTCAGGAACGAGTACTACCTTGTCACCGACGAGGAATACACCTCGCTCGCTTCTTTGAAGGAGCACTGCTACGAGATATTCGACAAGGACAGCGAGCTGGCTGCACTGAAGGGTGTGGCAGTCGAGGACGCTGACTGGACTAACTACAAGGGAAGCAATTTCGTTGAGAAGGACGGCAGGCTCTATGTGTTCAAGGAGCTTCACGACCATATGTGCATCTACAGCGACGTTAGAGAGGCTCCGACCGATACAGAGCTCGACGAGAACGGCGTGATAAGGACGTCCCGAACCTGCAAATTCAATGACGAATATGACGTGGAGCTGTCCTTCACTATCGCCAAGACTGACGACGGCTGGCGCATTACCGACATAACATCAGACAGGGTTGAATGAAAGAAATACGATATAAACACAGCAGCGGCACTCATCTGAGTGCCGCTGCTTTTTGCCCGAATCAGGTCGTAATGCACAAAGAACGAGGTCTGTTTTTGTGCAGCCATACGAAATTTTAAAAACTTTCAAAAAATTTCGACTTTTTTGCCTCCGAAAGTCACTTATAGGTGAAAGCAGTCCGCACGGACAAGATCAAGGAGGTAATACTATGAGAAAAATCACATCTTTCCTTACAGCAATGGCACTTATCTGCACGCTGACAGCCTGCTCGAAGGGCAGCAACGAATCAAAGCAGTCCTACACCGCCGAAAAGCTCTCGGACGCCGCCTACAAGCAGGAGAACGTCGCCCTCCCCGAGAAGGCGCAGCCCATTTTTCTGAACCTGCCCTACAACGGCGGCGAGAGCCGCTTCATCGTGGGTTCGGCGGACGTCAGCCCCGCCTTCTGGGTGACTGACCGCGACTTCGCAAAGAGCGAGCGCGTCGAGCTTGAGGACTTCGACATCGGCGTGCAGTACAACATCGCCGTCGGCGGCACGGGCGAGATCGCGGAGCTCGTTGTCCTCGCGGACTACGGCGACCTGCCCGCCCCCGACCCGTCCTCGCCCGACTACGACGAGCTGATGTACGAGGAAACGGCGGAGTACAGCCTGCATATCCGCAGGTACTCAATCGACGGCAAGCTCATCGCGGACGCGGAGGTCACCGACTACGACGGCGACATCGGGCGCACTATGAGTATCGGCTCGCTCACCTACGACGGGGAGCACCTTGTCGCGAATATCGGCGGCAGCTTCTGCGTATTCACCGCGGACGGCGCCTATCTCGGTGAGCTGACCGCTGCCGAGGGCGAGACCCTTTGCGAGGTCTGCTGCGACAGCTCGGGCAGGCTTATGGCGGCTGTCGAGACGTCGAACGGAGTTGCCGATATATGCGAGGTCGATGCGGCGGAGCGGACGCTGAAAAGCGGCGACACCTACGACCTCGGCGAGAGCGTCCAGCAGCTGACCTGCGGCGCAGGCGACTATTCGCTGTTCCTGCGCACGAGAAGCACCATTTACGGTATCGGAGATGACGGCATAGAGGCGCTGTTCAGCGTGAACGCGACAAGCGTCAACGTCAACAACATCATCGGCTTCTCGCTCGGCACGGACGGCAACATCATCATCTCCGTAACCGACTACGGCAACTGGAAGGCTAAATTGCTCCGCTTTATCCCGTGCGACCCTGCGGAACTCGGCGATATCAAGAAGCTGCGAATCGGCGTTGGCGACGAGCACAGCTATGACAGGGAAACGGAGATTTTCCTTGACGAGAATCCCGACTTGCAGATAGAGCGCGTGGTATACTCGCAGAACAGCGAGGACGCCTATAACGCCTCGGTCACACAGCTGACGGAGGACGCGCTCGCGGGGAATCTCCCAGACATTATGGTGGTCGATTATCAGGGCATGATGTGCGGAGTTGACCTCGCGGACAAGGGCGCATTCATCGATCTTACGCCGTTTATGGAGAATGACGAGGACCTGAACCCCGATATGCTCTTCCCGAATGTGCGCGAGTTCATCACCGCCGACGACGGCAAAATTTACCGTCTGCCGTGGCGAATCTGCGTGGATATGGGCTACGTCTGCAAGAAGAAGTGGGCGGACAAGTATATCCACGGCGACTGGTGCCTCGACACGATGATTGACACTATCGAGAATCTACCCGAGGGTATGCACACGAGTGACTGGCAGGACGATGACAGCAAGTGGGCACGTTCAGTTCTTGCTAACACTATGTGGTGGATAGACGCCAAGACGGCAACGTGCAATTTCGATTCTGATTCGTTTATCCGCTATCTGCGTTTCTGTGCAAACGGCGGCGAGCAGACCGACGCGCGTGAGATTTTTGCAGACCCCATGAACCCCACTGCCGCCGAACTGAAAAAGCTACAGCTCAGTCAGCAGAGGCAGTACAGAGACGACGTGACGATGTTCAAGCAGCTTCATATAGGCAATTTCGAGGGCTATATGACAGATATTTACGGCGACTTCGACGGCGAGGAGCTCGTATACCTCGGCTTGCCCTATCCCGACGGAGCTCACACCTTCCTTGATGTCCGTCAGAATCAGTTCGCTATCACCAAGGACAGCACAATGACCGACGAGGCGTGGCGCTACATCAGCTTCATCCAGACCTACGACTTCGAGACCGACGGCTGGAGCATTTCGGGCTTCCCACTGACGGAAAAGGGCTTCTTCGAGCTCGCCGACAGAATGCGCTACGACGACAAGCCGCGCTTTTCAGATATTACGGAGAACGGCTACGCTTGGAACGACGGCGAGAATACCGTGTGCATTGGTCCGCTCAAGGACGAGGACATCGACTTCATCTACAACTGTATGAAAAACGCCGAAGTCCCGCCAAAGCAGCTGCGCTTCACGGGCAACGCGTACTGGCAGATAGTTGACGAGGAGCGGCAGGCTCTGTTTGCGGGCGAATCCACGCCCGAGCAGTGCGCGAAATATATGCAGGACAGAATAGGCACGCTGCTCAGCGAACAATATTAAAAGGAGTGATACTATGAAAAAAACAATGGCTATTCTTTGTGCGGCGGCTCTTCTCTGCGGAGGCTTGACCGCTTGCTCACACGGCAGCAACAGCAGCTCATCGACCGCGACACCCGCGGCTGAAAAGCTCTCGTTCAAACTCGCCGACATCTCGATGTCGGACAGCTTCGAGGACATCACCGACATCAGCCGCGACCCCGTCAGCGGGAAGCTGCTCGTGTTTGGTCAGCTCGCGGGCGGGAGCTACGCGGGCTACGTGACGACGCGCACCTTCAATGAGTACGAGGAGTTCCGCTTCACGCCGCAGGAGGGCGAAACTGTCAAGTATGCAGCAATGCTCAGGAGCGGCAGAAAGGCGGTTCTGACGGTGCTTGACGGCACGACCTGCATCTATGTCTACGGCAGCGACAACAAGCAGGAGAAGGTCATAGACTGCGGCGATTTGCTCGGCGAGGACGACTACGGCACTCTCATTGCGGGCGAATCAAGCATCATCATCGACCGCAGCGTTATGGGCAGACGTGAACTCACAGCTGTGTCCGTCTCCGAGTGCAAGGTGCTCGGAAAGGTGAAGCTCGACGAGGATATGCTCGTCGGCGTGAGCGCGGACAAGGACGGCGTGCTCACCGTCGTGTACGGCAGCCCTGACAAGACCTACACCGCCCACCTCGACGGCGCGGCACTCACGGACAAGACCGAGTGCGGCAGGCTCACGACCACGGCGTATTCGCTGTGCGCGGGCTGCGGCGACTACTCACTCGTTGCGAATATCGGGTCGAGCCTTTACGGGCTCAGGGACGGCGAATGGGTCGAGTTCAGCAACAGTATGGACACCGACTTCCAGTTTTACGAGCTGCAATCACTGGTGATGACGGCGCAGGACGAGCTCGCGGCGCTGCAATACGTCGGCGCGCACCCGAAGCTGGTACTGCTGACCGCGCAGGACATCTCCGAGCTCAAATCAAAGGAGCTCGTGACCATAGTCAAATGGCTGCCGAGCACAAGCTCCAGCTGGGAGTACGATAAAGAGGTAAAGGCATTCAATGCGCAGAGCGAGGACTACCGCGTGGAGTTCAAGTCCTACTACAACGAGGAGACGAATGACCGTGATTACGACCGTTTGCGGCTCGACCTGCTCAGCGGGGACGGCCCCGATATTATCCCGTTCGACCCTTATTTCACCGCCGATTCGTTCAGCTCGGGCGTGTTCTGCGACCTGTACGAATACATCGACGAAGACCCCGAACTCAGCCGCGATGACTTCATTCCCAATGTCCGCGAGGCTTTCGAGCGTGACGGCAAAATGGTCATGATGACCCCGACTATCCAAACTTTAAAGACCGTGGTCGCAAAGTCGGGCTACACGGGAGTACGCGAAAACTGGAGCTTTGACGATATGATAGCCTCTTACAACGCCAAGCCCGAGGATATGTACTTTTTCGACCCTGATGAGGAATACTCTTATCGCGGTAGCCTCTTTGACAACACAGTTATGAACCAGTTCTTCGTTGACTATGACAATGCAGAGTGCCACTTTGATTCGCCCGAATATATCAAAATGCTCAACTTCTTCAGCGACAACAATATAGGTCTGACAATAGATGAATACAGACATCAGGATGAAAATGGTGTCGGCGGCTATGTACAGGACGACGTGATCGAGGGAAAGACCTTCATTGATTTCAACAGATCCGACTGCGGTATGTTCTTGTCCCTTTTTACCACGGTGCGCTATTACTTCGGAAATGACTGCGTGTTCGTGGGCTATCCCTACGACGGCAAGGAGAGCGGCTCGTTCTTAGTGCTTGATACCTGCCTCGGAATAGTCGCCAACTCTCCGCACAAGGACGGCGCGTGGAGCTTCCTGCGCTATTTGCTCTCCGACGACTGTTACGGTCTTGTCGGAAATTATGGCAAATTACCTACCATTGAGAGCAGATTTGATGAAATAGCGCAGCAGAGCGTTGACGGCTTCCTTGAACTCGCGCATGGAGAGAACGGAGAAGTTGTCGAAGGCGATTTGGTAAAGTGGAACTGGGAATTACCTGTAGTGGAATTTGACGGCAAAAACTTTGTGGACAAGGGGACTGTCAAGCTCGAACCCTTCACGCAGGAGGAGTGCGACTACTACAAGAATATGATAAAGAATTCCAATGTCATACGCTACGACGGCAATATTACCGAAATAGTCACCGATGAGACAGATTCTTTCTTCAATTACGAATGTACAGCCGAGGAGTGCGCGGCACGCATACAGAACCGCGCTTCCCTCTACCTCAGCGAGCGCTACGGCTGATAACACAAAAGCAGCGGCACTATTGCAGTACCGCTGCTTCTCTTTCAGCAGGGAATCAGGAGCACATTCAGCCGTTGATATTGACAAAACCGCTGATTTACCGTATAATATTGGTATATCTGACTTGGCTGATATGCTGCAATGAATACACAAACTACTCACGGAGATGATAATATGCTCAGACCCTATGAGCGCGGCGTATACTACTACGAAACGGACAAAATGGGAATAATGCACCACTCGAACTACATAAGGATATTTGAGGAAACGCGCATACACTTCCTCAGCGAGGCGGGAATGCCCTTCCCCGAGATAGAAGCTCAGGGGCTGCTTATGCCCGTGCTGTCGGCGGAGTGCAGCTACATTCGCCCGCTGAGATTCGGCGACACCTTTTCCGTGGAGCTCCGCGTGACTAAGTTCAACGGCGTAAGACTGTGGGTGGAGTACACGGTGCGGAACAAGGCTACAGGAGAGGTCTGCGCTGAGGGGAGCTCCGCGCACTGCTTCACTGACACGGAGCTTCATCCGCTCAGGATAAAAAGGAACTATCCCGCGATATACAGCGTATTCGCGGACAATATAGACTGAGTCAGCCGAAGCAGTTGCTTTTTCCGCAGCAATATGTTATAATATTAGCATATACTATCCAACCGTAAAGGAGAGAAAACTATGGCGATAACAGAAGCAGTTGAAAACTATCTCGAAACAATACTTATACTTTCAAAAGCTCAGCCTGACGTGCACGCTATTGACATATGCTCATACCTCGGATACTCCCGTCCCACGGTCTCCATAATCCTCAAAAAGATGAAGGAGGAGGGGCTCGTCAACGTTGACGGCGACAACCACATCACGCTGACAGACGCAGGCAGGTCCGTAGCCGAAAGGATATACGACCGCCACACCACCCTCTCGGAGCTGTTTATGCTTCTCGGAGTAAAGAAGGATCAGGCTCTCGAGGACGCCTGCAAGGTCGAGCACGACCTCTCCGACGAGACCTACACTCTGCTGAAGGCTCACTATCTGAAGCTCATCGGAGGCAGGAATGGATAAATTTGAACGCTTCCGCAGGGAAGCACCCGTATTAGAGTACAAGTCGTACACGATAACGGAGACGGAGGAAACAGTCGAGACGGACTACGTTTTCTCCATTGTCGGAGTTGCCGATTTTCACGCAGGCTGGAGCTTTCCCCGTCCCGAGGGCTTCTCGGTGAAGGGCGACCTTGCATTCGAGAGGCTCGCTTTCTCGCTCGGTATGGCGGAAGCGGTCAGCTACTGGAAGGCGACCTGCTCGCCCGTTATGCGCGTGGAGTGCGGCTCGCTCGACGAGGAGCAGATACACTGGTGGAAGAAGCTCTACTTCCTCGGACTCGGCGAATTCTTCTACGTAAACGGCATAACCACGGATATAGATTCATTTATGGACATACAGTGCAGCGGGAGCTTCACCTGCACCGCCGAAACGGAGCGCGCACCACTGAGCGGCTGCCTCGTACCGATAGGAGGCGGCAAGGACTCGGCGCTCACTCTTGAAACTCTCACGCAGGCGGGAATGAAATGCCGCTGCTACGCGATAAACAAGCGCAATTCGATCACGGAAACAGTCCTCGCTGCGGGACTTCCCGAGGACACGCTCATCACGGCGAAGCGCCGCTTCGACCGCTCGCTCGTTGACCTCAACAGCAAGGGCTACCTGAACGGACACACGCCGTTCTCATCGGTAGTCGCCTTCTCCGCGGAGGTGACAGCCTACCTCAACCGCCTGCGCTACATCGTCCTCTCGAACGAGGACAGCGCCAACGAGAGCACAGTCGCGGGACAGAACGTCAACCACCAGTACTCCAAGAGCTTCGAGTTCGAGCAGGACTTCCACAGCTACGAGGATAAGTACCTGAAAACAGGGATATACTATTTCAGCTTCCTGCGCCCGCTGTCGGAGTATCAGATAGCGAAGCTGTTCGTGAGCCACGAAAAGTACCTGCCCGTGTTCAGGAGCTGCAACCTCGGCAGCAAGGTCTCGCCCGACATATGGTGCGGCGAGTGCCCGAAGTGCCTGTTCGTCTGCCTGATACTCTCGCCCTTCCTCAGCTTCGAGGAGCTCACGGGGATATTCGGCAGGGATATGCTCAATGACGAGGCTATGACCGACTACTTCTTCGAGCTCGCGGGACAGTCCGAGCACAAGCCCTTCGAGTGCGTGGGCAGCATAGACGAGGTCAACCTCGCGGTAACTCTCGCGATACGCAAGGCAGAAAACGACGGCAGAGAGCTCCCGCTCCTGCTGAAAAAATACAAGGACGCAGGACTGTATCACCCCGAAAATGTTGACGCTATTAATGCGTCGTACTGCGGCAGATACAGCGATACCAACCTGCTTCCGCCCGAATTTGAAACAATACTGAAAAAAGAAACGGAGCGACTTCTTTGAATAACTTTGCAGACCATTTAAGTGCCCTCACAGAGGGAAAAAGCGTGTGCATACTCGGCTTCGGCAGAGAGGGCAGGTCAACCTATGCAATGCTCGGCAAATACTGCAAGCCCTCGTGTATCGCGATAGCCGACCTCAATAACATCGACCGTGAAGCCGCAGGCATAGACGACGGCGTCGAGCTGATATGCGGCAGCGCCTATCAGGAGTGCCTCGACCGCTTCGACCTCGTGTTCAAGAGCCCCGGTATAGTGCTCGACACCTCGCCGTCCGACCTCCAATGCACAGTGACATCGGAGACACAGGTCTTCTTCGAGGTCTTCCGCGAGCAGATAATCGGCATCACGGGCACGAAGGGCAAGAGCACCGTGACCTCAATGATATACCACATACTGAAGGAATCGGGCAAGGACGCCTACATCGCAGGAAACATCGGCATACCCGTGTTCGACATCGCCGAGAAGATATCCGACGACAGCATTATCGTCTGCGAGCTCTCGTGCCACCAGCTCGAATATATGACAGTCTCCCCTGCCACGGCGATATTCCTCAATCTCTACGAGGAGCACCTCGACCACTACGGCACGATGGAGAAATACTACAACGCGAAAAAGAACATCTATCTCCACCAGCAGAAGCACGACACCCTGCTGATAAACTCGGAGATAGCTCCCGAGAGCAGTCCCGCATATGTCTACACGATATCGAACACAGACCCGAAGGCGGACATCTTCGTCTCCGACGGCAAGATAACCCGCCCGGGCGAGGAGTACGAGATACCCACGGGCAACATCAGGCTTCTCGGCGAGCACAACCACTACAACATAGCGGTCGCGCACTTCATCACGACCTTCTACGTTGACGAGAAGCAGTTCACGTCGGCGCTGTGTACGTTCGACCCGCTCGCGCACAGGCTCGAATACTTCGGCACATACAAGGGCATACGCTGGTATGACGATTCCATTTCCACCGCCTGCGCAACGGCTATCGAAGCCGTAAAGAGCGTACCCGAGGCGGCAACTGTCCTCATCGGCGGAATGGACAGAGGCATAGACTACACACCGCTTGTAGCGTTCCTTGCTCAGCACGACATCAACGTGATATGTATGGAGGCGTCGGGCAAGCGCGTGTTTGATATGCTCCTCTCAGCGAAAATTGAGGACGAAACGCGCATACACTACGTATCGCACCTCCCCGAGGCGGTAAAGCTCGCCGCGGAGATAACCCCCGAGGGCAGGAGCTGCGTGCTCTCGCCTGCCGCTGCAAGCTACGGCATATTCAAGAACTTCGAGGAACGCGGCGACGTATTCAAGGAGCTTGTCAAGGCATTATAAGTATCGTTCGCGGCGGTAAACTACCGCCGCTTTTTTCTACAGCGCGAAGCCAAAAGTTTCGCTCAAGCCTTTTCAAAGGCTTGCGGGTCGAGGGCGGAGCCCCGCGGGTCAAGGGCAGCGCCCTTGTGGGTTCCAAGGGCAAAGCCCTTTGGTACGAAGTGCGCTCTGCAAGATAAGCAGCACACCAAATCTTTGATTTGGATTGTGATGCTATATGCAACTATGTTGTAGAGAGCCTCCCCTTGTGCCGTTCCGCAGTTACTATTCCTGCGGAGTTACCTCCGCACGAGAAAACAACACCATTTTTATCCACACACAAAAAGCTCTCCACACGGAGAGCTTTTCTTTTCGATTACTTAAAGAGCATAATAACGAGCTGCTCGACGAGCACTACCGAGATAAGCGCAACGGGGTAGGTCGCGGCGTAGGCGGAGGCAACGTCCTCAGTGCCCGCAGTGGTGATAAGCGTACCGAGCGCGGGAGTGGAGGTCATACCGCCCGTGATAGAGCCGAGGTTGTTGAGCAGATTGAGCTTGAGCACATACTTCGCGAACAGGAAGCCGATTATCATAGGAACGATGGTCATTGCCATACCGTAGAGGAAGTATACGGGCTGGAATTTCTCAGCAAACTTCGCGCCGCCGGAAACACCTGCACCAATGAGGAAGAACATGAGTCCGAGCTCTCTGAACACCTTCAGGGTAGTATCCTTAGGCATGATGCTGATACTTCCCACCCGACCGAAATGGCCGAATACGAGAGCTGTAAGGAGGCAGCCGCCTGTAGTCGACAGCGAGAAATTCTTAAACTTGACAGCGCCGATGATGATACCGATCACAGCAGCAAGGGCGAAAGGCATGATACCGAAATCGTCCATATGTATAAGCTTCTTGTCGGACTTCATCTGCTTTGACTTTTTCTCCTTGCCGGCGAGGAGCTCGCGCTCTTTAGCCATATCAGCGCCGACAATTTTCGGAATGATCTGAACGAAGAGGACAACACCGAGAACGCCGAAGATGTACGCGATACCGTAGCCGACGCTTACATCGGGTTCAAGCTCCGCGCCTGCGGCTTCCTTGGCAGCCGAGAATCCGGGAGTGCTTGTGAGAGCACCGGCAAGGAGTCCCGCCATCATTGCGACAAACTCGCCGGGATCGGAGTCGGTGAAGTTCCTGCCTATCATAATGCAGCCTGCACAGGTAAGTCCGCCGCTGAGAATGATGATTATAGCGAGGAGAACATAGGACTTGAAATTCTTCTTGAAATTGGCGAAGAAATTCGGACCCGCGATGAATCCGACCGCAGAAACGAAGAGTATCAGACCGAGGTTATCGACTATCTTGAGTGCCGAATCGACGAAAGAGACATCAGCGACGACAGTGCCTGCTGTGTCCTTCTGGCTGACGACGAGCTGAGTAGTGAGCTGGTCGTGGAAGATCATACCGTACATGAGAGCGACGATGAAAACGCCGGCAGTGCCGAGAGAAATGCCCTTGATCGTGATACGTCCGAGGATGTATCCGAGCGCAGCGATGAGCAGCACGGAAAACATCAGGAAACCGACGCTCTTCACGGTCAGTATACCGTCAAACAATTCCATAGATATTTACACTTTCTTTCATATTTATTCGCGGCAACGGGACACCCCAACAGGTGTCCCGCCGCAATTATTCTTTTTGTAGGGGACGGCGTCACCGACGTCCCACAGGCTGATTACTTCTTTCTCGCATAGTGCGGGAGCAGCATAGGTGAAGCCGCACCGCTTGCCGCGCCTGCCGCCTCGAGCTCCTTGTTGAAGCGGTCAATGTGGTCGAGCGTGAGCTTAGCGGGAGTATCAGTGCCCTTAGCCTTAGCCGCTGCGTTGATACCCGCATTTCTGCCGAATACGATAACGTCGAGGAGCGAGTTGCCCATAAGACGGTTTCTGCCGTGGATACCGCCCGCGACCTCGCCTGCCGCGTAGAGGTTCTCGACATCGGTAGCGCAGTCGTCTGAGATATTCAGACCGCCGTTCTGATAGTGCAGGGTCGGGTACACGAGGATAGGCTCCTTGCGGATATCTATGCCGTACTTGCCGAACATACGCATCATCGCGGGGATACGCTTCTCGATAGTGCCCTCGCCGTGAATGAGCTCAATCATCGGAGTATCGAGCCACAGCGCCTTGCCGAGGTTCGTCTCGACGCCCTTGCCGCGCTCTGTGCACTCGCGGATAATGGAAGCCGCAGTAACGTCGCGGGTCTCAAGCGGGTGCATGAAAACGTCGCCGTCGATGTTGACGAGCTTAGCTCCGAGCGAGCGCACCTTCTCGGTAACGAGAGCGCCGAAAATCTGCTCGGGGTAGCCAGTACCCGTCGGGTGATACTGAAGCGTATCGGCGTAGAGGAGGCTCGCGCCGACTCTGTAGCCGAGGATAAGACCGTCAGCCGTAGCGCCATAGTGGTTGGAGGTCGTGAAGCCCTGATAGTGCAGACGACCCGCACCGCCCGTAGCGATGATGACAGTCTTTGCACGAGCCACGAGGAGCTCCTTAGTCTCCATATTCATCAGGACAGCACCTGCTGCCCTGCCGTTTTCGTCGAGGATTATCTCAACAGCCGCCGTGAAATCAACAACGGGTATACCGCGGTTGATGACCTCGTCGCGGAGGGTACGCATAATCTCAGCGCCCGAGTAGTCCTTCGCCGCGTGCATACGCTTGCGGGAGGTACCGCCGCCGTGGGTTGTGACCATAGTGCCGTCGGCTTCCTTGTCGAACTCCACGCCGAGCTTGTTCAGCCACTGTATAGCCTCGGGAGCCTTTGTAACGAGCTTAGCCACGAGCTCGGGCTTAGCCGCGAAATGTCCGCCGCCAAATGCGTCGAGGAAGTGTATAGCGGGCGAATCGTTGGGCTTGTCGGCAGCCTGTATACCGCCCTCAGCCATCATCGTGTTCGCGTCGCCGATACGCAGCTTTGTTACTATCATAGCCTTCACACCCGCCTCGTCGGCTTCGATAGCAGCGGAAGCACCTGCTCCGCCGCCGCCGATGATAAGAACATCGGTGTCATAGTCGGGAGCGCTGAGGTCAACGTCAGCGGCGCTGATACGGCTCCTGCCCTGTAACAGCTCTGCAAGCTGAGTGGGCACCTTATCGCCCTTATTTACGCCCGCCGCAAGGACAGTGAACTCGTCCTGCTTGTAGTCGGGGTGGAAGTGAGCGAGAAGCTCGTCCTTCTCCTCAGCTGTCATACGTCTGGGCTCGAGAGCAGCGTTTGCGGCTCTCTTCTCGGCAACTATCCTTGCCAGCTCATTGAGCTTTTCAACCTTGTACATATCTGCTCCCTCCTTACTTCTCTATTTCGCGGTGATTGTACATATCCTTCAGCTCGTCAACATTGGTGACAGCCTTGGACATAAGGTCAGCTATCTCGCTGTTGAATATACCCTCATTGACCTCGTTCACGCGGTCGCTGAGGTGCTGACATTCGGGAGCGATGTACTTGCCGTTGAGCCTTCTCGCAAGCATAGCCACCTGCGGGTGGGAAATGCCTGCGGGACAGCGTGACGAGCACACTCCGCACATAACACAGTCGAAGCTCTCCTCGGCGCACTTCTCGTACTCGCCGCGCTGAGCGTAGGCGATGTACTGCATAACGTTGAGCTCCTGCGTGCAAGCCTTGGTGCAGGCATTGCAGCCGATACAGCTGTATATCTCAGGGTAGAGCTGCATCATTATCTGCTGGTCGGGCTTTATTTCCTCAATGCTGTAAACTCTCTTTTCGAGCGGGAAGAAGGGCAGAGTGGCAACGTACATACCCTCCTGCACCTCTGTCTGACAGGCGAGACAGCCGTGAAGTCCCGACTCGCCCTTAATCCTGTATATGGTAGCGCAGGCGCCGCAGAATCCGTTTCTGCAGCCGCAGCCTCTCACGAGCTCATAGCCCGCGTACTCCATAGCCGTCATTATCGTAAGACCTGCGGGCACCTCGTACTTCTTGCCGAACAGATAAACATTTATCATATTTTCCATGTATAGCACTCCTTATCAATACTCGTCGGGCAGCTCGCCAAGCTGGTCGAAGCGGAAGACGGGACCGTCCTTGCAGACGTACTTATTGCCGATATTGCAGCGTCCGCACTTGCCCACGCCGCACTTCATACGCAGCTCCATAGTGGTGTAGACCTGTGTCTCGGTAAAACCGAGCTCCTTCAGACCCGCGAGCGTGAACTTTATCATTATCGGGGGTCCGCAGACGAGCACGGTCTTGCTCGTCGAGGGAGCGAGCTCCTTGACGTAGTTGGGGACGAAGCCGACATGACCGTCCCAGCCCTCCTGCGCGTTGTCAATGGTGAGGTTGACCTCGATATTCGGGTCAGCCATCCACTCGTCGATAATTTCCTGATAGTCCACGAGGTCGTCCTTCGAGCGCGAGCCGTAGATGACCTGCACGTCGCCGTAGTTGGCGCGGTTGTCGCGGACATAGTTGATGACGGAGCGGAGCGGCGCAAGACCGATACCGCCCGCGATGAAGAGCAGATCCTTGCCCCTGAGGTCGCCCTCAACGGGGAAGGCATTGCCGTAGGGTCCGCGGATAGTTATCTGCTGACCCACCTCCATAGCGTGCAGCCATTCGGTGAGGCAGCCGCACTTCTTTATGCTGAACTCCATAAACTCCTTATTTGTGGGAGATGAAGTTATCGAGAACATAGCCTCGCCCACGCCGGGGATAGACAGCATCGCGCACTGACCGGGCATATGCTCGAAGACCTTGCCGCCCTCGGGAGCAACTACCCTGAACGTCTTGACATCGGGAGTATCCTGCCTTATATCGGTAACTACGCCTATCTTCGGTATCAATGTATCGTTGTTCATCACTTTGCCTCCAATGCTTTCATTACCTTGACTATGTTCATAGAAATGGGACATTTCGCGAGACATCTTCCGCAGCCCACACAGCCGAACTCGCCGTCGTTATTGGCGGGGAAGTACACGAGCTTGTGCATGAAGCGCTGACGGAAGCGTTCGAGCTGCGTCAGTCTCGGGTTGCCGTGAGCCATCTTCGTGAAGTCGGAATACATACACGAATCCCAGCAGCGGAAGCGCTTGATGCCGTGCCCCGTGTTGAAGTCCTTGATGTCGTAGCACTGGCAGGTCGGGCATACGAAGGTACACGTACCGCAGCCGAGGCAAGCCTCGGAGAGCTCCGCCCACTTGTCGGAATTGAAGTATTCGTTGAGCTTATCGCCGCCGAAATTCTCGGTCGAGAGCTTCGCGAGCGGGAGCTTATCCATAATTTCTCTTGCTCTTGTCTGGACCTCCATAAGCCTGTCGGTATCGCCGTCCTCAAGGAAGGAGGATATCGACTCGACAAACCTCTCGCCCTTCTCGGTATTGGCGAGGAAGAAGATGCTCTCGCCGTCGTCGAAGCAGGAGACATCGCCGCCGGGGACAGTCGGGTCAATGCCGAATGTCTTGCAGAAGCAGGTCTCGGCGGGACGCGTACACGCCATAGTAATGACCGTACCGTGGTCGCGGCGGTTCTTGTAGAAGCTGTCGACGGGCTCGCAGAGGAAGACCTTGTCGAGGATAGTGAAGCTCCTCGCGTCGCAGGCACGCACGCCGAAGATGACGAAGTCCTCGCACTCCTCGCGGATATCCCTGACCTCGATAGTCTTGCCCTCTATCTTGAAATCGGCGAGGTTCTCGGTCTGTGGGAAGAAGAAATCCTTCGCGCTTCTGACGGTGTTGAGCTCCTTCGTGAGCTTCATACCGCTCTCGTACTTCCTGTACTCGGCAGCGCCCGCCTCACGGTCGGTGGGGATATAGAGGCTCTGCTTTGCGGCAATGGCGTCGAACAGCTCATAGAGCCTTGACTTGGATATTTTCTGCATTACTCGACACCCCTTTCGTGAACTACAGACGGCTCGCAGTCGTTCTTGTCGTAGGTATTGAGCGGAGCTCTCGATGTGGTGTCCGCGCCCGCCTGATACTCGCCGTAGAGCTCATTTATATCCTTGATGAACTTGCGGTTGAGCAGGTGGAGCGGTATATGCTGCGGGCAGACGCGCGAGCACTCGCCGCAGTCGGTACATCTTCCCGCCACGTGGAACGCGCGGATGATGTGGAACATATTCTCCTCGAAGCTGTCGGCGGGAGCCTTGTTGTCGATACCCGACTTCGGGTTGTCGAACACGCAGTTCTCGCAGGTACATGCAGGACAGACGTTCCTGCACGCGTTACAGCGGATGCACTTCGAGAGCTGGTCGCGCCAGAAATCGAAGCGCTCCTGCGCCGTCATATTCTCGAGCTTCTCGACCATCTCGAAGCGGTTCGAGTCGAGCACGTCGCCGTCCTCGCCGATGAGCTCGTCGAAAACGACGTGCTTCTTGCTCTTGCATGACGCGCACTTGCCGAGTATCGCCTCATAGAAGGGCATAGTCTGAGTGCCGTAGATCGTCTCTATCTTCAGGGTGTAGTCCTCGTTCTTCACGCTGAGTATACCCGTGATACCCTTAGCCTTTATCTTTTCTATGTCGAGCTTCGGACCGCCCTCGATACCGATAACATAGACCTTCTCGCGGTCGATACGGTGCTCCTTGACGAGCTGGTTGAAGCTGTAGGTGTCGCAGGGCTTTAAGAAGGCGAGAATCTTCCCCTCCTTCTGAGTCTCCTTCACGAGGTACTTCGACACGTTCGCGGCAGTAAAGTCATCGCAGACGAAGTCTCTGTCGAGCTCCTCAGCTGTTGTGAACACAGCGGGAGTGATATCGTAGGCGAACTCTCCCCTCTTCCAGCCGATAACGCGGTCTACGCTGCCGTCCGCGAGGAGCTCCTTAGCTCTTTTAATCATTGCTTCCTGCATCGTAAGTCCTCCAATCTGCGGTTAGGTCCGAGAGCCTTTACGTCCTCGGTGAACTGCTGCATAGTAGCCGCGAACTTCGCACCCTCGGCGGCGGATACCCATTCAAGTCGGGTACGGTTGCGCTCGATTCCGAGGAAGTCGAGCATACTGTAGAGCAGGGTTATACGTCTGCGGGTGAAGTAATTGCCCGAGGTGTAGTGGCAGTCGCCCGGGTGACAGCCGCATATGATAACGCCGTCAGCGCCCTTCTGGAAGGCGCGGAGAATGAACATCGGGTTCACTCTGCACGAGCAGGGAACGCGGATGATCTTGACGTTTGTGGGATAATTCAGTCTGTTCGTGCCCGAGAGGTCAGCTCCCGCATAGGAACACCAGTTGCAGCAGAAAGCGACTATAACAGGCTCAAAATTTTCATTTACTTGCATATTGCGTCTACCTCCGCCATTATCTGACTGTTCGAGAATCCGCTGAGATCCATAGCACCCGACGGACAGGCAACGGTACAAGCGCCGCAGCCCTGACAAACTGCGGGATTGACGCTTGCCACGCGGCGAATCTTCGTGGTGCGGTCGGGCATTCTGAACTCCTTGTCGATGTATGTGATAGCTCCGTAGGGACAAACCTTCTCGCACGACGAGCAGCCGTTGCACATCAGCTCATCGGAGTGGGCGGTGCAGGGGTTGCAGGTGATGCTGTTCTTGCAGAGCAGACCGATAGCCTTAGCGGCAGCGGCGCTTCCCTGCGCGACAGTCTCGGGGATATCCTTGGGTCCCTGACACGCTCCCGAGAGGAAGATACCCGCGGTAGCGCTCTCCACGGGACGGAGCTTGGGGTGAGCTTCTGTGAAGAAGTCGTTGGTGTCCATCTGCGTCGTGAGCATAGTCGCGAGCGGACGAGCGGTCTTGTCGGGCTCGATAGCCGCCGCAAGGACGACCATATCCGCATTGATATGGAGCTGCTCATTTGCGAGCAGGTCTGACGCCTGAACGTCTATCTTGCCGTCGGACTTGGGCGTTACTTTGCCGACCATGCCCTTGATGTAGTGGACATTGTACTGCTCGACGGCGCGGCGGTAGAACTCATCGAAGTTCTTGCCGGGAGTACGCACGTCGATGTAGAAGACATAGACCTCGGTATCGGGGTACTTCTCACGTATGAGCATAGCGTGCTTAGCCGTGTACATACAGCATATCTTCGAGCAGTAGGGCTTGCCCTTCTCGTCATCGCAGCGCGAGCCTACGCACTGCACGAAAACGATAGTATGCGGGTGTGTCTTGTCGGACGGACGCAGCAGAGTGCCGCCGTTCGGACCTGCCGCATTCATCAGCCTTTCGAGCTCCAGCGACGTCACAACGTCGGGGCACTGGTTGTACGCAAATTCGTCGTATTTATCGAGCTTAATTGGGTTGAAGCCCGTAGCCACGACGATAGCGCCGTACTGCTGCTCGATTATGGTATCCTGCTGCTTGTAGTCGATAGCTCCCGCGGAGCACACCTTCGAGCACACGCCGCACTTGCCTGTTTTGAGCATCATACAGTAGTTCGGGTCGATAGTTGCGACCTTGGGTACAGCCTGAGCGAACGGTATATATATAGCGGAGCGGTTGTCCAGCCCCATATTGAACTCGTTGGGTACCTTTTTCATCGGGCACTTCTCGGTGCACAGACCGCAGCCCGTACACTTTGTCTCGTCCACGAAGCGAGCCTTCTTCTTTATCTTGACGGTGAAGTTTCCGACGAAGCCCTTCACGTCCTCGACCTCGCTGAACGAGTGGATAGTGATGCGCTCATTCTGCGAAGCCTCGACCATTTTCGGCGTGAGTATGCACGCGGCGCAGTCGAGGGTCGGGAAGGTCTTGTCTATCTGTGCCATCTTGCCGCCGATAGTGGGGTTCTTCTCGACGATATCAACGTCGAAGCCCGCCTCCGCGATGTCGAGGGCAGTCTGTATGCCCGCGATACCGCCGCCGATGACGAGCGCACGCTTGACAACGGGGCTCTCCATAGAGGTGAGCGGCGTGTTCAGCGCCACCTTCGCAACAGCCGCCTTACCAAGGATAATAGCCTTCTCGGTAGCCGTAGCGATGTCCTTGTGTATCCACGAGCACTGCTCGCGTATATTCGCGACCTCGACGAGGTAAGGGTTCAGCCCCGCGGAAGCCGCTGCCTTTCTGAACGTATTCTCGTGCATTCTCGGCGAGCACGAGCATATAACAACGCCTGTGAGCTTCTGCTCCCTTATGGCGCTTTTTACGAGCTCCTGTCCCGATTCGGAGCACATATACTGATAGTCCTGAGCTATTACGACTCCCGCCTCGTGACCGAGAGCCTCTGCAACAGCCTTGACGTCCACCGTAGCAGCGATATTGGTACCGCAGTGACAGACAAAAACACCTATTCTCTGCATAGCGACTCCTCCTTACTTAGCGTACTTTCGCATAGCGGTCACGATAGCCTGCTGAGGCAGGTCCTCGTCGAGCAATGCGGGGATATCGGTGGGCTCAAGGCGGTTTCCGCCCTGCTGACGAACAGCCGCAAGACGCACAGCCTCGACCACCTTTGCGGGCTCAACGCCGCGGGGACATCTCTCCACGCACGCAAAGCAGGTCAGGCACTTGTATATCGACTCCGACTTCATCAGAGTCCCGATATCGCCCTTTTCAACCATATAAACGAACTGGTGAGGGTGGTATTCCATCTCATCGTAGGAGGGGCAGGTCGCGGAGCACTTACCGCAGCGCATACATTTGAGCACATTCACTCCGCTTGAACGGAGCACCTGTTCCTTTAAGTTCTTATTCATTGCTCTCCTCCTTTAAGCCGAGAGCCTCGGCGAGAAGCTCGGTAAAGTAGTACACGGGCATATCGGAGCCCGAATTCTTCTTGAGATTGTACAGGCAGAGCGGACAGGCAGTAATGACCATTTCCGCGCCCATATCCTTCGCGGAGTCCATAACAGCGCCGCTTCTCTTCTGAGCCTGCGCCTTGTCCTCCATGGTGATGTAGCCGCCGCAGCACTCGTTGCGCTGAGCGTAGATAACGGGAGTACCGCCTATCGCGCGGATGAAGTCCTCGATAATGGTGGGATTCTCGGGGTCGTCCATAGCGAGAGCCTTCGCGGGACGCAGGAGGAGGCAGCCGTAATAAGCGGCTATCTTCTTTCCTGTGAAGGGGTTCACGACCTTCTCCTTCAGCTTGTCGAAGCCGACCACATCGCGGAGCATTTCAAGGTAGTGATAGACCTTGGTACCGCCCGTATAGGGCTCAGCGAGCCCGAGGTAGTTGTTGACCTTGGAAGCCATTTCCTCGTCGCGGGAAATATCGTATTCGGACTGCTTTATTACGTTGTGGCACGCGGAACAGACCGTGATGAGCGGCTGACCCGCCTCCTTGGCGGAATTGAGCACTCTCACCGCCGAGAGCTTGGTAGCTATCTCGTCCTTGGCGGTGGTATAGGCGCCGCCGCAGCACTGCCAGTCGGCGGGCTCTTCGAGAGCGATACCGAGCGCCTGAGCGGAAGCTCTTGCATAGGTGTCAAGGTCTTTCGCCTTTGTACGCAGGGTACAGCCCGGGTAATATGTAAATGTTTCCATAACGATTTCCTTTCTTGGAGTTTTGGAGAAACAATTTATAATTCGGAATTGTAAGGCGAAGCCTTACGCCATCTGCTCAGGGTGGAAAACCTCGTCGAACTTCTCAGCCGTGAGGAAGCCGAGCTCCACACACGCCTCTTTCAGGGAGATGTTGTCCTTGAACGCCTTCTTGGCGGTCTTGGCGGCGTTCTCGTAGCCGATGTAGGGGTTGAGCGCCGTTACGAGCATGAGGGAGTTGTGGAGGTTGTGGTGCATCTTCTCCTTGTTCGCCTTTATGCCGACAGCGCAGTTCTTGTTGAAGCTGAGTATCGACTCCGCGAGCAGTCTTGCCGACTGGAGGAAGTTGTAAGCGCACACGGGCATAAATACGTTGAGCTCGAAGTTGCCCTGTGAAGCCGCCATACCGACAGCTACGTCGTTGCCCATTACCTGCACCGCCACCATTGTGACCTGCTCGCACTGGGTCGGGTTCACCTTGCCGGGCATAATGGACGAGCCGGGCTCATTCTCGGGAATGAATATCTCGCCGAGACCGTCTCTCGGTCCCGAAGCCAGCCAGCGCACGTCGTTGGCTATCTTCATCATATCAGCCGCAAGAGCCTTCAAAGCTCCGTGCGCGAAGACTATCTCGTCCTTGGAGGTGAGCGAGTGGAACTTATTGGGCGCGGTCACGAACTTCTTGCCCGTGAGCTCGCTGATAGCCTCCGCCGACTTCTCCGCGAAGCCCGCGGGAGCGTTAAGTCCCGTGCCCACTGCAGTACCGCCAAGCGCGAGCTCCTTGAGCTCCTCGCAAGAGGAGAGTATCATCTTCCTGTCCTTTTCGAGGGAAGCTCTCCAGCCGCTTATCTCCTGCGAGAACTTGATAGGAGTAGCGTCCTGCAGGTGGGTGCGTCCGCTCTTGACTATGCCCTCGTTCTCGGCTTCAAGGCGCTTGAAGGTCTCCACGAGGGTGTCTATCGCGGGAATGACCTTATCCTCAAGAGCTATAACAGCCGCGATGTGCATAGCCGTCGGGAAGGTATCATTCGAGGACTGGCTCATATTGATGTCATCGTTCGGGTGCAGGAGCTTCTCCCCTGCTATCTCGTTGCCGCGGTTGGCGATGACCTCATTCGCGTTCATATTGGACTGCGTACCGCTTCCCGTCTGCCATACAACGAGCGGGAAGTGCTCGTTGAGAGCGCCGCTGATGACCTCGTCACACGCCTGAGAGACAGCGGCGAGCTTCTTATCGGTCATCTTCTCGGGCTTGAGGGCGTGATTGGCGATAGCCGCCGCCTTCTTGAGGATACCGAAGGCGTGAGTTATCTCGCGCGGCATAGTCTCGATACCGACGCCGATGAGGAAATTCTTGTGGCTTCTCTCGGTCTGAGCAGCCCAGTATTTGTCGGCGGGCACCTTTACCTCGCCCATTGAGTCATGTTCGATACGATAATCCATAATAAAAACTCTCCCGTCCGAAGCCGAAGCTCCTATTATTCATAATTATAGTATAACAGCGATATCCCGCGATTTCAAGAGCGGATTCCGCATATAGCCATACAGACATTGATATAACATTAACAATGTTTGCATACTCATACAGCGCGACATATCCACATATATTACAGTATATATTTTAACACGAATTTCCGCCCTATAAAACTGCACACATTATTTCGTCAAACCAGTGCCGATACGGGCGGTATGCACATAACAACTTGCTATATCCGCGCAGAAGTGATAGACCATACCACTCATTTTCCTACCGAGCCGCTCGGCTTCCCGCCTCTTGCGGTCATAGCTTATCAGCATACGACCATAACTAATTTCATATATTGCGACTGCAAGATTGACAAAAAAATCACATTTTCATTACATTGGCAAATGCAGAGTGCAGGGTATCCCCTGCACTTGTTCATTCGGATTTGTTTATGCAGTAAGAGAGCGTGGTCAGACTGTCGCCGAGGTGCACGTTCTCGACTGCTACGTCCTTGTGGCTGACACGCAGGTCATAGTGCGTGAAGTTCCAGAACGCGCGTATACCGTAGCTGATAAGGCGCTCGACTTCCTTTTCCGCCGCCTAGCGCGGGATACAGAGTATCGCCGCGGCGGGCTTGTGCTCCCTGCAGAAGCCCTCGATATCGGCAACGCCCATAACAGTCAGCTCGCCTATCTTCCTGCCGACGAGCTCGGGATTCGCGTCGAATACGCCGATGAGGTCGAAGCCTCTGTTGCGGAAGTCGATGTGGCTGGCAAGAGCCCTGCCGAGGTTGCCTGCTCCGAGGAGTATCATCGGGGTCTGCTTGTCGAGCCCGAGTATCTTGCCTATCTCGGCTTTGAGCCCCGTCACATTGTAGCCGTAGCCCTGCTGACCGAACTCGCCGAAGCAGTTGAAATCCTGACGTATCTGCGAGGCGGTGAGCCCCATTTTCTCGGCAAGCTCCCTTGACGAGATACGGACATAGCCGTTCGCCTCAAGGTCGCCGAGAAAGCGGTAATACCTCGGCAGACGTCTTATAACTGAATTTGATATTGCGCTTTTGGACATTTTAAATAAGCCTCACTATCTGTGCGGAAGACCGCAAATTACATTAGTCTGTCAAGTCTGACTTTAATTTCGTCGAGGAATGTCTTTGAGTCCACCTTGCGCTTGTTTTCAAGCTTGGAGATGAGGTAGAGGTCGCCCGTCATAACGCCGTCCTCGATGGTCTGGATGGTAGCTTTCTCAAGCTTGTCCGCGAAGCCGCAGAGCTCGGGAGTGCCGTCGAGCTCGCCTCTCTTGCGGAGAGCGCCGCTCCACGCAAAGATAGTCGCAACGGAATTGGTCGAGGTCTCCTCGCCCTTGAGGTACTTGTAGTAGTGGCGCTGAACAGTGCCGTGAGCCGCCTCATACTCGTAGATACCGTCGGGAGAAACGAGCACGGAGGTCATCATCGCGAGCGAGCCGTAAGCGGTCGATACCATATCGGACATAACGTCGCCGTCGTAGTTCTTGCACGCCCAGATATAGCCGCCGTTGGAGCGGATAACACGTGCTACAGCGTCGTCGATGAGGGTGTAGAAGTATTCGATGCCGGCAGCCTCATATTTCTCCTTGTACTCGTTGTCGTATATTTCTTGGAAGATATCCTTGAAGCGGTGGTCGTACTTCTTGGAGATAGTGTCCTTGGAGGCGAACCACACGTCCTGCCTGAGGTCGAGACCGTAGTTGAGACAAGCTCTCGCAAAGCCCGCGATAGAGGCGTCGAGGTTGTGGAGTCCCTGAATGATACCGTCGCACTTGGTAAACTCGTGAATGAGCTCGCGTGTCTCGTTGCCGTTCTCGTCAGTGACAACGAGCTCAGCCTTGCTGCCCTTGGATACGCGCATTTCGGTATTCTTGTAAACGTCGCCGTAAGCGTGACGGGCAATTGTGATAGGCTTGGTCCATGTGGGGATATAGGGCTCTATACCCTTGACGATGATAGGAGTTCTGAACACCGTACCGTCGAGAGCCGCACGGATAGTGCCGTTGGGCGACTTCCACATCTGCGTGAGGTTATACTCGGGCATTCTTGCCGCATTGGGAGTGATAGTCGCGCACTTTACAGCCACGCCGTACTTCTTTGTAGCCTCCGCGGAGTCGATAGTCACCTGATCCTTGGTCTCCTCGCGGTGCTTGAGTCCGAGGTCGTAATACTCGGTATTGAGCTCCACATAGGGTTCAAGGAGAGTTTCCTTTATCCACTGCCAGAGAATACGTGTCATCTCGTCGCCGTCCATCTCGACGAGGGGAGTTTTCATAGTGATTTTTGCCATAGTTCAGACCTCCAAAATTATTTTTGTCCGCACACAGCGGGGATTTATGTAATGAATATGAGAGCTATCATCATGACGATAGTGACTCCCCACGCTATACTGCTTACCAGCCTGTGGCTTAACGCAGGAAAAATCTTCGGGAGTATCCATTTCAGAACGATATACATCACCAGAGCAGCACAGACTATAACGAAGTCCTTGACTGTCCAGTTACGGTATCTGCCATATCTCATCAAAATTGTTTCGGGCATAGTATCTCAGCCTCTCATTTTCTCATATATTGCCACAGCTATGAAGAACGCCGCGAGCACTGCAAACATCGAGCCTATCTCGGTGAAATCGGCAAGTATCTCCGAATGGTCCGAGGTAAGGTTAAAACGCTCGTAGAACCTCTGCGTGAGGTCGTGCAGCTTCTTCCCGACAAAGCAGAACAGAAAATATACCACTATCACCGCAGCAACCAGAAAAACAGCACTTATGCCGTTGACAAGTTCGGGCAGATATGAACCGAAAAGCAGCAGCAGGGCAGCCGCTGTGAAGACGGTCATTATCGCCCCGTATATGCAGCCGGGCTGATATCTTGTCCATCCTTTAAGTGTAGTCTTCATATCATTTGAACAGCGGCAGAGCGACCGCGACGGTCAAACCTGCGAGCAGCACCGCACCGACGATATCCACCGCCGCGGCAAAGCCCTTCCAGCCGCCCGCGCGGATATGCCGATAGATGTTAAGACACCAGAAAACAAGCAGCAGCGCCATCAGGAACGCCATAAACGACAGCGGACCCGTAATACCGTTTTTACCCAAAGCGCTCACCTTCCTTACGGTATCGCAAATACGACCTCGATATCATCGGGAACGTACCTGTTTATCATCTCCTCAAAGACGGGGAGCACTCTGTCGCGCTTATTCCCGAACATACCGCAGCCGAAGGCTCCGAGCACGAGGACATCGGGCTTCTTAGCCACACCGAGAGCGATGATACGCTCTATCCGTCGGCGCATTATGCGGTCGATACGCTTCCGCGGCATAATGAACTTCGCAAATGTGCGGTTCACAGCGGGACAGGTGATGAAGCCGCATTTGAGCGGCGTGCTCAGCAGAGCACCGCTGTCGTCCCTTATCACGGGGACATTCTCCGAATATATCATCACATCGGTATAATCGGGGAGAATGTGGAGACGGTTGCTCCAATAGTATTTCCTCTGCTTTTTTATGGTGTAGTACAGGAGCGAGGCTCTGCACAGGCTTTCCTCCTGAGCATTGCCGCCGAGGACATAGCCTCCTCCCGCATACATAGCATTCGCGAAATTGAGGGCGATGACGCGCTTGTCCGCCGCATAGTGGAGCACAGCTCCCATAGTCGATACGCTGACGGTGTTGTCAGCGACGCTGTAGTGAGAGCTCCTTTTCACCTCTGCGGGACTGTCGAGAGCAGTTATCGTCTCCGACTTCATATCGGGGAAGCTTCCGTTTCTGAAGATACGGTCGTTTTCAAACCTTATTCCGATGTTGGACAAGCGCACACCTCCCCGAGCTATTCCTGCGGGAGCTCCCGCTTACTTCATAGATTCGCGTGTATAGTCGAGCAGACCGCCCGCAAGCATGATGTCCTTGGTACGGCCCGAAAGCTCGCAGAGCACAGGGATCTCAGCGCCGTTGGTCTTGTTTACGACAGTGAGCTCTGTCTTGCCCTCGGCAACAGCCTTTCTCACGTCAGCGAGAACGAGGTTATCGCCCTCGGAGATCTTGTCGTAGTCAGCCTCGTTCACGAATGTGAGCGGGAGAATGCCCGCATTTATGAGGTTAGCCCTGTGGATACGAGCGAACGACTTCACGAGCACAGCCTTAACTCCGAGGTAGAGCGGAGCGAGAGCCGCGTGCTCACGCGACGAGCCCTGACCGTAGTTGGAGCCGCCGACGATGATGCTCTTACCGAGCGACTTAGCTCTTTCGGGGAAGCTCTCGTCGCATACAGCGAAGCAGAACTGGCTTATCTTCGGTATATTCGAGCGCAGAGGAAGTATCTTCGCACCTGCGGGCATGATGTGGTCAGTAGTGATATTGTCGCCTACCTTGAGCGATACGGGCGCGTCGATAGTCTCGAGGAGCGGCGTAGTATCGGGATAGGGCTTGATGTTGGGTCCGCGGAGTATCTCCACGCTGTCCATCTCCTCAACAGGAGCGGGCGGGACTACCATATTATCGTTGATAGTGAACTCCTCAGGGAGCTTGAAATCGGGCATCTCGCCTATCTCGCGCGGGTCTGTGAGGAAGCCTGTGATAGCGGAGATTGCCGCCATTTCGGGCGATACGAGGTAAATCTGACCGTCCTTTGTTCCCGAGCGTCCCTCGAAGTTTCTGTTGAAGGTACGGAGTGAAATGCCCTTGGAGTTAGGCGACTGACCCATACCTATGCACGGACCGCAAGCAGATTCGAGTATACGTGCACCTGCGTCGATGAGGATGGAGAGCGCGCCGTTGTGCGCCATCATATTGAGCACCTGCTTCGAGCCGGGAGCGATAGCGAGAGAAACATCGGGGTGAACGGTCTTGCCCTTGAGAATATGAGCCACCTTGAGCATATCAAGGAGGGAAGAATTCGTACATGAGCCGATACATACCTGATCTATCTTGAGCTTTCCGATCTCCTCAACGCTCTTAACGTTGTCGGGAGAGTGCGGACATGCCGCAAGAGGAACGAGCTTGCTGAGGTCGATATCGAGCTCCTCGTCGTATACGGCGTCGGGATCGGCTGCGAGCGGAGTCCATACCTCCTCGCGCTTCTGAGCCTTGAGGAACTGCTTAGTCACCTCGTCGGAGGGGAAGATAGATGTCGTAGCGCCGAGCTCTGCGCCCATATTTGTGATAGTGGCACGCTCGGGAACGGACAGGGTCTTCACGCCCTCGCCCACGTACTCGATCACCTTGCCAACGCCGCCCTTGACGGAGAGACGGCGGAGAACTTCGAGGATAACGTCCTTCGCGGAAACCCACGGGCTGAGCTTGCCTGTGAGGTTGACCTTAACGACCTTGGGGCAGGTTATGTAGTAAGCGCCGCCGCCCATAGCTACGGCAACATCGAGACCGCCCGCACCGATAGCTATCATACCGATACCGCCGCCTGTGGGAGTATGGGAATCGGAGCCGATGAGGGTCTTGCCGGGGATACCGAATCTCTCAAGGTGAACCTGATGGCAGATACCGTTGCCGGGGCGCGAGAAGTAGATACCGTGCTTCTTGGCTACGCTGCCGATGAAGCGGTGGTCGTCGGCGTTCTCGAAGCCGCTCTGGAGGGTATTATGGTCGATGTAAGCGACAGAGCGCTCTGTCTTGACTCTCGGAACACCGATAGCCTCGAATTCGAGGTAAGCCATAGTACCTGTAGCGTCCTGAGTGAGGGTCTGGTCGATACGGATACCGATTTCCTGACCCTTGACGTATTCGCCGTCAACGAGATGTGCCTTTAAAATCTTTTCAGTAAGTGTTGAACCCATTGAGATCAGTCCTTTCAATACATATATATTATATTTTACTACTTTTCACAAAGTTTGTCAAGAATTAAACAAGGTAAGGCTTGTCAGCTGTTAGTTATATCTAATAATGCATGGGCGCCGCCCTCGGCGCCCCGTAAAATCCAAAATAATCCTCCCGATAGCAATTGTAGGGGCGCCCTTCGGGCGTCCGCGGATTACAAAACGGCTTTCGGCTGCCGAATGTAGGGGCTGCGTCCCGACGCCCGCCATTTTACCGCAAAACCACCTGAAACCGCTTGTAGGGGACGCCGCCTCGGCGTCCCACGGGCGCACAATGTGCGCCCCTACAATCTTTTACCCCAACCGATTCGGCAAGGCACGGGCGGCGGGACGCCGCCCCTACAGTCTTAGCTCTTAATTCTGAGCACTGACCGTCAGATTTGCCAACTCCAACGCCCCGCTTTTGTTCAATCATACAAAGTTCAAAAAACTTTTCCGATAATCAACGGTTTTCCATTGAAAAAGAGCCCATTCCGCACCCCTTACAGAGGGACATCTGCAAACCGCACAAAAAAGGGCGGACGCAAGTCCACCCTTTACTGATTATAAAATACTGCCGATAGTCCCGTTCATACGGAGCACAGAATAGATGATGAGTACAAGCAGTATGCAGCCGACAAGCCCGTATTTCCGCCTGTTCCGCAAGTCACGCTCGCGCCTGTTCCACGAATTCTCGCGGCTGTAAACGAGCGGCGCAAACTGCCCGTTCTCGCGTGAATCTTCAAACTGTCTGTCCGAGCGGTACATCCTGTAGGTCAGGAACAACACAAGAGCTATCAGCGCAAACGCCAGCAGTACGTCGAGGTAATCAAACATCGTTCCTGATGATATCGTCGAGCGACTCGCGTCTCACGCCTATCCTGCTCTCGCCGTCCTTGATGAAGACGACAGCGGGACGCTGGAGCCTGTTATAGGTCATCGCCATTGAGAAGTTGTACGCTCCCGTCGCGAGAACAGCGATTATATCGCCCGATTCCGCGTGCTGGAGCGGCATATTCTCGCCGATGAGGTCGCCGCTCTCGCAGCATCTTCCCGCGATAGTGACCTTCTCGTCACGCGGCTCGCCCGCCTTATTTGCAACGACAGCCTCGTACTCGGACTGATAGAGGATATAGCGCGGATTATCGGGCATACCGCCGTCAATGGAGATATAGGTGCGGATATCGGGGATCTCCTTGCGCGCCCCCACGGTATACAGCGTGATACCAGCCGAGCCCACGATAGACCTGCCGGGCTCTATGTACATTCTCGGCTGAGCGATACCAAGCTGAGCGCACTGCTCTCTCACGACAGCGGAAACACGCTCGATGAAGTCCTCAAAGGGCTTGGGGTCGTGCTCGGTGAGGTACTTGATACCGAAGCCGCCGCCGAGATTGAGTCCCTTTATCTCGTAGCCGAGCTCGTTCTTGACCTTGGCGATGAAGCCGAGCATGGTCTTGGCAGCCGCCTCGAAGGGCTCGATGTCGAATATCTGAGAGCCGATGTGGCAGTGAACGCCGTAGAAATCGACATTCTCGCAGGCTATAGCCTCTTTCACAGCCTCGAACGCCTCGCCTGTTTCAAGTGCGAAGCCGAACTTGCTGTCTATCTGTCCTGTCATGACAGCCTTGTGCGTATGCGCGTCGATACCGGGCTTGATACGGAACATTATATGCGGCTTTTTGCCCATATCCTTGGCGATAGCCTCAAGCCTGTGCAGCTCGGGGATATTATCGACGATGATGTGTCCGACGCCGACCTCAAGGCAGTATCTGAGCTCCTCGTCGGTCTTGTTATTGCCATGGAAGCCGACCTTCTCCATAGGGAAGCCAGCCTTTGCGGCGGTGTAGAGCTCACCGATGGAAACGGCATCGAGACCGTCGCCCTCGCTTGCGACAATGCGGCACATCTCCATACAGGAGAAAGCCTTGCTCGCGAAGTGGACTTCGCCCATACCGTTGTAGTATTTATTCATACTGTCGTGGAAACGGCGGAGATTCTCACGTATGAGGTCCTCGTCCATAACGTAGAGCGGAGTTCCGTACTGTTCCGCGAGTTCAACTGTGTCAGCGCCGTTTATGGTCAGGTGACCCTGAGCATTTACGGCGAGATCTTCTGATACGAACATATTTATCATTCCTTTCTTCTTGGGTCTCTGTCCCAAACCTTGCCAGAGGCGCTGCCTCCGGACTCCGCAAGGGCTCTGCCCTTGACCTGCTGGGGCGCTGCCCCAGACCCTGCCAAAGGGCAAAGCCCTTTGAAATCCAACTTCGTTGCCGCTCGCAAGCTCGCTCACTTTGTTCAAAAGGCAAAGTCTGCTTTCGGCGGGCAGCAATATTTAATTCCGAATTCCGAATTACAATTACGAATTACGAAGTATTCCGCGGTCACGTCCTCAACGATCTGCCGCAGCTCGTCCACGCCCTCGAAGGTCATCGACGAGAACGGGATAACGTGGATATCGTCAAAGCACGGTATCTCGGAGCGAAAAGCCTCCATACGCTTCTCGCGCTCGGTCTTTTTGAGCTTGTCCGCCTTGGTGAGGACTATCACGAACGGCATTTCCGTGTCAATGAGGTAGTTTATCATATCCACGTCATCCTTTGTCGGCGCATGCCGCATATCCACGAGCATAAACACCAGCCGAATATCGCGGTCAGAGCCGAGGTAGCCCTCGATGAGCCCCGACCACCTCTCCTTCTCGGACTTCGCCACCTTCGCGTAGCCGTAGCCGGGGAGGTCAACGAAGTAGATATTCTCCAGCCCATAGAAATTGATAGTCGCCGTTTTTCCGGGGACTGAGCTCACTCTCGCGAGGTTCTTGCGGTTGAAGAGCTTGTTTATCAGCGTGGACTTTCCCACGTTAGAGTGTCCCGCGAAGGCTATCTCCATTCTCTCGGGAGCGGGTATCTGCGAGAACCTGCCGTATGCGGCGACAAACTCCGCATTGTTGTAATTGAGCTTCACGGTGACCCTCCTTTTATGTCAGTTTGCCACAGCCGCAGACGCGCTCTTTGCAGGTCTGCCGCGCTTACGCTTTACAGGCTGCTTTATCAGTGCGGTGTCGAGCACAGTCGCGAGGTCGTCCGCGTATACGAACTCTATTGCGTTCTTCACGACATCGTCCACCTCTTCGAGGTCGGGCTTGTTGGCAGCGGGTATGATGACCGTGCCTATCTCAGACTTGTACGCCGCCATTGTCTTCTCGCGCAGACCGCCTATCGGGAGCACCCTTCCGTGGAGGGTTATCTCGCCTGTCATAGCCACATCGGCTCTCACAGGCATACCCGACAGCGCCGACACGAGCGCAGTCGTCATAGTCACGCCCGCTGACGGTCCGTCCTTGGGGACTGCTCCCTCGGGAGCATTTATGTGAATGTCGCTGTTCTTGTAGAAATCGGGGTCTATGCCGTACTTGTCGGCAACGCTCCTGACGTAGCTGACCGCTATCTTTGCGCTCTCCTTCATAACGTCGCCGAGCGAGCCCGTCACCTCTATCTTGCCCGTACCTTTCAGCACGATGACTTCGAGAGGCATAAGCACTCCGCCCACGCTCGTCCACGCGAGACCGTTCACCACGCCGACCTGATCCTTCTGCGAGGAAAGGTCGGGCAGGTACTTCTTCACGCCGAGCCAGTCCTGAAGCTCCTTAGCCTTGACGGTGACGCGCTTGGCTTCGCCCGAGGCTATCTTCTTGGCGGCTTTTCGGCACAGCGACGCGATGAATCTTTCAAGGGTACGCACGCCCGCTTCCTTGGTGTAGAACTGTATGATGTCGTTGATAGCGCCGTCCTCTATCTTGAGCTGTGTGCCCTTCAAGCCGTGCTCCTTGAGCTGCTTGGGGACAAGGTGCTCCTTCGCGATGTGGAACTTCTCCTCCGCGGTATAGCTCGGGAGCTCTATCAGCTCCATACGGTCAAGCAGCGGAGCGGGTATAGCGGAAACGTTGTTCGCAGTCGTGATGAAGACGCACTTGCTGAGGTCGAACGGCACCTCGATGAAATGGTCGCGGAAGGCGTTGTTCTGCTCGCTGTCGAGCACCTCGAGCATAGCCGACGACGGGTCGCCCTTGATGTCGTTACAGAGCTTGTCTATCTCGTCGAAGAGTATCAGCGGATTCGCCGAGCCTGCCTGCTGCAGCGCAGTGATGATACGTCCGGGCATAGCGCCTACATAGGTCTTTCTGTGACCTCTTATGTCAGCCTCGTCGCGCACGCCGCCGAGCGAAACTCTCGCGTATTTGCGCCCCATAGCCTTTGCTATGGACTTGGCGATGGAGGTCTTGCCGATACCGGGAGGTCCCGCGAGGCAGATTATCTGTCCCTTTATATCGGGGTTGAGCATATGTACTGCAAGAAATTCGAGTATGCGCTCCTTGACCTTTTTCAGTCCGTAGTGGTCCTTTTCGAGGATATCCTCAGCCTTGTCCATCGAGACCTTGGCTTTGGTGTACTTGTTCCACGGCAGGTCGAGCACAGTATCGAGGTAGTTCTTGATGACGAAAGCCTCCTGCGACGACGGCGGCAGCTTTCCGAGCTTATCCGCCTCCTTGAGGAGCTTTTCGGTGTTCTTCTTATCGAGCTTCAGCGCGTAGATGTCGTTGATGTACTCGAAGACCTCGTCACCCTCGTCCTCGCCGAGCTGCTCCTGTATTATTCTCATCTGCTCGCGGAGGTAATACTCCTTCTGACACTTGTCTATGCTGTTCTTGGTCTGCTCGTTGATGAGGTTCTCGAGCTCGAGTATCTCCACCTCCGACGATAGGCACGCAAAGAGCACCGACAGCTTGTTGAGGATATTCGTCTCCTCAAGAAGCGTCTGCTTGTCACGGTAGTTGAGGTTGCAGTTGAAGGTGACTGTCTCGAAGAGCTTGTAGGGGTCGTCCTGCGTCATCACGGACGAAAGGAGCTCCTTCGGCATCTTCGGGAAGTACGCGGAATAGCGCTCGAAAATATCCTTGACCGAGCGCATGAGAGCCTCAGCCTCGACCTCGTCCACCTTCGCGCGCGAGTACGTGGGCACGCGCTTTACCTCGGCTTTAAGCGTCTCGCCGTCGTCTATGAGGCGTATAAGGTTAGCCTTGTACACGCCCTCGACGAGCACCTTCATTATGTTGTCGGGGAGCTTCAGCACCTGCTTTATCTCCGCAACTACGCCGACCTTGTACACGTCGCTTGCCTTGGGGTTATCGACGTAGGTCTCGTGCTGTGTGACGAGGAAGAGCTTGCCGCCCTCCTTGAGAGCCATTTCTATCGAATCTACGGACTTCTGACGCGCTACGTCGAAGTGCATCACCATTTTCGGGAATGCGACGAGTCCGCGCATAGCCACGGCGTAGAATATATTACCGTTATCGGTATTCTTGTCACTTTTTCTGGTCTGTTCCATATTTTCACCATATTCCTCGGGTAAATCAGTATTTGCCTGTTTTTCGCAGTCCTGTGTGTATACGGACTTCGATTTTATTATTATAGCATATTATAATACAAATTGCAACCGCGCAGAAAAAAGTTCATATTCCTATCACCTTTTACTCACTATCGCCCCAAGCTATATCCCTGTTTCAAGGGCAGCTGAACAGCCCTTTGGAATCCAACTACGAGCCCGCAGGGGCACCCTGCCTTTCGGCGGGGAACGGTCACAGGGCGGGACATCGAGGACGCCGTCCCCTACATCAAAAGGCTGCCACAACCGTGACAGCCCTGTTTTACAGTATCAGCAGATTCAGTATCAGCAGCGGAGCAAGCAGTATCAGGCTTATCCCCGTGAAGGTCAGCAGGTAGAGCCACGTCCGCGCAGTCGCGGTCTTGCGGTAGAACTGGAACGAGATAAGGCTCGCGAGCGAGGCGATTATCGTGCCGAGTCCGCCGAGGTCAACGCCGAGCAGGAGCTCCGTGCCCTTGTCGGTGAAGCCCGAAAGCATTACCGCTGCGGGGACGTTGCTTATCACCTGCGAGAGCAGCAGCGATATCACGAGCTCATTTCCCGCGAGCACGCTGCGGAAGAAGTCGTTCACCGCGTCTATACGCGCGATGTTGCCGACGAATACGAAGAAGCAGAGGAAGGTCGCGAGCAGCGGATAGTCGGCTTTGAGAAGGAGTCCGCGGTCGAAGATGAGTGCGACAGCAACAGCCGCGATAAGGCAAGCCCAATCGGGTACGACGCGGAAAACCGTCAGCAGGCAGACCGCAAACAGTGCTGTATAGCCAAGCATCGGCGCGAGTCTGAACTCCGTCTTTTTCTCGGCGGGAGCCTCGCACCTGTCCGCGGGAATGATGAGCGTCAGCAGCACCAGCACCACGAGGCTGACGATTCCCGACGGGAGCATAGTCCGCACGAAATCCATCGCAGTGAGCCTGAATTCGTCGTAGATGTAGAGGTTCTGCGGGTTGCCGACGGGAGTGAGCATACTGCCGAGGTTGGCGGCGGCTGTCTCGAGGACTATCGTGCGTATGCGGAGCTTCTCGTCCTTGGCGCTCCCGAATATCATAAGGTTGAGCGGCACGAAGGTTATCAGCGCAACGTCATTGGTGACGAGCATTGACGAGAAGAAGCACAGCAGCACGAGAATGAGCGCGATACGGCGCGAGCTCCCCGCTTTTTTCAGCATTATATCGGTGGCGCGGTCGAAGATGCCGACGCTTCGGAAGCCCGCGACGGCTATCATCAGCGCGAACAGCTCGATGAGGACGGTGCGGTTGACGTAGCCGATGTACTGCGTATCGGGCGGCACGAAAAACATCGTGATCACCGCCGCGAGAAATGCGATAACGAGCACGGGCTGGGACTTGACGAATTTCAGCATTATAACTCCTTTTATCAGACGCAACACAAGCACGGGCGCCGAAACGGCGCCCGCTGTAATGATTCTGTAAGCAGACCTTATTTCTTCATTGCTCTCTGAACAGCCTTGACTATCTCCACCAGCGGAATGATAACAACGGCGATGAGGAAGGCGTACAGGTAGTTCATACCGTCGAGCTTCACGAGCGAGAATATGTCGCGGAGCGCAGGGATAAAGAGTATCGGGATAATAAGCACGAACGAGAGCACGATTGAGAAAATGAGCATCTTGTTGTGGCTGTGCATAGCGAAGATTGACTTTCTGAGGCTGCGCATATTCCACGCGTGGAGCATCTCGCAGACCGAGAGCGTGATGAACGCCATAGTCGTGCCCGCCTCGGGAGATGTCTGAGCTCCGATGACGTAGGAGACGAGGGTGAGCACCGCGATAATGAAGCCCTGCCACAGGAGGTTGACTCCAAGACCGTCGGAGAAGATGTGGGAATTACTGCTGCGGGGCTTTCTGTCCATAACGCCGGGCTCAGCGGACTCCATACCGAGAGCGACAGCGGGGAAGCAGTCAGAGATGAGGTTAATCCACAGGAGGTGAACAGGTCCGAAAATGGTGAACGAGCCGCCTGTCAGCCTGCCGAGACCGAGGGTCGCGACGAGTATGCAGAGCACCTCGCTGAGGTTGCTCGAGAGCAGGAACTGTATAGCCTTGCGGATATTGTCGTAGATACGTCTGCCCTCCTCGACAGCTCCGACTATGGTCGCGAAGTTGTCGTCGGTGAGCACCATATCAGCGACGTTCTTGGTAACGTCGGTACCCGTGATGCCCATACCTACGCCGATATCTGCGCTCTTTATGGACGGAGCATCGTTTACGCCGTCGCCCGTCATAGCGGTGGTCATATCCTTCTTGCGCCATGCGTTGACGATACGTACCTTGTGCTCGGGCTGAACGCGCGCGTAAACGCTGTAGTTCTGAACGGTGCTGTTGAACTCGTCATCGGGTATCTTCGAGAGCTCCGCGCCCGTGATAGCCTTCTGACCCTCGCCGAGGATACCGAGCTCCTTGGCGATAGCGACTGCGGTATCCCTGTGGTCGCCCGTTATCATTACGGGACGTATGCCCGCGGACTGGCAGAGCGCGATAGCGGGCTTTACCTCGGGACGAACGGGGTCTATCATACCCGTCATACCGATGTAGATGAGGTCGTGCTCAAGTGCGGCGGGCGAGCAGTCCTGCGGGAGCGCGTCGTACTCGCGGTAAGCCGCCATAAGTACACGAAGCGCCTTGTCCGCCATTGCCTTGTTCTCGGAGAGTATGTGCTCGCGGTCGTGGTCGTCCATATCGCGGACAGCACCGCCGTCGAATATGCGGGTGCAGTTGCCGAGAACAACATCGGGAGCGCCCTTTGTGTACTGTATATAGCCGTTTTCCGTCCTGTGAACGGTGGACATCATCTTGCGCATCGAATCGAACGGAGCCTCAGCCTCGCGGGGAGTCTCCTCCTCGAGCTTGTACTTCTTGAGCCCGCTCTTGTTAGCGTAGGCAACGAGAGCTGCCTCTGTAGGCTCGCCCGCAACGGTGTCGTCGGAGTTGAGCTGCGCGTCGCAGCAAAGCGCCATAGCACGCGCGAGCAGGAGCTTGTCGCTCGTGCTCTCCTCAACGACTGTCATCTTGTTCTGCGTGAGAGTACCCGTCTTGTCGGAGCATATTACCTGCGCACAGCCGAGCGCCTCAACAGCGGTGAGGCGGCGGATAACAGCTCCGCGCTTTGACATATTCGTTACGCCTATGGAGAGCACCACGGTAACAACAGCCGCAAGTCCCTCGGGGATAGCCGCAACTGCGAGGCTGACAGCTATCATAAAGGCGTTGAGGAAGTCGGGGAGGGTGATAGCGCCGTTCTTGACGAGCATCTGTATCACGCTGATTATGAGGATTATCACGCATATAATAAGTACAGCCACAGACAGTATCTTGCTGAGCTGTGTGAGGCTCTTCTGGAGCGGAGTCTCGTCGTCCTCGGCATTGGCGATAGCTCCCGCTATCTTGCCCATTTCGGTCTGCATACCCGTAGCAACTACGACAGCCTCTGCACGTCCGTAGGCGACGCTGCTGCCCATATAGAGCATATTTTTGCGGTCGCCGAGCGGTACCTCCTCGCCCGTGAGGACGTCGCTGCACTTGTCACAGGGCACGCTCTCGCCCGTGAGTGCGGACTCCTCTGCCTTGAGAGCCGCCGCTTCGAGGATTCGGCAGTCCGCGGGGACGTTGTCGCCCGCCTCAAGAGCTACCACGTCGCCGACAACGAGCTCGGAGCTCGGTATCACTACGAGCTCACCCGAGCGGAAGACCTTGCTCTGAGCAGCGCTCATAGCCTGTAAGGCTTCAATTGCGGATTCGGCTTTATTCTCCTGATATACGCCGAGAACAGCGTTTGCTATTACAACGAACAGGATAATGAACACATCGGCTTCGAGCTTGCCCTCGGAAATAATGCCCGTTATCGCGGAAATAGCCGCCGCGGCTATGAGGACGAGTATCATCGGGTTCTTGAACTGCTCGATGAAACGCGCTATCAGCGTGGGCTTGGGAGGCGAGTCAAGCTTGTTCTGACCGTTCTCTGCGAGCCTTTTCGCGGCTTCGTCGGCAGTCAGACCCGTAGCGGAGCTCTTTACCTCCGCAAGAACGGAGTCGGTAGATTCAAGATAGTGTTTCATATTTTTCCCCTTTCGCAAGAAAGAATGATTTGCTCAAAACAGTATAATTATACCACACTCTTGCCAAAAAGGCAAGACTTCTTTAAAAAGAACTCAGGGCTCGCGGCTCGCCCGCGTTATGATACTATCTGATACCCCAGATATTCTCCGCATAGTCGGCGATAGTTCTGTCGGAGCTGAACTTGCCCGCATTGCACATATTGAGCCACTGCTTCCGCGCGAATGCATTTCTGTCGGAGGCGTAGTCGTATATGCAGCGGAGCTTTGTCTCCACGTAGCTTCTGAGGTCGCCGAGGAGGTAATAGTGGTCGGGAGCGTGCCAGCTCGCGCCGTCGAGCAGGGACATATACAGCTCGCGGAAGTCGCCGCTGCCGCCGTCGGAGACAGTGCCGTCGATGAGGGACGATACCACGCGCTTTATCATAGCGTCCTCGGCAAAGATGCGTCTGCTGTCGTATTCGGGAACGATTCGCGCGAGGTCTTCCACGCGTGCGCCGAAGATGTAGTTGTTCTCCTCGCCCGCCTCCTGCACAATTTCGATGTTCGCGCCGTCATAGGTACCGAGCGTCACAGCGCCGTTGAGCATAAGCTTCATATTGCCCGTACCGCTCGCCTCAGTGCCCGCGGTGGATATCTGCTCGGAGATATCAGCCGCCGCAACGAGCTTCTCCGCGTAGGAGACGTTGTAATTCTGCACGAAGACCACCTTTATGAGGTCGCGGGTGTCGGGGTCAGCGGAGACAATGCGTCCTATCTCATTGATGTACTTGATGATAGCCTTCGCACGCTTATAGCCCGGAGCCGACTTCGCGCCGAATATGAAGGTGGTTGGCTTGAAGTTGGTGATAGAGCCGTCCTTGATGCCGTAGTATATCCACAGTATCGAGAAGGCGTTGAGAAGCTGGCGCTTGTACTCGTGCAGGCGCTTTATCTGAATGTCGAACACGGACTCGGGGTCTGTCTCGACGCCCTCGCGCTCCCTGATGAAGTCGGCGAGCTGCACCTTCTTCGCCTGCTTTATCCTTATGAAGCTGTCGAGGACAGCGCCGTCATTTGCACAGTCCGCAAGCTGTCGGAGCTGTGAGAGGTCGGTGAGCCAGCCGTCGCCTATCTTCTCGGTTATGAGCTGCGAGAGCTCGGTATTGCAGAGCGCGAGCCAGCGGCGCTGAGTAATGCCGTTGGTCTCGTTGCGGAAGCGCTCGGGATAGAGGCTGTACCAGTCCGCGAGGACGGAATCGCGCAGGATCTGCGTGTGTATCTCCGCAACGCCGTTGATGTGGCTCGAAGCATAGCACGCCATATCCGCCATATGGATGAGCTCGCCCTTGATTATCTTGATACGGTTTGTCTTGTCCTTGGGGACTCCCGCTGCGTACATCTCGGCGATGAGCTCCTCGTTTATCTGAATGATTATCTCGTAGATACGCGGCAGGACCTCCTCCACGAGCCCTGTCCACCACTTTTCGAGAGCCTCCTGCATAACGGTGTGGTTGGTGTAGTTGAACACCTTCTTCGCGGCGGCGAGCGCCTTCTCAAACGTCCAGCCCTCGTTGTCGACGAGTTGGCGTATCAGTTCGGGGATAGATATAACGGGGTGGGTGTCATTGAGCTGCACGGAGATGTAGTCGGCAATGTTATCGAGAGTACCGAAGCGCGCCTTGTGCTTGCGGAGGATATCCGTCAGCGAGGCACAGCTGAAGAAATACTGCTGCTTCAGACGGAGCTTCTTGCCCTCGTTGGTGTCGTCGTTGGGGTAGAGCACGCGCGAGATGTCCTCGGCGTATATCTTCTCCTTTGAGGCTTCGAGGTAATCCTGCCTGTTGAAGGTATCGAAGTCGAACTCCCTGACGGGCTCAGCCTGCCACAGACGGAGAGTCCCCACATTCTCGGTGCGGCAGCCGAAAATCGGCATATCATAGGGCACAGCCTTTACGGTCTGACCGCTGTATTCGATGAGGACTGTGTCCTCGTCGCAGCGCACCGACCACGGGTCGCCGTATCGTGTCCAGTCGTCGATATCCTCACGCTGGAAGCCGTCAACGATGGACTGCTTGAACAGACCGTACTTGTAGCGTATGCCATAGCCGTCGAGGGGCAGAGCGAGAGTCGCCGCGGAATCAAGGAAGCACGCCGCAAGACGTCCGAGACCGCCGTTTCCGAGAGCGGCGTCCTCGATGACCTCAAGGTCTGCGAGGTCGAGCCCGAGCTCCCTGAACGCATCACTTACCTCGTCGTAAATGCCGAGGCAGAGCAAATTATTGTAGACAGCGCGGCCCACAAGGAACTCCATAGAGAGGTAGGCGGCGCGGCGCTTGGAGAGGTGCTCCTCACGCGCCCTGCTCCACTGCTCGGCGTAGAGCTCCATCACCGTCTCGCCGAGCGCGTTGTGGAGCTGCTGCGGCGTCGCGGACTTGATGTCGCGGGGCAGTATGCCCGTGAATTTCTCGATAAAAGTATTCTTATCCATGATATAACTCCTCAATTCATATATGCATTTTGCAGTTTCTGATAGTCCACATCTAACTTTCCGTAGGACACCTCGTCCAGCCGGTCATAATCCTCCTGTGGGATATGAAACACTGCAACTCTGATATGATAGCCCAGATCGTCGAAGACCTTGGTGGTGTCGAACTGATCAGGCCGAAACTCCTCCGGTGGCTCCTCGCCCTCAGGCAGCAGCAAATTCACCTGTACATGGGAGTCCTCCCCGCTGAAAGCCGCCAAAAACTCCTCATAAGTAGCATCAGCCGGGGTCTCAAAGGGCAGCCAGTACTTATAAAAGCTCACCCCCCAGCACTTGCCTACCGGAGTCAGGCTGCGAAGGAACTCTGCCGACTCTTCCAGAAGTCTGTCGCCGTACTTCACGAACAGGTAGCTGTCGCTGGTGATCTCATCGGTGTTTTCCTTGCCGAAAGCATAGAAATAGTGTCCCTCGCCGTCGTCGATATAGAAGGACACGGGCTTGACATCGGGTATCTCGCCCCAGAATTCCCACTCAACGTACCTGTCCAGCACCGTGAAGTCCTTGCCGTATTTGTCACAGAGCTTCTGAATGGCAGCCTGCTCCTCCTCCGGCATTTCAAAGGGCGGGAACGTCATCGGCTCGGTGGTCACCTCTGCCGTGGCTTCCGTAGTCGTAGTCGCAGCAGTCGTAGTCTGTACGGTAGCTGACGATGTCATCTCCGCAGAGGCTGTAGTTGCCACCTCTGTCGCTGTCTCCGTCGGCACGGCAGACGTGCTCGTCTCTGCTGCCGAACAGCCCGCGAGAAGTGCCGCCGCTCCGAGCGTGAATACAAGCCGCTTCATCGGTTATACACCTTATTGAGCCTGTGTATCTTCTTGGCAAGCTCGGGCGTGAAGTCGCTCTCCTTTGTTCGGAACTGCCAGTTCCCGCCGAGAGTAGACGGCGTGTTCATACGGTCGTCGGCGGGACTGTCGAGGAAGTCCTGCATCTGCGCCGCCGCGACCATAGCGACGCTTCCCCATGCGGCGCGGATAACAGCCGCGGGTATCTCGCTCCTCTTGCGGACGTTGAGGTATCTTTTCGCAAATTTCAGCGACTTCTTGTCCATTCCCGCCGCCCAGCCGACGAGCGTCTCGTTGTCGTGAGTGCCCGTATACGCGAAGCAGTTGGTCGTGGTGAAGTTGTGCGGCAGGTAGTCGTTCTCCCCGTCCGAGAAAGCGAACTGGAGCACCTTCATACCTGGGTAGCCGCACTTTTCGAGCATTACGTGCACCTCGGGCGTGAGGAAGCCCAAGTCCTCGGCGATGATATTGAGCCTGCCGAGCTTCTCCTCCGCGAGCCTGAACAGCTCGTAGTCGGGACCCTTTTTCCACTCCCCGACGGTCGCGTCCTCGTTGCCGAATGGGATGGAGTAGTAGCTCTCGAAGCCGCGGAAGTGGTCGATACGCACGATGTCGTAGAGCTCCGCCGCAGAGCGTATGCGGTCTATCCACCACTTGTAGCCCGTCTTCCTGTGGTAGTCCCAGTCATAGAGCGGATTGCCCCACAGCTGACCCGTGGGCGAGAACTCGTCGGGCGGACACCCCGCCACGCAGACGGGACGCCTCTTGCGGTCGAACCAAAAGAGCCTGTGGTCAGCCCACGCCTCAACGCTGTCGAGAGCGCAGTATATCGGTATATCCCCGACTATCTCTATCCCGCAGTCATTGACGTACTTTTTCAGCTCCGACCACTGCCGCGCGAACTCGAACTGCACGAACTTATAGAAGCCGATATCGTTTTTGAGCTCCTTCTTCGCGGCGGAGACAGCCTTCGGGCGGTGCATGGCGAGGTCGCTGTCCCACTCGTACCACGCCCTGCCGCCGTTCTTGGCTTTGAGCGCCATAAAGAGCGCATACTCGTCGAGCCAGTCCTTGTTCTCGTCGCAGAAGCGCCTGTACTCGGGGAATTTCGACGGCTTGAAGCGCGAATACGCTATCCTCAGCACCTTGAAGCAGTTCTCGTAGATTATGCTGTAGTCCACCTTATCGGGCTCGCTCTCCCACGTAAAGCTCGAATACTCGTGATTTTCGAGGAGTCCGTCGCCCTCGAGAATCTCGAAGTCGATGAAGTAGGGGTTGCCCGCGTTCACGGAGAACGACTGATAGGGCGAGTCCCCGTAGCTGGTGGGCGAGAGCGGCAGTATCTGCCAGCACTTCACGCCCGCGCTTTTCAGGAAGTCCGCGAAGACGAAGGCGTGTCTGCCCATCTTGCCTATGCCGTACTCGGACGGCAGGCTGGAGATATGCATAATTATGCAGCTTTTTCTCATAAATTCACTCCTATGTGTATAACTGTATAAACAGGCGGTAAAAGCTCATACTATGGGTAAAGAGGTGTGCTATGAAGCTTTCACGCTATGTTTTTGTATTTCTTATGGGATTTTTCCTTTACGGCTTTGTGGAGGTCACGGGCAGAGGCTATACTCACTGGACAATGTGCATAACGGGCGGTATAGTCCTGACGGTGATATATACGCTGAGCAGCCGTCCCGCCGCCCGTCTGATACGGACGTGCCTGCTCGGGACAGCGGCGATAACGCTGATAGAGTTCGCGGTCGGGGTATTCGACAACCTTATAATGGGCTGGCAGGTATGGGATTATTCCGATATCCCTCTGAATATTCTCGGACAGGTCTGCCCGCTGTTCAGCCTGCTGTGGTTCGTGCTGTGCATACCCGCGTATTTTCTCTGCCGTCTTATTGACCGAACTTTGCAGAGCCGTTAGCCATTAGCTTTTAGCCGTTAGCTAATGGTGTCTGCTGCGCAGACGTATTTAAAATACATCGCCGCAGGCGATACCGAGAGCTAACGGCTATTGGCTAAAGGCTGAAAGCTTAATATCCCTCAGCCTTAAGCTCGGCAACAAGACCTGTATAGAACTCTCGTACATCATAGTCCTCGACGTTCTCGCGCATAAGGTCGATGACGTCGCCGTGGGTGATACCGCGGATATGCTTGGTCTCGATGAGGCGGTAGCGCCCGTGCTTGGCGCTCTCCTCCCACACGAGCCCGTCGTTGCGTCCGTTCAGCTTCTTTATGAGCAGGTAGCTGAGCGCAAGCGGGAAGAGTCCCGCCGAGAGCACGCACTTCATCACGGTCATACAGCTTCTGTAGGACACATCGGGCGAATCGGGCATCTCTTCATTCAGCCCGACCATATTCTTCGCGCTGAGAGCCTGCACGCCCGCCATAAAATCGGGAGCGCTGTCCCCGAGCCTGCCGAATATCCTGTTGTATCTCCTTGCGAGCCAGTTCGCAAATTTCGCGGGCACCTTCCCGAGGAGGAAGTCCACCATATCGCAGCCCTTATGCGGCGTATTGAGCGTCGTCAGCGTGGCGACGTACTTATCCATACCGAGGCAGCTTATAGCGTAGCGCGAATCGAGCCCGCCCTTCGAGTGGGCGATGATGTTGACCTTCTCCGCGCCCGTCTCCTCGATGACCTGCTTTATCGTCGCGCTGAGCTCCACCGCGCTGTCGTGAATGGAGCGTGCCGACTGCTGCTTCCCGTAGTAGACAACAGCGCCGTTGCGTCTTAGCACCGCGGGCACTCTTCCCCAGTAGTTGAAGAGCTGCCAGTCGCGGAAGAAAATGCCGTGCACGAGTATTATGGGATACTTGGTCTTGCATATCTCGTTCTCGGCGCGGAGGTTGTCGAGCTCCGCCTTGTCCGCCTCGAACCAGTATTCGCGGCGGGCTTTTTTGAAGAAGTGCACGAGCACGAGCAGATTCAGCGGGAAGACCCACCAGAAGAGGTACAGCAGCAGGTAGTCGAGCAGCTTCATCTGCTTCGAGCCGATAGCCGTGCGAATGATTGCGACTGTGAAGGTAAACAGCAGCGCAAGCACGGGCATCGCCACAGCGAACGACTTCGCAACGGCTCCCCTCGGCGAGAGCACGAGGTAGAGCGCGATAATGAGCCACTCACAGAGTATCGAAGCCCCCGTCAGCCACGTGAGGCTGAGTCCCCTCCTCAGCGAGCGCATACGGAAGGTCTTGGCGGGAGTTCTCTCGCCGCGGAAGAGTATGACAAGGTAGCCGACGCTCAGGACAATGGTGAACACCACTCTCAGTGCGACGGGAACAGAAGTACACGTCGTCCACACGGGGACGAGGTTATAGAATATCAGCAACACCAATAGCTCAAAGTATCTCATAGCTTAAACCTCTAAAAAGAAAGGACCGTTGCACATAGGTGCAACAGTCCGACTGATATTAGTAGTTCTGGTTTGAATCTGCGTTAAAGAACTGATTGCTGCTCTCTGTATAATAATCGTTGGGTTCGAGCGACATAAAATCGTCGTCCTCCATATCGGGAAGCCTTGCTCCGCAGCGACCGCAGAACTGGAAACGCTCATTGACCTCAGCGTCGCACTTGGGGCATATCTTATAGCCTCTGATGCCGTTGAGCTCAAATCTCATCTTCTTTATTCTTCTGCGGCGAGTGTCGATATCGTCACAGAGCACCTTGAGGTTAGCGGGATCCTCGTTGGGGTTCTTGTAGTACTTCTTACCGATATCCGTGAAGATCTCGACGATCCTCTCCTCCTCGTACAGTATCTTTCTCTTCAGATTATTAGCTTCAGAGATGCTTTTGGTCTTATCCGTCAAGCCCTTGCTCGCGTCACCGATCTTATCGAGAAGACCCATTGTTCATCACTCCCATTGTATTATATGCCGATCTTACAGCGGCGGACGGACAGTCCCCACTGCCTCTGCATATCTATTATACAATTCCTATAAAAAAAAGTCAAGGGTTTTTATATTTTTTAATGCGGGGAACCCCCGCGGGCCTTACCAGATGTAGGGGACGCCGCCCTCGGCGTTCCGCCCGATACCAGACATCTTGTGCAACCACTTTGTAGGGACGCGCATTGCGCGTCCGCAAATTATTTTTCTCCAGCGGACGACCAACGGTCGTCCCAAAATCTCATTATTCAAACCTCACAAATACTTCCTGCCATTTTTGTGCATCCATACAAAGTTCAGAAAAACTTTTCCAATAATCAACGGTTTCCCATTGAAAAAAGGGCGATTTCGCACCCCTTACAGAAGGACACAACAAAAGCGGCAGGAACAAGTCCTGCCGCCCGATGTCACATTTCAGAGATATCGTTCGACGTAAGTCTTATGATACCGCCGCTTTCGAGAGCCGCATAGGCAGCGTCGTTGTCGTCAACGCGAATAACGAAGGATACCGACCTGTCCGACTTTCCGAGGAAAGCGTAGAGATACTCGATATTGACGTTCTGCTCGCCGAGGATATCGAGCACGCGGCTGAGCTGACCCGGAGTATCGGGGATAGTGATAGCCACTATCTCGGTCTCGGCAACGGCGTAGGAAGCCTCTCTGAGGGTATCCACAGCCTTCTCGGTATCGTCAACTATCATTCTGAGAATGCCGAAGTCCTTTGTATCTGCTATACTGAGGGCTCTGATATTTATCGTGTGGTTCTTGAGCAGCTTCATTACGCCCGTAAGCTGGTTCGGTTTATTGTCCAAGAATACTGAGATCTGTCTTACATATGCCATTGAAGTTCCTCCTTGCAGATATTTCCCATTATAGGGGAATTACTTCTCCTCGTACATTACGAGAGCCGAGAAGTCCTCGATGAACTCGTTAACGTGAGTCTGAGCGTCGTGGCAGAGACCTGCCGATGTGCTGTACTTGATGTCGATGACCTTAACGGAAGCGATGAACTCGTTGATGTCGTTCTCGAAGTTAGCGAACTTCTCGTATTTTTCCTGAGCGGGCTGGAAGCTTGTTGAAAAGATTTTTACTTTCATGATAATTTCTCCTTTAATATAGAATGTGTTATACTACGTGACAGCTCAGTGCTGTCTGAATAACCGTTTACTTCTTGGCAGGAGCGTCATGCAGCTTGCGCTTGTCTATGACGCGGACTGCCTTGCCCTCGCTTCTTGCGATAGACTTGGGCGATACGAGGTGCACCTTCGGGTTGATGCCGAGCATGGTCTTGATAGCGAGTGCGAGCGCACGCTCCTGATCCTGCATATCCTTGACCTTGTCCGAGAACTGCTCGGGCTTCATCTCTACGCTGATATCGAGGGTATCGCTGTTGTTGACGCGGTCGACCTCGATGATATAGTTGGGAGCATAGCCCTCTGCGATGAGGACTGTCTCTATCTGCGACGGGAATACATTTACACCGCGGATTATCATCATATCGTCGCTTCTGCCCATGGGCTTGGTCATCTTGACGAGGGTGCGTCCGCACGAGCACTTTCCCCTGCTGAGCACGCAGAGATCGCGGGTGCGGTACCTGAGAAGCGGGAACGCCTCCTTGGTAATGCTTGTGAACACGAGCTCGCCGACCTCGCCGTCGGGGAGCACCTCTCCCGTATCGGGGTCGATGATCTCGGGGATGAAGTTGTCCTCGTTGATGTGCATACCCGTCTGCTCCGAGCACTCGAACGCAACACCGGGGCCGCTTGTCTCGGTGAGACCGTAGATGTCGTAGGCCTTGATGCCGAGGGACTTCTCGATGGTCTGACGCATCTCCTCAGTCCACGGCTCGGCACCGAAGATACCCGCCTTGAGCTTGAGGTCGTCGGGAGATATGCCCATTTCGGCTACAGTCTCGCCTATGTACGCCGCATACGACGGAGTACAGCAGAGAATGGTAGAGCCGAGGTCCTGCATGAACTGTATCTGTCTCTCGGTATTGCCCGACGACATCGGCAGCGTGAGACAGCCTACCTTATGCGAGCCGCCGTTGAGACCTGCTCCGCCCGTGAACAGACCGAAGCCGTAAGCGACCTGAACAACGTCCTCATTAGTGCCGCCTGCCGCGGTGATAGCTCTCGCACAGCAGTTGTCCCAGAGGTCAACGTCGTTCTGCGTATAGAACGCGACTACGCGCTTTCCCGTAGTACCGCTCGTGGAGTGTATACGCACACACTCGCTCAGCGGAACTGCAAGCAGACCGTAGGGATAGCCGTCGCGGAGGTCAGCCTTGCTGATAAACGGGAGCTTGTGAAGGTCGTCGATACCCTTGATATCCTCGGGCTTGACACCCTTTTTGTCCATAAGATCGCGGTAATACTTCACGTTCTCATAGACGCGCTTTACCTGCTTAACGAGGCGCTCGCTCTGAAGAGCCTTCATATCCTCGCGGGACATCGTCTCGATGTCCTTGTCCCAGTATTTTTCCATTGGACTTCATACTCCTTATAATTGATTTCCTATGCAAAAACAAAGATGTTATATCGAAAAGGCTCATTCGCCTGTTCCGTCATATAGGCTGATACGGCTCAAACCGACTGTGCGTTGAGTCCGAACTCGAAAGCCTTCTTGTTGAGGTCGAGGAACTTGGCGGGTACGCACTGCTCTATAGCCTTCTGCCAGAGCTCCATGGGATAGTCCATACGTGCCGCAAGAACGCCCATCAGCACTACGTTTGAAGCCTTCGACGTGCCTGCCTGCTCCGCGAGCGAGAGAGCGTCCACAGCCACGAGCTCCGCGCCCGCAGCTCTGAGCTTGCCCACGAGATCCTCGGGATACTCAGCCGCACCCGTGATAACGGGCATGGGGTCTATCTGCTGAGTTGAGGTGATGAGGTGACCGCCCTTTTTCAGATATGGCAGACATCTTGCCGCCTCGAGAAGCTCGAACGAGATGACAGCGTCAGCCTCACCCTTCTCGATAACAGGCGAATACACCTTATCACCGTACTTTACGTAAGTCACTACCGAGCCGCCTCGCTGGCTCATTCCGTGTACCTCGCTGACCTTTACGTCATAGCCCTGTGCGAGCAGCACGTTTCCGAGCAGCCTTGAAGCGAGCAGTGAGCCCTGTCCGCCTACGCCGACTATCATAATAGATTTTGTTTCCATTTGTATATTACTCCTTTGAAGTTATTTCTTCACTATTTCGAGCTCGCCGTCCACGAAGCCGACGGCTATGCCCTTTGCGCCGCCGAGCACGCTCTTGTATGTTCCGCTGACAAGGTATTCCTCCAGCATTTCGCGGAAGAGCTCCTGTGCGTGCTTCCAGCCCGTATCGTCCTCGTCGGAGGTATCCACGGTGAATACGTCCTCCCCGCAGCTCCATACCTCCTCGCAAGCCCATTCGCCTGCCTCGTCGTCGGGGTCGAAGGCTCCCGCCGCGATAAGCTGTGCCGCGTAGAGGTGCTCCTCGTCGGATTCCTCGTAGAGATTGAGGCAGAAAGCTGCCGTACCCTCAGGCATATCATTGTTTTCGAGGAGGCTATCCAGCCAGTGTGCGAACTCCTCGTATATGTTCATCTGTATCATAATCCTGCCTCGTTACTTCCTGTATCTGAAAAATTCGAGCTTCGCGCACTTCGGGCACTCATATATGCTGACGGGAAGAGCTCCCGAGAGCCAGTTGTCGAGGTGCTCGAATATGATGTTGCTCTTTCCGAGCTGTATGCGCTTAGTACCGATGTACTTCATTTCAATGCTGCAGTAAGGGCAGTTTATTTTTCTTACCTTCATGTAGTTCTCCAGTTTTCGGTTACGGGCGGATAATATCCGCCCCTACAATTATTCTATTGCACCAACCTTGCACTGCTCCTTGCAGATTCCGCAGCCTACGCACTGTGTATGGTCGATGACTGCCTTGCCGTCTCTCATCGAGATAGCGGGACATCCGAGCTTCATACACATCTTGCAGCCTACGCACTTCTCGGTGTTTACCTTGAAGGGCGGGTTGTGCTTGACGTATTTCAGCAGAGCGCACGGTCTGCGCGAGATGATAACGGAAGCCTCGTCTGCTGCGAGCTCCTCCTTGATAGCTGCCTCTGTCTCGGCGAGCTTGTAGGGGTCGGTCACGCGGACGCGCTTGATACCGATAGCCTTGCAGAGCTCCTCAAGATTGACAGCCGCCGCAGGGTCGCCCTTGAGGTTCTTGCCTGTTGTCGGGTTCTGCTGGTGACCTGTCATACCTGTGATAGAGTTGTCGAGTATGATAACCGTTGAATTCGAGTTGTTGTATGCGATGTTGACAAGTCCCGTCATACCGCTGTGCATAAAGGTCGAATCACCGATAACAGCGACGGTCTTGTGCTCGGACTCGGCTCCGCGAGCCTTGTTGAAGCCGTGAAGTCCCGAAATGGAGGCTCCCATACAAATAGTGGTGTCGATAGCATTGAGGGGAGCGGCGGCTCCGAGAGTGTAGCAGCCGATATCGCCCGAAACCGTAACGCCGAGCTTCTTTAAGCAGTAGAACAGTCCGCGGTGGGGACATCCTGCGCACATTACAGGCGGACGAACAGGGATATTGTCCTCGAGAGCTGCGAAGTCCTTCTTCTCGCCGAGCAGCTTCTCAGCAATGACGGACTGCGGGAGCTCGCCGATGTAGCCGAATATCTCCTTGCCCTTGATGTTGTTTACGCCGATGTTGCGGCAGTGCTCCTCGATTATGCCGTCGAGCTCTTCGATCACGTATACCTGCTCGTACTTCGCGGCGAAGTCCTGAATGAGCTTCTCGGGAAGCGGGTTCACCATACCGAGCTTCAGCACGGAAGCCTTGTCTCCGAGAGCCTCCTTCACGTACTGGTAGCACGCGCCGTTGGTTATAACGCCGAATTCAGCCTTGTCCGATATCTCCACCCTGTTGAGCGGCGAGGTCTCGGCGTAGGCGATGAGCTTCTTTGTGCGCTCCTCGACGAATACGTGTCTGCCCTTTGCATATGCGGGCATCATTACGAATTTCTGGGGACATTTCTCGTAAGGCCTGAGCTCGAGCTCCTGCCTGTCCTCCATTTCAACTATGCTCTGCGAGTGCGCCACTCTTGTGGACATTCTCACGATGAACGGAGCGTCGAACTGCTCCGAGAGCTCGAATGCGAGCTTGACAAACTCCTTGCACTCGGTCGAATCCGAGGGCTCGAGCATAGGCACCTTTGACGCGATAGCGTGGTGGCGGCTGTCCTGCTCGTTCTGTGAGGAGTGCATACCCTGATCGTCGGCAACTGCGATGACCATACCTGCATTAACGCCCGTATATCCCGCAGTGTAGAGCGGGTCGGCGGCAACGTTGAGTCCGACGTGCTTCATTCCGCAGAAGCTCCTTGCGCCCGCGATGGAAGCTCCGAGAGCTGTCTCCATTGCGACCTTCTCGTTGGGAGCCCACTCCGCGTAGACCTCGTCGTACTTAGCGACCTCCTCTGTTATCTCGGTGGAGGGAGTGCCGGGGTAGCTCGATACCACCTTGCAGCCCGCCTCGTATAAGCCTCTTGCGAAGGCTTCGTTTCCAAGCATAAGTTTTTTCATCTTTATGTAGTCCTTTCGTGTTTGATTATCTGTAAGCGGAGACAAGCCATTCGGCTACTCCGTTGTCATCATTTGTGCCTATGACGATATCCGCCGCGGCTTTCAGCTCCTCCTTCGCGTTCCCGACGGCTATCCTCACATCTGCCGCCCCGAACATACTCAGGTCGTTGAGGTTGTCCCCGAAGGCGACCACCTCGTCAAAGCCGTATCTCTCGCGGAGAAGTCTGATACCGTTCGCCTTTGAGGCTTTATGCGAGAATATCTCGAGGTACCACTCGCCGTTGTACACGTCGAGGTAGAAGGCGGTGTCCACTCCCGCTATCGTCTCGGCTTCGAGCTTCACGGGCAAGAGGTCCTCGTAGTGACCCGTCGTCGTGAAGTAGACGGTACAGCCGTCAGCCATATCCGCGAGGCGGTCAAGCTGTACGAACGGCTTTTTGTACTCGTGCTTCCTCACCTCGGCAAAGCTCCGCATGACCTTGGTCGTCAGCTCGGAGTAGTAGCATATCAGTACCCCGTCCTCTATGCGGTACATAAAGCAGTGTATGCCGTGCCGCTCGAACGAACGCAGCACCTCCGCCGAAGCCTCGGGCGGTATGAACTCGCTGTTTATGTAGGCTTTCGCCGCGATGTCGTACACGCTCACGCCGTTCATCAGCAGGCACGGTACGTTTATATCCAGCGCCGAGGTTATCGGTATCGCCGAATACACGCTTCTCGCGGTGGCAAAGGTGAAGTTCATCCCCTTTGCAATAAGGGAGTTGATGACAGACGCGGTACGCTCCGTTATCGCAGGTGCGGGACTCAGGAGAGTTCCGTCAAGGTCGGATACATACAGCGTTTTTTTCATCGTTCAACCTCCGATATTATAGATAGCCATATTAGAATTATATCACACTTTTATTAAAAAATAAAGAATTTATTGCTGTGACGTGTGATATTCGTTATATTTCACGAATATACCCGTTCATTAATGTGTATACTGACTAAACGGAGCCGTCAGCTATTGGAGTTCAGCCTTTAGCTGATGGTATCGCCTGACGGCTAACGGTCAGACAACAGCACGCATTTTCCACAAAAAGCCGCGCTCCGCACTGTGCAAACCGTATAAAACTACAAATTTGTCCCCGCCTATTGACTTCCACATCCGCTTGTCATATAATAAAGGTGGTGAGACATTCACCGCTTAATTGAAGAGTAAAAGCGAGTTCGTTAAGTGTTCGCCGAACGGGGAGTTGTCGGCGAAACGAAGGCTTATGCCGCGGTTCGCGCTTTGCATCCCGCTTCATAGGACATATGTAAGAGGTTCGCCTCCTTTCCTTGTCGTATGATGTGGAAAAGGAGGTTTTTATTTATGTATACTACTCAGAGCAAAAACACCCCCGTCAACAACCTCAAGCTGTTCGGGAATCTCCGCGTGCTTATCATCGCTGCCTTTCTCACAGCCCTCAGCGGCGCTGTCGGCAAGGTGTTCTCAATTGAGGTCACGCCCTTCGCACGTATCGGTATCGAAAACCTGCCCATCGTTATGGCGGGTATATGGTTCGGTCCCTTCGTGGGTGCGGCGGTCGGCTTCGGTGCGGACTACTTCGGCTGCTTCCTCAAGGGCTATGCTCCGAACCCCGTGACTACCGTCGGATTCATCGCTATCGGCTTTGTTTCGGGTCTCGTCTCGATGTATATGTTCAGGAGCAACAAGACCCTCGCCGTCATTCTCGCCGACCTCGCGGGTCATATCGTCGGCTCGATGGTCATCAAGACTATCGGTCTGTACTACCTCTACGGCGGTCAATACCCCATAACGCTGATGTTCGCGTGGCGCGCGGCGGTGTATACCGGCATTGTCATTGTCGAATCCACGCTCATTATCCTGCTTATGAAGAACAAGGCATTCTCAAAACAAATTGAAAAGGTTTGCAGTAATGGAAAAACACGCTCTAACGCCTGACTACCTGAAGAAAGCCGCGGAGAGAGGCAGTAAGCTCGGGCTCGAACGAATTACCGAGCTCTGCCGTATCCTCGGCGACCCTCAGAGCGAAACAAAGATAATACACGTCGCAGGAACGAACGGCAAGGGCTCGTTTTCCGCTATGCTCAGCCATATTCTCCGCGCGTCGGGATATGTTGTCGGGAGCTTCTCCTCACCTGCCCTCACGGGCGTGACCGACAGCTTCCGCATAAACTGCCGCGAGATCTCGATGAATGTGCTCGACTGGGTAATGGCTGACGTCATCCCCGCCGCCGAGTCCATGGACGATAAGCCCACCGAGTTCGAGGTGCTCACCGCAGCAGCTTACGAGCTCTTCCGCCGCGTGGACTGCAATGTAGCCATCATCGAGTGCGGCATGGGCGGTGATACCGACTCCACTAATGTCGTGAAGTCGCCGCTGCTGTCGGTGATAACCAATGTCGCCCTCGACCACACCGCCTTCCTCGGCGGAACTGTCCGCGAGATCGCCGCTCACAAGGCGGGGATAATCAAGGAGGGCAGACCTGTCCTCTACGGCGGGGCAGACCTCGACGCATTTGAGGTCATAAACGCTGCCGCCTTCGAGAAAAATGCGCCGCTCAGCGTCACCGACCAGTTCCGCACGCTCGGCACCTCCACGGGTATCGGCGGCACGGAGCTCGAATTCGACGGCTTCGGCAAGGCGCGTGTGCCGCTCATAGGCACGTATCAGATATACAACATCGCCAACGTCCTCACGGCTGTGGAGCTCCTCCGCCGCGAGGGGCTCGATATCTCCGACGAAGCCGTGCGAAAGGGTCTCGCGGAGACTAAGTGGCATGGCAGGTTCGAGCTGCTGTGCTCCGACCCCGTTGTCATCTTCGACGGTGCTCACAACCCCGACGGTATCCGTCAGGCGGCGTCAAGCATACGCCAGTGCTTCGGCGGCGGAAAGGTCGCCCTGCTCGTCGGCGTTATGGCGGATAAGGAGTATCGGCTCTACCCGTCCATTCTCGGTCAGTACGTTGAACGCGCCTTCACCGTCATTCCCGACAATCCCCGAGCTCTCGACAGCACCGTGCTCGCCGACGCCTTCACCCGCGAGGGCATTGCCGCGCGGAGCTTCACCGACCTCGCAAAAGGCGTGAAAGCTGCCTATTCCTTCGCGAAGGATAACGGCATACCGCTTGTCGCGCTCGGCTCGCTGTATATGTATCGGGAGTTTTGCGAGGCGCTCGGCAAAATCACGAAAAAGTGATCCCTATGCCACGCGGGGACAGCTGACGCTGCAGACAAATTATGGCGCGAAACTTTCGGCTTCGCGCTGTATCAAAAAAAAAGGCAAGCCTGTCGCCGCGATTGTCAGAACCGCGAAAACAGACTTGCCTTTTTTTGCAAAGTGAGCGAGCTTGCGAGCGACAACGCGAATCGGCAGCGCGGACACCGCGCCCGCGATTGTCAGAACCGCGAAAACAGACTTGCCTTTTTTGCAAAGTGAGCGAGCTTGCGAGCGACAGCGCGAATCGGCAGCGCGGACACCGCGCCCGCGATTGTTACTATTCCAGTCCCGCTATCTTCTCCACTACGGGCAGGCTGAATTTCTCCGCGAGGGCAAGACATCTCTCTATCGGGGCGGTGTCGCTCAGCATGGACGGCGTGTGCGCGTCGCAGCCGATAATGGCGGAGCACCCGACCTCCCGCGCTATCCCGAGAAAACGCTCGGACGTGTAATTCCTGCCGTCACGCACACCGAGGAGGTTTATCTCCACAGGCTGGTCGTGCTCCTTCAGATAGCGGCACAGGCGCGTGAACTCCCTGTCGCAGATGTCGCGGCTGCCCGTGAAATTGAACAGGTCGGGGTGCGCAAGATAGGCGTATCTGCCCGATTCCATTCCCGCAATGACCGAGTCCACGTACTCGATGAGCTCCGCTTCGCTGTCCGACGGTATACCCGTGTACGGCGCATACGGCTCCGCACGAACCGAGTGCTGACCCAGTATCATATAATCCACGGGATAGCCCGCGAGAAGCTTGTCCTGCGCCTCTATGAGCTCGGGGTCGTATTCGGCTTCAAAGCCGATATATATCGTGATATCGCCCGCGTACTCCTTTTTGAGGTCGGTCAGCGAGCGGAAATAGCCGTCGAGCTCCCGCGGCTCCATGCGCGAATCCGATACGTAGGCATATGGGTAGACCCACGGGCAGTGGTCGGAGAAGCCGAGCACCTTAAAGCCGCTTGCTATCGCGTGCTCGACGTATTCCCTGTCCTCGCCCTTGGCGTGATGACAGCGATAGGTGTGGGTGTGGTAATTTGCAATCATAATATCCCTCCGTTCGGCTTCTATCATACCACATTTTTGCATAATTGGCAAGACGAGACTTCGTCTAATTCGGAGTTCGGAATGCGGAATGCGGAATTATTTGTATTGCCTGACGGCGATGATTTGTAGGGGACGGCGTCCTCGACGTCCCATTTTCAAAGTATTCGCCGCAGGCGACACCACAGCTAACGGCTAATGGCTAACGGCTCAGCATTTCGCACCAATTTGTGACAAATGTAACTGCGAAAGTGACAATTTCTATCTTCAGCTCCGCCGCTCTATGATGTATAATACGGACAAAGGGGGAGATAAGAATGAAAACAAAGTCAAACAGGCTCGCAGGTCACATCGGGACGGCTCTCGGAGCGCTGATGTTCCTCGCTCTCATTCCCGCGGGAGCTACACTGATATACTCGCTTCTCACACGTGACAGGAGCAGCGACACTGTCCCGCTCATCACCTTCGGCTTAGACATCGCATTTTCTGTTCTGACAGTCGCATTGCAGGGAGCAAGTATCGCACTGCTCGCGCTCTTCCTCAGGATAGGGCGCAGAAAAGGCTTTATGGCGAGCTGTGCCTTCCTCTTCGCGGGTCTGCTCGTGAATATGCTCTTCGCGGGAATGGGTATGCTCCTGTGGAGCGAGTCGGGAAGTCAGGCGGTCGCGTACTGCCTCGCCACGGGTATGATGTTCCTTATCTCGACCCTGTTTCTCAGCGTTAAGAAGTGTCAGCCCGCGTAACCAAGGAGGTGTTCCTATGAAAAAGGTACTGACTTCGCCCATCAGCGTGCTCATAGCACATATCCTCGCGACCTTAGCCAACTTTGCCTATTTCGTCTCAGGCACAGCACCGCTGCTGAAATGGCTCTTTCTCGCGGTGACGCTCCTGTACATCGGAGCGTGGCTGCTCTACATCGCAAAGGGCAGATACCCGAAGGCAGCGACGGTGGTATTCTCCGTAATACTTGCCGTTTCGGTGGTCGGTTTCATCATCGCCAAATTCGCGCTCCTCGCCGACTGGTTCATTATCCCCGCGGCTCTGCTGGTTACGCCGTTTGCGGGCTTTGAGGCTCTTGTCAAGCCGACCTACTGCTGGCTCATTATCGCCGCCGTAAGCGTGGTAATGATAGTGCTCAGCCTCAGAAAGAAGAACGAACTCCGGTAACGAAAAATCCCCGAGGTCAGCCTCGGGGATTTGTTATTATGCGGGTTCGTCAGATGTCGGTGCAGAGGCGGAGCTGCCCGTGCCGTAGTCGCGGAAGCTGATATTGAGGTCTACCCTGCCCTCAATCCCGGGGACTGTGCCGTCGCTCGAATACTGCCATATGTCGTACTTGTAGTAGTATGTAGGCTCGTCGCCGTACTCCGCGAGCCAGAAGTCATAGTCCTTCAGCCGCGGGAGGTCGAGCTTGTGCATTGCGGTCGTCTTGTTCTGGTATATCATCGGAGTGTAGCCCGCCGACTTCACACGCTCGCAGAACGCGATACAGCAGTCCGCGAGAGTTTCAACGCTGACATCGTCGGTGCGGGCGCTGTCGTCGAAGATGAGCTCCCAGTCGTATACAACCGGATAGGTGACGTTACAGCCCGATATAGCGTCAAGGACAGCGTCTGCCTCCTCGATTGCCTCGTCGGTGGTGGTAGCCTGCGAGAAGAAGTAAACGCCCGTGTCTATGCCTGCCGCGTTCGCTGAGCTGATGTTGTCCGCGAGGTTCTCGTCGATGGTGACTATCCCGCCGCCGTAGGTGCGGTAGCCTGCGCGTATCATCGCGAAATCTATGCCCGCGCCCTTGACCTTGCCCCAGTCTATCTCGCCCTGATGCTCTGAGATGTCGATGCCCGTCTTCGATTTCACGGTGTCGCCGTCCATATAGAAGGAGTAGCCGTTGCGGGTGACTATCTTGTCGGTGTCAACGTCGCTGACGGGGACGTCGCTGTACACGGGCACGAAGACCTCACCGAGGGTGGAGTCGTGCATAAGTATCTTCTTCCCGTCGAGGGAGTAGTAGGTCTCCTCCTTCTCGATGATCGGGCGTGTGCGGACCTCGGGGTCCTCCTCTGCGGCTGTCACCGCGTCATTACGACCGCGTATAAAGATGAAGCCTACGAAAACAACCGCCATTATCAGTATTATCATCGCTTCAAGGAGCGCCGCTACCTTGAAAAGTGCATTTTTTCTGTTTGCTGAAGCCATTTTGTCCTCCTGTGCCTTTTTCTTTAATGATACCACAAAATCGGACATTTGTAAACACAATAGCCGAAAATTTGCAATTATTTTGCAGGCACGGTGTCCGTGCAGCCGATTTGCGGGGACGCTCGGCGGGGAGCCCCCGCGGGCGGTTCACGTTGTCGCTCGCAAGCTCGCTTACCCGTACAAAGCGCAGGTCTTTTTCCGCGAGCCTTACCAAATAGGCACGGGCGCACGGAATGCGCCCCTACAGTCAGCAGCCGTTGGAGCGTCGGTTTAATGGCGGACGGCGGAACGCCGCCCCTACATTCGGTCGCCGCCAGTCACTCCGTAAGGCTTGACAAGTTTCCTCTTATATGCTATAATACATTAACAATCAGCTTCGGAGGTGAAAACTCTAATGGACAGTACACCTGACGGGTGTTACCGACATTCCTTTGTTATATATGATATATCAAGGCATGGTCTGCGCTGTATCCGGTGTTAGGCTATGCCTTTTGCGGCTTCTCGCAGAAAATACTTCAATTTCTATATAACGGAGGATTCTTATGTTAGCGCAGATAATTCTGCAAATCGTGCTCATCGCTCTCAACGCCGCCTTCGCCTGCGCTGAGATAGCGGTAATTTCCATAAACGACACGCGGCTCGACAAGCTCGCCGCGAGCGGCAGCAAAAAAGCCGTTAAACTAAAAAAGCTCACAAGTCAGCCCGCTCGCTTCCTTGCGACAACTCAGGTCGCGATAACGCTGTCGGGCTTCATCGGTGCCGCCTTCGCCGCCGATAACTTCTCCGAGCGTCTCACCGCTCTCATTATGAAAACGGGTGTTGACCTCCCCGAGAAGGTGCTCCGCGCGGTTTCGGTAGTCGCGATAACGCTCCTGCTCGCGTACATAACGCTCGTTTTCAGCGAGCTCGTGCCCAAGCGCCTCGCGATGAAATACTCCGAGAAGCTCGCGCTCGGTCTCGCGGGAGCGATACGCTTCACGCAGATAGTTTTCGCACCGCTTGTGTGGGTGCTCAACCTCTCCACGAACGCTGTGCTCCGTATCTTCGGCGTTGACCCGAACAAGGAGGAGGACACCGTCACCGAGGAGGAAATTATGATGATGTCCGACGCGGGCGCGGAAAAAGGTACTATCGACGAGGATGAAAACCGCATCATCAAGAACGTTTTCGCCTTCGACGACACCACAGCCGAGCAGGTCTGCACGCACCGCACCGACGTGAATGTCCTGTGGAGCAGTGACCCTGTGGAGGTGTGGGAGGAGACCATCCACCGCACCCGCCACTCCATCTTCCCGATTTGCGGCGAGAGCGTGGACAATGTCATCGGCATACTAAACGCGAAGGACTACTTCCGCCTCGACGACAAGAGCCGTGACAATATTATGGCTAATGCCGTCCGCGAGCCCTATTTCGTCCACGAGACGATGAAGGCGGACGCTCTGTTCGCGCAGATGAAGAAAAAAGGCGCCGACCACTTCGCGGTCGTGGTTGACGAATACGGCGGTATGACGGGTATTGTCACCGTCACCGACCTCGTGGAGCAGCTCGTCGGCGAATTCGACGACGACGAGACGGGCGAAACCGAAGCGGAGTTCGAGCAGATAGCCGACGACCAGTGGCTCATTCCCGGTATTATGCCGCTGAGCGAGGTCTGCGAGGAGCTCGGGGTCGTGCTGCCCGCGGACAAGTTCGATACCTTCGGCGGCTACGTCATTGCGGGGCTCGGCGAGATACCCAAGGACGGCTCCAAGACCTACCTCGAATGTGACGGGCTGCGCATCGATGTGCTCGAGATACACCACCACCGCGTGGAGCTCTGCCGCGTGAAGAAGCTCCATACCGAGGTCAGGGAGGAAGAGGAAGAATAATAAGGGCTCTGGCAGAGACGCTGTCTCTGCACTCTGGTCAAGGCTCTGCCTTGACAATCCGTCGGGGCTCTGCCCCGAACCCCGCCAAAGGGCACAGCCCTTTGGAATCCAACTACGAACCCGCTCGCAAGCTCGCTCACTCTGTACAAAAGGCGCAGTCTGCTTTCGGCAGGCAGTAATTGAGAAATTTGCATAAACAAAAAAGGGACGGATAGTATCCGTCCCTTTCGCTTTTATTACATCCATTTTCTTATGTCGGTCTCTCTTCCGCCCGCTGACAGGTACGAATAGAAGCCCAGCACGTATGACGCGTCCTTGCTGTCTATCATTCCGTTCGAGTCGATATCCGCGTACTTCTTCTGCTCCGCGTTCAGCTTCGATGAGCCTCCCGACGAAACCGCCGCGTACTCAATGAGAATGCACGTAGCGTCTCTGCTGTCAACTCTGCCGTCGAGGTCGAGGTCGCCGTAAGCATACACCTTCTCCTTTTCCTTGGGTATGTATGCCTCGGAGTATTCGATGTATTTCAGGAATTCCTGCGTCCAGTAGATAGTTCCGCCCTTCTGCGTGATGCCTACGCCGATGTACATAAACTCGGGATCAAGGATATTGTTCCTGTGTCCCTCGGAGTTCATCCATGCGTTCATTACGCGCTCGGGAGAGCTTTGTCCCGCGGCGATGTTCTCGCCGACGTAGTAGTAGTCAAGCCCGACCTCCTCGACGATAGTGAAGCAGGACGTGCCGTTCGGGCGGACGTGGTCGAACTCCTGCGTTATCTCGCCCGCGCGTATCTGTGCGGCAGTCTGAAGCTTCGGCAGCACGCGCAGGGGCGAGAGTCCCCTCGCGCTGCGCTCCTTGTTGACGAGCACTGCTACCTGATTTGCGTAGTCCGAGAGCTCAGAATCCGAGAGGGACATAGTCTGCTCCGTGAACGTGGGAGCGCTGACGCCTGCTGCATTTGCGCCGATATACGGTACTCCGACAGCCGCAATGACAGCAGCTGCCACTATGCTCAACATCTTTTTCACTGCGGCTACCTCCCTATCATACTTTATTTCATAATACCACATTCAACGATAACTTGTCAACGAGCGGCTATAAAATTGTAGAAATACACAATAAAAGTTCCTGCACATATACATTTGTCACAAAGAGAAAGGCTTAATTTAGCAAAATAAAAAGGACTGTACAGAAGTACAGTCCCTTGTAAGCGTAAGTAATTCGATTACTTGAGCTCGATCGTAGCGCCAGCCTCTTCAAACTTAGCCTTGAGCTCGTTAGCCTCTGCCTCGGATACGCCTTCCTTGAGAGCCTTAGGAGCAGCCTCAACTATCTCCTTAGCCTCCTTAAGACCAAGACCGAGAACTTCCTTAGCAACCTTGATAACTGCCATCTTAGCATCACCGAAGGATGTGAGAACTACGTCGAACTCTGTCTTTGCAGCCTCTGCACCGCCAGCAGCACCGCCGGCAGCAGGAGCAGCAGCAACCATCGCTGTTACGCCGAATTCTTCCTGGATAGCGTCTACGAGCTCAGCAAGCTCGAGAACGGAAAGAGTCTTGATATCTTCAACAAATTTTGTGATCTTCTCTGAAGCCATGATAATAATCTCCTTTTAATAAATTTACCGATATACGGTCATCATTTTAAGCTGCGTTACGATAATTACAGAAATCAGGCAGCTTCCTCCGACTTCTTGTCTGCAACTGCCTTGATGGCTGCTGCGAGCTTCTGCATGGGACCCTGAAGAGAGCCGACCAGCTGTGCGAGCAGAACGTCCTTTGAAGGGATCTTGGAAAGAGCGATAACTCCTGCCTGATCGTAAACCTCGCCTTCAACGAAACCTGCCTTGAGGTTGAACTTCTCGTCGCCTGCCTTCTCAGCGAACTTACCGAGAATACGAGCGGGAGCAGTCTGATCCTCGCTTGAGAGTGCGATAGCGGTCGTACCGTTAAGAGCGTCCTCAAGACCTTCGATTCCGACATTCTTGAATGCACGGAGAAGCATTGTGTTCTTCTCTACGAAGTAGTTGACGCCTGCCTCACGGAGCTCTTTTCTGAGCTTGGTATCCTCCTCAACGGTGATACCCTTGTAGTCAACGAGGACGCCTGATACGGAACCCTTGAGGACCTCTGTGAGCTGATCGACCTTTGCCTTCTTAGCTTCGAGAACTGCATTGCTTGGCATAGTGTATTCACCTCCGAATAAGTATTGTTATCGTATTCAGAGTGCAATAAAAAAGTCCTTTGCCGACAGCTCGGAAAAGGACAATGATAGCTTATATCACTTGCAATTCCTCGGCGGGACTTACGGTAAAACCTGCCAGCTGTCTTTAGAATACGATATGTACTGCTTTTTCAAACAGCTTTATTATTATATCACATCGTTTTTGGATTGTCAAGCACTTTTTTGAATCTTTTTAAAAAAGCGCGGATACTTTCGTATCCGCGCTGGTGCGAGTAATGGGACTTGAACCCATACGTCTGTCGACACACGCCCCTCAAACGTGCCTGTCTGCCTATTCCAGCACACTCGCATTGACTGACTGCTTTAATATTATATCAGAAATCAGTCAGCTTGTCAAGCTTTTTTTGAAAATTTTCTGCTTTCTTTTTTAATATCTGTCGAAAGGCACTCCGAATTTAATATTTCACTTAGCCCGAGCAGGAACTGCTCGGGCGCTTATGTGTCTATTATGCACAAGCAGAAATGGCAATCTTTGACTGTTCCGACGAAATCGCGCGGGAGCACTTTATTTTTCACTTAAACTATGTTATAATGTGATAAGTTAATTAATCCTTTGACGAAGGCGGAAATATATGAAAAACGGTATAAAAATGCTCGACATCGCCACAAAGCTCGGGGTCAGCGTGGTTACGGTGTCGAACGCGCTCGCGGGCCGCGACGGCGTCAGCGAACAGATGCGGAAAAAGATCTGCGAAACAGCAGAGGAAATGGGCTATAAGCCCTCGAATACAAAGTCGGGCAAAAAGAAGCCCGCCGTCCCCAAGCTCGGCAAGAGCGTGGGCATTATCACCTCCGAGCGCTTCGTAGGCGCAAGAGGTACCTTCTACTGGGAGCTCACCGCCAATATCTCGAACAAGCTCTCGGCTATGAACGTGCTGACCGTGTACGAGTGTATCACCTCAGAGAACGAAAAGGGCGGTATACTCCCGAATATGATAACCGACAAAAAGGTGGACGGCGTCATCGTCATCGGGCAGATATGCAGGGACTACATCCACAGGCTCAGCCAGATAGACCTGCCGCTCATATTCGTTGACTTCTACGACAACCGCTATGAGATAGATTCCGTCAACTCCGACAGCTATCACGGCGGCTACATACTCACCGACTACCTCGTCCGCTGCGGACACGAGAAAATAGGCTTTTTCGGCACTCTCAACGCCACGAGCAGCATTAACGACCGCTTCCTCGGCTACGTGAAGTGCCTCATGGAGAACGGGCTCGAATACCGCCGCGAGTGGACTATCCCCGACCGCGCGGAAAGAGGTCTGCTCTTCGAGAAGATAGACTTCCCCGACGAGATGCCGACTGCCTTCGTCTGCAACAGCGACGAGACTGCCTTCCGCGTGATATCGGCTCTGAAGTCCAAGGGCGTGAGAGTCCCCGAGGATATATCTGTCGTCGGCTACGACAACTACACCGTTTCGAGCATTTGTATCCCCACTATCACGACCGTTGAGGTAGACCTCGAGAAGATGTCCTCCGAGGCTGTGAAGATAATGGCGAAAAAGCTCTCCGACCCGTCATATACCTCGGGCAGGAGGATAATCAGCGGCCGCCTCATCGTCAAGAACAGCGTGCTCGACATCAGCGCAAAATGAGGTAACATAATGCTTGTACAGAATTTCTTCGGACACCTCAGCACCGTCTGCCGCCACCGCCATACCGTAATGGTGCACTGCTTCAAGGCGGGTATCATCAAGCGCGGACTGCTCCACGACCTGTCAAAGTTCTCGCCTACCGAGTTTATACCCGGAGTGCTGTACTATCAGGGAAGCCGCAGTCCCAACGAGAAGGAGCGCGAGGTCACGGGCTGCTCCCGCGCGTGGATGCACCACAAGGGCAGGAATACCCACCACTTTGAATACTGGACGGACTACAGCACCGTCACGGGCACTCTCGACCCGATGAAAATGCCCGATATCTACATATTTGAAATGTTCTGCGACAGAGTTGCCGCGTCAAAGATATACAACAAGGAAAAATATACGGACCACTGCCCGCTCGACTACTTCCTCAAGGCGCGTCCCAAGCGTGCTATCGAGCAGTCCACTGCGGACAAGCTCGAATTTCTGCTGCGTATGCTCGCCGACAAGGGCGAGGACGCAACGTTCAGATATATCCGTAAGAGAGTGAGGAAGCTGAAAAATGAGAGACATAAAAACAAGTAGACTTATCGCCCTCGCTCTGGCGGTATCATCCCTCCTCGCGGGCTGCGGAAGAGATATCCCCGCAGTTGAGGACACCATAGCGACCATTGAAACATCGGAGCATACACAGGAGAGCACTACAGGCACTGCTGCGTCCTCAAGGACTACATCTGCAAAGCGTTCCTCCACTGCCTCCGCTGCGACCACCACAGAGAGGAAAACCACTTCCGCAGCGGAAAACAAGGAGGAAGAGACCGTGCCGACTAATGCACCCTCCGACGGCAACGCACCATATGCTCCCGGGATAGAGAATCCGCCGAGTGGCGGGAGCGGGTATACTCCGCAGCCCTCGGGCGGACAGAGCTATACTCCCGCAGTCACGACTGCCAAGCCCGCTACGACCGCAAAGCGCACGACATCTGCGGCAGCTACGACCACCAAGGCTGCTGTTAAGCCGTCGCGCCCGACAGAAGCAGACAAGCTCCTCGACGATATGACCCTCCACGAGAAGGTCTGCCAGATGTTCATCGTTGCTCCCGAGACGCTGACGGGCTACGGAAGCTTCAACTACGCCGACCAGTGGACCTATGACTGCTATGACAGGTACCCGATAGGCGGCTATATCTTCTTCGCGAACAATATCGCCACCTCCGACCAGACGAGGAATATGCTCTCCGATTTGCAGAATCACGCCAAGTCAAAGGGTGCGGGTGTCTTCCTCGCGACCGACGAGGAGGGTGGCTATATCACCCGCGTGTGCTACAAGCTCGGTACTACAGCTGTGTACAATATGTCGTACTACGGCGGGCTCAACGACTATGACACCTCGTTCGGTGTCGGCTCGACCATAGGTACTTACCTCGCCGACTACGGCTTCAACCTCGACTTCGCGCCCGTCGCGGACGTCAATATCAGCCCGTACAACGAGCTCGGAAACCGCATTTTCAGCTCCGACCCGAATGTTGTCGCTGATATGTCGGGAGCTGTGGTGGACGGTCTGCAAAGCGCCGGCGTGTGCTCGACGCTCAAGCACTTCCCCGGTCTCGGAGCGGGCAACGGTAACACGCATAACGGCTCCGTCGTCATCGACCGCAGCTACGAGCAGATGAAGGAGTCCGAATTCGTCGCCTTCAAGGGCGGTATCGACGCGGGCGCTGAGTTCGTAATGGTAGGTCATCAGATAGTCACGGGCGCGGGAGACGATATGCCCGCTGACCTCTCGAAGGTCATCGTCACGGACTGGCTCAAGGGCGACCTCGGCTACGAGGGCATCATAATCACGGACGCTCAGGCTATGGGCGCGATAGTCAATTCATACGGCAGCTCCGAGGCGGCTGTGCGCTCCGTTGAGGCAGGCATTGATATCATACTTATGCCCGCTTACCTTGATTCGGCAGTCAGAGGCATCGAGCAGGCTGTCGAGTCGGGACGCATCTCCGAGGAGCGTATCGACGAGAGCGTGCTGAAGATACTCAAACAGAAGGAAAAGCTGGGACTGCTCGGGTAAGCAGAGCTCAGAGTTCAGATGTAGGGGCTGATGCCTACATCAGCCCGCCGAATTTTTGCGGGGCGATGTGGGCATCGCCCCCTACACATATCTCTTGTAGGGACGACCATTGGTCGTCCGAGAATTTACAAAAAGCGGACGCGCATGGGCGCGTCCCTACAAATGAAAAACGGTCGGTATGCTGATACCGACCGTATTTTTTATGAACCCGTTCCGTTGTACTTCATCGCTCCGTACATCCATATCCTGTATGCAACGTAGAAGAACACGATGCCGAATACGGGCGAGAGCCACGACAACAGCGGCACCTCGTCGGGACGGAGGATAACAAGGCTCGGATAGTACGCGATGAAAGCAATAGGCATTATAAATGTGAATATGAAGCGGAATCCCTTATTGAATATGGTTATCGGGTACTTCGCGTAGTCCTTGAAGCGGAACGCGAGGTCGAGCACGTAGAAGGAGTTCTGTATCCAAAAGCAGGTAGCCGCGGCGGCTGTCTGCAAGGCTATCATCACCAGCGAAGCCGTGATGAGGAATATCACTACCTTCACGAGCATAAGCGGCGAGAAGCCCAGCCCCAGCTTTATCCACGAGTAGATTATCGTACCGAGACCGAAGGCGAGCTGTCCGAGCCCCTTGATGTCGAATACCTCCGACTGGTAGTAGAAGAACAGATTTATCGGGCGGAAGCAGTATTTGATGAAATCGCCAGAATACACGTAGATTCGCAGGCTCCAGTTGTTGTCGAAGAAGCACTGCGCTGGCGTCAGAGCGACCAGCGAGAAGCCGTACAGGAACAGCATCTCATAGTAGCCCCAGCCGTTTATCGTCGAGAAGTTGCGGAAGAGTATCCAGAAGCTCACAAAGCCTGCGATGTTCGTGAATACCATTCCTATCGTGGATATGATGAAGTCGGCGCGGTAGCTCATCTTGCTCTTCAGGTCCTGAGCGAGTATCTTGCAGTAGAGCCGCGCGTAGAATAACAGTCCTCGTCTTTTCATACCTTCAGCCTCCGTTCACCGTTATCTGCGGAAGCGATATCTTCCAGAAGAGCTTGCTTATCGCGTATGTGACCACGCACCACAGTAGCTGTGTGCCGAGAGTGATACCGATGTCCTTTATGTCCGACGACTTACCGAGAAGAAGTGTCAGCGGCGAGTTGTATATCGACTGGAAGGGCAGCCAGTACACGATAGTGCGTATCGTTTCGGGGAAGAAGGCTATCGGGATAGTTGCTCCCGAAAGGAGCAGCACGATGACCTGCTTCATAATGTTTATACCCCATATCGACTCGGTGTACAGGCATATCGTGCCGACGAAGAAGTCGATGTTGTAGTTGATGATGACCGCCATTACCACCGATATCACGAAGTAGAGCAGATTCATACCGAGCGGGATAGCTCCGTGCGTGACTACGCTGACCACGATGAAGGTCGGGAGCAGAGTAGCGAAGAAGTTCACCACGAAGTTGCCCGAATACTCCCAGAACATATACCGCCGTATCTCCATAGGCTTCAGCAGAGTGAGCACTATCGCGCCCGACTGTATCGCCCTGCCCATCTGCCATACGGTGTACATCTCCATAAAGTTGAAGAGAGCGGTCGCGAGTACGAGGTATATCAGCGTGTCGGAGAAGGTCATACCGTTCACGACCTCCTCGCCCGATGAGGCGTATATCGCCTTCCACAGGAAGTATACGACTATGAGGTAGAGCAGGTTGCCGACGAACACGATGAACATCGACAGGCGGAACTGCAGCGACTCCATAATGCCGTTGCGGGTAAGGGAGAGGTATTTTTTCAGATTCATTCGACTCCCTCCTCGTATATCTTCTTGATGACCTCCTCGGTGGATATCTCCTCGAGCTGCATATCGCGGACACGCCGCGTTTTTTGCAGCTTCGTGAACACCTCCATCACGGTTATCTTTTCCTCGTCAACGAGAATGGATATCCACTCGTCGTCAGCCTCGACCTTGAGCGCGGGGAACTCCTTGCCTATCACCTCTGCCTCCTTTTTGAGGTCGCCATCCACGCGGATCTTCAGCGTGCGGTACGAGCCGAAGAAACCCTTGAGGTGCGATATGTCGTTATCGTAGAGCATCCTGCCCTTGTCGATGATGACTATCCTGCGGCAGAGCGCGTCAACGTCGCCCATATCGTGGGTGGTGAGGATAACGGTCGTGTTCTTCTCCTTGTTGAGAGCATGTATCAGCGTGCGTATCTTCGCTTTCATCGAGACGTCGAGACCTATGGTCGGCTCGTCGAGGAAAACTATCTTCGGATTGTGCAGGAAAGCCGCGAGTATATCGCTGAGCGTGCGCTGTCCGAGCGACATCTGACGCACGGGCTTGTGCAGGAGCGGCTCGATGTCAACGAGCGACCGGTAGAGCTTCATCATACCGTCGTAGTCCTCGTCGCTTATCTGATAGATGTCCTTCAGCAGCCTGAACGACTCCACCAGCGGCAGAGCCCACCACAGCTGCGAGCGCTGTCCGAATACAACGCCGATATTCTGTGCATTCTTCGACCTGTTCTTGTACGGGAGCTTGCCGTTTACAAGTATCTCTCCCGATGTCGGCTCAAGAACGCCCGTCATCATTTTTATAGTGGTGGATTTGCCTGCGCCGTTAGGTCCGAGGTAGCCGACTATCTCGCCCTGCTCGATACTCATAGTGATGTTATCGACCGCTCTGACTGTCTTGTAGTCGCGCGAAAAGAGGTCCTTGATGCTGCCTGCGAGACCCTCGCGGCGGTTGAGGACTTTGAATTCCTTTGTTACGTTTTTGATGTCTATGACGGGTGCCATTTTTTCATCTCCTCATTGAAAGTATTTTTACATTATATCACACCAATGGCGATAAATCAACAAAAAGCGCATATTATTATGGTTACAATATTGTTACAGCAGAGCTGCCCGAAAGCAGCACCGCTCCGAACGGTATTCAGCGGTACGAATTGACTTCTGCGTTTTTGTATGATATCATTATAGTACGCTATAAACATTTCGTCTATCGTAATCTTGCATAAAGTTATAACAAAAAGGAAAGCAGCATATATGAAACTGAGAAAAACATATGAGCTTGAGGTCAACTGTGACAGGAGCGAAACAGTCAGATACAGCTTTACCGACATACCAATAGGCTTCTTCAAAGGTCGGTATTCCGCCTATCCGAACTGCTCCGTGCCCGCGCACTGGCACGAGGACATCGAGCTCATCGTCCCGAGCGAGGGCGAGGCGGTATATAACATTAACGGCAAGCTGGTGAAGGTCGCGGAGGGCGAGGGTCTGCTCGTCAACTCGCGCAGGATACACTCCTCATATACCGAGCATTTACACGATTGTTATTACAATATCCTCATCTTCCACCCGATGGTGCTGTGTATCTCGAAGGAGACGGAGCAGCAGGTGGTACAGCCGATAATCGGCTCGTCGTTCGACTATATCCTCCTGCAAAAGGGTACGCAGTGGCACGAGAATATCCTGCGCTGGTTCGCATTGATAAGGGAGCGCCACGTTGACAAGCATATGCCGAAGGAGTTCTCGCCGATGGAATTCTCGGTGCTCAAGGAGAATGAGGACAAGTCCGAGAAGCCCGCAATCGTGGGACTTGTCAACCTTATATGGAGCGAGATAGCGGGCAATATCACTCCCGACGAGGCTCCGCACGCCGAATGTAACCAACTTACCTCTGTAAAAGCGATGATATCCTTCATAGACAAGCACTACGCCGAAAAGCTCGCGCTGGAGGACATCGCCGCGGCAGGCTTTGTGTCGAAGCGCACCTGCGGCAACCTCTTCGAGCGCTTCCTGTTCACCTCGCCGATAAGATTTCTCAACGAGTACCGCCTGAAACGCAGCGTAGAGCTGCTGAAGAATACGGATATGACCATAACCGAGATAGCGCTCGCGTGCGGCTTTTCGGGTGCGAGCTACTACGCGGAGACTTTCCGCCGCGAAACGGGCAAAAGCCCGAGCGAGTACCGCAGTAACGCAGCGCCGCCCCTTACGGGTGAAAATGCCGTTCGGTAACGCTTTTCAAGGTCAGAACGTCATTAAATTATTAAACTCTCTTATTATGTAAATGATATTCCTCTATATGGCGCGATTTAAAGCAAATTCATTTTTGTGAAGGTCACGATTTTACTATTTTTGTCACAAAAATAATATACAGTTTTAGCCGTGCACTGTATAATAAATTTGTCAAATGCACACGTTGTTAACATTCGCGTGTGAAAAAATCGAGTATATTATTTTTCAGAGAGGGGTCTTACATATGAAAAACAACAGCTTAAAGCGCTGCTTTGCAGCTCTTTCTGCGGCTGCTCTTATGGCTTCGTCTGCTCCCTTTGCTTCTGTCGCAAGCGCTGAGGACAGCCTCACATTCGCAGGCGCAAGCATCAACGCTGACGTCAGCACAAAGATAGGCGACGCCAACCTCGACGGCTACGTTACCGTCGCTGACGCTGTCGCTATCCTCCAGTTCATCGCTAATCAGGACAAGTATCCGCTCAAGGAGCAGGGCAAGCTCAACGGCGACGTATTCGACCGCGGCGACGGTCTTTCCGCAGCCGATGCGCTCTCCATACAGAAGTACGACGCTGGCGTCCTGAGAGAGCTCCCCGAGTCGGTAAGCGCTAACTACAGCGAAACAACGACATCGACTACTACCACAACTACTACCGAGCCCACTACTACTACAACCACAACAACCACTACTACCGAACCCACTACTACCTCTACCACAACTACTACAACAGAGCCCACAACTACCACCACAACTACTACGACCACAACGACCACTACCACAACTACTACCACAACGACAACGACCGAGCCCACAACTACTTCGACTACCACAACTCAGCCTATACAGAACGGTATTCCCGACCTCGGCACTCCTATGAATGCGAATGCTACTATGGTCTCCAACTTCCGCACGGGCGACGCAGGCGACTTCTTCGCTTCCAGCGGCTGGACGAACGGCAAGCCCTTCGACTGCTGGTGGTACGAGCAGAACGCTCAGATAAAGGACGGCGCTCTTGAGCTCAAGATAGACCAGAAGTGGTCGAACGACTCCAATCCCGACTGGAACCCCAAGTATTCGGGCGGTGAGTTCCGCACCAACAACTTCTATTCATACGGCTACTATGAGTGCTCGATGCAGGCTATCAAGAACGACGGCGTTGTATCCTCGTTCTTCACATACACAGGTCCTTCCGACGTTATCAACGGTCAGAAGAATCCTTGGGACGAGATAGACATCGAGATCCTCGGTAAGGATACAACTAAGGTACAGCTCAACTACTACCGCAACGGACAGGGCGGTCACGAGAAGATGATCGACCTCGGCTTCGATGCTTCCGAGGCTTACCACACCTACGGCTTCGACTGGCAGCCCGGCAAGATAACATGGTACATCGACGGCAGGGAAGTATGGTCGATGTCAGGCGATGTTCCCGTAACTGCAAGCAAGATCATGATGAACGCATGGCCGGGTCTCACTGTTGACGACTGGCTCAAGGCTTACAACGGCAAGACTCCTCTTACCGCTCACTACCAGTGGGTAACATACGACCAGAACGGCAAGAACGGTCAGGGTCAGCAGCAGCAGAACCCCTGGCAGGACCCCAATCAGGGACAGCAGCAGGATCCTAATCAGGGTCAGCAGCAGGACCCCAATCAGGGTCAGGGTCAGACACAGACAGGCATGAACAGAAATGCCACTATGGTCTCTGACTTCACAACAGGCAATGCAGGCGACTTCTTCGCTTCCGACGGCTGGACGAACGGCAAGCCCTTCGACTGCTGGTGGTACAAGCAGAACGCTCAGATAGTCAACGGTCTCCTCGAGCTCAAGATAGACCGGAAGTGGTCGAACGACTCTAACCCCGACTGGAACCCCAAGTATTCGGGCGGTGAGTTCCGCACAAACGACTTCTACCACTACGGCTACTACGAGACAGAGATGAAGGCTATCAAGTGCGACGGTGTTGTTTCATCGTTCTTCACATACACAGGTCCCTCTGACGTTATCAACGGTCAGAAGAATCCGTGGGACGAGATAGACATCGAAATTCTCGGCAAGGATACAACTAAGGTCCAGCTCAACTACTACCGCAACGGTGTGGGCGGTCATGAGAAGATGATCGACCTCGGCTTCGACGCTTCGCAGGATTTCCACAAATACGGCTTCGACTGGCAGCCCGGCAAGATCACATGGTACATCGACGGCAAGGAAGTTTGGTCGATGACAGGCGATATCCCCGTAACTCCCAGCAAGATAATGATGAACGCTTGGCCCGGTCTCACGGTTGACGACTGGCTCAAGGCTTACCCCGGCACAACGCCTCTCACTGCATATTATAAGTGGGTAACTTATAACAAGCAGTAACATAATATACCCGAAAAAACGAAGGCTCGCGCCTTCGTTTTTTTGCTGCGGTAAAATAATGTACTGGACAAATCCGCCGCTTTATGTTATAATGTTTGTAACATCTACCACGGAGGTGCATTATGAACAGCTACTCCCAGCAATACCTCGCTTCCCACCTCTTCTCCCGCAGAGAAGAGGACTTTGAATACGCCTCGTTCGACCGCGAGATAGCCTTCTATGAGAGCATCTGCGCGGGAAACATCGAGCTCGTGCGTGTGTATGCCACTCCGCTGTGCAGTGAGGGCTACGGTATCCTCAGCAAGGACCCGCTCCAGAATCTCAAGTACCATTTCACCGTTTCTGCGGCTTTGATTGCGAGATTCTGCATAAAAAGCGGTATGACTCCCGAGGAGGCGTACAGCCTCAGCGATATCTACATAATGAAGGCTGACGAGTGCAGGTCGGAGGAAGACGTCCACGCCGCGCACACCGAAATGATAGAGGAGTATTCGCGCCGTATGCGTCTCGTCCGCAACAGCAATATCTACTCCAAGCAGATACTGCGTGTGCTCGACTATATCAGCGAGCACCTTCACACCCGCATAATGATAAACGAAGCCGCCAAGCACCTGCATATCAGCTCGGCGTATCTGTCGCGCCTCTTCAAGGCGGAAACAGGTATGGCCTTCAGCGACTACGTCAACCGCAAGAAGATAGAGGAGGCTTCGAGCCTGCTGCGCTTCTCGGAGTACACCGACCTTGAGATAAGCACCCTGCTGTGCTTCAGCTCGCAGAGCTACTTCATCAAGATTTTCAAGAAGTACGTGGGTATGACTCCGCGCGAGTACAAGAAGCGCTACCGACTGCCCGAATTCGTACCCGAGGGAGAAAATGAAGAATAAACAAAAAGCGTCCGACGGAGCTTCCGTCGGACGCCTTGTTTTATCAGTTCATTTCTGCAAGGAGCTTCTCTGCACTTGCGAACTTTACGCTTATAACGAAGAGCTCCAGAGCCTTGCCGAGATCCTCTATTGAGGGATATGTCGGAGCTATGCGGATATTCTTGTCGTCGGGGTCAACTCCGTAGGGGAAGGTAGCGCCGGCTCCTGTGAGCGTCACGCCTGCCTCCGCGCAGAGCTGAACTATCCTCTTCGCACAGCCGTTCAGCGCGTTGAACGATACGAAATAGCCGCCCTTGGGCTCTGTCCATTCGCCGATACCGAGAGGAGCTATCTCCTTTTCAAGAGTGCTGCACACGAGGTCGAACTTGGGAGCAATGATAGCCTTGTGCTTCTTCATATGCTCCTGCATATTCGCGAAAGTGCCGAAGAACTTCACGTGGCGGAGCTGATTCATCTTGTCATAGCTGATGATGCTGATACCGAGGTACTTCCTGAGCTCCTCGACATTAGCCTTGCTCGCGCCCATCACAGCAACGCCCGCACCGGGGAACGTTACCTTCGAGGTCGAGCCGTATATGTAGACGATGTTCTCGTTGCCGACCTTCTTTGCCTCTTCAAGGATATTGAGTATGGGCTTGGGGTCGTCTGTGAGGTGGTGTATGCAGTAGGCGTTGTCCCAGAAAATGCGGAAGTCCTTAGCCGCGGGCTTGAGGTTCGCGAAGCGTCTTACCGTCTCGTCGCTGTAGCTGATGCCGTCGGGGTTGGAATACTGCGGAACGCACCATATTCCCTTTATAGCCTCGTCCTCGGAAACGAGCTTCTCGACCATATCCATATCGGGACCCGAAGCCGTCATCGGGACATTTATCATCTCCACGCCGAAGAACTCGGTAACCTTGAAGTGCCTGTCATATCCGGGGACGGGACAGAGGAACTTCACCTTGTCGAGCTTAGACCACGGCGTATTGCCGAGGATGCCCTTGTTGAAGGCACACTGAACAGTCCAGAACATAGCATTGAGGCTCGAATTTCCGAAAATGATTATCTCATCGTCCTGAACGCCTATCATATCCGAGAAAAACTCCTTAGCCTCGGGGATACCGTCGAGCATACCGTAATTTCTTACGTCCACGCCGTTCTCGCTGAGGAAGTTGCCGTCGTCGAACACGTCGAGCATACCCACGCTGAGCTCCAACTGCTCCTTGCAGGGGTTGCCTCTTGCCATATTGAGAGAGAGGCTCTGCGACTTGAAGCCGTTGTAGAGCGCTTCCACCTCATTCTTAAAGCTGATGAGCTGTTCCTTGTTCATTTCCGATAAGTTCATTTCGGGACCTCACCTTTCAAATCATGCATAATAAGGCATTGACTGCCAAATAAAAGTATACCATACCGCAATATTTTTTGCAAGTGACAACATAACGAATAATTCGGCTTAATTACGCATTTTTTTAGCGTTTTCAGCATATCATTTCGGGAATAAGTCTATATACGGCGGCAATGTGTGCGTACACCGCGGACAGGCTTTGTGGAAAATTAATGAATTTTTCTGACAATCATTGACTTCTGTATTATATTCTGATATAATGTATCGTAGATAGATATTGGAATTGGGAAGATACTGATTTTGAGAAACGGAGGTCTTAATATGAAAAAATTATTCTCATCAGCATTTTCTCTCTTAACTTCCGCCGCCCTGCTTGTCGGAGTCTCTCCCCTCGCCTCTCTCGCTGAGGACAGCACAACTCAGTTCGTCGAGATAGCTGAGGACGAGACCCTCACCGTAAGTGAGCTCGACCAGCTGGCTCTCAGCGACGGAGGCGCGGTACAGATCGCCGCCAACTACGACTACGAAAACGGAGCCTATAACCTCGGGTACTACCTCGACGCCAACAATGCCGAGGTCTACTCGAAAATGATGGAGCTCATCAATCCGAGCCTTGACACCATTACAGTCACGCTCCCCGAGCCGCTCGTCATCGAGAGTTCGTCGTGGTACTTCGACATCAACACGACTGCCGCTTCAAATGCGGTGTTCAGCGCCTGCCGAAGCGGTATCGAGTGCGCTTCGTTCGATATTCCCGACATTTTCTGGCTCGATGTCAACAACATCAGCATCGGAGTGAAGTCGGTACAGCAGAACCGCATAAGCTCCCGCAAATACACCTACACCGTGTACCAGCTCACTATTTCCCCCGCCTATTACGACGGTTTCTCGTCGTTCGATGAGGTGTTCGAGTACAAGACAAAGCTCGAGGAAGCAGTCGAAAACTTCGAGGTGACGGGCAGTACCCGCTACGAACAGCTCAAGTGCATACATGACAAGATATCAAAGTTTACATATTACGATATCGACGGACAGTTCTCGGGCTCGTGCCTCGGTGCACTCGTTGAGCCCGGAGTTGTCTGCGAGGGCTACTCCAAGGCGTTCAAGCTCATATGCGACCGCCTCGGCATACCGTGTGTGTGCATTTTCGGCAACTACGACCCCGATGACAAGACCGCCCATATGTGGAACTACGTACAGATGGAGGACGGTCAGTGGTACGGTATGGACGTCACTTGGGACGACTACGACGGCAGATACGGTATCCAGATAACCTACGATTTCTTCCTCAAGGGCTCGAAGAGCTTCTTCGAGCAGCACACCGAGGGTACCGAGTACGTGCTCGCGTACTTCACCTACCCCACTATCTCCGAGGACGACTTCGACCCGACAAAGCCCATAGTTACGACAACTGCGACCACTACTGCAACGACAACGACGTCCACGACTACGACATCAGCTACTACTACGACTACAACCACCACCGCTGAACCGACTACCACCTCAACTACAACTACCACTACTACGACAACAACAACTACTACTACGACCACCACCGTGACCACCACTGCTACGACAACTGCAGCTGCTCAGCCAACAACTACGACAACGACCGAAACGACGACTGAGTCCGCCCCGCAATTCAGGTACGGCGACGTCAACCACGACGGTATCGTCAGCGTAGCCGACCTCGTCTGCTGCGCTGAACAGGCGCTCGGCAAGCCCGATGTGACGTGCTACGACGAGCTCACAGGCGACGGCGTAGTCGATATGTTCGACGTTATCGCGCTGAGGAAGCTGCTGACATCGTGGGTATTCTGATAAGCTAAAACAAAAGGTCTGTGCTCAATGCACAGACCTTTTTTGGAGTTCATTTATTACTGCAATGATATTATCAGGGTGCGGAGTTATCACATCGAGGTCAGCCGCTCCGCTCGACGCGTATGCTTCAAGCATAGTACGGAGCTCCTCCGCCGACTGCATATAGTCCGCGATGATGTAGTCCTCATCATAGCCGAGCTTATGAAGCAGCACCGCCGAAACTACGCCTGTTCTGTCCTTGCCTGCCGAGCAGAAGTAGAGCACGTTCGTCTGCGCGGACATTATAGCGCCGATGATAGCGTCCATCTGCCCGTCGAGCATATCGACGTACGACTGCGGGACGTCCGCCGCCGTCTTCGGTATGTAGGATCCGCCAGTGACGGGCATATTCCTGTACATGAAGCCCTCCGCCTCCGCAAGCTGTGTCGGACAGGCGCGCACCTCGTCCTCCGCACGCAGGTCGATGACGGTGGTGACACCGTTGTACCTCAGCCACCCGAGCTCGTCCTCGGTGGGACAGAACAGTGCGTCACTCCGTATGAAGCGCAGGCTGTCGGGGAGTATCGGACGCGTATTCCGCGTGGAGGTGAAGATACTGCTCATTCGCCGTTCTCGCCGAAAATCTTATCGGGAGATGTGAGCGTCAGGTTCTGTATGTGACCGCACTTCGGACAAGCCTCGCAGTGAATGGTGCTGCGCTGAGGGTCAGCCTTGTACTCCTCGCCGAAGGGATAGAAGAGCACGTCGTGGGGAGTAGCTGTAAAGAGCTTGCCGCTGATGAGCTTGGTGCCGCATAATTCGCAATTGTGTTTCATAATTTCTCCTTTACGTTTATGAAAATCCCTCCGAGCGATGTCGGAGGGATAGTCATTTTCACTTAAAACTCGGTCTCAGACCTCGTTTACCTTTCTCTTTACGTAGGAAGTATGGAGAACCTCATGAGCCTTGTGGCTGCCGGGCTTCTCGAAGAATTCCTCGTAAACCTTCTTGATAGCGGGATTCTCGTGTGACTGACGGAGAGGCATAGACTTGTCGAGGTCGTAGAGGACCTTGGCTCTCTCAGCTCTGATGTCAACGAAGTTTCTGATACCCATGGGTACCTGAGGCTGACCGCCGCCGTTTACACAGCCGCCGGGACAAGCCATTATCTCGATGAACTGAGCGTCGCACTTGCCTGCTCTGATATCGTCGAGCACCTTGCGGGCGTTGGAAAGACCGCTTGTAACGATCACCTTAACCTTGGTTCCAGCAATATCGTATGTTGCCTCCTTGATAGCCTCAGTACCGCGTACCTCGGGGATATCAATGAGAGTGTCGCCTGTGAGGGTGTTGTAAGCTGTTCTGAGAGCAGCCTCCATAACACCGCCTGTAGCGCCGAAGATAACGCCTGCACCTGTGGAGATTCCGAGCGGATCGTCAAACTTCTCTTCGGGAAGACCGAGGAAGTTGATGCCTGCGCGCTCTATCATTCTGCCGAGCTCACGAGTTGTGAGAGCAAAATCAACATCGGGTACGCCTGCTGCGCTCTGGTCGGGTCTGCCGATCTCGAACTTCTTAGCCGTACAAGGCATAATGGAAACCATTACGATGTTCTTGGGGTCGATACCCATCTTCTGAGCCCAGTATGTCTTAGCTGTAGCACCGAACATCTGCTGAGGCGACTTGCAGGTCGAGAGATGGTCGAGGAGGTCGGGATAGTAGTGCTCGCAGAACTTTACCCATCCGGGTGAGCACGATGTTATCATAGGAAGTGTGCCGCCTGTTGTAACGCGCTCGATGAACTCGTTAGCCTCCTCCATAATGGTGAGGTCGGCAGCGAAATCGGTATCGAATACCTTATCGAAGCCGAGTCTGCGGAGAGCCGCAGCCATCTTGCCCTCTACGTTCGTGCCTATCGGGAGACCGAATGCCTCGCCGAGGCCTGCACGTACTGCGGGAGCAGTCTGTACGAGAACTGTCTTCTCGGGGTCTGCGATAGCAGCCATGACCTGCTTTGTGTAGTCCTTCTCTGCGATGGCGCCGACAGGGCATACAGCGATACACTGACCGCAGGATACGCAGCTTGTCTCGCCGAGACCCATATCGAATGCAGAGCCGATATATGTCTTGAATCCGCGCTCGTTTGCGCCGATAACACCGATACCCTGTGTCTTCGAGCAGACAGCCACGCAGCGGCGGCAGAGTATGCACTTGTTGTTATCGCGGTACATATGTGCAGCGGAATCGTCTATCTCGTAGTGCTCGTTGACGCCGTCGTACCTGCCTGCGTCGTCGATGCCGTAGTCCTTGCAGAGCTTCTGGAGCTCGCAGTTGCCGCTTCTTACGCAGGAGAGGCACTTTCTGTCGTGAGTCGAGAGAATGAGCTCGAGAGTCTTCTTGCGTGACTCGATGACCTTGGGAGAGTTGGTAACGATCTCCATATTGTTCGAGCAGGGATAAACGCAGCCCGCAACAAGACGGAAGCCTCTGCCCTCATTTACCTCGGTAACGCAGATACGGCAGGCGCCGATCTCGTTGATTTCCTTCATATAGCAAAGTGTGGGGATCTCGAAACCTGCGGTATGAGCAGCCTCAAGAACAGTAGTACCCTTGGGGACGGAGATCTCAACACCATTGACTTTAACTGTGATATTTTCCATTGATTATTCCTCCGCTTACTTCTTGATGATTGCCTTGAACTTACAGGTTGCGATACAAGCGCCGCACTTAACGCACTTGCTCTTGTCTATCTCCATAGCAGCGAGCTTCTTGCCGGGAGCGATGTAATCGGTCCTTGTGATAGCGGAAGCAGGACACTGCTTAGCGCACATACCGCAGCCGATACACTTGTCCTTCTCAATCTCGAAGCTGAGGAGGTCCTTACATACGCCTGCGGGACACTTCTTGTCAACAACGTGAGCGATGTACTCATCCTTGAAGCATCTGAGAGTTGAAAGAACGGGGTTCGGAGCTGTCTGACCGAGACCGCAGAGTGAGTTCGCCTTTACGTGGAGAGCGAGCTCCTCGAGGGTATCGAGATCCTCGAGGGTTCCCTTGCCCTTTGTGATCTTGTCGAGTATCTCCCACATTCTCTTTGTGCCGATACGGCAGGGAGTACACTTACCGCAGGACTCATCAACAGTGAACTCGAGGAAGAACTTGGCGATATCTACCATACAGTTGTCCTCGTCCATAACGATAAGTCCGCCCGAGCCCATCATCGAGCCGATGCTGATGAGGTTATCGTAGTCGATCGGGATATCGAAGTGCTCTGCGGGGATACATCCGCCGGAGGGTCCGCCTGTCTGGGCAGCCTTGAACTTCTTGCCGTTCGGGATGCCGCCGCCTATCTCCTCGATAACTGTACGGAGAGTAGTACCCATGGGTATCTCAACGAGACCTGTGTTCTTTATCTTACCGCCGAGAGCGAATACCTTGGTACCCTTCGACTTCTCGGTACCCATTGATGCGAACCAGTCAGCACCCTTGAGTATGATCTGGGGGATATTAGCGTAAGTCTCAACATTGTTGAGGATAGTGGGCTTCTGGAAGAGACCTTTTTCTGCAGGGAAAGGAGGTCTGGGTCTGGGCTCGCCGCGGTTGCCCTCGATAGAGGTCATAAGAGCTGTCTCCTCGCCGCATACGAAAGCGCCTGCACCGAGACGGAGGTCGATGTCGAATTTGAAGCCTGTGCCGAAGATGTCCTCACCGAGCATACCTGCCTCGCGAGCCTGCTTGATAGCGATGTTGAGACGCTCAACAGCTATCGGGTATTCGGCACGAACGTAGATATAGCCCTGTGTAGCACCGATAGCGTAGCCTGCGATGGTCATAGCCTCGAGTACAACGTGGGGATCGCCCTCGAGAACGGAACGGTCCATGAATGCGCCCGGATCGCCCTCGTCGGCGTTACAGCAGACATACTTCTGGTCAGCATCGGGAACGATATTTCTCGCGAGTTTCCACTTCATACCTGTAGGGAAGCCGCCGCCGCCTCTTCCGCGGAGACCCGAATCGAGGATAGTCTGGATAACGTCCTCGGGCTTCATCTCTGTGAGGACCTTGCCGAGAGCCTTATAGCCGTCTCTGCCTATGTATTCATTGATGTCCTCGGGGTTGATAACGCCGCAGTTTCTGAGAGCTACACGGTTCTGCTTAGCGTAGAAAGCGGTGTCGTCGAGGGACTTGATGTTGTCGCCGTCAACGGTCTCCTCATAGAGGAACTCCTTAACGGGGTTGCCGTCAACGAGGTGCTCCTTAACGATGCGGGGGATCTCCTCTACCTTAACGCGCGAGTAGAACGAGCCCTCGGGATAAACGATCATAATGGGTCCGCGCTCGCAGAGACCGAAGCAGCCCGTCTTAACTATCTGTACCTTTTCTGTGAGTCCGTTGGAAGCGAGCTCCTTCTCGAGGGTCTCGATTATCTTGGGAGAGCCCGAAGAAGTACAGCCTGTACCGCCGCAGACAAGTACGTGTCTTTCATATTTTGAAGAAGCGTTGCCATGAGTTCTGAGAGCGACCTCGCCCTCCATTGATTCTCTGACAGCCTTGAGTTCTTCAAGAGTCTTCATATGTTTTCCTCCTATAATGTTATTATGCTGTGTACTTAGCGAGTATCTTTTCAACGTCGTCAACTGTGAGACGTCCGTAAACGTCCTCGTTGACTGTAAGAACGGGAGCCAGACCGCAAGCGCCTATGCAGCGGCAGGCGTCAAGGGAGAACTTGCCGTCGGGGGTACATTCGCCGCCCGCGATACCGAGCTTCTCCTGAAGCTTGTTGTATATATCTCCCGAGCCCTTAACGTAGCAGGCTGTACCGAGACATACCGAGATAGTGTACTCGCCCTTGGGGTAGAGTGAGAACTGAGCATAGAAGGTAACAACGCCGTATATCTTCTCGAGCGGGATACCTGTCTTATCGGAAATAATGGTCTGCACCTCGATCGGAAGATAGCCGTAGATCTCCTGAGCCTTCTGAAGGATAGGCATCAGAGCGCCCTGAGTGTCCTTCTTCTCTTCAATAACAGCTAAGAGCTGAGCCTCCTGTTCGGGAGTGCCCTTGAAGGGAACGGTGGATTTAGCTGAATTCATTTTAGATGAACCTCCTTAATAAATTCTGTGAAATAAATAACAAACCGTACGCCGACGGAAATATTATGACTCACATATCATAATGTATTATAACATATAATAAGAAAAATTTCTATCGCCAAATTAGCCTAATTAGCTCCAACATCATTGTGCGTTTTCTACAAAAACGAACAGTAAAATTATGTTAGTATAACATAACATTTACAACTGTCAAGGTTTTATATTTACCAATATTTCGTTATTTTTTGGCAATCAAAGTATTTGTGTATTTTTCGGGAAGAATTTGCAAATATTATATCTGATTTAACAGTAAAATGCACCCTTTCTATTGACATATCCTATATATGATGATATACTTTAAGCAATGAAAAAACATATATCGGAGGGTCAGATATGCCTTATTTCGTCGATAACGAGACCGCCGCAAGGTTCACACGCAATCAGGTCGCAATGAAGAGAGTCCGCAGGATAAGCTCTGTTGCCTTCTTCGTCTTCCTCATCGGCGGTCTGATAATGATACCCGCCTCCTTCCTGAGCCTCACAGGCACGTCGTGGGACTGGCTCATGGGCGCAACAGGCGAAAGATACTTCGCTCACGTCGCATTTATAATGATAATCGACTCGCTCGTCATCTGCCCGCTCGCGTTTTACCTCACCTACCGCGTGAGTGTGCTTCACCACTCGCTGTCGGGACTGATAGTCATCCCCCTTATGGCAGCCAACCTCGTATTTATGCTGGTGCTCCACAAAATGGGCTTCTTCGGGCTCATCGCAGCTCCGTTCTGGGCGATGGTCGTGTACTGCATAGCGTGTGTGGCAGCGGGGGCGGCTAATATGTGGGCTGTGATAAAGTACCACTGGCTCGAGGATCAGGAGGGCTTCCCGCAGTTCAACGCGCGCTTCGAGGAGTACAAGGAGCACAAGCGCGAGCGCGAGATAATGGACCCGTATCAGAAACAGATGAACGAGATAAAGCGCCGCTCGACAGGCGAAATGAGCGAGCTCGGTACAACTCAGGATAAGCTTGAGCAGTACGAAAAGGTACACGTACAGAGTGATATGGACAGCATATAACGCAAACCGAGGCACGGGAGGGAGTTCCTGTGCTTCGGTTATTTTTACAAATTCACATAAAATTCAAAAATAATGTTCCACTAATTTCATTGACAAAAATACGCGATTATTGTATATTTATCTTGTGAGAATACTCGATTTCTGCCGCTTTCCGTCTGTTTTGCACTGCGGACGGAAACAGCTGTATCGTAAAAAAGGAGGGTAAGACTTGAATATTCCCAATGACCCCGCAATACTCCTCAGCTACATAAATACAAAGCTGAGAGACGAATACCCCAGCCTCGACGAGCTGTGCAGGAGCCTTGACCTGTCAGCCGACGATATAGCCGCAAAGCTCGCAGGGATCGGCTATTCCTACAACAAAGAAAGAAATTGTTTCGCTTGACGCATTGCGTCGGGAACAGGAGGAAAAAATGAAAAAATCACACCGCAGACCAATTGCCGTCCTTATGGCGGCAGCTGTCTCCCTGAGCGCTTTCGGAGGCTTTTTCACCGCTTCCGCAGCCGATCCGGAGGAGAATAAGGAAGTAACACTCATATACGAAATAGACGAGGGCGCAGAGCCCAGCAAGACTACTGACGTGTCGCTCTTCGAGACCACTACCACCACCGACGGTCACACCAATGTCCCCGTGGGAAACTTCACAAAGAAGGGCTATATCTTCGCAGGCTGGACGTATGACGACGTCGTCGGCTTCTCGTCGGGACAGTTCGTCGATATCCCCGATGACGCGGACGAGCTGAAATTCCATATGTGCTGGGTGGATATGAAACAGGAAAAGCACACCGTCAGGTACGTGCTCGAGCGCGACGGTATGACCTTCGAGAACCCCGACTGGCTCGAGGAGGAATCGTACTATCCCAATGAGGTCTTCAACCCCAATGATACCACTGTTTTCATCGAGGAGGAGACTGAGAACGGCACGCTCAAATACATCAGCAAGTGGCTCACCGACGGAGAAAGGGTGTTCAGCTACGGCACCCAGCTCGTTATGCCCGACCACGATATCACCCTCTACCCCATACTCTACAAGAAGATTCAGCTCACATACTTTGCGGGCGACGTTGACCGCCTCAACGGCAACGATTCATACTCATACGAAAAAATGGAAGGCACGACCGATGAGCTCGCCGCGAAGGACCGCTTCTCACGCAGCGGCTTCAACCTCGTCGGCTGGACTTCAAGCTTCGACGGCGAGCAGTACAAGCTCAACCAGACCGTACTGATGCCCGGCGAGGACGTCACCTTCACCGCAGTATGGGAGCCCATTGAATACAAGGTCGTCTTTATCCCCGGCAAGGGCGGCGAGAACATCAAGATCCCCACCCTGACCGACGATTACCTCACCTGCCCCGACCCCGGCATCACCGTTGACGGTATGCACTTCGCGGGCTGGCAGGCTTCCGACGGTACTCTCTATCAGGTCGGCGACAAGTATCAGGTGCTCGGAGCAAAGCCCGGTATGGGCATCAGCTTCAAGGCAGTATGGGAGGAAGGCGACGCTCCCGAGGGAACGACGGCGACAACCTCTGCAACTACTACTGCTACCACTACGGCAACGACATCCACGGTGACAACTGCAACAGGAACTTCCGCAACTTTCGTCCCCGAGGATATGATATGCGGTGACGCAAACTGCGACAAGAAGGTCTCTATAGCCGACGCAGTAGCGATACTCCAGAGTATCGGCAACAAGGACAAATACGGACTGTCCGCTCTCGGCGAGCTCAACGCAGACGTTGACGGTGAGGCAGGCATCACAGCCAAGGACGCTCTCACTATCCAGCAGCTCGACGCAAAGCTCATAACAAAGCTCCCCGCAGAAAAATAAAAAAGCTATCCCCTCCGAAGGAGTTCCTTTCGGAGGGGATATTTTATTATATCGAGCTTGTGACATAGCCCTCGCCGCAGGCTTCTATCGCCTCGGCTGAGCCCACGATGCAGCGTCGTCCGAGCACCGAGAGCGGCTCTGCCGCCTTAATCAGGTCATCGGACGTGAGCGCAAGCATACGCCTGCGGTTCTCACGGCGGCTCTCCTCGGTAATACCGCGGAAATATATCTCGTCGGCAGCAGTGCCGTATGCGCTGTCGGACATCAGCGGCTCCTTCTGTGCGATACTGCTGATTATGTAGGAGCTGATATCGGGCTTCGCGGCACAGTAGCTCCGCACGAAGTCCGCCGCGTTCTCATAGGCGGTGAGAGCTCCCGAGGGTGACGGGTCGCGGTATGAGTAGAACACAGCCTCGCCCATATTGTTCACGCCGAAGCCTGTTCCGTAGGCTCCGCCCTTGACGCGCACCTCGTTCCACAGGTACTCGTAGGAGAGTATCGTCGAAAGCACCGTCCACAGCGCCTTGTCGGTCTCGCAGGTCGGGAGCGCGGCGCCCGAATAGGACACGCCCGAGGGAATGATTATGCCCTGCTTTTCGGGAGTATCAAGCCTGAACGCCGTCGCCGTGCGCACAGGAGCCTCGCCCTCGGGGAGCATAGCCGCGAGAGCTCCGAGTTTGAGCTCTCCCGCGGAAACAGTGCCCGCCGTGAGCCTTGCGCGGCAGAACAGCTTTGCCGCTATTGCCTTGAATTCGCCGATAAGTCCCGCGAGCACGTCATCGGACGGCTTTGCTATCGCGTGCAGCGACCTGTAAGCCTCGTAGCCGCACAGCAGCTCGTTCATCGCGGACTCCGCCGACATACCGCTTCTTGCACGGCGCATAGCTATGCGGTGACCGTTGGCGATCACGTCCTGCTTCATATCCTCGTCGCACTGGAGCAGCACCTCGCGTATCTGCTCAGGGCTGTCGTAGACGGTCTCGGTGAGGAGCTCGCCGATTAGCGCGAGGGCGTCATTGGTCTTGTGGTCGAGGAAGCTCGCCTTCACCGTGAGATAGGGGGTGCACTCCTCGGGGCAGCCCTCCTTTGCGAATACGGCGGCATTTATGCTGAGCTTGCCGAGCGTGCCCGTGATACGCTGCTGGAGCTCCTCGCCCGAGCAGTTTTTCGTGGGCAGCTCGGAGATGAGGTCGGTCATTACGGCGAGCATTTCGAGCTCGCGCTGTGTGAAGTCCGCAGCCGCGAAGTACAGTGCCACAGAGGATATGCCCTTATTCTTCGCGGGATGGCGGAGCACTGTTATGCCGTCCTCCTCCGACTTCTCAGTCCTGAATTCGAGCGGGAGCTCGCTGACCTCCGAGAGCGGCAGAGACGGGAGAGTTGCTATATCCTCGGGCGTGTCGGGAGTCGCCTGCCACTCGTCGAGCCTGCGGTTGAGCTCTATCAGCTCCGCCTTCTCCTGCTCGGACATAGCCGCGAGCTCTGCCTTCACGCGCTCCTGCTCTATCCTCTTCTGCTCGTCGCCGTAGGTATGCGACGGGAGCATATACAGCGTAACAGCGCCGTTTTCGTCGAGCAGCCACTCCGCAAGGAGCTTCTCGTAGAAGTCGGTGTCGAGCTGTCTGCGCAGGAAGTCAAATACGCCGTCGCAGTCGAGGTACATCAGCGGGTCGCCGCCGTAGAGCCACGAATGAAGGCATATGATACCGCGGATAAGTCCCTTCGGCTCCTGCATTTCCTTGGTTCGGAACTCATACCTGTCGATAGCCGCAGCAAGAGCAGAGCGGCTGATGCCGTTCTTCACGAGGGCTGATACCGTGTCGCGGACAGTGCCGAGCAGAGCGGGAGCGTGCTCCATATCCGTGTTGTATATTTTCAGTGCGCCGTAGGGCTGGGCGATACCGTCCTCGATACCGAGCGATACGTCGAGACACAGCCCCGTATCGAGCAGAGCACGCTTCAGCGGAGCCTCATTCGAGCCCGCAAGCGCCTCTCCGAGCACTACGCAGGCGCTTCCCTTGTTGACATCCTCCCACGAAGCCATTACCTTGCCGAGGGCGATATGCGTATGAGCCTTCTCGTCCTCCTCGGGAGCTATCTCGTAGAAGCACGACCTCTCCGAGGTCGCGACGGGCTTCTGCACTGGGATATCTATGGTGTCGCCGCTCTTTTCGTACTTCGATATATAGCTGTCGATGAGTGCAAGCACAGGCTCTATATCGACTGCGCCGTCGAGGTAGATGTACGAATTCGACGGGTGGTAGTGGCGCTTGTACGTATCCATGAACTGCTCGTAGGTGAGGTCGGGGATAGCCGCGGGCTTGCCGCCCGATTCGCAGCCGTAGCAGGTGTCGGGGAAGAGCATAGCCATCAGCTCCTCCTCGATACGGTTGTATATCGAGGACTCCACGCCCTTCATCTCGTTGAACACGACGCCCTTGTAGAGCGGCTCGTCGCCCTCTGCACGCCACTCGATGTGGTGTCCCTCCTGATAGAATATCTCGGGCACCGAGCCGATATGCGGCTTGAACACGCCGTCGAGGTACACCCCGATGAGGTTCATAAAGTCGCGGTCGTTGCGGCTCGAAACAGGGTACATCGTCTTGTCGGGGAAGGTCATCGCGTTGAGGAAGGTGTTCATCGAGCTTTTCAGCATATACAGGAACGGGTCCTTGACAGGATAGCTCTCCGAGCCGCCGAGCACCGAGTGCTCGATGATGTGGAAGACGCCCGTGTCGTCGGTGGGCGGGGTCTTGAAGTTGACGGAGAAGACCTTGTTCTCGTCGCCGTTGTCGAGCCACACAAGACGTGCGCCCGTCCTGCCGTGCAGCATCTCCACCATATCGCCCGCAACGCTTCCCGCAGGACGTATCCTTGTCACCGTAAATCCGTGAATGATATCGTTTACCTTCATATAATGCTCCTTATTTTGATTTGTTTATGCGTGCATAGTATTCAGCCTTGTCCTTGTCGCACTTTTCCTTTGCTTCAATGAACACCTGTCGGAAGCTCTTCGTCCTGTTCGGCTTATAGGCAGCAGCGCCCTTCGCGACAGAGAGCCTGTACTCCTCGTCCCTGCCAGAGTTGTACTGCCTGAGCTCGCTCTCGAACTTGGCGAGCAGTATCTCCGTATCAATGAGGGCTGCTTCATCGGTGATGACGACGAATTCATCTCCCGTGACGTGGAATACATTCCCGCCTCCGAAGAGCTTCTTTATCAGCCGTGCGCACTCAAACATAAGCGCATCGCCCGCCTCATAGCCCTTGGCGACATAGACCTTCTTCAGCCCGTTGATGTCGAAGAAGGCTACGGTGAACTTTGCCTTTCCCGCCGCAATAGCCTCATCGAGCTTACTGATGCGGAGCTTGTAGGCAGCCTTATTGCCCGTATCCGTCACTTGGTCGGTATAGACCTCGGAGTCTATGTACTCGACGTAGTTTTTCAGCCTGCCGTATACCGAGGTAAGGCTCGAGCTGAGCTCCTCGTATTCGCTGCCGGCAGCCTTTTTCGTGCTCTCGCTCTCGGAAATAGCCTTCAGAGCGGCATTCCCGCCCTCAGAGCGCAGTCCGAGCTTATTCTTCGGACTTTGCAGTATAGTCCTGTCGAGGCGCTGAGTAGCGGCATCGAGCTCTCCTATGGTCTTCATCATATCAGCAAAGCGCTTCCTGTTCTGAGTCATCATTATCAGCGATATGCCCACGCCGACAAGCAGAGCCGCCGCTGTGATACCGAGCGCGACCATCCTGATAGAATTGAGCTTGCCGTCGTACCACTCGGCGTTGAAGTCAACGCCTACAATGCCCGTAATATTGCCCTGAGAGTCGTAAACAGGGCTGTATGCGGAGTAGAATCTCCCCCACTCGTCCTCATACGATTCCATATCAACGCTCGGAGTGCCCTTCGACGCCTTCACGAGCGCGTCTGTAGTCGCTATCGGCGAACCGAACTCTCCCGGGTCATCGGGGTCGGGGTCAATGGTGAAGGTGAACGTCCCGTCGCCCATATCCTTTATCCCGTATATGTAATCGAGCTGTATGTTCTCCTGAAACGCACGGAGCGTGTCAAGTGCCCTGTGGTAGGGCTCGGTGCCTGCGTCCTCTGCGGTGAGGGCTCCGAGCTCGTCGCCGTTGAGCATATACGCGGCAGTATTGGCAATATCGAGCATACGCTGGTTCATCTGCTCGCGGAGCGTATACTTTGAAATGCCCACCAGTGATATGCTGAGGAGCACATTCGTCATCAGGAGCATTACCAGCGCGAGCACGGTATTGCGCTTACTTGTCTTTATCTTTTTTTCGGCTGTATTCATACGGTCACCTCTTTATAGGGGACGGGCTTTCAGAAGCCGTCCTGCGGCGGCTGTTGCGTATATACTGATTATACCATAGATAATTGAACAAATCAACCCGAACAAAAGAACTCCTGCACTTTTATATGCAGGAGTTCCGAAAGTATTCCTATCATTTGCTCTCCTGAGCCGCACGCGAGTTCTTCTTCGCCTTCTTCACCTCGTACATCAGCGAGTCTGCCTGCTTGATTATGCTGTAGAGCGTCTCCTCCGCATCGGGCACCTTGATTATGCTTCCGACACTTGCAGAGAGCGTATAGGGCTTGGCTATTATGGTGTTGATATTTTCCAGCTTTGCGTTGATGCGTCTCTCAAATGCCGCCTCATCGCCGTCTGCTGCCTTCTGCTGGAATACGACGAACTCATCGCCGCCGAATCGTGCGCAGATACTGTCGGTCCTCATACACTCCTTTATTACGTCCGCAAGACGCTGTATCGCGAAGTCGCCCTCGTTATGACCGTAGTTGTCGTTGATGAACTTCAGACCGTCCATATCTATGAAGGTGAGCATTATCTTGCGCTTTCTCGCAACGCTTGTCCTGAACATATCGTCAGCCAGCTTGATGAAGCCGTTTCTGTTGTATACGTTGCAGAGCGGGTCTATAACGTAGAGCCTGTTGAGCTCGTCCATAGCCTTGTTGATGTGCATCTGCTTGCGCAGGTTCTCGAGCGAGTTGCTGATATTCATCGCAAAGGTATGGCAGAGGAGGTTCGTTATCGGGAAGTCGCCGTTCGTGATGATGAAGTAGCCGAGCACCCTCTCCTTGAAGTGTATCGGCAGGAAGTAGCTGATATTTCCGCCTGTTTCAAGCGGCTCGGGATACATCTGACCGCACGGGAAATACTCCACGCAGGTAGTCTCGCCCTTGTCCCATATCAGCGGAGCGCACATCTCGCAGTCGAGGTCGATGCTCGCGGAGGTATTGGTGAACACCTCCTGCCAGTCCTCCTTGAGGCACAGTGCGAAGCGCTCACACTCTATCTCGGCGATGAAGTCCCTGATGACCGCGAAGTTATCGTCTGTATTCTCGGTCTCGGCAAGTCTTGCCGAGAGGATATTTAGCTTGTGGACGTTGTCGTTGCTGTCCTCTATCTTGTTGTAGGTGCGCTTGCGGTATTCGCTGAACTCGCTCACGCCGCCGATTCCGCCGTTGCTGCAGCCGCAGCTCTCGGTGAATACACATTCAGCTTCCATATGCTCGACTTCGGGCTCTCTGCCGTTGACGATATCGAGGATAACGCTGCACGCCACACTGCCTGCGCGTTCGAGCGGACGCTTTACCGATGTAAGTGCAGGGCAGTAATTGCGTGCGCTGTAGGTATTATCGAAGCCCGTAACAATGACGTCGAGCGGCACGCAGAAGCCGTACTTCTCAAGCGTGCTGACAGCCGTCAGAGCCATGGCATCGTTGGCGCAGATGAAGGCGTCGGGGAGCGCAAGCCCCGAGCTCATATACTGCTCAATGGCGGCTTTACCGTCATACGGGCGGAACTCGCCGTAGAATATGCGTCCCTCCTCGACGGGGAGGTTGTTCTCAGCCATTACCTCGCGGAAGGCGTTGAGTCTGTCCACAGCCTCGGGGTTGGACATAGGTCCCGATATGTAGTTGAGCACCTTGGCGCCGTGCTCCTGTATGACGTGACGGACCATATTGCGCATGGCGGCGGTGTTGTCGATACTGATATTGATGAATTCGGGATAGTCGGCGCAGTCGAACACGACAGCGGGGAGCTCAGCCTCCTTGACGCTGCTGATGATACGCTCTCTTACCGACATATCATTGATGGTATTGGTCATAAGGATAACGCCGTCGAACAGCTCAAGGTTGGCGACGCTGTACATACTGTACTCACCTATATCGAATATCTTACTGTCGAGCATACCCCCATATGCCGCAAAATAAGTGACATTGACCTTGTTTTTTCTTGCAAAATCGTTTATGCCCGTGATAATGTTGTTCTGGTACTCTTCGTCGAGACCCGCAACAAAAACGGCTATATTAACAGTTTTCCCCATAGTTTTCTCCTTTTCACAGAAAAGTATGATGCTTGTAAGTAAATTATAGCACTTTTTACTCAATAATAAAAGAGAAAAATACTAATTAAAGTAAATTCGTGAAACTGCACACACAAAGCCGTCCTTTTTTGTTGATTTCGCATATCCCGCCGCTATTTACTTTTTTGCTTTTTTGTGTTAAAATGTATCTATGTAATTTATGGCTTTACAGCTTTATAGCTTTGAATATGCTATGGAAAGGACAGAATCTTATGCCAATCACGGAATTGCTTGAAAGAAATGCGCAGCTGTACGGCAGCGATGTCGCTCTCGTCGAGGTAAACCCCGAGATAACCGAGGTTCGCCGCAAGACGTGGAAGGAGTACGAGCTCATCGAGCCCGATCCCGAGTGCCGCTACCGCCGCGAGATCACGTGGAAGGTCTTCGACGAGAAGGCTAACCGCTTTGCGAATATGCTCCTCGAAAGAGGCGTGCAGAAGGGCGACAAGGTCGGAATACTGCTGATGAACTGCCTCGAGTGGCTGCCGATATACTTCGGTATCCTCAAGACGGGAGCTCTCGCGGTGCCGCTCAACTTCCGCTACACTGCCGACGAGATAAAATACTGCCTTGACCTCGCCGAGGTCGATATACTCATGTTCGGACCCGAGTTCATCGGTCGCGTAGAGGAAATCGCCGAGGACATCAGCAAGAACCGCCTCCTCTTCTACGTCGGCGAGGGCTGTCCCTCGTTCGCCGAGCACTACGACAGCAACGTTGCGAACTCGTCCAGTGAGTCGCCGAACATCAAGCTCACCGACGACGACGACGCGGCTATATACTTCTCCTCGGGAACTACGGGCTTCCCGAAGGCTATCCTCCACAAGCACCGCAGCCTCGTACACTCCGCGAAGTGCGAGCAGAACCACCACGGTCAGACCCGCGATGACGTATTCCTCTGCATACCGCCGCTCTACCACACAGGCGCGAAAATGCACTGGTTCGGCAGCCTCCAGTCGGGCAGCAAGGCTGTACTGCTCAAGGGCGTGAAGCCGAAGTCGATAATCGAGACGGTTTCGAACGAGCTCTGCACGATAGTGTGGCTCCTCGTGCCGTGGGCGCAGGATATCCTCGACGCCATCGACCGCGGCGATATAGACCCGTCGCAGTATGAGCTCTCGCAGTGGAGACTTATGCACATCGGCGCTCAGCCTGTTCCTCCGTCGCTTATCGCGCGCTGGAAGGAGCACTTCCCGAATCATCAGTACGACACGAACTACGGTCTCAGCGAGTCCATAGGTCCGGGCTGCGTACACCTCGGCGTGGAGAATATCCACAAGGTAGGCGCTATCGGCAAGGCGGGCTTCGGCTGGGAGGTCAAGATAGCCGACGAGAACGGCAACACCGTCGAGCGCGGACAGGTCGGCGAGCTCTACGTCAAGGGTCCGGGCGTTATGACCTGCTACTACCGCGACGAGAAGGCTACTGCCGAAACTCTCAAGGACGGCTGGCTCCTCACGGGCGATATGGCTCAGGAGGACGAGGACGGCTTCATCTACCTCGTTGACCGCAAGAAGGACGTCATCATCAGCGGCGGCGAGAACCTCTACCCAGTACAGATCGAGGACTTCCTGCGCGCTCACCCCGCAGTCAAGGACGTGGCTGTCATCGGTCTGCCCGACAAGCGCCTCGGCGAGATAGCTGCGGCGATAATCTCGATAAAGGACGGCATGGAGTGTACAGAGGACGAGATAAACACCTTCTGTCAGAAGATGCCGCGCTACAAGAGGCCGCATAAGGTCATCTTCGCGGACGTGCCGAGAAATCCCACGGGCAAGATAGAAAAGCCGAAGCTCCGCGAGATATACTGCGGCGAGAGCCTCGTTGCCAAGCAGATAAAGAACTGAGACATTATTCACATACGGGCTGTCGAGGACGCCAGCCCCTACACAATATAAATGTAGGGGACGGCGTCCTCTACTGTAAGAAAGGATAAAACTATGGAAACTATCGAAGAAGTAAGAGAATATTTCAAAAACGACAAGTTTGCCGCCGACGCGGGCATGGTCATCGACGAGATCGGCGACCACAGCGCCGTGTGCAGTGTCGTCCTCGACGGCAGGCACTGCAACGCTATGGGCAATGTAATGGGCGGCGTGCACTACACCCTCGCGGACTTCGCGTTCGCCGTAGCCTCGAACTGGCAGGAAATCGGAGTTGTCGGCTTGAACAACAGCATTGCCTACCTCTCGCCCGTCAAGGGAAAGAAGCTTATCGCAAAGGCAACAATGATAAAGGACGGCAGGAGCACCTGCGTATACAACGTTGACATCACCGACGAGCTCGGCACAAAGGTCGCCAACGTGCAGTGTATGGGATTTCACGTGAAATGAGACGTAGGGGCGCCCTTCGGGCGTCCGCATATTCATAATGACGACGGACTGCCAAAGGCAGCCCCTACACCATAACAATGCATAGCACCATTCTCTGCGTTCCGCAAACAAAAATACCGCCAATTCCGACAAATATCGCAAAAACCATTGACATTTTCCGACAAAGGGTATATAATTACAGTCGCGTGAATACTTCAACAGGAGTGCTTTTTATGGAACAGACTGAAATATACCTCAGTAAGCTCGCCTCGCATGACGAGCTCTACGGCGAAGCCGCAAAGAAGCTCGGGGTCGAGCATATCGCAGACAGCGGCGAGCTCCGCGGACTGCTTTGCTCCGTCGGCGAGGACGTAAAATATATGATATACGAGTCCAACGAGGACATTGTCAACGACACTGTCCGCGAGATGATCGGCGTTTTCACTGAGGCGGAAAAGGATAACCCGCACATCTCGATGGAGGTCATCGAGGACGAGTTCCTCAACCTCATCGACGACGAGGCAAGGCTGACCTCGCAGTCCAAGCCGCGCAGCCTCGTACACCGCGACGGTGAGCTCCACCCCGCGGTACATATCTGGATAATCAAGCGCAAGGATATGGGCATATACGTGCTACTGCAGAAGCGCTCGCACGAGAAGCGCATAGCTCCCGACTGCTATGACGTCTCCGCGGCAGGTCACGTCGGACAGGGCGAGGAGTTCCGCAGCACGGCGGTCCGCGAGACAGCTGAGGAGCTCGGGCTGAAGATACACGGAAGCCGTCTTGAGCTGATAGGGCTGATGAAGAACAGCTATTCCGCCGAGGGTATCAGCGACAACGAGCTCCGCGCGGTGTATCTCTGCCGCGAGGACGTGGACGTGGACGGGCTGGTGCTACAGTCATCGGAGGTCTCGGACGTGTGCTGGGCGGAGATTGACGAGCTGCTCGCGGTAATGGATCAGGGCGAGTTCAAGCACTGTATCTCCCTCGAGGAGCTTGCGCTCATCAAAAAGGCGGTATTCTGACTGCTTGTAGGGGACGATGCCCACATCGTCCCGACACGATCATATTGTTTTTGCGGGCGGATGCAGGCATCTGCCCTACATTTTACGACTGTATAGCAAAATAAAAATGCGCACTGTTAAGTGCGCATTTTTCGTTATATCAAAGTATCCCCAGCCCGTCAAGCAGGAGCTTCGTACCGATGAGCACGAGGACGATTCCTCCCGCGAGCTCCGCCTTCTTCTCGTACTTGCTGCCGAAGCGGTTGCCTATGCCGACGCCGATAAGGCTCGTCACAAAAGTGATAGCTCCGATGACTATGACCGAGCTCACCACGGGCGTTTTCTGTGCCGCGAATACTACTCCGACCGCCAGCGCGTCAATGCTCGTGGCTATCGCGAGCACGAACAGCTCGCCGACGTTGAGCCTGTATTCGGTCTGAGCCTCTTCATCGTCGCCGCCGCATATGAACTCGAATATCATCTTTCCGCCGATGAAGCCGAGCAGAATGAAGGCTACCCAGTGGCTGTAGCGGCTGATGAACTCCTCGAAGCGGCTTCCGAGGAAGTAGCCGATAAGAGGCATACCTCCCTGAAATACGCCAAAAAACAGCGCAGTCAGGAACGCGCCCTTGTAGTCGATCTTCTTCATGCACAGTCCCTTGCAGACCGACACTGAGAAGGCGTCCATGGCGAGTCCGAGCGAGAGAAGTATCAATTCTGTCCAAGTCATATTCAAACCTCAAAAATTCGGGCACCTCAGCGCCCGAGAATAACCATACAACGGTACTTATTATACATTGTATTCGGCTTGAAGTCAACAAATTCCCGTTTGCGCGGGATAACTCACAGTGTGTACGTGAAAATGTAGTCGTCCATAACGTAGCCGCCGCCGATATCGGTGACGACCTCGTCCGTGATGACGAAGCCCGTTTTCCTGTAGACGGCTATCGCGCGGTCGTTGTGCTTGTTGACGGTGAGGTAGACCGAGCTCTTGCCCGCAGCTCTCGCCTCGCCGAACACACACGCGAGCATAGCCGAGGCTATCCCCTGTCCGCGCTTGTCGGCTCTGAGGTAAAGCTTGCTGAGGAAGAAGCGGTCGTCCGCCTCAGGCTTGACTGCGATGTAGCCGCAGAGGTCGTCCCCGTCGTATACGGCGAGGTAGGTGTAGGACTGCTCCTCTATTTGGCGTATCATCGCGTCGAGCGACTGGAACTTCTCCACCATATAGTCTATCTGTCCCTCACTGATTATGCCCACGAAGCACTCATGCCATATCTTGTCCGCGAGCTCTGCCACTCTGCGAAGCTCGGGAAGGTATTTGACCTTTTTTATCTCAATATCCATAATACTCTCCTAAAGCAAGGGCGCTGCCCTTGACCCGCCAGAGGCTCTGCCTCTGGACTCCGCTGGGGCGCCGCCCCAGACCCTGCAGGGGAACATAGTTCCCCTGACCCCAGATTTCGCGTACAAATCTTTCCAAAACGCAAGCAATCTCCGCGCGGCATAAAAATCCGCAGGGTAATCGGTGTAACCAATTACAAATTAAAAGGGCGGATACTATCCGCCCCTACAAGGCAATTGGTGTAGGGGCGCTTTCCGAGCGCCCGCCGAATTATTTGACAGCTTAGGGACGTCGAGGACGCCGTCCCCTACATATTCCCGTGAAAGAAAGCTGTGCAGGGGCTGGCGTCCCCGACAGCCCGTTTATGATATTGAAATTATTCCTCTTCGGGCATATCCCAGTTGTGGTATACGTTCTGAACGTCGTCGTTGTCCTCGAGGTGCTCGAGCAGGAGATTCATCTTCTTGATGTGGTCCTCATCGGTGAGAGTGGTATATGTCGCGGGCACCATCTCAGCCTCCGCAGAGAGCACATTGTAGCCCTTAGCGGCAAGAGCCTCTCTTACTGCTGACACGTTCTCGGGAGCGCACTCTATCTCAACGCTCTCCTCGGAGATGTCGAAATCGTCGCCGCCGCACTCGAATACGTCCTCCATAACAGCGTCCTCATCGAGACCTGTGTTCTCAAGGATAATGATGCCCTTCTTGGAAAACATAAAGGATACACAGCCCGTAGTACCGAGGTTGCCGCCGAACTTGTCGAAGTAGTGGCGGACATCGCCCGCTGTACGGTTCTTGTTGTCGGTGAGGCACTCAACGATAACAGCTACGCCGTTCGGACCGTATCCCTCGTAGGTGAGGTTCTCGTAGTTGTTCTTGTCCTCGCCGCCCGCAGCCTTCTTGATAACGCGCTCGATGTTGTCGTTGGGTACGTTGTTGGACTTAGCCTTCGCGATGAGGTCGCGGAGCTTAGCATTATTGGCAGGGTCGGGACCGCCCTCGCGTACAACGACGGTTATCTCTCTGCCTATCTTAGTGAATATCTTGCCCTTTACGGCATCTGTCGCTTCCTTCTTGCGCTTGATATTGTTCCATTTTGAATGACCTGACATAGCCTTTTTCTCCTTTACTCTGAATAGATGTAGTTCTCGTCGGTATCGTGACGAAGCTTATATAACCGTGCTATCTTCTCGTCGCGGTAATCAAGTATCGCAACTATCCCCGCTCCTGCGATGAAGCCGAAAACGAATCCTCCTACAACTCCGAGGATGATACCTCCGAGCTTGATGCCCTTCAGCACTGACATCAGACCCTTTATAAAGCTCATATACAATACCTCCGTTTCATATTTCAGCGGACACGTCCGCGTCCGCGACTATCCTGTCAAACAGCTCGTATATACGCTCCGTCCTGCCTGTGAGGAAGAGATAGCCGAAAAGGCTCTCCACAGCTGTCGCGCGTCTGTACTCGACTGCGTCCGCGTGCTTGGGGACGGTATTTCCCGTAGCGTTCCTGCCGCGCTTTAAGACCGCGAGCTCCCTCTCGTCGAGGAGCTCCTCGAGCCTGCTGTAAGCCTCGGACTGGAACTCCGCACACACGAGCTTCACCTTCGCGGAGTGGAGCTTCGAAACGGGCATATTCGCTATCCTCAGCAGATACTCCCTCACGAGCGTGTCATAGACGCTGTCTCCAAGGAACGCAAGGCTCAGAGGACTGTACGTATTAGCCTCACGCTCGCTTAAATATTCTCTTTCCATATTACTCAACAAAGTCGAACTCGAAGCCCTCGAGGCTTACGGTGTCGCCTTCCTTGGCGCCCATTTCCTCAAGCTTCGCGATTATGCCGCTGTTGACGAGCACGCGCTGGAAATACTGGAGCGACGACCAGTCGTCGGGGTCAACGGTACGCATAACGGGCTGTATCCACGGCGCGTCCACGAAGAATACGCCGTCCTCGACAGTTACCTCGAACTTCTTGTCCACGCCGAGCATCTCGTCGAGCTCCGCCTGCGGGATAGGCTCAGCCTCGTACTCCTTTATCGGCGGGAGCGTATCGAGCACCTCCGACACCTTCTTTATGAGCTCTCTCGTGCCCTGAGTGGTAGCCGCGGAGATACAGAAGAACGGTATGCCCTTCTCCTCGATGAAGGCACGGAAGTCGGCGATCTGCTCCTCCGTTGCCATATCGCACTTGTTCGCGGCGACTATCTGCGGGCGCTCGGCGAGCTCCTCGTTGAACTTCGCAAGCTCTGCGTTGATGATGTCGAAGTCCTCCTTCGGGTCGCGCCCCTCAATGCCCGAGACATCGACCACGTGTACAATGAGGCGGCATCTCTCGACGTGGCGCAGGAACTCGTGACCGAGACCCACACCGTCGCCCGCACCCTCGATAAGACCTGGGATATCCGCCATAACGAAGGACTTCTCGTCCTCTGCCTTTACTACTCCGAGGACGGGAGTGAGCGTCGTGAAGTGGTAGTTCGCTATCTTCGGCTTAGCCGCGCTGACTACCGATATGAGCGTGGACTTGCCCACGTTCGGGAATCCGACAAGTCCCACGTCCGCAAGGAGCTTCAATTCGAGCGTGACCTCGAACTCCTCGCCGGGGTAGCCGGGCTTTGCGAACTTTGGTATCTGGCGGGTAGACGTGGCGAAGTGGACATTGCCCTTTCCGCCGTTGCCTCCTCTCGCGAGCACCTTCGGCTCGTCCGAGGACATATCCGCCATTATCCTGCCCGTATTCGCGTCCCTGACGAGCGTGCCTCTCGGCACCTTGACTATCAGCGGCGGAGCGCTCTTGCCCGTGCAGTTCCTGCCCGAGCCGTTCTCGCCTCTCTCGGCGACGTACTTGCGCTTGTACCTGAAATCTATCAGCGTCGAGAAATTGTCGTCGACCTGAAAGATAACGTCGCCGCCTCTGCCGCCGTCACCGCCGTCGGGACCTCCCGCAGCCACATATTTTTCCCTGTGGAAGGAAACGGCACCGTCGCCGCCGTCGCCCGCTTTGATCTTTATCCTTGCCTGATCAACGAACATTCTACGACCTCCTGTTGTTTTGAGCCTTCAGCCATTAGCCTTTAGCCATTAGCTTGCGGTGTCCGCTTACGCGGACAAATCGAATAATTGAGCCGCCAACATCTTTCAGATACATCGGCGCAGCCGATACCATCAGCTAACGGCTAACGGCTTAAACCTAACGGCTCATTTTTTAAAAGAAAATCCCAAGCAAACGCTCGGGATTTATGACGCAATAGATTGTTACTGCTCTGTGTAAACAGAAACCTTCTTACGGTCACGACCGTAACGCTCAAACTTTACTCTTCCGCTTACAGTAGCGAATAATGTATCATCAGAACCGATACCTACGCCCTCACCGGGATGAATGTGTGTACCTCTCTGACGAACGAGGATGTTTCCTGCCTGAACGAACTGACCGTCAGCTCTCTTGACGCCAAGTCTCTTTGACTCGGAATCACGACCGTTCTTTGTAGAACCAACACCCTTCTTATGAGCGAAGAACTGTATACTGATCTTTAACATAGTTACACCTCCGAAATAGTGATATCAATCGTATTCGGGAATTCCTCAAGGAGCATTTCGAGCTGAGCCTTCAGCATACCTATGACAGCGTCAGAGACCTCGTCCGCCGCTGCCGCAACGCACGAGACTGCGTCGTTATCGGCAAAGACATCGGCGTCCCTCATAAAGCCGTCCGTAATGATGTTAGCCGCGAGCATCACCGCCGAGGAAACCGCAGAGCAGACGATGTCCTGCCCCTTATCGGCATATCCTGCGTGACCCTTGACTCTGAATCCCTTGTATCTTCCTTCTGACTGAAGGAACTCTGCACGGATCATTTCTCTGTTCCGTTCAAGTGCGATCAAGCCTTGATAGCTTCGATCTTCACCTGAGTGTAGGGCTGTCTGTGACCCTGCTTCTTCTTCTCACCCTTCTTGGGCTTGTAAGTGAAAACAGTGATCTTCTTAGCCTTGCCGTTCTTAATTACCTTAGCGTCAACCGATGCGCCGTCAACGTAGGGAGTACCTACCTTGATACCGCTGTCAGCGCCGAGAGCAACGACCTTATCAAAAGTAACTGTCTCATCAGCCTCAGCTGCGAGCTTCTCGATGAAGATGATATCTCCCTCGTTTACCTGATACTGCTTTCCGCCTGTCTCAATAACTGCGTACATTCATGGCACCTGCCTTTTCATAAAAACTCGCTGTCACAGGCGCATAGAGATGACTTGAAGAGCCTGTTTACAAGCGGCAATAATATTTTATCACAACGTCCCGTGCTTGTCAAGTATTTTTTTGGAAAAACGCGCATTTTTTCCGATTTTTCCGACAGCTGAGCCTGCTCGGGATAGCTCGGGCGTCAGAATTACCGTTTTCAACAATTCCGCAAGCTGAAATTTGTATCTTTTCACAAAAATCCACGGCGATAATCTATATATACAACAATTGCGGCAGAAGCTCAAATATGTTATAATTATAAAGGTATACTGTAACAGTATGCTGTAATCTTGAAATTGTGAGGAAATCTATGAATAGTAATATACAGAAGCTTTCTGATTCCATCGGAAAGGTCATCGTCGGCAAGGACGATACCGTTATAAGGCTCATTGCTGCCCTTCTATGTGAAGGTCACGTGCTCCTTGAGGACGTCCCCGGCGTGGGCAAGACGCAGATGATAACCGCGCTCTCGCGCTCTATCGGCGGCAAATTCAACCGCATACAGCTCACCCCTGACGTTATGCCCTCGGATATCGCAGGCTTCACTATGCTCGACGGCAAATCGGGCGAGTTCATCTACCGCGACGGCGCTGTAATGTGCAACTTCCTGCTCGCGGACGAGATAAACCGCGCCTCGCCGAAGGTGCAGTCCGCCCTCCTTGAGGCTATGGAGGAGAGGCAGATATCCCTCGACGGTGAGACCCACAAGCTCCCGCAGCCCTTCCTCGTAATGGCTACGCAGAACCCCGTCGAGACCTACGGCACCTTCCACCTCCCCGAGGCACAGATGGACCGCTTCTTTATGAAGCTTTCAATGGGCTATCCCGTACCCGAGGAGGAGATGAAGATACTCGACCGCACCGAGCATCATAACCCGATAAACAACATCACCGAGCCTGCCATGCACGTCGAGGACATCATCGCAATGCAGGAGGAGGTGCGCAATGTCCGCGTGACCGAGCAGGTGAAGAGATACATCGTTGACCTCGTGGGCTCGACCCGCGACGACAGAAACGCCACTCTCGGAATCAGTCCGCGCGGAAGTATCGCGCTGTACAAGGCGGCAAAGGCATTCGCCTACATCTACGAGAGGGAGTATGTGACTCCCGACGACGTGAAGAATGCCGCAGTCTCCGTGCTCGCGCACCGCATAATCCTCTCGCCTCAGGGCAAGAGCGAGTTCGGCACGGGCGAGAACTACATCAAGCATATCATCGAGAACGCTCCCGTTCCCGCAATGTAAATATGGATAAGAAGAAACAACGTAAGATACTGCTGTTCGGTCCGAACCTCGCAGAGACGCTCAAGACCATAGTCGCCATACTCGCGGTAGCCTTCCTGCTGTACATCTTCACCTTCTACATCGACGGCGAAATGGGTATGATACTCGTGGCGTTCACGGTGTTCGCCCCGCTGATATCGCTGTTTTTCGCAGCCTATGCGAGAAAGCGCATAAAGGTCAGCATCAACTGCGACGGCTACGTGCAGAAGGGCAGCCAGCTCGCGGTGAGCGTGACCGTCGAGAAAACGGGACGCTTCCCGCTCAGCATAGTCGAGATAACTCCCCGCGCAAGCGAGGTCTTCGGGCAGACTGAGAAGCTTTACCGTGTCTCCCTCGCCCGCGACGACAAGAAGACCTTCACCTACACGGTAGATGCCGTAACGGGCGGAAACGGCGAGATAGCACTCAATTCCGTTTATTCCTGCGGCTTCCTCGGATTCATACGCTTTGCCCTCACACAGGAGATTCCCTCCCCGATAAGCGTGGGCGTTATCCCAGAGATACCGCAGATAAAGGCTTCATCGCAGCTCTTCCGCAGTATCGCGGACGTAGTTCTCACAAGCGACGAGGAGGAGGAAAACGACACGGCGCTGATGTTCTCCGCCAACACCTCCCCCGGCTACGAGCACCGCGAATACGTGCACGGCGACCCGCTCAAGCGCGTGAACTGGAAGCTCTCCTCGAAGAAGGACAAGCTGATGGTAAGGCTCGACGAGGCAGTCGCATCGGTGCAGCCGATGATAGTACTCGACCTCTACAGGAACAGCCTGTCAAAGCCCGAGGAGGCTATACTCGACGAGGAACAGATAATACGCTCGGTATTCGGGCTGCTGTCTCTGCTGGTCAAGCAGGGAATAGCCTCGACCCTCATATACCGCGGCTCGGGCGGCGATATAATCTCCGAGAGCGTCGATAACCCCGAGTATCCCGAGCAGCTCCTGCTGAAGATACTCGCTGTCAGGGTCGTCCCCGACAGACGCATAGAGCTCAGTATGTACGCAGGCTCGGTCTGCGCGTGCGTTATCGCGTCCACCGACTGCGGAGCCGAGATCGACTCCGTGGCCTCAGCCATAGAGGACAAGGACAACGTCAGCCTCATAGGCGTGTCTCCGAAGAGCCGCAACCTCACCGAATTCCCGATGTGGTACCTCGACGGCGACAATAACTTTAAGTTGGTATAAAAAATGACTGATACTGCAAACAATAACCGCAGTCTGAAGGCGTTCCTGATAAGGACGTTCGCCGACCCCGTACTGCTGTATACGGTGCTGCTGATAATGTCGATAATGTACCACTACCGAAGCAGCCTTGCGCTTGCCTACGGTATCCTCGCCTATATTTCGGGCTGGGTGGTGTTCCGCATATTCGACTTTGCCTACAAGCACCATATCATAGGCTTCTTCGCCTGTGTCATAATGTATTTCGGAGGCGCAGTCTCTGCCTTCCAGTGTATGGAAAAGGGACTGGAAAACTACCCCATATCGTGGAGCCTGTGGTTCTTCACTCCGCAGGACTCGGTGCGGTATAACAAGTGGTACACGCTTGCGATATTCATACTCTTCCTGTTCTTTATGCTCTCCGTCGTGTACTATTTCACGCGGGTGCGCTACAGGATATTTATGAGCTTCCTCATCTTCATAATCCCCTTTACCATATACGGTAAGGAATACGAGAAGATGCCCATCGGCTATATCATCGCCCTCGCGGTGGGATATGTGCTGATGATGGTCACGTTCAGACAGCTTCACGGCTCCGAGAAGGAAATCTTCATCAACAAGGGCGAGGCGTGGAAGTCGGTAGCGGCGTTCGCTGTGCTCTTCGCGCTGTTCTCGACCCTGTTCCCAAAGCCCGTCGTGTACGAAGACCGTACAATACTCGAATCGCTCATCAACGCCGACAAGCTCACCGACCAGCTCAACCAGATGCTCGATGTATTCCGTGATACGTCCTCGGGCGAGCAGTTCCGCGCACGTCAGAGCAACATCGCGCACTACATCGTCAAGGCGGGCGAGCCTATGAGGCTGAAAACCGCGACCTTCAGCACATACGACTTCCAAAGCGACAGCTGGCAGAGCAGCGATATAGACTCCTACTACCGAAATTTCGGCGAAAACACATTCGACATCGACTTCAACGGCGAGGTCGCGGACGCTGTATTCTTCGCCGCGGGAACGGACAGCGACTTCGCGAGGAAATACGGGCTTGAAAGCTGGGCGGGAAAGACTCTCACCTATCCCGAAAAGCTGAAAGCTACCGTGACCGCGCGCTACGGCGTAGTCAACGGCGCTGATACAGTCCCCGTACCGCAGGGGGCGGCGGCTCTGACAGGCACCAACTTCAACGGCGAGCTCGTGCTCAGCCGCGCGGGAACGGTGTTCACCACCGATAAGAAATACTATATAGACGACTCGTTCGAGTTCGACTATATTCCGTCGGGCGCGCTCACAAACGATGATAACAGGGCGCTCGTGCAGGTGCTGGCTGATGTCGGCGACTACAGCGCAATGCTCGATGACGCGTATGACGTGCTCGACGATATATGGCGCCCCGACGAAAAGACCAAGCATTACCGCGATGTCCTCGATGTAAACAGCGCCTTCTACAACGACTACACCGCTCTGCTCCTTGACTACGGCAATGACGAGCAGATATACGACCTCGCACAGCAGCTGACCGCAGGCTGCGGGACGGAATTTGAAAAGGCAAAGGAAATAGAGTGGTACTTCGTCACGAACGGCTACACCTATGACCTCGACTACCAGAAGGCTCAGGGCGAGAACGTACACGACTTCCTCTTCGACACCAAAACAGGTGTCTGCGTGGAATATGCAACGGCTATGGTAATGCTCGCACGTGCCGCAGGAATACCCGCCCGCTACTGCGAGGGCTACCTTATGCAGCAGGAGGTCGCGGGAGAAAAGGATACCTACTCCGTTTCGGCAAACGACGGTCATGCCTTCCCCGAGCTCTATATCAAGGGCTACGGCTGGATGACCTTCGAGCCCACGATGTCCAACCTGATGAATCTCCAGCAGAAGACCGAGAAGAAGAGCTCGACCACCGAGCTCCTCTCAAAGGCGGGACTTGTAATGCTCGTGATAGCGGCGATAGCTCTGCTGCTGCTCGTGGTTATGCCGTTCATTACGCACAAGCTGTTCATACTCATCAACAGGAAGCGCCAGCCCGACAAGGCTGTTGCGGCTGTAATGCACCGCCTGTGCAAGCTCTACGGCATACCCCCGACCAATACCGCGGGCGAAGCCGCTGAAATAATAGCGAAGACCTCGGGTGCGGATATATCCGCCGCGAAGGAGCTGTTCAGCAGGTCGGCATACGGCGGGCTCACATTGACAGAAGCCGACAGGGACAAGGCTATGTCAGATTACATCAACGCATACGATGCTCTGAAGGAGAGCAGAAGGAAAAAGCGCAAACTCAAGAGATCCCCACAGGGAGGTAATTGATATGCATGGAATTATAGGAAAACGAATCATAGGAACAGTAACTGCCGTACTCACGGCTGTGTGTGCGATGACCGCGGCTCTTCCCGCGTCTCAGGCGGCTTACAAGCAGGAGGAATACCTCACTTGGAGCCAGCTTGACGAGCGCTGGGGACAGACACCGATGGACAGCACAACTGTCAGGAGCTCGGGCTGCCTCATCACTTCGCTGGCGATAATGATAATGGATTCGGGCTCGCTCGACGATGCCGCGATGAAGAATCTCAAGATCGAAAAGGCTGAGGACTTCAACCCCGGCGTGCTCGCCAACGGATACACGGATATAGGCGGCTTCGGTTCGGGCGGTTATATCAAGAGCTGGCTCGATATACAAAAGCTCGTCCCCAGTGTAAAATGGGGATTCGACTCCAATCTCAAGAGCGTCGAGAGCAAGATCAAGGTGACTGAGACCAACGCCGACGGCGAAGAGGTCACGAAGGAGGTCGTTGACAAGACGAAGGTCGCCGCAGAGGTGCAGAGCCTCATATCCAAGGGCTGGTATCTCATCGCCCGTGTCAATACTGCCTACGGCGGCTGGCACTGGGTATACATACGCGGAGTATCGGGCGACGATATCTATATGTCCGACCCTGCCAGCACGAATCCCCTGCTCTATGAGGTCTATCCCGACGGCTTACAGGGCGAATACTGGGCACTAAACGGCAAGAATCCGCCGCGTTCGGACTACACCCCGCCCGAGCAGTTCCAGCCGTATGTCGAGATAGAGATAGTCACTCCGCCGAAGACGGTGTATAACTACGGCGAGGAGCTCGACCTCAGCGCCTGCGTTGTAAAGCGCAAGGGCAAGAACTATATCGGCGACGAATGGGAGGACGAGCCCGTTCTTATCACCGAAGCCGAGAACATCGAGCACTCGGTATATTTCGAGCCCAATTATGCGGGCGACTACACCCTCAACATATGGACGGAGACCGACTACTACGAATACGGCAGCACAACTCTCACGCTGACCGTATCACAGCCCGTCGGCGAGTATTACCTCACAAACGGCTGCAAGTCCGCGGTCTACTCCTCGGAGCTCGGCGGCGACCCGATAATGACTATCGGCGACGGCTGCGCTCTCACGGTGACGGAGTGCGTGGGCAAGCTCGGACATATCAAGTCCGACACATTCACGGGCTGGGCTGACGTCTCAAGGATGACGCGGCTGATAAGCTCGTCTCAGCGAGAAAAGGGCGACATCGACAACGACGGCTATGTTGACAAGTATGACCTTGCTCAGCTGAACATATACCTTAAAGAGAAGGATTCTCTCCCCGACGGAATATCAATGCTCACTGCCGCCGAAACAGAGGCTGCGGATATGAACTCTGACGGGAAGGTCGATGAGGCGGACCTTATCGCTATGCTCGAAGCTATACAGTAAAAAGGAGGCAATTTCCCATAATGGAATGGACGGAAGTCAACATCTACACCACTGCCGAGGGTATCGAGCTGCTCTGCTCTAAGCTGACAGACATCGGTATCAAGGGCTTTGTCATCAAGGACTCCGAGGACTTCAAGGAGTTCCTCGAAAACAAGAACGGTCAGTGGGACTACATCGACGATGACCTGATGGGGCTCGCGGACTGCGAGACCTGTATCACGGTATATCTCCCCTGCAACGATCAGGGCGCGGATATGCTCAGCTCCGTAAAGGCTATGCTCGCGGAGCTGAAGAGCTCTGACGAAGGCGGCGAATACGGTCGGCTCGAAGCCGAGCTCGCAAGCATTCGCGAGGAGGACTGGGCTAACAACTGGAAGCAGTATTTCAAGCCGCTCAAGGTCGGCGATTCGCTCGTTATCAAGCCCTCGTGGGAGGAGTACGATGACCTCGGCGAGCGCACAGTCCTCGAGATAGACCCCGCTTCGAGCTTCGGAACGGGTCAGCACCACACCACGCGGCTCTGCCTTGAAATACTCGAGGGCTGTGTCAAGGAGGGCGATAAGATACTCGACCTTGGCTGCGGGAGCGGTATACTCTCCATTGCGGCGATACTGCTCGGAGCAGAGAACGCCGTGGCAGTCGATATCGACGAGAACGCCGCCGCTACCGCCAAGGAGAACGCGCTGAAAAACCACATTCCCGCGGAGAGCTACACGACCTATTTTGGCAATATCCTCTCCGACGAGAGGCTCGCCGACACAATCGACGGGCAGTATGACATAATAACCGCAAACATCGTCGCGGACGTGCTCATCGCGATGAAGGACCACTTCAATCGCTACCTCAGAGACGGCGGATACCTCATAGTATCGGGCATTATCGAGGAGCGTATGGAGGAGGTGCTCACCGCCATCGAGGAGTGCGGCTTCACACGTCTCGGCGTGAACGTCAAGGAGGGCTGGGCGGCGGCTCAGTTCGTAAAGTAAGCATATTTCAGACTATTGTCTGTGAGAATATGAAAACAACAAATCTATTATAAAACAAGGAGATTGATCACAGTGGCTTTATTCAAGAAGAAAAAACAGGAAACAGAAGAAGCAGCGGCAGCAGTCGCAGAACAGGGCTTCGACTACGAGGCGGCAACGCTCAACGCGCTCAACGCCAAGCTTAACGGCACCCTCTATGACGGCTGTATCATTATGCCGAGAGGTATCACCATCGACGTCAAGATAGGCAGAAAGGAAGAGCACGAAAACGTCAAAAGCGTGCAGTTCCTCTTCCTCGTTACAAGCGACAGCTTCGACGAGCCCATCATCGACCCCATCGACGCACACGCTCCCACTGATGAGGAGGTCGTGAATATGGCAGTCGAGATATTCTACGGCGGTCTGTGGCACCCCATCGACCAGTCCCTGTTCAAGAAGAACCCCGTACACATACCGGTTACCTTCCTCGGACAACACTACGACTTCGATATGTACGCTCACTCTATCGTGAGGATAGGCGCTCAGCACGACGACCAGCCCAAGATGCTGATGGCATATATCGCAAACGAGATACCCAAGTACCTCGGCTCGAAGAAGTATTACTGGATAAGGATATTCCTCGCAAAGCAGGGCGACAAAAAGATAGTCGAGGTGCGCGTGAACGGCTCTGTCTGCAACGAGCTCGCAAAGCCGCTCAATGAGTACGTAGCCACATGGGAGGACAGCAACGGCTTCAGATGCGAGAAGCAGTTCGCGATTTTCGTTCAGCGCGGCGAGGACGAGTGCCCCTTCAAGAAGGAGGACGTCGTAAACGCAGCAAACTTCGCGCTCGAAAAGATGGTAAAGATATCCAATCCCGAGGAGTATCAGGCATTCTGCAAGGAGCTCGACGAGTTCACGGGCAATAAGCCTCTTGCGGCTGAGGTAAGGATATTCATTCCCGAGATATTCGCCAAGCTCACGCTCGGCTACGAGGAGGGCGACAGCCTCTTCCTGCTCACAGGCGACGCCAACAGCGACGAGGGCGACTCCAAACTCGAATTCAGGAAGACACAGCTCCGCTCTTACTTCTACCTCCAGCAGGTGATACTTGAGTATCTCAACACCCGCCCGCCGCAGGAGGACGTACAGCGCATCGTATTCAACAGCGTAGCGTTCCGCGAGCTCCGCAAGGCGAAGGAACAGGGTCACGAGCCCAAGGACCTCTATGTACCCGGTACAGCATACAAGATAGCAGAGCCCGACTACAAGGTTTGGTAATCAGCGATAATAAAAACGGCTTCTATTTTAAGAAGCCGTTTTTTTCTTCCTTTTGTGGGACGCTGTCCCACACCCTGCCTAAGGCTCTGCCTTAGGAATCCGCCGGGGCGCCGCCCCAGACCCTGCAGGGGAACACAGTTCCCCTGACCCCGTAATCGCGTTGCCGCTCGCAAGCTCGCTTACCTTGTACAAACAGCAAGTTTGCTTTCGCGATTGTTAGAATCGCGGATTATACCCGACAGCTTTTATAGGGGACGGCGTCCTCGACGTCCCATATACAAACCTGCCCGCGGAGTTATCTCCGCGCATAAAAAAGTCCCCGCACAGCTGTACGGGGACCTGAAATATGCAATGATTACTTCTTTATCATATTAGCAACTTCGTCAGCAAGGTTATCTTCCTTCTTCTCAATACCCTCGCCGCGCTCGTAGCGGATAACGTCAGTTACCTTGATAGAGCCGCCGAGCTTCTTAGCCTCTGCGTCAACATAGCCCTGAACGGAGAGCTTGTCGTCCTTAACGAAAGCCTGCTCGAGGAGGCAGTTCTCTGTGTAGTACTTGCCGACCTTGCCCTCTACTATCTTAGCACGAACCTGCTCGGGCTTGGAAGCCATCTTGGGATCCTCTGCCATCTGAGCCATCATGATCTCCTTCTCCTTCTCGATGACCTCAGCGGGAACCTGCTCGCGGCAGAGGTAAGCAGCATTAAGAGCAGCGGACTGCATAGCTACGTCCTTACCGATAGGAGCAACTGCGTCAGCAGCGAGGTCAGTGTCCATCTTAACGAGAACGCCGATGCTGCCGCCGTTGTGGATGTAGGAAGCGAGCTTGCCCTCGAGTCTTACGAAACGACGGATAACGATGTTCTCACGGATCTTCATACCTGCGAGCTCTGTGAGAGCCTCGCCGACTGTGCCTGTGCCGCCGCTGATGGGCATCTCCTTGAGAGCCTCAACGTCTGCGGGGTTCTTCTCGATGATAGTATTTGCAACATTTGCAACGAAGTTTCTGATATCGTCTGTGTTGGCAGCGAAGTCTGTCTCTGTGTTAACCTCGAGGAGCACGCCTGTCTCGCCCTTTACAACAGCAGCAACAACGCCCTCGGCAGCAGCTCTGCCGCTCTTCTTAGCCTGTGTAGCAAGACCTTTTTCTCTGAGGAACTCGATAGCCTTGTCCATATCGCCGTCGTTCTCTTCGAGAGCCTTCTTGCAGTCCATCATACCAACGCCTGTGGACTTCATAAGTTCCTTTATTTCTGCAACAGATACCTTACCCATTGTTATATCCTCCTAAAATTTATTATTATACAGATGTAGGGGACGGCGTCCTCGACGTCCCAAAGCTGCGGGTTGTCGGGGACGCCAACCCCTACGTTAATTTCATGTAACAGCCGCGGAGATTCACTTCCGCACCATAATTTATTTGAACGCGAAGCCGCCCGCGGGGGCTCCCCGCATTACTCAGCGTCCTCAGCTGTCTCCTCAGCGGGAGCCTCAGCCTCTTCAGCAGCAGCGTCGCCGCCCTGTCTGCCCTCGATGATAGCGTTAGCAACTGTGCCGGCGATGAGCTTTACAGCGCGGATAGCGTCATCGTTACCGGGGATAACGTAGTCAACCTCGTCAGGATCGCAGTTTGTATCAACGATAGCAACTATCGGGATACCGAGCTTCTTAGCCTCAGCAACAGCAATCTTCTCCTTGCGGGGGTCAACGATGAAGAGTGCTGCGGGGAGCTTCTTCATTGTCTTGATACCGCCGAGGAACTTCTCAAGCTTCTCTATCTCAAGGTTGAGCTTTACAACTTCCTTCTTGGGGAGGAGGTTGAATGTGCCGTCCTCTTCCATTGTGTGGAGCTGCTCAAGTCTTTTTATACGTGTCTGGATGGTCTTGAAGTTTGTGAGCATACCGCCGAGCCAACGGGCATTTACGTAGTGAGCGCCTGCACGTGTAGCCTCTTCCTTAACGGAATCGCCAGCCTGCTTCTTAGTACCTACGAAGAGCACCTCGCCGCCCTCTGCGGAAAGGTCACGAACGAAGAGGTAAGCCTCCTCGAGCTTCTTTACTGTCTTCTGAAGGTCGATGATGTAGATACCGTTTCTCTCTGTGAAGATGTACGGTGCCATTTTGGGGTTCCAGCGTCTTGTCTGGTGTCCGAAGTGAACGCCAGCCTCAAGGAGCTGCTTCATTGAAACTACTGACATTGTGTAGTCCTCCTTAAAAATTGGTTATTATTAATCCTCCGCACGGCTTGACTTACGGACAACGCCCGACGGGCGCACCAATCCATAAAAGCGCGTGCGTGCGAATTGCTTTAATATTATACCACATTCCGCCATTTACCGCAAGGGGCAGTCCGAAATTTAATCAAACAAACTTTCAAGCCTGTTTCTCCGCGATTTTGTACGATATGTCAAATCCGTACATCTGACGAGGATAGTCTCCGCACCGACAACCTCCACTGCCGAGCACGGTATCTCAAGGTCTTCCCCGCGGGAGAGCAGACCGAACAGCCTGCTCCCGCCGTATATCACCAGAGCCGTTACCTCCGCCGTGTCCGTATCGAAGCGGATATCGTCGATATAGCCGAGCCGCTCGCCCGTACCGAGGTCGATGACCTCCTTCGAGCGCAGCTCTTCAAGGCTGCAAAGCATAAAAACACCTCCGCATACTTTTTTGTAAAGGATATGCGGAGGTGCTTGACTTTTATTTATTCCTCGTCGTCATCGTCGTCTTTTTTCCTAAAAAGCGCCGCAACTATAGTCACAGCCGCTATAGCGACCGCGATTCCCGCGATGATGAGCAGCTTCTGCGCGGGGAAGGTATCGCCCGTGGCGGGAGCTGCCGCCAGTAATGTATACATCATATTATCTCCTCCTGTTTATCTGATTATGAACTGAGCGTTGAGGTACTTGTTCTCGAATTCGCTCACTCTCATAGGCTTGGCAAAGAAGTAGCCCTGATAGAGGTCGCAGCCGTATTCCGCGAGGAATTTCGCCTGCTCCTTCGTCTCGACGCCCTCGGTGATGACCTCCATCTCCAGCGATTTCGCGAGCCCGATTATCATTTTCAGTATCGTCTGGCTGCGCTCGGGGTGGTCGGTCTTTTCAAGGAAGCCCATATCTATCTTCAGCACGTCCGCGTCGAGCTCCTTGAGCATATTCAGCGACGAATAGCCGCTGCCGAAGTCGTCTATCTCGACCATAAAGCCCGCCTCACGCAGGTTGCCGATGAGGCGGAGCTGCTGCTGGGGCTCGTCCATTACCGCAGACTCGGTTATCTCGAGGTGCAGGCAATGAGGCGGGATATTGTACTTCTCTATCAGCGAGGTCATCGTCCCGCAGACATCGAGCATATAGAAGTCCTTGGGCGAGATGTTCACGGAGAGGTAGCTCTCCTCGCGCCCCTCCATTTTCCATATGCTGAGCTGACGGCACGCGAGCTCCCACATAAGCTTGTCCAGCCTGCTGATAAGCCCCGTCTGCTCGAAAATGGGTATGAACTTGGAGGGCGGGATAAGTCCCTCGTGGGGGTGTATCCACCGCACGAGCGCCTCGCCTCCGCAGACTCTGCCGCCGACGGATATCTGAGGCTGTATATACGGCTGGAACTGTCCGTTCGCTATCGCGGACTCGAATTCGCTGATGACCTTCTGCTCGCTCATAAAGTGCTTGCGTATCTCGCTGTCGTAGTAGGCGACGCTGTTCTGATAGCTGTCCTTTATGGTCTTTATCGCGAGGCTTGCGCGGTCGCACATTATCGGTATGCGCAGGCTCCTGTCGGTGACCTCGTACACGCCGATGTGGATATGCGTCTTGAAGGACGCATTCTCGAGGAAGGAATCGACTACCGAATACTTGCTCAGTATCTCCCTCTCGTTGAAGCTGTACTTGGGCATACACATCGCGAACCTGTCGCCGGAGAGGCGTCCGTAGACAACGTCGTCCCCGCCGAAGGAGGCGGTTATCTCGGCTATCTTCCTGAGCATCCTGTCGCCCGCCTCAACTCCGAACACGTCGTTGACGAGCTTGAAGTTCTTGACGTCGGTGCAGACTATGACGTAGTGTATATCGGGATTCTCGTCGAGCATAGCCTTGGTGCGCTCGAAGAAGTGCTCCTTGTTGTATATACCCGTGAGCATATCGTGCGTGGCGCGGTACTTTTCGGTGTAGTAGCGCACATACTCCTCCGTCCTGTCGTGGACGAGGAAGAAGCAGCCGAGGTACTTGACGTCGCCGTCGTAGATACGCATAAAGTCGATGTGGTAGTAGTGGTCTCTGCCCTCTATGCGGCGGACTGTGTCCCATGTGCGCTCGGTGCAGTCCTGAGTGATATCCTCGGTGAACCACTTCTGCAGCTGATTGTCGAGCGAGCCGATGTCGATATCAGCCTCGCTGTAGTCCTTGACCGTCCTGTTTGCGTGGACTACCCTACCCTCGTTGTCAATACAGACGATACCGTCCTTCATATTCGACATCGTGAAGAAGAGCAGCCTGTCCATAAGTCCGTGCGGCACGTACAGCAGCGTGAAGAACACCATTATCAGCGCAAGAGCCGAATAGAACAGGAGCGAGTAGTCGAACTGGAGCTTGAAATTGAGGTAAATGGCGTGGATTATCATAATAATGCACATCGCCACGAGGATAGCTCCGTGCTTTATCTTGTAGAGCCTCGGAGCGCTGCGAATCTTCTTGAAGAGAGCGAGGTTCACGACGAACATCATCGCGTATATCACGAGTATATGGTATATGTAGAGGATACCGCGGCTCGCGACGTGGTAGAAGTGCTCGCCGAAGCCGTCCTCGTACACGCCCATTCTGAAGACTATCTTCAGGAACGGGTTTATGAGCATCAGCAGCGCATCAGCTCCGACCGCGAACATAAAGACGTTCCGTGCCTTCCTGACAAGCTCCTCCTCGCCCGTGAAAGCCTTCGCATAGTGCAGCAGAGCGAGCACCATTATATCCATAAGTATGCAGTACAAGCCGTACACGAAGTAAGCGGGACGCGCGGACGGCATAAGTATGGAAACCGCATTCACGGCTACCGCGGCGGACACGGATATGAGGACGTATCTGAGCGGGCGCTCCATAGGGTTCCTGCTGTGCTTCAGTGCGCTGAAGACCGCGCAAGCCGCAGAAAACAGCGACGTCGCGAAGAGGCAGACAACAAGCAGCCAGATCATATGATCACCTTTAAACAGAATAATTCAACTGTAAGCGGATATCATAGCAGACGACAAATTATTTTGGCGTTTGCTATTTGCCGATCCGCACGGAGCAAACAATAAGTTTGCGGATGTGCGAGGCATTTTAAATCATTTATTAATGTCTGCTCAACAACTCAAAAATACCTTTATACAGCTTTTAAAAGGCATTTTTGAGTTGTCAAAGTGCAAGAATAATAATAGCTTTTATGATTTTCCTTGCGCTTTGTTTTGCCCTTTAGGGCAAAATGAGCTTGACATCAATTAATGTGATGCGCAAATTCCATATATTATCAAAGAATTTGCGCACCCCGAACGAAGTTCGGGGCAATAACCGCCTGACGGCGGTTATTGAGTACACATTTATTATAGTGAACGTCAAAACATTTTGACGTTCACTATAATATTCAAGATAATTCTATCACAGAACCATCAAAAAGTCAATCACCCGCAAAAGTGAACTTTTAGCGCATAGGTATTATGTTTTAGCCATTTCTGCCGCTATGAGGGCGAGCAGTTCCGCAGCGCACAGCACCCTTACGGCTGTCAGGCAGACGCGTATCTCACGCTCACGGACTCTCCCCGCCGCGAGCATATCGAGCAGAGCTCCGCCGTCAAGGGAGCTGAAGGGCAGCAGATTGAACAGCCCCGCGGCAAGGCTGAGCCGAGCTGTTCTGCCACATACTCCGAGAGCTGTCAGCACCGCATACAGCAGCAGATTCGCCGCAGGTCCGCTCAGCAGCACGAACGCTCCCCTGCCGATATCAGCCGCAGGAGCCGCGACCATTCTTATCCCGAAGAAGGAGAGCTCCACGCGGCGGAGCTCTCCGCCCGTGAGCCTCAGAGCCGCGATGTGACCGAGCTCGTGCAGCAGGCAGACCGCGTAGAATGAGGCTATCATCTCAGTATCGCAGAACATGAACAGCAGAGCATTGAACAGCAGAAACGTGAACCCGACCCTTATCACCTGTCAAGCAGTCCGAGCAGGAGTTCTATCGGATTCGGGAAGAGCTCGTGCGAGCTCTCGGTGAGTTCACGCAGCCTGCAAAACAGCTCGCCCGATATATCCGAGCGGAAGATGTTCGTTATCATAAGCGCGGCGGCAATCAGCATACACACCGCCGCCTGCATAGCGATTATGTCGTCGGCGCCGCCCTCACGCTTTCGGCGGGAGCTCTCCTCCGCGAGCTGCTCGGTGTCGTCCTCGTCGGGCAGGAGCGGGCAGTCGTCCGCGACCGTGGGTATAATGTACGTCTCGTTCATTTCCAAGCCTCCTTTATATAATGGTATTGCAGAGAGGACAGGATAAGAACGCGGCAGTCTATGATTAAAAATGTGAAATATATCTCTCCGCACTTGACAGCTCCCCGCCCGTATGCTATAATTAATTACTGTAATGTATATTGGCACTACTGTCTAAAGGAACTGATGGGCTGCACGATAATACAGAAATACTATTTCGGAGGTGAAAATCGTGAAAGAGGGAATCCATCCTACAATGTACAAGACCACAATTACCTGCCACTGCGGTAACGTGATCGAGACAATGTCCACAAAGGAGAACATCAAGGTTGAAATCTGCTCTAAGTGCCATCCGTTCTACACAGGCAAGCAGAAGCTTGTTGACACAGGCGGACGCGTTGACAGATTCAAGAAGCGTTTCAATCTCGATAAGTAATCAAAGAGCCGCTCACAACGAGCGGCTTTTTCTCTATCTGTAGGGGTGCACATAGTGCGCCCGCAAAATCGCGCCGAAAAAGCAACCGCACGGAGGTGCATTATGAACTACCTGACAATTTCCAGTCCCGCCGAAGCCTCGTTCGTGGAGAAGAAGTCCGAATTCATCGGGTATATCGCTCCCGTAAAGAACGGCGGTGAGGCTGTAGAATTCATCAACAAGATAAAGTCCATGCACCGCAAGGCGCGCCACAACGTCTACGCCTACATCGTGCGCGAGGACAATATTTCCCGCTACTCCGACGACGGCGAGCCGCAGGGAACCGCGGGCGTGCCCGTCCTTGACGTGCTCCGAAAGCGCGGACTCACGGACGTGTGCATAGTAGTCACGCGCTACTTCGGAGGCATACTCCTCGGCGGCGGCGGACTCGTCCGCGCGTACTCGCACGCGGCGTCCCTCGCCTGCGACGCGGCACAGCTAATGGATATGCGGCTCTGTCACAGACTGCGCATCTCCGCGGACTACGGTATGTACGGCAAGATAAGCTACATCCTGCCGAGCTTTGACACGATAACGGAGAACTCCGACTTCGGGAGCGACGTTGCACTGGAGGTGCTGGTGCTGTCCGAGAAGCTCGACGCCTTCACCAAGGAGCTGACCGAGGTCACCAACGGAGCGGCAGTCATCGAGGACAAGGGCGAGCTGTACGCCGATTTCAGCAGCGTTACGGCAAAGTAACGTATAATCTATGCAGGGGACGCCGCCCTCGGCGTCCCGCAATATACCAACAAACCACATTAAACGAATTGTAGGGACGCGCATTGCGCGTCCGCATTAACGCAAACGGCAATTGGCACAAATAATTTGCGGACGACCGATGGTCGTCCCTACAAAATGTAAAAAAATAAAAGGGATTTTCCGTTTCCATTAGTATAAGTATTATAGAAGCACTTTTTTCACAGGGAGGGATAGCTTTGACAGTAAGAGAACAGTATGAGATAACCGAAGTGGGCATACTCAGCAAGTTCGCGTGCACGAGCGTGAACGAGGAGATGACCCGCCGCGAGCGCCACGAGGACAAGTGCCCGTTCCGCACCGACTTCCAGCGCGACCGCGACCGCATACTCCACTGCAACTCCTTCCGCAGACTGAAACGTAAAACGCAGGTCTTCCTCTCCCCCGTCGGCGACCACTACCGCACCCGCCTCACGCACACCCTCGAGGTATCGCAGATAGCGCGGACTATCGCCCGCGGTATGCGTCTGAACGAAGACCTCACCGAGGCTATCGCTCTCGGTCACGACCTCGGACACTCCCCGTTCGGGCACTGCGGCGAGCGGATACTCGACGAGATATGTCCCCACGGCTTCAAGCACTACGAGCAGAGCGTGCGCGTGGTGGAGGCTCTCGAAAAGAAGGGCGAGGGACTGAACCTCACATTCGCTGTCCGCGACGGCATACTCTGCCACACTAACAAGGTAGCCGCGACGAAGGAGGGCAATATCGTCCGTCTCGCGGACACCATCGCCTACATCAACCACGATATCGAGGACTCCGTCCGTGCGGGCATACTCGACCCGAAAGACCTGCCGAACGACTGCGTGTACGTCCTCGGCAACACCAAGACAAAGCGCATCACCACGCTCATCGCCTCGGTCATCGAGCACGGAGCGTATGATATAGACTTCTCCCCTGCCGTAAGGAAGGCACACGACGACCTCAAGGCGTTTATGTTCCGCAGGGTCTACACCAATCCCGCCGCCAAGCAGGAGGAGGAAAAGGCTGTACAGCTCATATGCAAGCTGTACGAATACTTCATCGCCAACATCAGCAAGCTCCCCGAGGAGTACCGCGTTATCGCCAAGAAGACCGACCCCGACAGAGCCGTCTGCGACTACATATCGGGTATGAGCGACAGCTATGCGGTAGACCTCTACACCGAGCTCTTCGTCCCCAAGTTCTGGAAGTGATACTATGCCCAGAAACGACGAATTCCTGTACGCGCTCAGAAACGCCAACCCGATAGAGACGGTGATGGGCTCGTACGTAAACCTCATACGGCGCGGCAGGAACTACGTGTGCTCCTGCCCGTTCCACTCGGAAAAGACACCGTCCTGCACCGTTTTCACCGATACGCAGAGCTTTTACTGCTTCGGCTGCGGAGCGGGCGGCGACGTCATCACCTTCATAATGAAGGCGGAGAACCTCGACTTTATGGACGCCGTGAAGCTCCTCGCGGAGAGAAGCGGTATGGAAGTCCCCGAGCGGAACGACCGCAGCAGCCTCTCGGCTCAGCGCCGAACACGTATCTACGAGATGAACCGCCTCGCCGCCAACTACTTCTACTCCAACCTCATAAAGGGCGAGAACAAGGCGGGTCTGCAATATTTCTACAAGCGAAAGCTCACGCCCGCGACCATAAAGAAGTACGGGCTCGGCTTCGCGTCGGACTCATTCTACGAGCTGACGAATATGCTGCGCTCGAAGGGCTACTCCGAGGACGAAATAGTCGAGGCATGGCTCGGCGGACGCTCGCAGAAAACGGGCAAGATATACGACCTCTTCCGCAACCGCGTGATGTTCCCGATAGTTGACCTGCGGGGAAATATCATCGGCTTCGGCGGGCGAGTCCTCGACGACAGCAAGCCGAAATACCTCAATACGGGCGCTACTCCCGTATTCGACAAGGGCAGCAACCTCTTCTCGATGAACTTCGCCAAGAACGCCGACCAGAAGCGGCTCATTCTCTGCGAGGGCTATATGGACGTCATCGCCGTGAATCAGGCGGGCTTCGAGAACGTCGTGGCTACGCTCGGTACGGCGATAACTCCCGACCAGGCGCGGCTCATCAGCCACTACTGCGACGAGGTCGTGGTCGCCTACGACAGCGACGGAGCGGGTCAGAATGCCACTCAGAAGGCGATAAACCACTTCTCGGACGTCGGTCTGCGGACGCGCATACTCCATATGGACGGCGCGAAGGATCCCGACGAATACATAAAAAAGTTCGGAGCTCAGCGCTTCCGCAACCTCATTGAGGGCTCCGACGACGCCAACAACTTTATGCTCGACCGCTGTGAGGAGGGGCTCGACCTCGACTCCGAGGGCGGCAAGGTGGAGCTGCTGAAACGCGTTTCAAAGGTGCTCGCGGGCATAGAGTCGCCGCTCGAGCGCGAGGTGTACATTTCCCGCACGGCGAAGAAGTGTGACATCTCGACCGAGGTGCTCAAAAGCCACATAAACGAGCTCATACGCATAAAAAAAGCCAGCCGCAAAAAGGAAGACTGGCGCAATATCAAGGCAAAAGCCGCCTACGTCAGGGACGATGTCAACCCCGAAGCCGTGCAGTTCCGCAGGGAGGCAAAGGCTGAGGAGACGATAATATGCTACCTGCTCAGACGTCCCGAGGACGCCGAGACGATAGCCGCCGCCGCTCCGCCCGAGATATTCGTCACCGCGTTCAATAAGCGCGTGTATGCGGCTCTGCTGAAAGCGATAAAAGAGAGCGAGCGGTTCACGCTCTCGCTCATTGCCGACGAGTTCACGCCGCAGGAAATGGGCAGGATAAGCGGCATAGCCGCAGCGAACCGAGAGTTCCCGATAACCGAGAAGGCTATGCTCGACTGCGCGGAAACGCTCCGCAGGCATAGGGCTCCGACAGGAAGCGGCGGGGATATTTCCGACGACGACCTGCGCGACCTGTTCAGCAAAAAGAAGCATTGATAGAGCCGAGAAAAACGGTTAAAGCCGTTAGCTGTTAGCCGTTAGCTCGCGGTGTCCGCTGACGCGGACGAATTTTAAATATATCGCCGTCAGGCGATACCATTAGCTAATGGCTAAAGGCTAATGGCTAATGGCTCTGTTCCAAGTCAATCAAATCCCAAGATAAAGCCAAAAAGCAGGAGGAATCACAATGGATTCAAAAAAGAACACCATTGACTCGCTCATAGAGCAGGGTCAGGCAAACGGAAAGCTCACCACCAAGGAAATAACCGACGCTCTCGAGGAGCTTGACTTCGACGTTGACCAGATAAACAACTTCTACGACAGGTGCGAAGCCCTCAACATCGAGATAGTCGAGGATATGAACGTCGATACCGACCTCAAAATTGGTATGGACTCCTCTATCACCGACGACCTCGAAATGGCGCTCTCCACCGAGGGTATCGCCATCGACGACCCCGTTAAGATCTACCTCAAGGAGATAGGACGCGTGCCGCTCCTCACAACCGAGGAGGAGATAGAGCTCGCACAGCGTATGGCTAAGGGTGACAAGTACGCGAAGAAGCGCCTTTCCGAGGCTAACCTCCGTCTCGTTGTCAGTATCGCGAAAAAGTACGTCGGCAGAGGTATGCAGTTCCTCGACCTCATTCAGGAGGGCAACCTCGGTCTTATCAAGGCTGTAGAAAAGTTCGACTACACCAAGGGCTTCAAGTTCTCGACCTACGCCACATGGTGGATACGTCAGGCTATCACCCGTGCTATCGCCGATCAGGCACGTACTATCCGTATACCCGTACATATGGTCGAGACTATCACCAAGGTGAAGAAGGTGTCCAGTCAGCTGCTCCACGAGAACGGTCACGACCCCAGCCCCGAGGAGATAGCCGAGAAGCTCAATATGCCCGTGGACAAGGTTCGCGAGATAATGCGCGTCGCTCAGGACCCCGTTTCCCTTGAAACTCCTATCGGTGAGGAGGAGGACAGCCACCTCGGCGACTTCATCCCCGATGATGACGCTCCCGCTCCCGCTGAGGCTGCTTCGCATACACTGCTGAAGGAGCAACTCAACGAGGTGCTCAACACCCTCACAGACCGCGAGGCAAAGGTGCTCAAGCTCCGCTTCGGTCTTGAGGACGGCAAGGCTCGCACCCTCGAAGAGGTGGGTCAGCGCTTCGACGTTACCCGTGAGCGTATCCGCCAGATAGAGGCGAAGGCGCTGCGCAAGCTCCGCCACCCGAGCAGAAGCAAGAAGGTCAAGGATTTCCTTGACTAAGGACAAATCAAACTCGGGCGCATGGAATGCGCCCCTACATAGTGTCTAAATCATTGTAGGGGCGAGTTCCGCTCGCCCGCCTGTTTCTCAGAATCTAAGGACTGCATACAGCAGTCCTTTATTTTTTTCAAAAAATCTCAAATCGGGTATTGACAAACGAAGATGTATATGCTAAACTGTATATATACAGATATATACACGTATGTACAGTATAAACAGGAGTGCTTCATGAAGATAATTATCAAAAACAGTTCCGAGCTGCCGATATACGAGCAGATAGAGGAACAGATCAAGGCTCAGATACTCGCGGGAAAGGTCGCCGAGGACGAACAGCTCCCCTCGATACGCCAGCTCGCGCGTGACCTGAAGATCAGCGTCATCACAACAACGAGGGTCTACACCGACCTCACAAACGAAGGCTTCATCGTGTCTGTCGCAGGTAAGGGCTACTTCGTAGCGCCGCGCAATAACGAGCTCCTGCGCGAGCGTATGCTCTGCGAGATGGAGGAGGCTATCGAGCAGGTCGTCACAAACGGACGCAACGCAGGTCTTACCGACGACGATATTATCGCCGCGATAAAACAGTATATGGAGGAATAAGCTATGGAGAACATTCTTGAAATAAGCGGACTGAACAAGAGCTACGAGGGCTTTGCTCTCAGGGACGTGTCATTCTCCCTCCCGAAGGGCTATATTATGGGCTTCGTGGGACAGAACGGCTCGGGCAAGACCACCACTATCCGCTCCATACTCAATATGGCTAAGAAGGACAGCGGCAAGATAAGCATATTCGGGCTCGACAGCGTGGATAACGCCGTCGAGGTAAAGGAGCGGCTCGGCGTTGTGTTCGACAGCCTCTACCTCGCAAACCACCTCACCGTCAAGCACGTTGACAAGCAGCTCGCGCCCTTCTACAAGGACTGGAGCTCGGAGGAATTCTTCCGCAGGATAAAGGCATTCGGGCTTCCCGACGACAGGAAGGTCGGCGACTTTTCCAAGGGTATGAAGATGAAGCTCATGGTGGCTGTCGCGCTCTCGCACAAGGCGGAGCTGATGATTCTCGACGAGCCCACGAGCGGTCTTGACCCCGTTGCGCGTGACGAGCTCCTCGACATACTCTCCGAGTACATCGGCGACGAGAACAGGAGCGTCCTCTTCTCGACGCATATCACCTCCGACGTTGAGCGCATCGCCGACTACATCACTGTCCTCCACGGCGGCAGGGTGTGGTTCACGGGCACGAAGGACGAGCTCCACGAGAAGTACCTCGTTCTGCGCGGCGCGGAGGAGGACATCTCCTCGTCGCTGAGGGAGAAGTGCATAGGCTTCCACGCCTACAGAAACGGCTTCGACGCGCTCATATCCTCAGACCTGCTCGGCGAGATACCGAAGGAGCTTGAGACGGAAAAGGCTTCCATAGACGAGATACTCGTCTACATCGCAAAGGAGGACGGACATGGACGAGATTAAGAAGATGATGCGGTTCGACTACGTCAACTGTATCGGCATAGGCGGGAAGTACGCGTACATCTTCTGCGCGGTGATATTTGCGGCGTGCCTGCTCGGAGCTTATCCCGCGGCTGTCGGATTTATGGTAGCTCCGCTGGCGCTGTTCTCGCCGATAGAGGCTGTACGCAAGGGCGACTTTATGAAGATATACGGACTTCTCCCCGTGAAGCGCGAATCCGTGATAAAGGCGCTGTTCGCGGAGATACTCATTCCGCAGACCATAGGCGGCATACTGGGCGAGCTCTGCCTGCTCATATCGCGAGCTGTCGGAGAATCGGGCATTCTCCCGCCGTTCATACAGGAGCATACCTACGACAGCGTGACAGCAAATACGGAGAATACGGGGCTCAATTACAGCAACTGGTTCGTGCTGCTGGCGGCGGGACTTGCAATGATAACGGCGATAATCTGCCTCTTCTACGCGATAAAGGAGATAAAGGGCGACACGGTAGCTATCATTGCCTGCATACCGTTCTTAGTGATAATGTGCGCGCTGATGATAGTCTATTTCATCACGCTCGACTACGGCATACTGCCGCTCCCGCAGGAATTCCTGCCGACGAACCCCGTGCTCGTCGTACTTATCGTTGCAGCCTGCTTTGCGGCATTTACAGCGTTCGGCTGGCTGATGTGCCGCCTGACGGTAAAGCTGACCGCTGACAAGGAAATGTGAGGTGACGGCTCAATGAAACGTATAATCGACCTTATGAGGCTCGACATCATCGCCATGAGGGCGAAAAAGCTGAGTCTGTGGAAGCTGTTCGCGGCTGTGACTGTGCTGTCGCTGGTTCTCGGACTTATCTCGCCTGTTTTCCTGTATTTTCTGCTTTTCGCAATTTCCTTCACCGCGGCGCAGGCTATGATCGACCTCAACAACACATACGAGGGCGAGATGACCTACGCTGTCATTCCCGCGGCAAGAAAGCAGATAGTCATCGCGAGGTATGCCCTCGTAATGCTGGTGCTGACCGCCGTGGGAGCACTCTCCCTCATAATACTGAAGATAAGATATGCATTGGGTGTCAGCCTTATCCTCGACGATTCGCTGTCCGAGGTGCTGGGTATGAAGATGAACGACAACGGTCTGTTCAGCGTGTTGCTCTGCCTGTTCTTCGCAGTCGCGCTGATATTCAACGCCAATGTGCTTAGCGGCTTCTTCAAAACGGGAAAAAAGGGCGTAAAGGGCTCGATGTTCAGGGCTTATCTGATATTATTGGCAGCTTGGGCAGGACTGGCAGTAGTTTTTGTCGCTGAATCGACACTCAGCGTAAAGCCGCTCCACGCAGCGCTGCAGGTGCTGTTTACGACCCTGTCGGCGCTGTCGGTACCGTACAACGGAGCTCTGCTGTGCGCGTTCGCGATAGTCGGAGCCTACGGCTACGTATTCTACAAGGCGGCGTGCTCGGTCATCGACTACGAAGAGCGCGAGCTGTAAGGAGGTGCGGTATATGAAAATGAAAAGAATAGCTTCGACGTGCTTAGCCGCACTGCTTGCGGCAGGAACAGCTCTCGCCCCGACGGCTGCGGCTGAGGAGGAGCAGAGGCTTCCCTCGGGCGTGAAATACAGCAGTATTGCGGACAAATTCGACGAGGAGCTCAATTTTGAGACGGGCGTCGAATACTATGCGGGCTTCGAGGCGATAGTATTTCAGGGCGACGATATCCTCTATGAGGGCTACTTCGGCGAGACCGACCGCGAGAACCATATTCCCTGCGACGAGGACTCCGTATTCGAGTGGGGAAGCATCTCCAAGACTATGATATGGGTCAGCGCTATGCAGCTCTGGGAACAGGGCAGGCTCGACCTCGACGCCGACATCAGGGACTACCTCCCCGACGGCTTCCTCCAGCACCTCAGCTTTGATGAGCCCATAACGATGATGAACATTATGGACCACACGGGCGGCTGGTGCGAGACGACCTACTCCATATCCACCCCCGACCACGACAAGATAATGCCCCTCGCGGAGGCTTTGCAGGCTACCGAGCCCGCACAGGTCAACCGCCCCGGCGAGGTCGCGTCCTACTCCAACTGGGGAGCGGCTCTCGGCGCATACGTCATAGAGTGCATAACGGGCGAGGACTATGCCGATTACGTCCGCGAAAACATCTTTGATAAGCTCGGCATGGAGCACACCTCCATAGCTCCCGATTTCAGCGACAACGAGTGGGTGCGTACTCAGCGCGACAAGCTCAGGTCCTACACCTTCAACGCCATACCTCCGAAGTACAAATCGGACGGCAGTCAGATATCCTATATCGGCCTCTACCCTGCGGGCTCGGCAGCGGGCACGATACGCGACCTCGCGACCTATGCGCAGGCTTTCGTCAGCGACGACGCCCCCCTCTTCGAGCATAAGGAGACGCAGGAGAAGATGTTCTCGGGCTCGCTGTTCTACGGTGATTCCGACATTCCCGCGTCGAGCTGCGGCTTTGATGTGACGGAGTACAAGGTACGCACAATGGGTCACAACGGCGCGACTATCGCCTGCCGCTCGGATATGCTGTTCGACCGCGAGTCCAAGGTGGGACTGGTCACGCTCACGAATGAGACATCGACGAACCTCGTTATTCAGCAGGTTCCCGAGTGGATATTCGGCAAGGCTGACTATGAGAAATACTCCGACGGCAATAACGAAACTCGCGATTTCAGCGGCTATTATCTCGTATCGCGCTCTCAGCGTGCGGGGCTGATGAAATTCACGTCCTATCTCCAGCCGATAAACGCGAAAATGTACCCCGACCTCGAATCCTTGGGCGACGGCGTATACCTGCTCGACGGAAATATGCTCCTCGGCGAGAGCAAGCGCTCCGACGGCACCGAGGGCTTTATGCTCGGAGCTATGGAGATCGACAGGGACAGAGCCTACCCCGCGGAGATAAGCCTCCTCGCGGCATACTTTATGATAGCGATAGGCGCGGTGTTCGTGCTGCTGTACAAGCTGAAGCTTGTCCGCGCGGGCAGACACACCCTCACGGCAGCAGGCGCGGCTCAGACCGCGGGACAGCTCATAAAGCTCCTGTCAGCGGCGGCGGCAGTCGTGATGATAGCCTACGCGGGCAGAGAGGAGACCTACGGGCTCCCAAAGGCTGTCGGTATCGGCGCGGGAACGCTCAATATCGTCTGCGTGGCAGTTTGCGTGGCAGCAGCTGCGGCTTCCGTCGGCGGTATCCTGTCCAAGAATCCGGACAAGTGTGCGAAGCTCCGCTGCGGCGTCAACATCGCGGCAAATGTGCTCGTGATACTTGCGGTAGTCTACTTCGGTATGTATAGATTCTGGGCGTGCTGAACCAAAAAAGAGCGTCACTCGTTGGAGTGGCGCTCTTGTCGTTTATGAAATATCAGTCCCATGTGGGAGTTCCGCCCGTTGAGGCTGCGGAATAGTAAACGAGTATGCGTGAGGCGTCCTTGGCGTCTATCTTGTCGTCGCCGTTGACGTTCGCCGCTTTCTTCTGAGCATCGGTCAGTACGCCCTCAGCTCCCGTAGATACTGCCGAATAGTGCATAAGCACGCGCGAGGCGTCCTTCGCATCTACCTTTCCGTCCTCGTTCACGTCTCCGAGAGCAAACGGAGGGATATGGTAGGTGACAGTATGCTCATTCCCGTCGAGTGAAGCATCCCAGTCCTTCTCGGAAACAATGTCGTCAACAAGGAAGGTATACTTTAACTCCTTGAAGCTGTCGGGAGTCTCGTCGCCGTCGGGAATGGTAAAGCTCACAGAATAGGGAGCAACGCTCACACCCTCGGGAGCAACGGTCAGGTTGTAAATACGGTAGTCGTCCAGTGTGTAGTCCCTGCCCTCGATGTCGAAGGTCGCGGACGTATTCTCTGCGAGGTCGGTGAGATAGTACGGCTCAGCCTTGCCCTCGGGAGAATCGAAGGTAATGCTCACCTTCGCTGCCAGTCCCTCGGGGAGAGTGACGATGACTCTGCCGTTCACGTCGTTCTCGTTGAATTCGGGGAAAACGGGAGTCTCTGCCGCAAATGCGTTAACAGCGGGCATTACAGCCAGCACTGCGGCTGCCATTGAAGCTGAAAGCAGTTTTTTCTGTATCATTGTTACTGTTCCTTTCTGATGAGTTTATCCGCGGGCACTTCGACTGAGACTGCGCGTCCGTCGGAGCACTGAGTGAATATCTCGATGCTGTCGAGCTCGGTATCCGCGGGGATATATACCGAGAAGCCGTTTCCGCAGTCGGAGTATTCGCTTGCGCGGAAGGCTTCATATGTTGTGCCGTTTATAGTCAGGTAGACACTCGCGTCATCGCCGCTGAAGAAGCTCTCGGGGAGAGCACCCGTGATAAGGGTGTACGAGCCGTTTCGCCCGATATACGCGGATACCTCGCCGCCATAGACAGACGGGGTGAAGAAGGCAGTTTCCTCACTGACCTCGGGAGCAGGCATTATCGGAGCTGTCTCCGCCAGTCTCGGGAGATTGCGCTCGACGAGCTCGACTATGATAGTATCGCCCATTTCGAGCGCCGCCTCGTCAAAGCGGTAGGGCGTGATGCGCGAGAACTCGGCGCTCGCGAACATCTCCGCCATATACGGGAGTATCGCCTCGCCGAAGGAGTCGCGATACATCAGCAGCGTACCCTCGCCGCCCTCGCAGACGGTATCTATCGTGATATCGTCGAACGATTTGAAGCGTCCCTGATACTGATAGGTGAACTCGCAGTCGCTGTTGACCTGCGTGTCTTTAGCGTCCTCGGAGGGATATATCATCGCGGCAAGGTCGCCGAGACGCCCGTTAGGCTCGAGCGTCCAGTTTTCGGCGGGACAAACGTCCCTGCCGAGAGCGCCCATTATAGCGCAGTGTCCCGCATATGCGCCGAGGTTGTTCCAGTGGGTGTCGGTCGCGTGGTAGAGCGGTATGCTCGAACCCGTGTCAGCAAGAGCCGCCTTCATATCGAGGTAGAAGCTCTCACCTGCCAGTCCCGCCGAGATGAGCTCGTAGTTGCCGTCGGCGTCCGCGGGGACGTAGTTCAGCGGCATATGCTCGGGATAGAGCGAGTTCTTGTTCGGCACGGACGTGAATATGAACGTTTTTCCGTTCTGCCCGCAGTAGTCACTGACGAGCCGCAGGTCGTGGCAGATGCCGCTTATCTGCCGCTCATTCAGGGTGTTGATGTTGAGGTAGTCATCGACCGTCTGAGCGTAGTACAGCCAGCCGTCCGTACCGTCGATGACGTCGGTATTCGGCGAGGTAGCCGTCAGTGCGGTCTTTATGCGTCCGTCGGCAGTTACGAGCTGCTGACGGAAGGCAAAGTGCTCGGAGAAGTAGTCCCCGAGGTCGGACAAATAGTTTATGTTGAGCCCGCCCTCAGCCGTCTTCAGCTTGGGGAGCTCCGCAAGAGCGCGTTTTTCCTTTGATTCGTCGCCTTTAACGAACGGCATCAGCACCGTCGGCACGAGGCACAGCCCGATGAAAGCGCCCGAATAAAGCCTGTAAAGTGTATTTTTCTTCATCGTGCGCCTCCTTTAGAATCTGAAATAGATGAACGGGTTGTAGGAAGCCGATGAAAGCGTCACCGCACACAGCAGGAACAGCACAGCCGTCACCGCATATGAACAGACCTCGCATACGCCCGCGCGCTTCGAGCTCTGCGTCTTCTTCGCAAGAGCTGGTATCACGGGAGCGGAGAATACCACCGCCGCCGCCAGCATCAGCAGATACATCGGCGAGAGCTGCGACAGGAACATCGCTGTCTTCGCGCTGCTGCCCGCAGGTACGAACATATGCCCGATGAAGCGGCACGCCGTCGGGAGGTCGTCCGCGCGGAAGAATACGAATGCGAGTATCGTCACCGCGACCGCATATACGTGTCTGAAAGGTCGCAGCCACTTCGCGGGCTTGAGAATGCCGTAGGATTCGAGCATCATAAAGCCGCCGTTGATGAGTCCCCATACGATGAAGTTGAGGCTTGCGCCGTGCCACAGACCCGTGCAGAAGAACACGGCAAGCTTGTTCAGCGCCGTCCTCACCCTGCCCTTGCGGTTGCCGCCGAGCGGGATGTACAGGTACTCCTTGAACCACGTAGACACGGATATGTGCCACCTGCGCCAGAACTCCTGCATACTCTGGGAAATGTAGGGGTAGTTGAAGTTCTCGCGGAACTTAAAGCCGAACATCGCACCCAGACCTATCGCCATATCGCTGTAGCCGCTGAAATCGAAGTATATCTGGAAGAGGTAGGATACTGCTCCCAGCCACGCGAGCGGCACTGACAGCTCGGCGGTGTCAAGTCCGTAGACGTAATCCGCCGCGAGAGCCATGGTGTTCGCGATGAAGAGCTTCTTCGACAGACCCGTGATAAAGCGCCTTATGCCCTGAGCGGTCTGCTCGGGCGAGCCCTTGCGGTTGTCTATCTGGTCGGCAATGTCGTAATACTTGACGATAGGACCTGCGATAAGCTGCGGGAAGAACGTGATGTACAGCGCGAGCTTGTACGGGTTCTTCTGGATGTAGTGCGGGTCTTTATACGAATCTATGACGTAGGACATCGCCTGAAAGGTGTAGAACGAAATGCCTATCGGCAGGGCGATATGCGGTACGGTGAGCTTCACGAAGGGCAGCATATTGAGCGTTTCCGCCGAGAAGCCCGCATACTTGAATATGCCGAGCATTACGAGATTCGCAGCAACGGCGGCTGCAAGAGCCGCCTTACGCGCTTTGTTCTCTTTTTTCATAGCAAGCCCGAACAGGTAGTTCATAATGATGGATATTATCATCAGAACTACTGCCTTCGGCTCGCCGTAGGCGTAGAACGCGATGCTGAAAACGAGCAGCAGCACGTTCTTCGCGGTCATTGTGGGAATTATGCGGTATAGTATGTATACCGCCGTAAGGAAAACGAACAGGAATACGGGACTGCTGAATACCAAGCCTGCTCCTCCCCTTAGATGTAATTGATCTGAATGTAGGAAACGGAGTCGCCGCTCATGCCGAAATACAATTCCTTGTCACCGAGTGAATACAGCATATAATTGCCGCCGCCATCGGAAGGCTCGCCGTAGGCAGCGGTAACGTCATCCTTTGAAGAGCCGACCGTTATTCCGCTATCGAGCGAATAGCTTGAGCTGTATATGTATATGTTTGCGATGTATTTTACTCCGCCGCTTGAATAGCAGTCAAAGACTAAGTCAGAGCCGTACTTGTATCTGTATACCGCGCCGCCTTCGTCGCCCTTCGGTATGCAGGCAGGCACATTCTCGGGGATATCGGGATTGCTCAGTATTGATGTCAGTGACTGACCGAGGTCGCCCGTGCCGAATGAGGTCTTGTTCAGTGTCTGAGCAGCGGGAGCCTCTGTGGGCTCTGTAGCGGGAGTATCATCTTCCTTTGTTGTGGCTGTAGTCGTGGTAGTCTCTGTATCCTTATCCTCCTCGTCGGTCTCGGTAGTGGTGGTCGTTGTTGACGAGCCCGTGCCCGAAGTGGTGGTAGCCGTGGTCTTCGAGCCCGTGGTCGTAGTGCCTGTGCCCGTAGTTGTCGTTGCCTTCTCGTCCGAGGCAACTGTTACCTTCGGCAGAGCCACAGATACTGAATCCTGATCGACCTCGCGTCCGCACGAAGCGAGTGTCATTCCGCTGATTATCGCTATCGCTGCGATAGCAATTATTTCCTTCTTCATATTTATCCTTATCCTCTCATTAATAATACCTTGTAATTACGTAAGCCTTGATGGTATATCCGATACCCGTGTTGCCGTAGCCGTTGCTGTTGACCTGATTGGGCGTTTTCAGGTAGGCTTCCGTCACGCCCTCAAAGCCGTTGGTGGTATCGTAGTTGAGCCACTGACCGTTTATCAGCACCTGATTCCAGTAATGGTCGCTCGTAGCTCTGCCCGTACCGTAGACTATCCTTGTCTGATATCCTGCCTGCTTGAAGAGGATATCGGTGATAGCCGCAAGGTAGTAGCACACGCCGTAGCGGTTGTCCATCATATATGTCGCAAAGTACGACCAGCCGACGTTCTGTATGTTTTCAAGAGACCTTGTATTCTCCATATACTGGTACTTCTTGTTGTTGCAGACATAGGTGTATATGCCGTGAGCCGTAGTACCCGAGGTCTTGAGTATCTCCTTCGCACGGAGCTGCGAATCCACGAGCGGAGCAGCCGTACCGTCGTTGAGGAGGTTGAGGTCATCGACCACGACATTTCTCGCCATAGCGCCGTTATCGGGGTAGAAGTAATACTTATTGCCCTCGTACTCCAGCCAGCCCGTGTGCATAACGCCGTCCTCGCCGAAGTAATACTTCGTGCCGTCTATCTCCTGCATACCGAACTGCATCTTGCCGTCCTCGCCGAAGTAATACTTCTTGCCGTCAACTATAAGGCGTCCCGTTACGTACTGTCCCGTCTCAGAGCTGAAGCAGTATTTATCGCCGTCTATCTCGGTGATGCCCGAAGCCATTTTGCCGTCGTCGCAGAAGTAGTACATCTTGCCGTCTATCTCAGCCCAGCTCGACTTCGTCATTCTGCCGTTCTCGGCGAAGTAATACTTCTCGCCGTCTATCTTGAGGCGTCCCGTCTTCATCTCGGCGGTCTCCTCGTCGAAGTAGTAGGTATCGCCCCTGTAGTCTATCAGACCCGTCGCACGCTTGCCGTCCGTGCCGAAGTAGTAGGTCTTGCCGTCGAGCGTTATCATACCCTTGAACATCTTGTAGTCATCGCCGAAGTAGTAGAAGTCGCCGTTTACCTTCTGTCTGCCGTTTATCGCGATACCGTTCTCGTCGTGGTAGTAGGTGTCGCCGTCAACGGTGGTGAGCCCGAGCTCCTCCGCGAGAACGCCGTCCTCACCGAAGACGTAGTTCTTGCCGTCGATGGTGCACAGACCCTTCGCGAAGCTCGAATCGTCGTAGAAGTAGTATTTGCCCTTGCCTGTAACAGACACTCTGCCCAGCTTCATAACGCCGTCTTCACCGAAAACGTGCGGAACTCCGCCTATCTCGATAACGCCCGTGATCATGCCGTCCTCGGCGGTGAAGAAGTAGAATTTATCCTCGATCTTGGAAAGCCCCTCGGCAGCCTTGCCTGTCTCGGGGTAGTAGTAATAGGACTTGCCGTCTATCTCCTGCCAGCCCGTGAGCTCCTTGCCGTCCTCATCGAATATGTACGGGAAGCCTTCTATCTCGGTCTTGCCCGTAGCGAGCGTGCCGTCGTCCTTGCCGTAGAAGAAGCTGTCGCCCTCCTTGAAGAAGCCCGCCTCGGCAATGAGCGCACCCGTATCGGAGAAGCGGTACTGCTTTCCGTCCTTATCGGTGAAAAGCCCCGTGATCTTGCCGTCCTCCTTGGTGAGGTAGTATTTCCTGCCGCAGTATTCGAGCCAGCCGTATACGGGCTTGCCCGTCTTGCGGTCATAGTAGCGGCGCTTTCCGCCGACCGTGCGCCAGCCCGTCTTGAGCACGCCGTTCTTCGCGAAGAGGTAGACATCGCCGTCTATCTCCTGCTCTCCCGTGACGTTCTTGCCGTCTTCGCCGCAGTAGAATATCTTCCCCGCGCTCTCGGTCTGCCAGCCTGTGGTATAGGTAATGGCTGTCGTAGTTTCGGAGCTCGTAGTCTCAGCGGCAGTGGTTGCCGCAGTAGTTGCAGAGGTCGTCACCTCGGACGTTGACGAGGCGGAAGCAGTGGCAGCTGCCGAAGCCGTCGCAGTCGTTGCTGCCGCTGCTGTCGTCGTGGTCGCTGCGGAAGAAGTCGCAGTAGTTGTTACCGCTGATGTCGTCGTGGTAGTCACCGCAGCCGCTGCGGTCGTTGTCACGGGAGCAGTCGCAATAGGGTCTCCCTCCGCGGCGTGAGCTGCTGCGGGAGCTGCGGCAAGCACGGCAAGAGCCGCCGCAAAAGCGCATACAAGCGTCTTGTTGTGTTTTTTCATATTTTCTCTCCTGTGGCTCGGGGTGTTTCCCCTCAGCCTGCCGCTTTTGTCGGAAGCGGCGACCGTTATTATAGTCCATATATGATTATATCAGCATACTCGCGCAAAGTCAAAGAATACGGACAAAATTTGCAAATATTTTGCATTCCCGCCCTGTGCGGAACAGGAAACACTTATACATTATTTATTATACAACGCCTCGCTTCAAATGTCAATGCCGTAATTATGGAAGAGCCGCCTCCAAAAACAAAAAGGACAGGCAATGCCTGTCCTTTGCGTTATTATATCAGCTTCAGCAGCTCGCTGCGAACGCCGTCGAGACGGCTGTCAGTCAAGCCGAAGTCCATTTTCTTGTACGACCACGCAGCTCTGCCGATACCGTGCTTCTCAAAGACGGAATTGATCGTGCGGTACCACTTTACCGCGTCCTCGGCGGGAACAACGTCGATAACGCCGTATTCGCCGCAGTAGAGCTCCGCGCCGTGCTTCTCAGCCTTGGCTATCGCCGTGGAGAAGAGCTTCTCGAAGTATTCGGCTGTGCAGCCGCTGTCCTCGAAGGCAATGCGCTCCTCGGGGACGATGTCGGTCGTCCAGTAGGCGCCCTGATGCGTGAATTTCAGCGGCTCGTAGCAGTGCATATTGTACACGATATTGCCGTCGAACGGAGAGTCGAGGAACTGCACCGTGTCAGCTGCGTTGTTGTGGTAGCTTCCGACGAGTATCAGCGTATCGGGAGCGAACTTCCTTATCCTCGGTATGCAGCGGCGGACGATGTCGTTCCAGCTGTCGATGTAGGACTTGTCGGTCACCTCGTTGAGCAGCTCGAACGCGACGTTCTCGTGGTACTTTCCGTACCTCTTGGCGAGCTCCTCCCACAGCTGTATGAAGCGCTCCTGATACTTTTCGCTCTCGAAGAAGCCGCTCTCGCTCTCGGCGTAGTAGTCGAACGAGAAGCCCGCGGTCTTGTGGAGGTCGAGCAGCAGGTTCAGCCCGTACTTGCGGCACATCTCATACGCAAAGTCGAGATACGCAAAACCCTCATCTATGTAGTCTCCGCAGCCGCGCTCGATGATGTTGTAGTCAAACGGCACGCGGACGTGGTCAATGCCCCATTTTGAAACGGCAGCGAAGTCCGCCTCGGTGATGAAGCTGTTGAGATGCTCCTTTTCGTAGCTGCACTGCGAAAGCCAGCCTCCGAAATTTATACCCTTGTAAAAGCCTTTATCCTTCAGCATAAGCGGTACCTCCGTTGTTATTTTCTTTAGTATAGCACTTTCATTACCAAATAGATACCACTTTTTTGATATAAATGGCATTTTTTTGCGCCGTGAATCAATCCTTGGAATATACGGTATCCTTTATCGTCTCGTAGTTGCTGTCGAAGTCCACTATCAGAGCGTCGCCGCTCGGGGTGCTCTCGCCGTAGTACGTGCCCTCGGCGGGTATCTGGAGCGGTACGCGGTCGTAGCCGAGTATCATCGGTCCGCGCAGTGAGAGCAGGTAGAGCTCCGCGGTGTCCATATTCGTCGTAACATCGGGGAGCACCTTGGTCGAGAGGTTCTTGAGCATTATCGGGTTGAACGTTTTCAGCTTGTTCATCACGAGGTCTACCACGCGGCGCTGACGCTCAGTGCGCTCGAAGTCGGCGTTTCCGATGTGGCGGATACGGGCGTAGGCGAGTGCCTGCTTGCCCACGAGATGGACCTTCTTTCCGCCGCTCTTCAGCAGGTCGGACGTCCGCTCGTCGCCCATTATCTCGTTGACCTCGGCTTGCAGTATAACGTTTATCTCCTCTGCCTCGGCATCGGAGAGGTCAACGTCTATGCCGCCGACGGAATCAACTATGCTCGCGAACGAGAGGAAGTTGATGCAAACATAGTCGTCGATACGCACGCCGAAGTTGTGCTCTATCGTGTCCATAAGCAGCTCGGGCCCGCCGTAGGAATAGGCGGCGTTGAGCTTGTCCCAGCCGTAATTCGGTATCTCGACGTAGCAGTCGCGCATAAACGAGGTGGTGTTGACCTCGTTCGTAGCGCTGTTTATCGAGACGAGCATCATCGTGTCGGAGCGTCCGCGCTCGTCGAGTGAGCGCCCGTCCGTGCCGATGAGGAGCACGCTCGTGACGTAGCTGCGGGAGATAGCTCCCGAGGTGCGCTCGCGGTCGCCCGTAGGGACGTAGTCGAGCTTGCGTATAAGGCTTATCGCGGTGCAGGAGTAAACTCCGAACAGCAATATGAAAAGTATCAGGAGCACGTAGAACAGGCGCTTGAAGAACCTCCATATGCCCGAGCCCTTACGCTTTTTCTTCTTTTTCTGCTTGGTCGGTGCAGGCGCGGGACGGCTCTGCTGAGGTGCGGGACGCCGCTTCTGCGGCGCTGGAGCCTCGCTGCGGTGCGCGGACTGCTGCTGATAATACTGCTGCTGCGGTTGTCCCTGATACGGCTGCTGATAGGGCTGTCCCTGCGGCTGTTGGTAGTATTGCTGCGGCTGTTGCTGGCTGTACTGCGGCTGTGACTGGTACGGCTGCCCCTGCGGCTGTTGGTAATACTGCTGCTGTGGCTGTCCCTGATAGTATTGCTGTTGATATTGTTGCTGCTGAGGCTGCCCTTGCGGTTGTTGGTAGTATTGCTGAGACTGTGGCTGAGACTGTGGCTGTTGATACGGCTGCTGATACTGCTCGCGGTACTGCTGACGTGCCTCGGGCGGTATCACCGTAGTGCGGGTGTTCTCGTTGTCTTCGTTATGGACAGGCCGTCCGTTTCTGTATTTCTCGGACATAATGTCGCTCCTTTACTTGTTGCGCGGCGAAAAACTGCCGTTTTATTTCTTTTCAGCGCGAAGTTGGGTTCCAAGGGGCTATGCCCCTTGGCGGATTCCAAAGGCAGAGCCTTTGGCAGGGTGTGGGGCAGCGCCCCACATTCCACAAAGCGCTTCACAAGGGGTGAATCAAAAAACAGTCCAGTGGACTGTTCTTTGAGAGGGGACGCCTTGCAAGTGAAGGCGTCCCCTTGTAACGATTTCGGAATTCTTGTCCGCGGAGTTACTCCGCGCATAGCTTTACGCAAATCAAAGCTTCTTCCTGTTCACCGCCAGATATGTAATGCCCGCGACGATGAGGTTATACACGACCATCGCCGTTGCCGACATATACAGGTAGTTCGACTCGAACGCCTTCGACAGTATCAGCATCATACACAGAACAAGTCCGAGCAGTATCGACGCCGTCTGAAAAATGAGTCCGAGCGTAGCCGACGAATGTACCACCTTTATTCCGAGGATAAGCTGCGCGAACGAGGAAAACCTGCCTGTGCACGCCATCGACGCGCTCATGCGGACAACGCGCTTTGTCTCGGCGTCGAAGTCCTCATACAGCTTCTTCGGGATAACGCGTATCATATCCTTGGGGATATTGTAGTAGGAGGCGATGGAGTCCTCGGTGATGAAGTGGTCTGTGCTCTTGACGATGAGGCATATCTTCTTCTTGATGAGCTTCTCGGACCACTTGCGTATGTTTCTGTCGGGGACGATATCCACCACGAACAGCGCCGCAAGGTTGCCCGATATGGACAGATACAGCGGCTCGTGTCCCTTCGAGACCTCGCCCTCCTGTGTGCGGGTGGGAAGTCCCTCGATGTTGTGGGACTCCATAAGCTCGCGGCTGCCGAGGAGTATCCTTCGGTTGTTTATCCAGCCACAAAGCCCCGTATCCTCCGCGGAAAAGTTCTCTATCGGGTAGAGCAAAGTCTCCCTGCCCGAAATAACGTCGGCAAACAGCTGCTGGAGCACGCTTCCCGAGTAGTGGGTGAGGCTTGCAGCGTCGAGCAGCGCCTCGTCTATCTTGGTGTTGGAGAAGACCTTGATACCGCCCAGTCTGACGGTGTTCTCGGGGAAGAGCAGGCTGCTCTCCACGAGAAGCGAGTTCGCGTCGTAGAGGTCGTCAACGCTCTGATATCCGAGCAGCACGCCCTTGTTGCGGAGGGTGGTGTTCGAGATGTTGTCGAGCGGTATATTCGTAACGAACGGCAGTGATATACACGAGCACGCGCATATCAGCATACTGAATATCGAGAAGCCGAACGCGAGCGAATCTGCCGTGAACAGCGAGCCTGTCCTGAAGAAGGTCAGGAACACGGAAACTATCGCCGAGAACGCCAGACACAGCGGAACAGCCTTTCGGCAGAACGCGTCGGTGATGTCGGCGGAGTAGGAATAGCGCAGGAAGTCCGTGAGGAAGTCGGTACGGCGCATTGCGGCGAGTATCGGGAAGTCCCCGAGAGTGCCGCGGGTAAGGCGCTCGGCGCGTTCCTCGTCGCGGACGTATACGACCGCGTGGCGCTCGAAATTCTGCGACACGAACTTGAAGTTGCGGTGCGCGCGCCTGATTATCAGCAGCTTGCCCACCGAGTTGAACAGCATAGCCAGTATCGCTACGGGCATATATATGTGTATCGTCTCCTGCTGAGCCATATCCTGCCGCAGGAACGCGGTAAGCAGGGCAACGAAGCAGACGAGCGTGGTCATTGCCGTCATAGAGTCGCTGTCGGGCTTGAGGGTGAAGAGGTTCTTCACGCCCTTTGTGATGACGGGCAGCGAATAGAACATCGCGATAAGTCCGAGCAGAAGGTGCGCGAGCAGGAACGTCCTGATGTGGTTTATGCTGAGGAAGCTCACTATCGGGAAGCCGAAACGGCTGCACAGCGTGATATACAGGCTGAGGAAAGCCGTCAGTCCGAGCACTATCGTCCTCGTGGAGATGATGGTCCTGAGCTCGTAGATGTCGCGTCCCACATCCTGAACATCGCCGTAGTAGTTGAAGTCAACGATGCGCTTGGTGCGCTCGGCTCTCGCCTTCATACGCGATATTTCCTCGGCGTTCTGCGTGATGTGCACGTCGAGCTGCGAGGCGTCTATCTCCTGTGTCTCGCTGAGGTTGAGGCTCGTGACCTCCGCCCTCGGAGCGGGCACAACAGGCTTTGCGGCCTCGACCGCATCGGGCGAGGGAACGATATCCGTCACGAACTTCTTGCCCTCGGGAGAATTGAACTCCTCGAGTATCTCGCGGCGGGTGCGCTTTTTCTTCTTGAATTCGGGCGGAGTGTACATATACTCGCCCTCGGGCGACTCCTTCGAGTAGGTGTAGCCCGTCTTGTTCTTGCGGGAGCGTTTTTTCTTCTTGCCCGCCCGCTCGACCTCGCGGGCTCTTGTGGAGTCAGCCATACGTCTTATCAGCGGAGTGCCGTTAGCCGGCGGAGTATCGTCGTCCGCGGCGTAGGAGTTTACGGGAGCTTCGGTCTTTACGTCCTCAAGTCCCTCATTTCCCGCGAATCCCGTCTTCTTGCGGGATATCGTCTCGGGCTTGTATTCGTCCGCGGACGGCTTCTTATCGGCGGGCTCGTCGAAGAGCTCACGCCTCTCGTGCGAGACCGTCGGCGGCTTGGGAGCGGGAGTCTCCTTTATCGGGTCGGGAATTGTCGAGTTGATGACCTTCTGCGCATCAACGCGCTCTATATGAGGAGCCTCCGCCTGTTCTGTATCGGGAGAATACTCGTCGAGTATATTTTCCAGTGATATCTTATTATCGGGCATAATGTCCTCCTTATGCTTTGAAGCCGCGCTGACGGAGCACCTCATACATAAAGATACCCGCCGCGACAGAGGCATTGAGCGAATTTATCCTGCCAAGCATCGGCAGCTTTACCATGAAATCGCATTTCTTGGCGATGAGCTTGCTGATACCGAAGCCCTCCGAGCCGATGACGAGCCCGCAGCTCCCCGTGAAATCGGTGGCTGTGTAGTCCGAGCCCGAGGCGTCCGTGCCGTATATCCACACGCCGCGCTCCTTGAGCTCGTCGATAGCGGAGGCGAGGTTGGAGACTCTCGCCACGGGGACGTAGCTTGCCGCGCCTGCCGAGGTCTTGTACACGGTGGCATTGAGCCCCACGCTCCTGCGCTTGGGGATAACAATGCCGTCAGCGCCCGAAGTTTCGGCTGTACGGATAATAGCGCCGAGGTTGTGGGGGTCTTCTATATCATCGCAGATGATGATGAAGGGCTTTGTGCCCTTCTTCTCGGAGACAGCGAGGATATCGTCGAGCGTGACGTACTCCGCGCACGCTCCGATGGCGACAACTCCCTGATGAGAAGCGCCGCCCGAGAGCTTCGTAAGCTTTGCATCGAGCGCGTCCTTCACGACAACGCCCTTTTCCTTTGCAAGGCGGCGGATAACGTTAAGACTGCCGCCTTCGCCGCTTATGTATATCGTATCGAGGTTAGCGCCCGATTTGAGCGCCTCTGTAACGGGATTGCGGCCGCATATTATCTCGGAGCCGCTCTCCTCGGTGAAATTCTTGTTTTCCATATATCTTTATCGGACGTCAGGCGTCCTTCTCCTTTTGTTCTTTCGACCGAAAATACGGTCACTTTACATTATAACATTTATGCTGTCAGATTACAAGACATTAGATGTGAAAAATCTCCCGCGTGAGCCATATTTTTTCTGTTAACTTTTGTGGGACTCCGTCCCACACCCTGGCAGAGGCTCTGCCTTGACAATCCGCAAGGGCTCCGCCCTTGACCCGTCGGGGGACATTGTCCCCCGAACCCCCGACTACGAACTCGCTCGCTTTGCTCGCTCAGTCTCTGCAAAAGGCACAGTCTGCTTTCGGCGGGCAGCAATATGTAGGGGACGCCGCCCTCGGCGTCCCGCTAATTAACAAATAAACCCGCGGCTGCCATTTGTAGGGGACGGCGTCCTCGACGTCCCACTAAAAAACAAAAAGGGACGCCAAAAAAGCGTCCCCCCAATATCAAATTTTACACGTTGAAGCGGAACAGCACGATGTCGCCGTCCTGCATAACGTACTCCTTGCCCTCAAGACGGACAAGTCCCTTTTCCTTAGCCGCCGCCATCGAGCCGCAAGCCATCAGGTCGTCGAAGGAGATGACCTCCGCACGGATGAAGCCCTTCTCGAAGTCGGTATGTATCTTGCCTGCCGCCTGCGGAGCCTTCGTGCCCTTCCTGATAGTCCACGCGCGTACCTCGGGCTTGCCTGCGGTTAGGTAGGAGATAAGTCCGAGCAGTGCGTAGCCCTCCTTGATGATACGGTTCAGACCCGAGACCTCCAGTCCGAGCTCTGCGAGGAACATCTTCTTGTCGTCCTCGTCCATTTCGGCTATCTCAGCCTCTGTCTGCGCACATATCGGCAGCACCGCTGAGTGCTCCTCCTCGGCTAATTTACGTACCTGCTGATAGTTTTCGTTCGTCTCGATGTTGTTGGCGAAGTCGTCCTCGCTGAGGTTAGCCGCATAAATTACGGGCTTTGCCGAGAGCAGCGGCGTTGACTTGATGAGCTCGCGCTCCTCGTCGGTGAAGTCGAAGCCGCGTGCGGACTTGCCCTCCTCGAGGTGAGCCTTCAGGCGTTTGAGGAAGTCCACCTCGGCGAGGTACTTCTTGTCGCCCTTGGCGGCTTTCATAGCGCGGTCGATACGGCGGTCAACCATTTCGATGTCGGAGAAAATGAGCTCGAGGTTGATGGTCTCGATGTCGCGGAGCGGGTTTATGCTGCCGTCAACGTGGACGATATTGCCGTCCTCGAAGCAGCGTACAACGTGGACGATAGCGTCCACCTCGCGGATATCGGCAAGGAACTTGTTGCCGAGGCCCTCACCCTTGGAAGCGCCCTTCACGAGTCCCGCGATGTCCACGAATTCGAGCGTAGCGGGCGTGAACTTATCGGGCTCGTACATCTCTGCGAGCTTATCGAGCCTTTCGTCGGGGACCGAAACGATACCGACGTTTTTCTCGATAGTGCAGAACGGATAGTTTGCTGACTCAGCGCCTGCATTTGTCAGCGCGTTGAAAAGGGTGCTTTTGCCCACGTTGGGCAGACCTACCATACCAAGCTTCATAATTTGATTTACCTTACTTTCTGTTTTGTTTTTTCGTCGTCCATACCACTCTCGTGCGGAGATAACTCCGCAGGCAAGAATTATGGAGCGGCAGAAGGGGACGCCTTCTCTTACAAGGCGTCCCCTCTCGCAAAACAATTCACAGGATTGTTTTGCGATTCACCCCTTGCGAGGCGCCTTCGTTTTGTTTCGCCGTTCTTTAAAAACTGCGAACGGCGACGAGGGACGCTGTCCCTCGACTCTGCAAGCCTTTGAAAAGGCTTGAGCGAAACTTTCGGTTTCGCGCGGAAAATATACGGAACGGAAGTTTATCGCCGCGATTTATAGTCCCTCTGCGCTAATTGCTCCCGTGCTGCACCTTGCGGTTATTGACAACGGAATTGATGGTCGAGTTCTGTATCTGCACATCGCCGCTGCCCGAGCAGATATCGTTCGGGTTGCCGCAGAGCATATTCATCGTTACAGCCGAATCCATAATGAAGACGTTGCCGCTTCCGAGCGGGTCGCCTATGCCCGTGGCATAGTCGCCCTCGGAGTCGATGATTATCTCGGCGTTCATTATCTTGGTGTTGACGTCGCCGTCGATAGCGCCGATACATGAGTGCTTAGCCGAGCGCATCTTGATGTTGATACGTCCCTTGCGGACGAGGATACTGCCCTCGCCCTCCTCGAGCACACCGATACCTACCGCCTGAGCTCCCGTGCAGAACATATTGATGTCGCCCGCACAGGATATCGTGGCAATGCCCTTGCAGCTTCCGATACCCGTGACCTTGATGCCCGAGACCGTGATGTCAAGGTCGCACTTCTCATCTATCTCGATGTTGGCATCGCCGTTGTAGCTTCCTATGCCGAGACCGTTATGGCTGTACATATACAGCTTTGTCTTGCCCGAGAGCAGCTTTATCTCGGACTCTTCGTCGTTGTAGCCGCCGCCTATGCAGACCGTCTCCATACCGTTGCAGATAATTTCGAGCGTGCCCTGCATATCGACGGTGATATCGCCGTAGCCGTGGTCGTAGTCGTTGCCGATACCGATACCCTCGGAGGCGTAGCAGTCAATGGTGAGCGAGCCCTTGCCCGTGAGCTCGAACTGCGAGCCCATAGGCACGTAAATGCCAGAATATCCGAGCTTATTTGTCTTGGACGCTATCAGCACGAGGCGTGCGTACTCGCCGACAGTGATAGTCGGCTTGCTGTTGCCGCTGACAATATTCACGTTTTTGAGCGTGAGCTCGCAGCTGTGGTTGTCCATAACGGCGATGTTCATCTTGACCTGCTTGTCGGGGTCGCCGACAAGGGTGAGCTTGCTCTGATAGATGTGGATATCCGTGTACTTATCGAGCGCGAGCTTCAGCAGGTCTATCTCCGTATCGTTTCGTGCGGCGTATATCTTCCTTGTGCCGTTCGGACGCGTTTCGAGGTTGGTCTTGATTATCTCGTCCTTGACGTCCTTGGCTATGCTGTCGAGGAAGAGCGGCTTCGGCTTGGACGTGTAATAGCCCTGCACGAGGTCAACTCCGAGACGGATAACGGTCTTGAGCTCCTGCGCTGTCTCGACTCCCTCGGCGAGCGACTGGAGCTGATTATCGCGGCAGAACTCGATTATCTGCGTAACGAGCTGCTGCTTCTTGAGGTCGTTGTGGATATCCGCTATGAGCGAGCGGTCTATCTTGACGTAGTCGGGCTTGTATTTGAGCAGATTCGTGAGGTTCGAGTAGCCCGTGCCGTAGTCGTCGATAGCGAGCTGCGAGTGCGTGAACGCGAGGCGCTTGCGGAGAGTCTCGATACCCTCGGCGGTGGCGTCGCTGTCCTCGACTATCTCGATAACGGTCTTTTCAAGGAGCTCGCCGAACGTGAGGTAGAGCTCGTTGAAGTCGTCCTCGCTGAGCATATACTCCGACATCGAGTTGATGAAGAGCTTCTTGTTCGCGAAGACCTGCTGATTTTCGCTGATGAGCTTCAGCGTGTTGAAGAAGGTGAGCTTCTCTATCGAATAGAGATTGTTCTGACTCGAGGCTATCGAGAGTATCTGCTTGGGTTCCATCTTTATGTCGCCGACCGTGCGCATCAGAGCCTCATACGCGACTATCTCGCCCGTTGTCGTCTCGACTATCGGCTGCACGTAGTACATCAGCATATTGTCCATAACGATACGCGTCAGGAGCTGTGCGTTCTTGTAGGAGTCCTTCTCGCGGACGTAGTTCTCCTCCGAGAACCAGTTGATGACGTGTCTGCGGTCGGCGCGTGCCTCATACAGCGCGAACTCGGAGTAGTTGACGAGCATATTGAAATCCGAAGCCTCGTCGGGGTACGACGAGCAGCCTATCGACAGGCTGAGGCGGCTCTTGTCGGAGATGTCGATTATCTCGCCGAAGTCGTCGGTGAGTATGCAGTTCTGCACAGCCTCGTCCATACTGTTGAGGGCGTTGTATATCTGCATCTTGTCGCAGTTCATAAAGAACGCAAATATCTCATAGTTCGACTTCGCACCGATGATGATGTTCTCGTTCGCGAAGCTTTTCAGCGTCTCCGCCACCGACGCGATACAGCTGTTGGTGCTGTCAACGGTCAGGAACGAGCCGAGCTTCTCTATGCCGTTGAGATACAGCGTGGCGAGACAGCAGTTCCTGACGTCGGGCAGGAGCTTTTTTATCTTCTGCGAGAACGACGGATAAGAGGGCAGACGCATAACGGGGTCGTACTCGATGAAGCTGCTGCTCTCGCTGTCCTCCGAGAACTGGCGCGAGAAGTCCTGCACGAAGCCGAGCCACTCGTCGCTGCTCTCGTATATATTCATCTTGATGAACTTGGTCGTATTGTTGTTGGTGAAGCGGTAGATGTGCTTCTGTCCCTCGACGGGCGACTTCGATATCTTCTCGAGGAGGTTGAAGAACTCGAACTCGTTGAGCTTGGTGCTCGTGCACGCGAGCATACGGCACGCGGACTCGTCGAGATATGCTGACTTCTCCTTTGCGATGTAGGTAAACGCGCCTATATTGCCTACGAACTGCTGGAATACCTCCCAGTCGTGGCTCAGCTCAGGAGGTTTTTTTGAAAGGTCAAAAATACTCATAAGCGCTCCTTTATCCCGCAAAAGCGCGGGGGCTGCTGTCTCGGTGAGCAGCTCACCGTAGTAAAAACGGACATAAACGATACTAATTCATCATTATTATATCATAAAACTTTTGATAATGCAACACTCGCGGAGAAAAGTTCACGTTTTGTTTAACTATGCCGCAAAAACGGCAGCGCAGACACCGCGAGCTGACAGCTAACGGCTAAAAGCTAACGGCTTAAACCCCAAATATGAACAAAAATACATTTTCGTAACAGGTGATTGTTGAAAACTGCCCTGTCGAGCAGTACAATTTTCAGCCTGTTTCCGCCTGTGATACGCTTTTTGTTGATTTTTGTTCATTCTGCGAAATTATTAATAAAAAACATATTGCAATGCGGAGAAAAATATGATACAATATGAAGCGTAGGGACGAATACCCACGAAAGGGGGAATTCTATGGACGTTATTATCTGGGCTATCCTCGTCATAGCCTTCGTCATCGCAGAGGTCGCGACGGTACAGCTCGTATCTGTATGGTTTGCCGCAGGAGCTCTCGTGACGATGATACTCGTCTTCTTCTTCGATATACCCATTATCGGTCAGATAGGTATCTTTATCGGTACCTCGGCGATATTCCTCGCCCTGACAATGCCCTTCATCATCAGGAAAAGGAAGAAAAGGGGCTATATACCCACGAATTCCGAGCTTGAGATAGGGCGGACTGCACGGGTCATCGAGGAGATCAACGCTGACAGCGGCAAGGGACGCGTCAGGGTAGAGGGCGTGGACTGGAGCGCTGTCTCCGCCGACGGCTCCGTCATCCCGAACGACACCGTCGTGACAGTCACCGCCGTGAACGGCGCAAAGCTCACAGTAAAACCAAAGGATTAACAGGAGGAAACTATTATGGATTTCAACACTGACGCGATTTTCGGATTTTTCGGCATCATCATATTACTGGTCATCTTATTCCTATTCTTTATGTTCATCAGATGCTTCAGAATAGTACCGCAGGCACACGTTTTCGTAATCGAGCGCTTCGGCTCGTTCAAGTGCGAGTGGGAGACAGGCATACACTTCCTGTTCCAGTTCATCGACCGCATCGCGGGCAAGGTATCCCTCAAGGAGAAGGTCGTTGACTTCAAGCCTCAGCCCGTTATCACGAAGGATAACGTTACAATGCAGATAGACACGGTCGTATTCTACAAGGTAACGAACGCAAAGCAGTACATCTACGGCGTTGAGAGACCTCTCGCCGCTATCGAGAACCTCTCGGCTACAACGCTCCGTAACATCATCGGTGAGCTCGAGCTCGACTCGACCCTCACCTCGCGTGATACCATCAACACCAACATCACCGCTATCCTTGATCAGGCTACAGACCGCTGGGGAATCAAGGTTGAGCGCGTTGAGCTCAAGAACATCATTCCTCCGCGCGAGATCCAGGACGCCATGGAGAAGCAGATGAAGGCTGAGCGTGAGCGCCGTGAGAAGATACTCCAGGCAGAGGGTGACAAGAAGTCGCAGATACTCGTAGCCGAGGGTGAAAAGGAGTCTCAGATACTCCGCGCACAGGCTAAGAAGGAAGCTCAGATACTCGAAGCCGAGGCTGAGAAGCAGGCAATGATACTCCGTGCGGACGCCGTAAGAGAGCAGAAGGTGCTTGAGGCTACAGGTGAGGCGCAGGCTATCGAGCTCGTACAGCAGGCAGTCGCTGACAGCCTTGTAAAGCTCAACAACGCATCGCCGAACGAGAAGGTAATACAGCTCAAGTCGCTTGAGGCATTCGCAAAGGCTGCCGACGGCAAGGCTACAAAGATAATCATCCCGAGCGAGATACAGGGTCTCGCAGGACTTGCGGCAGGTCTGAAGGGCATTGCCGAGTCCGACAAGAAGCAGTAACACATCTCCCTACAACTACAAAAGCTGACCCGATCGGGTCAGCTTTTTTGCGCCCGTGGTTTTACCGCCAAACCCACGGCAACCAGATGTAGGGACGCGCATTGCGCGTCCGCCAGTTTTTCACATATCCACGGACGACCAATGGTCGTCCCTACAGACGGCTGCCGCAAATACGTTTGGGAATCGACGGGACGTCGAGGACGCCGTCCCCTACAATAATTCCGAATTATAATTACGCATTACGCATTATGAATTACGTATTAAACGGGCGGATTCCGCCGCCGCCATAAGATAGGGCGCAATGCCCTTGGCGTCGTTCTCGACGACGCGCTCGCTGAGGTAATACTCCGCCGAGCCGTCACGCTTCTCGGTGCCGCCGAGTCCCGCCATAAGGCAGATATTCCGCAGCACGGGCACATCTCCGTCGTAGGTGATGTACCGCTCGGTCACAGCCGTGAGAGCACGCCTGCCGTCTTCGGCGACCTCTGCGGACACGGCTCCGAGCCTGTGCGCCTTCATCGCCGCATAGGCGAACAAGAGCGTGCCGCTCGTCTCGGGATAGTTCCCGCCGAGCTCTGGCAGGACGGGCAGCTGTAAGAGCATACCATCCTCTGTCAGACAGGCTCTCAGCGAATCCAGCAGCTCCGCGAGCATTTCCGCACAGCCGCTGTCGCCCGTTATCTCCAGTATATCGGCAAGTCCCGCGCAAAGCCAGCCGTTCGCGCGGAGCCATATATTCGGCGACAGGCCCGTTTCGCTGTCTGCCCATATCGTATCGCGGCTCTCGCAGTAGCCGTGGTAGTACAGCCCTGTTTCGCCATCGCGCATAAGAGTGCGGATATTTTCCAGCTGCGCGAGGACGTCCTCGACTGCGGCTGCCTCTCCCCTCGCCTTCCCGTAAGCCGCAAGGAACGGGAGCGCCATATACGCGCCGTCGAGCCATATCTGACGCGGATAGATAGCCTTATGCCAGAAGCTGCCGCAGGAGAGGCGCGGCTGCTCGGCGAGCTGCCCGCGCAGGAGCTCCGCCGCTCTGAGATAGCGCTCGTCGCCCGTCCTGTCGTACAGGTCGAGGAGGTTGCGTCCTCCGCAGATGCTGTCGAGGTTGTAGTCGCTGACCTCAACGGTGGGGATATCTCCCTCGGGCGTTACGTAGCTGCTGACGAACCGCACCGCATAGCCGAGAAGCTCGGGACGGCTGTCCGCGGACATCAGCAGAGCGCGTATGATACAGCTGTCCATATAGTTCCAGCGCGGCTCCTTGCGGAAGATGAAGTTCTCCCTGTTCCAGCGCGGACGCAGCGGGTCTGAGGTGAGTATGAGCTTGTCTATGTAGCTTCGGGCAGTGTCTGTAATTTTTGTCATATCGTTCATCCCGACAAGCCTCCTGCGGTGATACCGCTGATAAATTTCTTCTGTGCGGCAGCGAATACCGCCACCGAGGGTATGAGTCCGATAACGGACATCGCGATTATCTTCCTCTGCTCGTAGCCGTCGCCCGTGCTGTCCGCGGAGAGCCGCAGTATCAGCGAGAGCGGGTACTTCTCCACGGAGCTTATCATAATGAGCGGCGTGAGGAAGTCGTTCATCGTCCACAGGAAGGTGAACACGGTTATCGACACGATAACGGGACGTATGCACGGCACGAGTATGTACACGAGCAGCCGCAGGCTTCCGCAGCCGTCGATACGCGCCGCCTCGTCGAATTCGCGCGGAACTCCGCGGAAGAACTGCACGAGCATAAATACGAAGGCTCCCTCAGCAGCAAAGAGCGCGGGCAGAGTAAGCGGGACATAGGTGTCGTGCAGACCGAGCCTGCTCCAGAGCATATAGAGCGGCATTACCGTGACTATGGCAGGCATGAACATCGAACCCATAAGCAGCGCAAAAAACAGCCTTTTCAGCGGGAAATCGAACCGTGCAAAGCCGTAGGCAACGAGCACCGACGACACCACAGTGAAAACGGTCTTGGGTATGATTATGAGGAAGGTGTTGACGAAGTAGTGGCCCATTGTGTGCGGAGTGACCGTCCGCCACGCGCGGGCATAGACCGAGAGGTCGAGGCTCTGCGGCACGAACCACGCCGACGAAAATATCTCGTCGTTGGACTTGAAGCTCGCTCCGATGAGCCACAGGAGGGGGTATATCATCGCAATCGCGCCTGCGGTCAGCAGGATATACAGCGGGAGCTTTTTCATACGTCCTCCTCCCTTCTCCTGCGCGTGACCGCGAACAGCACCAGCACAACGCCCGTCACAAGGACGAAGAACGCCCATGATACGGCATTGGCGTAGCCTGCGTTGTGGTAGCGGAACATCTCGTCGTAGATGAGCATTCCTATCGTGTAGGTGCTCTTCATCGGACCGCCGCCCGTTATCATATACGGAGCACTGAACTCCTGCATGGCGGCAATGGTCTGCAAGACGAGGTTGAGGAAGATGACCCGTCCGAGGAGCGGCAGAGTTATGCGGAAGAACGCGCGTACACGTCCGCAGCCGTCGACGCGGGCGGCTTCGTAGTATTCGGCGGGGATATCCCTCAGCGCGTTGAGGAAGAGTATCATCGCCGAGCCGAACTCCCACAGCCTCAGCAGTACGATCATCGCCATCGCGCCCGTACTGCTGCCGTACCAGCCGACGGACGGCAGTCCGACGAGCCCCATCAGCTGGTCCGCAAGTCCGCCCGATGTGAACAGGAACTGCCACATTATGACTATCGCAAGGCTCGAGCCGAGTATCGACGGCACATAGAATATCGTGCGGTAGACGCCTATGCCCTTTATCTCCGAGTTGAGCAGCACCGCCGCCAGCAGAGATACCGCGAGCTTCAGCGGGACAAGTATCAGCGTGTATTTCAGCGTAGTCCACACGGCTCCGCGGAGCTCACTGCTCGCGAGCATATCCGTGAAGTTGTCCGCGCCGATGAATCGGGCAGTATGTACGCCGTCGCTGTCGGTGAGCCCGAGCACGAACGACGCCGCGAACGGATACAGGGTAAACGCCGCAAAGCCGATAATGAACGGCATTATCAGCCACAGACCCGTATACTTCCCGACGCCGACAGGATTGCGGTAGCTTCGTTTCTTCATTTTCTGACCTTCTTCAAGTATTCCTCCGCAGAGGTATACAGCTCCTTCGCCGCCTGCGAGGTGTCAGCCTTTCCGTAGGAGACCTTCTCTATCGCGGTATTGCAGAGCTCCTTCATACGCGGGAGCTCCATATACGGGCTTATCGTCACCACGTCGAGCTCCGAGAGCAGCTCGTCGCTGTCGTATGCGAGACCGCTGAGCAGTCCGCCCGCCTCGAGAGCCTCCTCCGCCCGCGATGAAGCGGGTATGCCGCGTGTAGTACCGAGCACCGCCGCACATTCGGGGTCGCTCAAGATGAAGTCCATAAACGCCGCCGCCTCGTCGGGGTATTCGGTGTCCTTGGATATCGCGTACATCACCGACGGCTTTATCATCCAGCCGCCCGATTTGCCGTCATCTCCGCGCAGAAAGGCTCCCGCTTCAAGAGTGCCCGCGGGAAGCACCATATCGTACTTGCCGACGGAGCTGCCCCATTCGAGCACGCCGCCGACCCGCCCGTCTATGAACGACGGCGACTGATACAGAGCGGCATTGCCGTCCTCGTCGATACGCTCCCTGACAGTCCGCGTGACGTGCGCGTCCTCGAGCTGCTTGTAGAAGTCGAGAGCCGCGCGTATGTCGTCCTCCGTGAAGCCGAGCTCGCCGTCCATAGTGACGAACTGCCTGCCCGTCTGCTGCTGAACATACACGACAGCGAGATACCACGCCGTACCGCCCGACTGTATGTCGAGGTCGAGCGGATAGCAGCCCTCCGCGCTCATCTTGTCGCCGAGCGCAAGGAGCTCCGACCACGTCTGCGGATAGGAGACGCCGCATTTGCGGAAGGTGTCGGAGTTGTAGAACAACCCGCGCCCGCTGACCGAGACCGTCACCGCGTTGAGTCTGCCGTTCATTCGTCCGAACGAGAGCACCTCGTCGTCGAAGACGGAGAGGTCGAGTCTGTCCGTGAGCAGCCCGAGGTCGTAGAAGCCGTCGCCTTCAGGCGAGAGCGACACGAGCCAGTCGTAGTTTATCTGCATGATGTCGGGAGCAGTCCCGCCGCTTATCTGCGAGCTGACCTTTTCCGTCCAGCCGTCCCAGCCGCCGTATTCGGGCGTAATGGTGATGTCGGGGTGCTTCTGCTGCCACAGGTCGATAGCGGCGAGAGTGGCTTCGTGGCGGTCGTCGCCGCCCCACCACGAGAATCGGAGCCCGCACTTGTCGAGGCTTCCGTCGGGAGGCGTGTACTTCGCGGAGCCCGTGCTCCCGCACGCCGAGAGAGCTGTTATGCAGCCTAATGCCGCAAGATGTATAAAAAGCTTTTTCATAGTCCAGCTCCTAAGAATATAATGATATACATATTATACAATAAAAGCAGGAAATAATCAAGTATTTTTGAAGTCAGGACACTGCTGACAGTTGGCGTTCAGCCGCCCGTGACATAACCGAATGAAAAAGCATATGTAGGGGCTGATGCCCGCATCAGCCGTCTGTACAGTGAATGTACGGCGGAGCGACGTGGGCGTCGCCCCTACATTTTTATTTGGTTCATACATTAATTTACGGGCGGCGAAACGCCGCCCCTACACACTGTTCTTGATACGGCTGATAGCGCCCTTTTCGAGCCGCGATACCTGCGCCTGCGATATGCCTATCTCGGCGGCGACCTCCACCTGCGTCCTGCCCTTGAGGAATCGCAGATACAGTATATTCCTCTCACGCTCGCCGAGCTGCTTTATCGCGTCGCGTATGGAGAGCTCGTCCATCCAGCTCTCGACGCTGTTTTTGTCGCCTATCTGGTCCATAATGTACATCGTGTCGTCGGAGTCGGAGTACACGGGCTCATAGAGGGATATCGGGTCGCTTATGCTTTCGAGGGCGATGACCACGTCCGCACGCTTTTCGCCTATTTCAGCCGCTATCTGCTCGATCGTGGGTTCGCACTGGTTCTTCAGCATAAGCCGCTCCTTCGCCTGTATCGCCTTGTATGCGAGGTCGCGGAGGGAACGGCTCACCTTTATCTGACTGCAATCGCGCAGATGGCGGCGGAGCTCGCCCGTTATCATCGGCACGCAGTAGGTCGAGAAGCGCACCTCCTTGGTGAGGTCGAAGTTGTTTATCGCCTTTATCAGCCCTATCACGCCTATCTGGAAGAGGTCATCGATGTCCTCTCCTCTGCCCGTGAAGCGCTGTATCACGCTGAGCACGAGGCGGAGGTTGCCCTTGATGAGCTTATCCTTCGCCTCCTTGCTGCCCGTCTCGCGGATCTCGCGCAGGAGCGCCATTTTCTCAGCCTCCCTGAGCACTGTCAGCTCTGATGTGTTTATCCCCGATATGACTACCTTGTTGAATGCCATAACAACTCTCCCCGTACAGCTTTTGATATCAGTATTGCCGCTGCGGGACATTATAAACACTGGTAATTATTTCCGCTGCTGTCGGTGTGATAGGTATAATGACGGATTTACACGCTGTTATTTCAGCATTTTGCTAAAAAATATGGCTTTTGACGCATAAGCACCAAAAATTCTTGATTTATTCATATTTTTGTGCTATACTGACTATATGTGAAAAATGATATTTTGTATATCATCTGAAAGCAGGTGAATCAGTGGAACGCTGTCCCAAGCTCATAGGCGTGTGTCTCTCGACCATTCAGGACGAGGACCGCTTTCATTTTATAAAATCTCTCAATAAATATGCCGTTTCGAGCGGCTACAGGCTCCTCATATTCAATGCCTGCACCGACCTCTACGAGGACGACAACTCCAACTACAAGGGTGAGGGAGCCGTATACAAGCTCATACCGTATAATAAGCTCTCGGCGCTCGTGATAATGTCAAACTTCATCTACGACAAGAAGGTCGTAGCGAGCATAATAGATACTGCGAAGTCAAACGGCGTGCCCGTCATCTCCATCGACAAGGAGATCGAGGGCTGTATCAACCTGTCGTTCTCATACGCGGATACCTTCGAGCGTATCTGCCGCCACGTCATTGAGACTCACGGCGCCCGCAGACTGTATATGATAGCGGGCATAGAAGGCAACGAGTTCTCGGACGAAAGAGTGGAGGCGTTCAGACGCGCGCTTGAGGCGAACGGTATCGAATTCGACGAGGACAATGTCGGCTACGGCTGCTTCTGGGAGGGCCCGACTACAGATCTGCTCAACAGGTGGTTCGTGACCGAGCACCGCTCTGTCCCCGAGGCTATAATATGCGCTAATGACACGATGGCTGTTCTGGCGAGCAACTACATACAGCGCCTTGGCTTCAGAGTCCCCGAGGACTGCATAATCACGGGCTTTGACGGCACGCTTCAGGCAGAATATCACCTGCCGCACCTGACGACCTGCCGTCAGAACTACGACGAGATGGGCAGACGCCTTATAGATACGGTCATCCGCATCGGACGCGGCGAGGAGTGCAGCGGAGGAACAGTCGATTTCCACGTGATGCTTTCGCAGTCGTGCGGCTGTATGAAAATGGACAAGCACAATGTCAACGACGCAATGCGGGCTGTACACGAACGCTTCAAGCAGTCGGCGTTCCGTCAGCTGATGATGTGCGATATACAGTCGTCGGTATCAAAGGCTACCGAGCTGAAGATGCTCCCCGAGATGCTGATGAACAAGTTCCAGTTCAGCACCTGTGTATTCGCGCTTAATACCGATGTGGTCGAGCCGCCGGATTTCGGCGGACACCATAATTCCGATTCGCCCTTCACCGACGTGATAGATGTGCTCTCCCAGCGATATCACTGGGTCGAGCAGCCGCCGTGCAAGGTGGAGCTCAGCGAGCTGCTTCCCGATTATCCGACCATTACAAGGCGTCCCGAGCCGATAATCATCTGCTGTCTGCATTTCCTTGGCATGGTGCTCGGATACTGCGCGTTTCAGCCGCGTATAGACTTTGACGAATACGAGAAAATGCACACACTTATGAACGCCCTGAATTCCTCGATCGGTACCTTCCACAGCAGGATGCATATCCAGTACATAAACGCCCAGCTCATCGCCGTGAACGAAAAGCTGCGCGTATCATCGCTCCACGACTTTATGACGGGTCTGCTCAACCGCCGCGGCTTCTATGAGGAGACGGAGAAGCTGCTCGTTTCGGATAAGGCTTCAAATGCGATGCAGATAGCGCTCGTGTTCGCAGACCTCGACGGTCTGAAGCACATCAACGACACCTTCGGTCACAACGAGGGCGATAATGCGATAATAACCCTCGGTCACGCCCTGCTGAGCAGCGCCGTGCGCGGAGAGCTCTGCGCGAGATTCGGCGGAGACGAGTTCTGCATTGCCGTGCTGACCTCCGAGAGCAGCGCGGAGAAATACTGCGAGGGCTTCAAGAGAAGCGTGACGGACTACCTGCAAAACTACAACGACAGCTCGGGCAAGCCGTATAAGGTGGAGGCAAGTATCGGCTTCTACCTGAACCCGCTCACCCCCGACCTCGACCTTGAGGAGCTCGTCGCAACTGCCGACAAGCAGATGTACGAGGAAAAAATGGCAAGAAAAGCAATGAGAAATGAACAAAAAGCGTAAACGAAAAATAATCATATTTACGGTAGCGGCGGCAGTCGTGCTCGCGCTCGACTGGTGGGGCTTCTCGATGAAGCCCGTGTACTATACCGTCAGCTCCGGCAGAATAAGCGAACCGATACGTATCGTGTTCATCTCAGACCTGCATAACAGCTTCTACGGCGGGCACGACCAGTCGGGGCTGTGGGACGCTATCGAGGCTGCCGAGCCCGATATGGTGCTCTTCGGCGGTGATATGATAGACAGCAGAGCCAAGGGCACGAAAAACGCCCTCACGCTGATGAGGCTCGCGGCGGAGAAGTACCCCTGCGCCTATGCTGCGGGCAATCACGAGCAGCGCCGCAAGGACAAAGAGGACTTCTACTCTGCTGTCGATGAGCTCGGCATACCCGTCCTGCACGGAGAATACACCGATATAACGGTGAACGGGCAGAAGGTGCGCGTACACGGCATAGTCAACGTCGGCACATTCGACGGGAACGGTTCTCAAATCGGAAGGTGCTATGAGGCGATATCTCCCGACGCGTATAATATCCTCCTCGCGCACGAGCCGCAGGAGCTCCGTGATATCACCTTTGAGAGCGCTAATCACGGCGGGAAGAGCTTTGACCTTGTGCTGTCGGGACACGCTCACGGCGGACAGTGGAGACTGCCATACGTGCTCGAGCAGGGACTGTATGCTCCCGACCAAGGCATATTCCCCGAATTCACGACAGGACAGCGCACCGATGGCGGCACTACTCAGATAGTCAGCCGCGGACTCGCGCGGAATCTCAATATGATAACGGTACCGCGTATCTTCAACCGTCCCGAGCTGTCGATCATCGACATAGAATAAATACGCCGAGGGCAGTCCCCTCCGTATACAGATATCAGAACAGGGCATTGCCAAGCATCGGCAATGCCCTGTTTTTTTTCTAAAAAAGGACGCACCGAGGTGCGTCCTTCTGAGTTCTGAGCTCTGAGTTCTTTAAAAGCGGAAATCGCGCTCGCCGTTCCTTATCCTGCTGAGGTAGTCGAGAGCCTTCTCGCGGCGCTTCGGGTCGGGAACGTTCTGTATCTCGCGGTCGATGAGAGCCTCGCCGACCTTCTTTGTCTCGGGCGAAGCGTAGTCCTGTAAATACTCCTGCAATGTCAGAAGAGCATTCGGGTGGCAGCAGTTCTGTATCTGTCCCACCTTGCACAGCGCCATAAAGCGGTCGCCTGTACGTCCCTCGCGGTAGCAGGCAGTGCAGAACGACGGGATATAGCCCATATCCATCAGCCACTTCACCACCTCATCGAGCGTGCGCTGGTCTGATACGTCGAACTGCTCGGTGTCGTGGGGTCTGTCCTCGGACGAGTAGCCCGCATAGCCGCCGACAGACGTTCTCGAGCCGCCCGATATCTGCGATACGCCGAGACCGATGACCTTTGCGCGGCACTCCTCGCTCTCGCGGGTGGAGATTATCATACCCGTGTACGGCACTGCGATACGTATGCAGGCAACTATCTTGGCGAAGGTGTCGTCGTCGATACCGTTGTCGAAAACATCGGGGTCGATGTCGGAGGCTCTTCTCAGGCGGGGAACGCTGATAGTGTGCGGACCTACGCCGTGTACAGCTTCAAGGTGCTCGGCGTGCATAAGAAGTCCCGCGAACTCGTATCTGTACTTGTCAAGACCGAAGAGAACTCCGAGACCCACGTCGTCGATACCGCCCTCCATGGCTCTGTCCATAGCCTCGGTGTGGTAGCAGTAGTTGTGCTTGGGTCCTGCGGGGTGGAGCACCTCGTAGCTCTCGCGGTGGTAGGTCTCCTGGAAGAGTATATAAGTGCCAATGCCTGCTTCCTTGAGTTTGCGGTAGTTCTCGACGGTCGTAGCCGCAATGTTGACATTTACGCGGCGGATAGCTCCGTTCTTGTGCTTGATTGAGTAGATGGTGTTGATACATTCAAGGATGTACTCAATGGGGTTGTTTACGGGGTCCTCGCCCGACTCGATAGCCAGTCTCTTGTGACCCATATCCTGTAATGCGATGACCTCGTCGCGCACCTCGTCCTGTGTGAGCTTCTTGCGGGGTATCTCCTTGTTCTGCATATGATAGGGACAGTACACGCACTTGTTCACGCAGTAGTTCGAGAGGTACAGCGGTGCGAACATAACGATGCGGTCGCCGTAGAAAGCCTGCTTTATCTCGCGGGCGAGCTCGTATATCTTCTCGTTCATCTCGGGGATATCGCACGCGAGCAGCACGCTTGCCTCGCGGTGGGAAAGACCCGCGCACTCGACTCCCCTGCCCGTCTTTTTCGGCTTAGCCTTTTCGAGGATCTGCTCGATGAGCTCGCGGTTGTGCTTGTTCTGCTCCGCGTACTCGAGGGACTCGAGTATCTCCTCATGGTTGATGAAATCGTCTGCATTCATTGACTTTACGTCGTACATATTTATTCCTCCTATTTATTTTGCCTTACAGGACATTTTATCTGCCGTTAATTCAAACACAGCCACAGCTTCGAGCTCACTGCCGCTGTAAGTCCAGCCGCTCCTGCCCGTGACCTGCTTCATCACGCAGTCAAGAGCCGCCGCCTTTTCGTCGGCGTCCTCGATGAGGCGAAGTCTGCCTGTGCCGATGGCGCTCTGAAACTGCGCAGAAAATCCGCAGGCAGTCTCACTTTCCAGCACCTTGTATCTGCCGTCTATCTCAAAGCCTACCGTCGGTGAGCTCTTTGCGAGCTCGTACTTCCTGCCAGCCCTTGCGCCGTGGAAAAAGAAGCGGTATTCCCCGTTCTCGGCGATATAGCCGTAATTCACGGGGACAATGTAGATGTCGCCGCCGTCATAAAACGCGACGCGAATTATCTGCTCACCCGCGATGAAGGCTTCAATAGCCGAGCTGTCGGTTATCTCTCTGTCATTTCTTCTCACATTCCACACCTCACTCTTCTTTTTATATTCAGACGGGCGAGCGGAACTCGCCCCTACATTATGAGCTCTGATTTCTGAGCTCTATTTCTTTGAAATCGCTGCCTTTACGGACACGCCGTCTATCTGTCCGAGCCTGCCCGTGAGACTGCTTATCCTGTCGGGTGAAGCGTCGAGAGCCACCGATATCAGTGATATGCCGCGCTCCTTATACGGCAGACCCATACGCCCGATGATGATGTCGTTGTACTCGTGGAGAACGTTGTTGACCTCCACAGCCACCGACTGCTCGTCGATGACGATAGCCGCGACCGCTATTCGCTTTTCCTCCATTCTCTCTCCCCTTTCCGCTTTTGTAGGGGCTGATGCCCACATCAGCCCGCAAAAGGTTCTTCCGAATACGGGGCGATGTAGGCATCGCCCCCCTACACGATGTTATTTCATACTATGTCCGTGATTTGCGGGCGGCGGGACGCCGCCCCTACACGGTTGGTTACAAGCCCTTCTCTTTCAGCTCCGATACAAGCCTGATATACATATCCGTTATGTCGCGGAATTTTTCACCCGTATCGAGGTTCGTCACTCCGCACCTCATACGCCGCAGGTCTGCCTCGTCGCAATGGGACATCCCGCGATAGCCCGTTCCCGTGAATGTGCCGCGGTGCTCGCCGTGTGTGACCTCGCTCGGCGTGAGGAAGCCGTCGCTCCTGCCGTTGAGCAGCAGCACTCCGATATACGGCACAGCCATGATAATGTCGCTGTACCAGTGCTTCATCAGAAAGGCACAGCTTCGGTAGTGCACCCGCGTGTCGTCGGGATTGGCAGCGTTGAATCGCTTCATATAGCCCGTCGTGAGCTGCTCGAAGCAGCGGTAGGTGTCGGGCTTTTTGTCGCCGCCGATGAGCTTGAAAACGTCCGTGCCCACGCCTACGAGCTTCATTATCGGGCGGAGCTTCATCAGCTTGTCCATAGCCGCCGAGCCGTTGTGCGGAGTGCTTATCGTCGTCAGCGAGGCTATCCGCCCGCCCTGCTTCAGAGTCGAGATGAGATAGCGCGTCTCCATTCCGCCCTTGGAATGAGCAATGACGTTGACCTTCTCCGCTCCCGTCTCCGCGAGGACGCGCTCCAGCCGCTTGACAAGGAGCTCCGCGTTGCGCTCGACAGAAGCGTTAGCCTCCTGACCGCCGAAGAATACCTCTGCTCCGTGAGCTCTCAGCACCTTGGGGATACGTCCCCAGTAGCATATCGGCTCGTCGCGGAAGCCCATACCGTGCACGAGCAGTATCGGGTATTTAGTCCTGCAATCCATCATAGTCACCAAAAAAGCCCGCTCGGAGAATGAGCGGGCAGAAATAGCTTATTATTACGATATAAGCCGCTCTCCGATAACAGAGCTCCGCGCCCTGCTGCCCGAAAACAAACATTGCTGGGTGACCGACAGCGGAATGAATCCCACTGTCCGACAACTACATTATATCACATTGACAATATAATGTCAATCAAACTTGTTAGCACATACTAAAAATATATTTTTTGGTTTTCTATTGACTTTTTCTTCAAAAAAAGGTATACTAAAGTCATAATTGTATAACAATTACCCACAAACTATCAGAAAGGTGTTGAATCAACATGGGAAAATTTGTAATCAAGGAATCAGGTAAGGGCTTCAGCTTCAGCCTGAAGGCAGGAAACGGCGAGATAGTTGCTGCGGGCAGCAAGATATTCAACGATATCGACAGCGCTAAGGCTGTTATCGCTGACATCACCGCTTCTGCTCCCAAGGCTGCGGTCGAGGATCAGACAGTCGAGGGCTTCAAGGAAGAGAAGGGCGCGAAGTTCGAGCTCTATTCCGATAAGGCTGGCGAGTTCCGCTTCCGCCTCAAGAATGCGGCAGGCGATATCCTCGCGGTAAGCGAAGGCTATGTCAAGAAGGACAGCGCAAAGAACGGTATCGAGAGCGTTCGCAAGAATGCGGCAGATTCTCCCGTTGTTGAGGCTGAGGCATAAGTTGACATAAAGAAAAAGCTGACCGTGCAGGTCAGCTTTTTTGTTTCACGAATATGGCAGGTGATAAAAATGGAAAAATCAAAGCATAAAGCCAATGATTTTCACATTGAGACTGTATTTGACCCTTACACAGAAAACGGAAATGACACCTTCACCGAAATATACCAACGTTACCTTGAAGATGATGAAAAAGCCATCGAAAAGGACGGTTTATTATTCTACAAAGCACTACAAATCACTAAATTATTTATTCACAACAAAACCAGCTTAGAAGTTGTTTTGCCACGTGAAATTGAACCGTGTAAGGATTGCACTATAATTGACGAAAACGGTAATAGATATGAATATAATGGTACGGCAATGTTGAATTTCAAAGGTGAAATACCCGAGTGGAACTCCAAAATTGTTTTTGCCATTCTATCTTTGCCTGAAAAGAATGGTGGCAAATACTTCGCAAAACTGAAATAACAGAGCTGTTCACAGGCGTTGAAGGAAAAGAACAATGGATAAATGTAAATGCCACCATATTCCGAAAGAAGGCTGTTTTCAGATTGGAGCAGAGTATGAGTATTCCTACATCATTGACGGTATATACGTGATAGATGACAATGGTGATAGAATTGATTTCGATGATTATAACTTCCTTTGGTACTTCAACAAATAAAAAGCCGACCCGCAGGTCAGCTTTTCTTGTTTCATCAGAGCCACTCCACAGTTCCGGGCGGCTTTGAGGTTATATCGTAGACTACGCGGTTTACGTGCTCTACCTCGTTGCAGATACGGTTCGACACGCGCGCGAGGACGTCGTAGGGGATACGCGCCCAGTCGGCAGTCATAAAGTCGTCGGTGGTGACAGCGCGGATAGCGATGAGGTGGTCGTAGGTGCGGTGGTCGCCCATAACTCCGACAGTGCGCACGTCGGGGAGCACCGCGAAGAACTGCTTGAGCTCGCCCGCAATGCCGCTCTTGTCTATCTCGTCGCGGAAGACAGCATCAGCCTCCTGCAGCACCTTTATCTTCTCCTCGGTTATCTCGCCGAGGATACGCACGCCGAGACCGGGACCCGGGAACGGCTGTCTCCACACGAGCTCGCGCGGGATTCCGAGCTTCTCGCCAACTGCGCGGACCTCGTCCTTGAAGAGGTCAGCAAGAGGTTCTATCGTGCCCGCGAACTTGATATCATCGGGCATTTTTACCATATTGTGGTGGGTCTTGATGACCGCTGTGCTGCCCTGACCCGCCTTGTTGCCCTTGCCCGATTCTATGCGGTCGGGGTAAATTGTGCCCTGCGCGAAGAAGCCGTCGGCTCCCTGCTCGCGTATCTTGCTCCAGAACACGTTGTAGAATTCGGTGCCGATTATCTTGCGCTTCTGCTCGGGGTCGGTAACACCCTTTAGTGCCGTGAGGAACTGCTCCTTGCAGTTGACACGGACAAAATTCATATCAAAGAGACGGGTGAAGGTCTCCTCGACGAAGTCGCCCTCGTCTTTTCTCATAAGTCCCTGATCGACGAATACGCAGGTGAGCTGCTTGCCGACCGCGCGGGAGAGAAGTCCTGCTGCTACGGAGGAGTCAACTCCGCCCGAAAGTCCGAGAATGACCTTCTTGTCGCCTATCTGCTCGCGGAGCTTAGCCACTGTGGACTCGATGAAGTCGTCCATTACCCAGTCGCCCGTGAAGCCGCAGACCTCGTAGAGGAAGTTGTGGAGTATCTCCTTGCCGAACTCGCTGTGCGTCACCTCGGGGTGGAACTGTACCGCGTAGAGCTTCTTCTCGGGAAATTCAAACGCCGCACAGGGACAGTCCGCGGAGGTAGCCTTCACGGCGAAGCCCTCGGGGAGCTTGCTGACGAAGTCGGTGTGGCTCATCCACACGACGCTCTTCTCGGGAACGCCGCCGAAGAGCGCACCGCCCGTCTGATTTATCTCAATTTTTCCGTATTCGCTCTTCTCGCAGCTCTCAACAGTGCCGCCGAGCGTATATGCCATGAGCTGGCAGCCGTAGCAGATACCGAGAATCGGTATGCCGAGGCTGAATATCTCCGCCGATATATGGGGCGAGGTCTCATCGTAGACGCTGTTCGGACCGCCCGTGAAGATGATACCATCGGGAGCAAGCTCTCTTATCTTCTCAATAGGTGTGGTGTAGCTGAGAATTTCGCAGTAAACGCCGCACTCACGCACTCTTCGCGCGATGAGCTGGTTGTACTGTCCGCCGAAATCCAGCACGATACAAAGCTGGTTAGCCATAGTTCCTCCTTTTTCGCGATCGGGACGGCAATGTCCCCACACTTCCTTTGTAATACTCTAATTATGCCATTTTTTACGACTATTTGCAATAGGTTTCCGCAAATTTGTCAGTATATATAAATTTTATCGACATATTGTCCGCATCGGCTCGCAGGCGAGCTCCCCGACCCTTGACAATGGCGGGATTATGCAGTAAAATAGATGTATCACTGTTGCAAGGAAAGATAGATATGAAAAGAGCAGTTACAATACAGGACATCTCGTGCTTCGGCAAGTGCTCGCTGACCGTCGCCCTGCCCGTTATATCGGCAATGGGCATAGAGACCGCGGTCATACCCACAGCCGTGCTCTCGACGCACACAGGCGGCTTCGAGGGCTACACCTTCCGCGACCTCACGGGCGATATCCCGCAGATAGCCGCCCACTGGCAGAAGCTCGGGCTCGGCTTTGACGCGATATATACTGGCTACCTCGGCTCTCCCGCACAGGTGCAGATAGTCTCCGACTTCTTCGACGCCTTCGGCAGGGACGACAACTTCATCGTGGTAGACCCCGTAATGGGCGACGCGGGCAGGCTTTACGCGGGCTTCACGGACGAGCTCGTCAGCGGTATGCGCAGGCTGTGCGCGAAGGCTGACTACATCATACCGAATATGACGGAGGCTTCGCTCCTGCTCGATATACCGTACAATGAGGACGCCGACGAGGCTGCATCGAGGGATATCCTCCGCCGTCTCGCGGAGCTCGGGTGCAGATACCCCGTACTCACGGGCGTGCGCCGCGGCGGCGAGCACGGAGCTCTCGCCTACAACTCCGTAAGCGGCGAATTCACAGGCTCCTTCTGCCGCCACATCGACAGGCAGCTCCACGGCACGGGCGACATCTTCGCGAGCGTGTTCACGGGAGCAGTTACCCTCGGGAAGGACCTCGGCGAGGCTGTCGAACTGGCGGTGCGCTTCACCTCGGACTGCATAACAGCTACCCTCCCGCACGCCGACGAGGTGTGGTACGGCAGCTGCTTCGAGCTCTGCCTCGGCGACCTGATAGACTGCCTGAAATGAAGGAGCGGCTGACTTTCCCCGACAAGTTTCGCCGTTTTATCACTTTTGCCTATTGACTTTTTCCCCTGTATGAGATAAAATAATATGTACGCAAATCAACCTCAGACATTTTTGGAGTGTGTTAAATAAATGAGCAAAATTACAGGATTTTTCGACAGCCTGAAAAAGTCCACGAAGATAACCGTGCTCTCGTGCGGAAGCTTCGTGGTGATGACTCTGCTTATCCTCGCATTTTTTATAATCTTCCCGATCACCCCGTCCGAGAAGATAATGACCAACATCGGACGTGAGAATATGGCAAAGGACGACGGTCAGCAGACCGTACAGAGCGGTATCCCCACAGTCGAGACGACGGTATCGGCGGCTTCGACGACCAAGGCTACCACTACAGTGAAGTCAACGGTATCAAGACCGCGCACAAGCTTCACTATCACGCTGACAACAGGCTCGGGCTTCCTGTGGAACGGACGTATCCCCACAGGCGGTATGCCGGGATATACCGAAACAGTGACTACTGCCGTGGAAACGGGCGACCCCACCATTGACCCGAACCTCGACCCGAATCTGACAAATCCGACTGACCCGAACGTAGTCGAGCCCATAGATCCGAACGTAGTTGAGCCCACAAATCCCAATCAGGGCGGGACTTCAGACCCTGTAGTTACTCCCGACCCTGTAGTTACTCCAGACCCAGTGGTAACTCCCGACCCCGTAGTAACTCCCGACCCCAATCAGGGCGGCGGCGCAGAAACATGGTAAAATCGAGCCGACCGAAGGCGCTTCTTCGGTCGGCTTCATTTTTAGGAGGCATTATGGCTGAGCTCACCCCGCGCGAAAAAGCCGCTCTGCGGTACTATATAGGCGATGTATCGGGCACTGACCCGTTTCACAGCGACCCCAAGGCTTACGTCGTGCTGAACTCGCTCTTCTTCGCGGGTACTGCTGCCGAGCGTGCGCGTGCCGCAGAGGGAAAGCGTCTGAATCCCGCCATACTCGCGGATACGGACAGGCTCACGGAGCTGTTCGCGGGGCTGTTTTCGGCGTTCCGCAGATGCACCGCCGAGAAGGAGCTCCGCACCTTCCGCGTGGAGCGCTGGTCTGACTATGCCCTCTGCAAGGCGGCGGGAGCGACGCTCTCGCTCACCTCGACTTCGACGGCTGGCTTCCTGAGCGAATACCGCGACAGGCTCGGTATCGCGCTGATGAGGTTCACGCTCCCGAAGGGCACGCCCTGCATTGACGTCGCCGCGGCTCTCGACTTCTATGCCAAGCCCGAAGAGGCGGAGGTGCTGCTCCCGCCCTTCCTGCGGCTGGATATAGCCGAAGTCCCCGTCACCGACGACGAGCGCGGCATACTCGACTCCGCAGGCGAGCCGCCGCGCTGCTCGTGCACAGTAACCACAAACGGCATACAGCCCTGTACTGCCGCGGAGACGGAGCTCCCGCACGGCGGCGGGCAGGCAGGTCAGCGGGTGCTTGCGGCGCTGAACGCAGGAGCGCTCCCCTCCCCCGCAGACGAGGAGCTCTACTCCCGCTGGAAGAGAGCGTATCTGCTCCGACTGCACCGCCTGTTTACGGAATAATACAAAAAAGCCGCGTCCCCCGACACGGCTTTTTCTATGTCATCTTGTAGCTTTTCTGTACATCCAGAACGCGCCCGCTCCCGCTACGGCGTAGCTGAGCACCAGATTGAAGTAGTACCTTCCCGTCACGCCGAAGTATCTCAGCGACCTGCTGAAATTGAAGAAGAAGTTGCTGAACGTGCACTCGGAGAAGCCAAGCCCCTCACGCAGGTTCTCGTCAACTATCTCGTCCACCGTTTCCTGCGAAACGCCGCCCACTTCTCCGAACAGATACAGCGTATCCTTGACCTCGTTCATTATCTGCGGGAACATATCCGCCATTCTCCAGCACCATACGACCTTCTCGGCGAGGAATATCGACACGACGATTATCACCGCGCAGGTGACTATCCCGTATATCTGCGGGAGCTCGCCGTCCTTGCTCATAAAGACGTAGCCCGCGACCGTTCCGAGGGCGAGTATGCCGCCGCACAGAGGCGCTAAGAAGCCGAATCTGCCAATGATTATCCACAGTATCATACCCGGGAGAGCTCCGACGAGAGCGCCGCCTATCGCCTTGAGCAGGCTCACGAACATCGAGTCCTCGCTCCCCGAGGGGAGCTTGCCCATAAAGTATACATCGTCTGCGCTGAATACCGCTTCCTTTGCGGCGTCGGGAGCATAGCCCCTTTTTGTGTCAGCAGGCGCTCCCGCTGACTGCTGTGTGTCTCTGAGATCATCCATAGTTATTCTCCTTATCAGGCGGGATATGTCTCCCTGAGGTATTCAAGGAGCATCTCGGGTATGTACTGGTAGTGGTGGGATTCATAAAGCTTGTAGGTGACGTACGCATCGTGGAGCTGAAGCCTTTCGTATAGCTTTTCCAGTCCCTCAAGCGTGGTGTCGTGCCCGCGGTACTGCTCCTCGTAGTCGGGGTCCTCCAGCGAGCCGCCGCACAGGAACACAGCCTTGCCGAGCTTCTCGTTCCTGTCAAAGTAGCCGTAGTCATTGAGACAGCCTTGCACGTCGAGGTCGAAGTCGTCATCGTACAGTCCCCAGAACGACGGACTTCCGATGATGTACTTGCCGAACGGCTGATTCTCATATTTATCGGACTTGAACAGCGCATTGTGTGCGAACACGCCGCCGTCGGAGTGTCCGAAGAGCGTGGACAGCTCATTGTCGATATTGTACTGCTCGCAAAGGTAGGGCATAACGTTGTCGGTCACAAAATCGAGCAGCCCGTCACGCTCGATGACGAGGGTGGAATAGCGTGTGCTGAGGTCGGTGCTGTCGGTCTTGTAATCGAAGGCAAGTGTCGCGAGTATGACCTCCGCCGCCTCGCCGTCCTCCATAGCCCTGCGGAGCGCGGGAGTATTGCCGAAGCGCCACACTCCGTCGGTGAGGAATACCATCGGGTAGGTATAGTTCTTTTTATAATTGGGCGGAAGAATAACGTGTACAAGGAAGGTCCGATCAAGCTCGCTGTCGTAGAACTCGTACTCCTCGACGCTGTCCTTTATCGCCTCGACCTCGGCGCGGTCGTATTCCCACACGCTCCTGTAGTCGGCGAAGGGGTCGCCGAAATACTGCGCGACGCTGTTCGGATCATCGAAATTGACCGTGCCCTCGGGGAGCTCCTCATAGGTCTTGTTCATTATCGCGTCGAAGACGAGCCGCGACTGCCTGACCTTGCTATCGACCTCGGCTGCATTGTTTCCCTCTTTCTCAAGCTGCTTGCGGTAGTGCTCGAAGTAAGCCTCGGCGTCGGGAACTGTGTAATACTCGGACTTATAGCCGTCCTCGTCCCCGCCATCGGAGTCACCCACATAGATAGCCTCGGAGAATTCAAGCTCGCCTCCGTCATAGTCGAATGGCGGGACAAGTCCCGTATAGTAGCAGCCGTCAATGAGCACATACACCGCATCAATGACGGTTTCTTCGCCATTTGCACGCTGCTCCTCCGTGTATTCAACGCACTTGTTGTACTCCTCCTCCGTCAGCGTGCCGTCCTCGAGGTATCCCTTGTACTTGGCAAGCGCGTCGTCAATTGCTATCATATCCTTCTCGACAGCCACGGTGTGAGCGGTATCCTCGGGCTCGTCGAGTAGGGTCAGAGCGTGCTTTTTCACGCTCCCGAGCTCTTCCGCGTTCATCCTGTTGACGAGAGCCGTTGTATGCTCGGCTTCGGTCGTGACCTGCTGCGTCGTGCTCTCGCTCGGGCTGCTCTCGGAGGACTTATCGCTGCACGCAGTCACACCCGCAATAACGGTCAGCGACATCAGCAGCGCGATTATTTTTCTCATTTCGCGCCTCCTTTGTTTGAATTTTTATATATTATACCATATACGTTTAACTTTGTCAACCAAAGCAAGGGCTCTGCCCTTGACCCGCCAAAGGTGACTCCCCGCAGTGCGGGGAGATGTCGCGAAGCGACAGAGGGGACGGGCTCGTTGAGCCTGCCTTTGGAATCCGCCGGGGCGCCGCCCCAGACCCTGTCGGGGAGCGCACTCCCCGCCCCCCCTAACTACGAACCCGCTCACACGCTCGCTCACTTTGTACAGAACTCATAGTCTGCTTTCGGCGGGCAGCAATGACAAAAGCTTTCCGCATATTCTGTAGGGGACGGCGTCCTCGACGTCCCGTTTTCATACAGCTCAGAGCAAAAAAATGCCGCACCGTAAGGTGCGGCATAAAATATGTTAGAGCGAAGGATTTGTATTGATTAACTTAAGAAAGTGAAGCAGCACCTGCGTCAACCTTCTGAATGAAGAGCGCATCGTTAGCTGTTACGCCTGCCTCGCCGTCAACGTCTGCATTAACTAGACCCTGCGGCTTGAGCTCGTACTTGTCGCGGTTAGCGATGTGCTGAAGGATAGCAACTGCGTCAGCGATCGAGAACTTGCCGTCAACGTTAGCGTCACCCTTTATGGTCACGCTGAGGTTGCCGCTCTCGGTAGTTGAGCTTGCAACGCTTGAATCAGCTGTTGTAGTTACTGTAGTAACAGTAGTGATAGTTGTAGTCTCTGTTGTAGTTGTTTCCTCGGGGGTTGTAACCGTGCCGGGCTGCTGTGTGGAGAACTCATAGCTCACCATATCAACGAGCTCGGGCTGATACCAGATCTGGCACTCAGCAGAAGCGAGATCAGCGGGGAACTTTGTGCGGTCTATCTCAATAGTGAGCTTACCGAGAGAATTAGTCTTGCCTGACCACTTTTCCTCTTCCCAGCCGTCGCCGTTGAAGCCGACAGCACCGTTTGTATCGGTATTGGGCTCGCCCTCGAAGTAGAGAACGAGGCTGCCCTCGTCCTTGGGAGCGTTCGCAAAGTCGATCTTGTACTTTTTGGTCTTGTCAACGGGAACGTCGATCTCGACCTCGGGAGCGTTGAGGATGACCATCTTCTCGATAGTAGTAACCTTATCGGTTCTTGCCTGCATATGGTTGACTGTGGAGAGGTCGCTCCAAGCTGCGGGGAGCTGCTGGCTTACGAGGTAGTAAGCGATGCCGTTCTCCTCATCGATAGCGTAGGGCTTGATCTCAGTCCAGTTGCCGTACTCAGCATCAGAGAATGCGAGAACGGGAGTTGTGCCTGTGAACTTGATAGCAACTTCCTTGCCTTCGAGCTCGCTCCACGAGATCTCCTGACCGGGAGTAGTGTTCTCATAGGTCTTTGACTTGGAAGCATCTATCTCGATAGCCTCATCTCTGAAGACAGTACCGTCAGAGAGAGCCTGATGTGTGTATGTGGGAGCCTTGCCCTCGCTGCCCCAGACGATAGAATCATCGTTCATTATCTCCATCATTTTGTCGATAACGGGAGCACTTCCCTCATACCACTCATATGTGGAACGGTTGATGTAGCCGTGGCACTCACCGGGGTCCTTGGGGTTCTCAACGGTGTTGTTGTCCCAGAGACAGCAGGGGATACCGTACTTCTTAGTAGTAGTGAAGTACTGAGTTGTCCAGTCCACACGCGCCTGAGTATTGCCGAAGTTTGAGGTACCCATCTCGCCGATAACAACGGGGATATCCTTCTCGATGAAGGTCTGGCGGATACCCGAAAGGATGTCTGAAAGCTGCTGAGAATACTTGGTGCCTGTAAATACCGAGTGGTCCTCAACGGCAGCATTCATAGTGAAATCGTAGGGTGAATAAGCGTGAACCGAGATAGCAACGAAGTCATCGTCGGGAACGTCGATAGCCTCAAGGAACTGAGTCTCAGCGCTCGCGCAGTAGCCGGGGAGCATAAGGAGACGAGTCTTTGCATAGGGGCCGTCCATGCCTCTGATGAGGTCTACGAAATCGTGCTCGAGGTCGTTGATGACATCACACTCGGGAACAGCCGATGCTGCCCACCACTCGTGCTCTGTACCGACAGCTCGGGGCTCGTTCATGCACTCAAAGATGAGGTGCTGGTCGTAGTCCTTGAACTCTGTAGCGATCTGAGTCCATATCTTCATGAGCTTGGGCTGAATCTCGTTGTAAGCGTTAGCGAAATCGCTTCTGTTCACCCAGTTCTCATGGTGAACATTAAGGATGATGTACATATCGTTATTGATACCGTAGTCAACAACTTCCTTGACACGAGCCATCCACTCGGGGTCGATGTTGTTGTCGGCGTCGAGGTGCTGGAACCAAGTTGTAGGAACGCGGACAGTGTTGAATCCCTTAGCCTTGAGAGCGTCAAAGAGTTCCTGAGTAGCCTTGGGGCAGCCCCAGGAAGTCTCGGTCTCGAGACCTGCTGATTCAAGGTCGCCCTGCTTGTTGCTTGCCTTTGCATCGAGAGTGTTACCGAGGTTCCAGCCGACCTTCATGTTCTCGGTGATCTCGAAAGCTGTCATCGTATCAGCGGCAACAGCCTTGTCCATAACATTGATGGACGGGATCGAGGTGAACACCATAGCGACTGAAGCGACAGTGCTCACTGCCTTTGAAATAAATTTGTTTTTTAGCATAAATACCCTCCCATTAAAATGTAAAATTTCCCATTCGGCGGCACAGTGCAGGAAACCGCCTTGGCTTTTTGCCTATCTTGATTCTAACATATTGCCCAAAGGAAGTCAAGCGGATTCGGTGAATTTGCACATCTATCACGCGTAGAACTTTTCAAAAGTCTTTTAGTCAAAATAGCCAAAGGGAGGAAGCTGTTTCAGTGGATATTGCTACATAATAATTTACTAATCGTGAATAAATCAATTGTATTATCTTTTTGCTTGAGCTAAAACTGTAGTGGCGGCGTCCCGCCGCCCGCACCGATGTATCCGCGTCCCTTGACAAAAACGTTGATCGGTGCTATAATGTCGGCAGCGGCAAAAGCCGCAATATCTCAAAGGAGAAAGTGTTTGAAAAATACTACGAAAACGGAGATAGCAGCGTAAACGGAAGGTTTGCGAATACTATCCCACACAAGCCTCCCGTGTCTTGTCAACCATATTCAGGAGGAAAAACAATGAATAATAATGACTTCATCATCCGCAGAGAAACAGTAAATGACTACCACAACACCGAAAACGCCGCACGCGAGGCTTTCTGGAACCAGAACCGCCCCGGCTGCGACGAGCACTACTTCATACACGTGCTGAGACAGCATCAGGACTTCGTACCCGAGCTCGACTTCGTTGCCGAGGCAGGCGGGAGGATAGTCGGCTGCGTTATGTACGCGAAAAGCAGGCTCATCGACGAAAACGGCAGCGAGAAACAGGTGCTCACTATGGGACCGCTGTGCGTTGTCCCCGAGTATCAGCGTATGGGCATAGGCAAGGCTCTGCTCGGGCACACCTTCCCTATCGCGCGTGAGCTGGGCTACGACGTCGTCATCAACTTCGGCAATCCCGACAACTACGTTGCACGCGGCTACAGGAGCTGCAAGAAGTACAACGTCTGCTTCGAGGACGACATCTTCCCCGCGGCTCTGCTCGTAAAGGAGCTCGCAGATGGTGCGCTCGACGGACGGAAGTGGTTCTACCACCCGAGCGACTCCGACCACCCCTGCGATGACCCCGAGGAGTTCGAGCGCTTTGACGCTCAGTTCCCGCCGAAGGTCAAGGGCTGGCAGCCGAGTCAGGAGGAGTTCTACATACACAGTCATTCTGTAATTAACGGATAACAGCAAAGCGGCAGGGAGCTCCCCTGCCGCTTTTTTATGCAGTGGACGTCCCGTTTTTATAGTTGCATTTCGCAGTGAATTATAGTATAATCAAATCAGCACATAATAACATCAGGAGGTGCTCGTATGAACCAGCACACACGTTTCAATCTGCCGATATGTCTCGCAGTCGAGGAGGACGCGTTCTTCCGCTCCGACGAGATAATCAGCCGCTATATTCCCGAGATAATCGGTCAGAAGGCACTCGTCGTATCCGAGGAGTTCCTCATCGGCATATACAAGGACAAGATAACCGACATCAGCCGCGATTTCGGCGGAGCCGAGATATACGCCATGGGCAGCGCGAGCTTCGATGAAGCCGTTGCCATAGCCAAGAAGGTCTGCATAGAGGATATAAAGATAATCATCGGCATAGGCGGCGGCAGAGTGCTCGATACCGCGAAGTACGCGGCTCACATCAGCAAGGCAGTCTACATCTGTATGCCGACCTCGCTCAGCAACGACTCACTCGCCTCGCCGTTCGCAGTCCTCGAAACAGAGGGCTCGGTGCGAAAGACGATAGAGTGCAAGATACCGACGGCTATCATAGTCGATACGAATATGATAATCAACGCCCCCGAGACGCAGACGCTCTCGGGCATAGGCGACACCATCGCCAAGCACACCGCCCTTTACGACTGGAAGCTCTCAGCCGCAAAGACGGGCACGCAGGTAGACGACTTCGCCTACGCCCTCAGCCGTATGAGCTACGACTCCGTCTACCACTGCGACGAGCAGGATATGAAGAGCCGCGTGTTCATACGCATACTCTCCCGCGCTCTCGTTATGGGCGGACTTGCAATGGAGATAGCGGGCTCGTCGAGACCGTGCAGCGGCAGCGAGCACCTCTTCGCGCACGCAATCGAGGAGTACTACCCCGAGATAAAGATATCGCACGGACTGGCAGTCGCTCTCGGCACAATACCCGCGTGCATATTCCAAGGACAGGACCCGAGCGGCATACTCGCCTTCTTCGCGAACCACAAGCTCGTCATCGACCCTCACGCCTACGGCATAACCGAGGATATGTTCGCTGATATGTGGGAGAAGGCACGCACAGTAAGAACAGGCAGGATAACCATCCTTGACGACGTAAAGCACGACCGCGTACAGCTCGGCGAGATATACGCCAGAATGACGGAGGGCAAATGAAAACAGGACTGATATTCGATATGGACGGCACGCTGTGGGACTCCTCCGCGGGCGTGGCAGCGTCGTGGACGGAAAAGCTGCGCGAACTCGGCTATGACCGCCCCGATATTACGCGTGAGGACGTGATGTCCGTGATGGGTCTGACTATGGACAGAATAGCCGACATCATCTTCGCCGATCTCCCGAAAGCCGAGCGTATGCACCTGCTGACGCTCTGCTGCGACCACGAGAACGAATACCTCCGCGAGCACGGCGGAGTGCTCTACCCCGACCTTGAAAAGACGTTCAGGGCTCTGCGCAGGGACTATCCACTCTTCATCGTCAGCAACTGCCAGAGCGGCTACATCGAGGCTTTCCTCGAATACTACGGCTTCGGGAAATACTTCACCGACATCGAATGCTACGGCAACAACCTCAAGGGCAAGGGCGAGAACATCGCACTGCTCGCGGAGCGCAACGCTCTCGACAAAGCCTACTACATAGGCGATATACAGGGCGACTACGACGCCACGATGCAGGCGGGCTTCGACTTCATACACGCCGCCTACGGCTTCGGCACGATAGAACAGGAGGTCCCCGAGCTGGAGCGCTTCAGCGACCTTCCCGCACTTCTGAAAAAACTTGCTGTGTAGGGACGACCATCGGTCGTCCGCGGACATACGGAGAATTTGCGGACGCGCAATGCGCGTCCCTACATTGATTTCTTGCAGCGGCACAATCTGTTCGCCCGTAGCTTTATCGAAGCTGATATACAAAAACAAAAGGCAGTCCTCACGGGACTGCCTTTTCTATGTTTCTATTCATCAATATCTTTTCAGGAAAGAGTGGGGATCATTCAGCTGCTGTCTCTGCTGCCTCTTCAACAGCCTCTGTTGCCTCTTCAACAACAGCCTTCTCGTGAGCCTTGGGTCCCTTGGGAGCCTCGGGCTTGACCTTCTCGTCCTTCTCGGGAGCTACAGGCGGAACGGGCTTGTCAGCGGGCTCAGCGGGCTTCTCGGGAGCTACGGGCGGAACGGGCTTCTCAGCCTCTTCGAGCTTAGCGGGCTTCTCGGGAGCTACAGGTGCCTCAGGCTTGACCTTCTCGTCCTTCTCGGGAGCTACAGGCGGAACGGGCTTCTCAGCCTCTTCGAGCTTAGCGGGCTTCTCGGGAGCCTTGGGCTCAAGACCCTCCTTGATGAATTCGAACCATGAAGCCTTAGCGTCAGCGTCCTTGAAATCCTTAGCGTCGATGTCGAATGTGTCGTTGATCTTCTCTACGATCTCGTGCTTGCCGATGTGCTTCTTCGGCTCGGGCTTCTCAGCCTCTTCGCCCTCTTCCTTGTCCTCGGGCTTTACGAGTTCGGGCTTCTCGGGCTTAGCGGGCTTCTCAGCCTCCTCAGCGGGAGCAGCTACCTCTGCCTCAGCAGCAGGAGTCGCCTCGTCCTCAGTAACCTCAGCCTCTGCCTCAGTCTCAGCCTCGGTAGTTACCTCAGTGGTGACCTCGACTGTCTCAGCAGCCTTCTCTTCTGCGTTGTTGATAGCAGCGAACGATGTCACGCCTGTTGCTGTGGTGATGATCGATACTGCTGCGATAGCAGCGATGATTGACTTCTTGCTTCTCATAATGATTACTCCTTTTTAATAAATTTTCCGTTTTCGGATATCAACTCTTTTCGAGCTTCTGTTAATAGTTTACGGAGCGTTTTTCCCAAAAGCGGGGTAACTCAAAAAATTTTTTGAAAAAAATCGAAAATCATTAAAAACACTGAAAGGCTGCCGTGGGTACGATACCCTTTGGCAGCCTTTCGGTGGTGGTTTATAGAGAATCGGTTATGTCATTGTTCAGCCGCGTCCTGCGGGAGCTCGTCTGCGGACAGCTCTGCGGGAGTTTCTGTCTCCTCGTGCGGGAGCGGTGCCTCGGGAACCTCCGGAGCTGTAGGAGCTTCGGGAGCGGGAAGAGCCGCAGGTCCGTGACCTGCAATGCCTCTGCCCTCCGTATTGGGAGGCGTCGGGTGCTCGTGCTGCTCGTGTCCGACGGGCTCGGTGGGATGTATGCCCTCGTCAGGTGTGACGGGAGGCGTCGGCACCTCGGGAGCTGTCGGCTGCTCGGCTACGGGAGCTGTCACCTTCTCGTCGGGCTTGACAGCCGCAACGGGAGCAGTAACGGGAGGTGCGGGAGCAGTCGGTGCTGTCGCCGTCTCTCTCGCAGGACCGTTCTTGTCGGTCACTGCGGGCGGAGTCGGCGGTTCATGGTGGGGATGGGAATTATCTTTTTTCTTGATGTTGACGTTGATATCGAGCTTGGAAGCCTTATCCTCGAGCTCTGACTTGTACTCTTTATAGCTTTCATCATCGGCGGGGACGAGAACATCCACCGTGTCTCCTGTAGAAATATAGCCGTTTTCGAGCTGTGTCTCAAGCAAAGCGTTCGCGGTATCAGTCTTGTCGGAGGTAGTGCCGTGGGATTCGATGTACTTGTCTATTATCTCGTTTCCGCGTTCGGAACGGCTCTTCAGCCTTACAACGCTGCCAGTGTCGTCGAGCTCCATTTCTATCTCGGCGGCGGCGGAAACGAATACGACTGAATGGGGAACGGGCTGAGCCTTGTCCTTGCCGAAGAAGCTGAATCCCGCGACAGTTACGACTGTCAGGCAAGCCGCAGTTGCCGCTACCTTTACAGCACGCATAATTATGCGTCTGCCGCCTGTTTTGGACTTGTCCTCGGTATCGAGCAGTATCGGCTCGGTGACAGTCTGTCCGACCTCGTAGTGCAGATTCGCCGCATTCACGAAGCGCGATTCCTCGTCCATAAGGACAGCATATCCGTTATGACATTCCATTACCAGATATTTCATACATCTCCCCCTCCTTTCAGTACCTGCATTATGTGTCCGCGCAGTATCTCGTAGCCGTTGGTGCATATGAGGAGCACCGCCACGAGGTAGCGTCTGTGTCTTTCGAGCGTCTTGCGCTCGACCTCCGCTCCCTCTGCGAGCTTGGCAATGGGGACTCGCTTGGTGCGGAGAAAATCCTCGAGTATCTCGGGATTATGGCGTGCGTAATAAACTGCCCTCTGGCAGCATTCGAGCGTGCGCCTCTGCTTGGGAGAGTTATCGGCGATATCCTGCATGGAGACTCCGAAATCGGTCATCTGCGCGGAGAGCTCGGCTATTTCCTGCTGTGTCGCCTCGCGTATCTCATTCTCCCCGAAGCTGTCGTGCTCGTCTTTGATTGTATCTATCAGATCGGGACGGTCTTCGGACTCCTCGTCGAGCGAGACCGTTATCCTGTTTCTTTTTTCCTTGCGGTAGTGATCTATCAAGCGGTTCTTTATCTTCATGGCGGCGAATTTGAGAAACGCGCCGCGAAGCCGCGAATATGTACGTATAGCCTCGTAGAAGGCGAACATGGCGATACTCAGCTCGTCGTCGCTCTGCTCGGGCGGTCTGTTGAGGAACTTGGCTGTCTCAGCCTTGATGAACGGCATATACGCCGCGATAAGCTCGTCAGTGGCGGCGTTGTCCTTTTTTGCCTGATAGACTTGGGTTATGATTTGATGTGTATCCGGATCCATTCAGATCACCCCCGTATCTTAATATAGTTTACGCACGGTATTTTTCAAAAGCGGGGTAGTTTCAGAAATTTTTTCAGAGATTCCCGCGATTTTTTCTAATTCGCGATTATCGGAGCTGAAAAAACTCCTGTACTATACGAAATATCTCGTCACGACTTCTTGTGCCGTCGTTGACTATGCACGGGAAGCCGAGCTCTTCACATTCCGCCTTTACCTGTTCGGCGAAGAGGATATCGCGTTTCATCCAATTGTCAAAAGCCCTCTGCTTGTCCGAGCAGCCTTCAAGCACGAACTTCACCCATTCGCGCTCCCTGTAGCGGGACACCTGAAAATCGGGTGTTGGGACAATGGCGATGTAGTTTGTTATACCGCGTTTTGCCATTATCCGCGGGGTGAAAGCCGCTCCTTCGGTAACGATGAAGTCGGCGGAAATGCCGCAAAGCCGCTCGAATACAGCCTCCGAGAGCTCGTCGTAGATGAAGAATTCCTCATCGCACTGAATCTGCGGCTCTCTCAGCCATATCTCATCGGGAGACATAGCCGAAATGCTCGCGCACACTGGACAGCCCCTGTCCGCCGAGACTTTTATGAGCTCGCCCAGTAGATCGTCTACCTTGAAATAATGCGCGCCGTACTCCTGCGAGAGCCGTTCGGCAACGGTGCTTTTCCCACTGCACGGCGACCCACCGATAAAAAGAATCTTTCTCACCATTTCCCGCTCCTTTCTCCACTTTCTAATAAGTATACCACATTTTCACGCCTCTTTCAAGAAAAAAATTCCCCGAACGGCACAATACCGCTCGGGGAAGAACAGGTCAGCTTATGATATTACCTGTAATGACTATCGTGCTCGTGCCGGGCTGGACGCTCCACGCGCCGCCCTCACTCGACTGCGAATAGGTCGCCGCAGGAACGGTTATCTGTCCTGCGGGAACTGTGAACTGTCCCGTAGCCTCGTCGTAGGTGTAGTTCGTACCCGCTGCCCACGCCGTGCCGTTGTAGGTCACGGACGAGATATCGAGCGCGGGCTCGAATACGTCGGTGAATACAACATTGTCGGTCGTCTCGACTGCTGTGCTGCCGCTGTTCTGGATAACGAAGGTGTAGGTCACCTCTCCGCCGCCCGAGACAGTCACGGGCGAGAGCGACTTCGATATCGCGAGCTCTGCCCCCTCCTCGGGAGTGATGGTCGCGGAAGCCGAAGCAAGCACGCTTCCGCCCGCACCCGTTACCTCAGCGGTATTGGTAATGCCCGCGTCAGCTCCGAAGGGCGCGTACTGGTTGACCTCAGCCTCATACATTATTATAGCGCTGCCGCCCGCTGGGATCGAAATGCCCGTGAAGGTGAGCGGCTGAGCGGAAGCCACGGTCGGAGCCGCCTGCAATACACCGTTTACGAAGAGCTTTACAGAGCCCTCGGTATAGGTCAGCGGGACGAGCTCCTGCGCGGGGTCGCCGAAGCTGTACGCGCCGAGGTCGTCGGTGACGGTAAGCCCCGTGAGGTCGGTCTGTCCCGTGTTGAGTATGCTTATCGCAAAAGCCTTATCCGAGCCCTGCGTATAGGTGTCGGTCAGGGCGGTTTTCGCGGCAGATACGGTGTCGAGTATCTCGCCTGCTGTGATATTTGAAACAGTCACGTTTCCATTGTAGGAAAGCGTAGCCTGATTATAGAATGTCGCCATTATAGTCCCTCCTTTTTATTGGCAGGACGCTCCTGCCGATGTATAGTATGCGGAGAAGCTTGCCGCTGTTACAATGGTATGAGCCATTAGCTTTTAGCCTTTAGCCATTAGCTTTATGTGTTCGCTTCGCTCACATATTCTGATACATCGCCGAAGGCGGTACTTTCAGCTAAAGGCTAATGGCTAACGGCTAAAGGCTCAAAACGGGTGCTTGATTAACAGGCGGCTTTGTGATATAATAGGTGTATTGCCAATAATTCGGAGGACAGGAATGAAAACTCACGAACTCAGATACACCCAATACACAAAGGAAAAATACCTGACAGCCTTCCTGCTCGGCTTCTTCACGCTGCTGCTGTCGCTGCTGCCCGTGATGATATGCGAGCGCGGCTACTTCATCTACTACGGCGACTTCAACGCCCAGCAGATACCGTTCTACAGCCTCTCCAACGACGCGGTGCGCTCGGGACAGCTCGGCTGGAACTGGTTCACCGACCTCGGCTCGGACTGGCTGACCTCCTACTCGTTCTACCTCGCGGCAAGCCCGTTCTTCTGGCTGACGACGATACTCCCGCGGGCGGCGGTCGCATACTCGATACCGTTTCTGCTCGCGCTGAAGCACGGGCTCGCCTCGCTGACCGCCTACGCCTATATACGGCGCTTCGTCCGCGGCAAGGAAGCCGCTCTCGTCGGAGCTATGCTGTACGCATTCTCTGGCTTTCAGGTGTTCAACCTCTTCTTCAACCACTTTCAGGACGTCACCGCCCTGTTCCCGCTGATGCTGATAGCCCTTGAGGAGAACATCAACAACCGCCGCCGAGGCTGGTTCGCGGTCATAGTCGCGGTGATGGCGGCGCTCAACTACTACTTCTTTGCGGGTGAGGTCGTGTTCCTGATAATGTACTTCTTTATGCGCCTGCCCTGCAAGGACTTCCGCGCCTCGTGGAGCCGCTTCTTCGGTCTGCTTTTCGAGGCTTTCATCGGTACGTGCATAGCCTGTATCGTGCTGCTGCCGTCGGCGCTGGCGATACTCGGCAACTACCGTGTCAGCGAGCACCTCTACGGCATCGACTGGGTGCTCTTCCGCGAGCCCTCGCGCGTTATCCGCGTGATACAGACCTTCTTTATGCCGTCGGACGCTCCCGCCCGCCCAAACCTCTTCAAGAGCGAGCAGGCGAAGTGGTCGTCGGTGGGAGGCTACTTCCCGCTGTTCGGTATGCTCGGCGTGATAACCTTCCTCCGCGCCCATAGGAAGCACTGGGCTGTGAGGGTGTCGGTATTCTGCGCTGTATGCGCGTTCGTGCCGATACTCAACAGTATGTTCTACACCTTCAATGCCTCCTACTACGCACGCTGTTTCTTTATGCCGATACTCGTACTCGCGATGATGACGGCTCTCGCGCTCGACGACGAAAGGGCAGACTTCGCACCCGCGATAAAGCTTTCGGCACTGGCACTCGCCTGCTTCGGAGCGATATCGCTCATTCCCGAGAAGAGCGGCGACAAGCTCAGCTTCTTCACTCTTCCCTACGACTTCGCCTACTTCTGCGTACAGCTCGCGATAGCCGTGATATTCCTCGTATACGCGGCATATCTGCTCAGACGCCGCAGACGCGGTCAGACCTTCGGCTGGCTGTCGGTAGTGAGCACCGCGCTCGCGAGCATAATGTGCATACTTGCGGTAGTCGTATACGGAGCCGTCACTCCCAAGGGTGCCCGCGAGTACATCGACACCGCGATAAACGGCAAAGAAAACGTGTACGAGAGCGTGTCCGAGGACAACTTCTTCCGCGCGGACATCTCCGAAAACTGCGACAACTACCCCATGCTGTGGGGACTGCCGAGTATGCGGTGCTTCCAGAGCGTTGTCAGCACTTCGATAATGGAGTTCTACGACAGCATAGGCGTGCAGAGAGACGTTGCCTCACGCGCCGATATATCGCACTATACCCTCCGCGGGCTCTTCTCCGTGAAGTATTTCTACCGCGAGGTGCAGGAGGGCTGTTCATACGAGGATATGCAGGCGGGAGTAAGCCCGCAGCCGTCCTCGTCCGAGAGCAGGGACAAGAAATTCGAGCTTGAAGCATCTAAGGTCGATATCACGAGGTATCTGGTCGGCTTCGAGTACGTCGGGACAAAGGGCGGCTTCGAGGTCTACGAGAACAAGCTGTATGTCCCGATGGGCTTCACCTACGACAGCTACGTGCCCGAATCCGAGGCAGAGGATATGTCCGACGCCGCAAGGGAGAAGCTGCTGATGAAGGCTCTCGTCCTCAGCGACGAGCAGATAGACAGGTACGGCGGCATTATTGAGAAGCTCCCGACCGAACAGGCGGTGAAGCTCAACAAGTCCGACTACGAGCGCTTCTGCCGCGAGAAGCAGCGCAGCTGCGCCGACTCCTTCACCTGTGACTCGCACGGCTTCACCTCCGAGATAACACTTGGCGAGCCGCGGCTGGTATTTTTCAGCGTGCCATACAGCGAGGGCTGGACAGCCGAGGTCAACGGCGAGCCCGCTGACGTGGAGAAGGTGTCCTACGGCTTTATGGCGGTAAAGGCTGACGCGGGAACTAATGACATCGTCTTCCGCTACCGCACCCCTGGTCTGCGCACGGGAGCGTTCATCTCGCTCGGCTCGGTGCTGATACTCGCCGCATACCTGATGATAATGCGTCCGCTTGACCGCAGACGCCGCGGAGAATCGCGCCTCCGCCACTATTACGACTACGAACCGCTCCAGAAGGTGACAGCCTCCGAGGTCTACACCCGCAGCTTCATCAGGGACGGCAAAAATACGAAATGAGGTAATCATATGCATCTTGAAGAAAAAACACTCAGCAGCGAGACCGTGTTCGAGGGCAAGATATTCACGATAACGCACGACACGGTAGAGCTCGAAAACGGCAATACGGCTATCCGCGACTGCCTGCTCCACCACGGCGGAGTCTGCGTGCTGCCCGTGAATGAGAATAATGAGGTGCTGCTCGTGAAGCAGTTCCGCTATCCCTTCCGCGCGGTGACGCTCGAGGCTCCCGCGGGCAAGCTCGAAAAGGGCGAGGACCACGCAGAATGCGGCAGGCGCGAGCTCCTCGAGGAGACGGGCTGCACCTGCGCCGAATACACATATATGGGCGAGATGTACCCCACTCCCGCATACAACACCGAGATAACGCATATGTACCTCGCACGCGGGCTCTCCTACGAGAAGCAGTCGCTCGACGCCGACGAATTCCTCGACGTGGTAAAGATGCCGCTCGCGGAAGCGGTGGAGATGGTGATGAACGGCACTATCCCCGACGGCAAGACGCAGATAGTCCTGCTCAAAGCCGCGCGGATACTCGGGATATAACAAGAAGCCGACACCGTCGGACGGGACAAGCAGCGGAAGCATTTTCCTGTCGGGCAGTCTTGACTTATACGCGCATTTAGTATATAATTTTAATACAGCGGACCTGCTCCGCCATCACCATCAGGAGGTATAAAAATGAAAAAAATTATTTCCGCGGTCGTATCCGCGGTAATGACCATATCAGCTGCGCTCCCGCTTTCAGGCGTTACTACCGCCGCTGACGATATCAGGAACATCACAGTCCTCGGAGACAGCATCTCTTCAGGCTACGGACTCACTGAGAGCGAGCACAGCTACGGCGAGCTCGTGGGCAGCTACTACGGCGCAAAGACCGACAACTTTGCTCAGTCGGGCGACGAGACCGCCGACCTTATCAGCAAGCTTGAATCCCCGTCAGCAGAGCTGTCCGCCTCGATAAAGGACGCGGACTGCGTCATCGTGTCTATCGGCGGCAATGATATGATACATTACGCGTCGAGCTACCTGCTCAACATATGCGCGAATATCGGCGGCTTGAAGGAGGGCTATACCAAGGCTGATATCCCAGATGACCCGTCGTTTGACGACATCACCCGCCTCGTGGACGTTGACGCGGTAAAGGCTTATGCGGTGGCGAATCCTATCAAAATGGGACCGATATTCCAGAAGCTCCGTGCAAATCTCGCCGAGAAGGACACCAACAAGTACGACTGCGTGATACAGAAGCGTATTATCCCCAATATGCAGAAGATAAGCGCCGATATCAAGGCGCTGAATCCCGATGTAAAGATAGTTTATCAGACGCTGTACGACCCGCTCCAGTTTGACGCTGATTACTACGCCGCAACATACACGGGTAATGCGAATACGGTTATGAGCAACCTCAAAAGCGTTTCGGACGCCGTGCTCAATTCCTACCGCGACCAGCTTATGGCGGCTGACCTCGGCGATGCGCTCATAGCCGATGTCTATACCGACTTCACCTCACTCGACGATTCGGGCGCGAAGTACAGCTGGTACTTCACGAAAATGCAGGAAGACCGCGCGCATATGGACTTCCACCCCACGCAGGCGGGACACGTAGCGATAGCGGCAAAGGTCATCGACACCATAGGCACCAAGGACAATGGCGGCGACCTCATCGTGCAGACCTACGAAAAGCTCGCGGACAAGTCGAGCTATCCCGCCGTTGCCTACGCGACATATAAGAAGGTAGCTGATACCACCGCTCCCGAGGAGACCACAACGACGACCACCACTACTACAACTACTACTGTTCCGACCACTACGACCACCACGACCACTGCTTCCACAACAACGACAACGACAACTACTACGACCTCAATCGCCACTACTACAACTACAGTCACAACTACGGAAGCTGCCACTACGACTACAGCAACTACCACCACTCCGCCCGTGAAGACCATACAGCTCGGCGACCCCAACAACGACGGCGCTATAGACGCAAAGGACGCATCGTTCATACTTGCGGCATATGCGAAGTCCTCGACGGGCACGGATTCGGGCTTGTCCGACGAGCAGAAGGCAGCCGCAAACGTCAACGGCGACACACTCGTTGACGCAAAGGACGCGTCCGCGATACTCGCTTACTATTCGTACCTCTCGACAGGCGGAACAAAGTCGCTGCCCGAATACCTCAGCAAGTAACAGAAAGACCGTTACCTACGAAGGGTAACGGTCTTGTTTTTTACTGTGCAGCAGCTGTAGTAGTTGTAGTTGTGGTCGTAGTAGTGACCGTAGTATTGCTGCTTGTCGTGGCAGTTGCATTAGCCGCCTCCGTAGTGCCGTTGCGCACCTCTGCGAGGAGCTCCGCCGTGGGCGTGACACCGTTGAGCCCGTAGCACTGCTGATAGGCGAGGATGATGTCGCGAATCATATACTTCGAGTATTCGCCGCCCTCGATAACGCCCGCGAAGGCTATCTCGGGGTCATCGGCGGGAGCAAAGCCGATGAATACGGAGTTCTGCTTGTTCTTATCGTTCATATCGGTCTGCGGAGTACCCGTCTTGATAGCAACGGAGAACCCGAGGTCTGTGAGCTCATAGGGCACGGGACAGTTCCTTGCCGCGTCCTGCATACCGCCGATGATGTAGTCGTAAACGTAGTCGTAGTTGAGGTCTATCTTGTCCGCAACTGTGGGCTTGGTCTTCTTTACGAGCTCGTTCGAGCCATAGGTGTAGAGGCTGTCCACGAGGTAGGGCTGATAGCGCACGCCGCGGTTGCCGATGGTAGCGGCGAGATTTGCGAGCTGTAACGGCGTGAAGCCGCAGTCCTGGTTACCGATACCCGCCTGTATAACGTAGCCGATATACCACTCCTGACCGCGCTCGGCGAAGGTCTCGGGGTTACAGAGGAAGCCCGACGCGTCGCCTGTTTCAATGCCCGTACTGCTTCCGAGCCCGTACAGCTTGGCGTACTTGGTGATGTTGTCGATGCCGAGGTTTCGCGAGGTCTCGTAGAAGAAGATGTTGCAGGAGACCTCGATAGCGCGTCTTACGGAGATAGCTCCGTGGTAGCCCGTACACCCGAATTTTCCGCCGTAGAACTCATAGTTCTGCAGGCAGGTGAAGGTGCTGTTTCCCGTGATGACGCCCTCGTTCAGACCTGCCGTAGCGGTGACGGTCTTGAACGTCGAGCCGGGGAGGTACTGACCCCACGTACAGCGGTTGAACATCGGGGAATTCTCTGCCTTCAGCAGAGCGTCGTAGTTCTCGGCGATATCCTTTAGGTTGTAGGTCGGAGCGGTAGCCATACCGCGCACCGCGCCTGTTTTGGCGTCGAGCACGACGAGCGCTCCCTTGTTGACCTTGTTGCCGTTATAGTAGGGACGGTTTTTGAGGAAGTTGTCGAGTATGTTCTGGAGCTTTAGCTGGTACGCTCCGTCGATGGTGAGCTTCACGCTCTCGCCGGGGACGGTCTCCTCCTTGGTCTTGACATCGACGATAGCGCCGTCCACGACGGTTACCTCCTCGGTGCCCGCCTTTCCGCGGAGCTCCTTCTCCATAGCGAGCTCAATGCCGCTCTTGCCGACCTGATCGTTCATCGCGTAGCCCTTGTCCTTGAGGTCGTCGTACTCCTCGGCGTAGATAGGACCGATAACGCCTATCTCGTGCGGGAGGATATCTCCGCGGACAATTTTACGCTCGGCGGAATCGACAGCCTCGATACCGCGGCAGAAGTTGCCGAGCTCCTTCATATCGACGACGGTCTGGTGGTCAACGTCCTTGGCGAGCACAAGGTCGAGGCTGTAGGAGAAGTCCTTGTCCATCATGGTATAGCGCATACCCGCGATGATACGCTTATCGTCTTCGGTATAGCTCTCGTCTATCATGTAGTCGGAGATGAGCTTGTCTATGCAGTTGTCGGCGGTGGCATAGACGTTGAGGTTGAGCGATTCCACGACCTCTGCCACGTCGTCCTCGGTGTAGGTATAGGGCGCACTTCTTGTGATAGGGAGCGTGTCCTCGAAGACGTATCCGCGTTCGAGCAGGGCGTTGTATATTTCGAGCAGACAGCTGTTGCCCTCGGCGATATCCTCTGGGAAGAAAGCCTTTTGCAGGACGAGGTCACAGCGGGTGGTGTTCTCGACGAGGACGTTGCCGTTATAGTCGAGTATCTCGCCGCGCGTGGGAGTTATCTCGCGCGTGTAGGTGAGGGCGTCTCTGCCGTAGTTCTTGGGCGTGACGATATCCTCGCTCCCGACGACCTGAATTTTCATCAGTCTCATCGACGCGAACGTACCGAGCAGCACAACGACAGCGACGATGACGATAGATTTTATATTATCGGTAATACTTTTCACATTTTGCTCCTTTGAATTATACATATCTCATCCGCGCGGAATGCTCTTCCGTTCCGAATGAATTACAGCGCGAACATCGGGTTCCAAGGGGCTGTGCTCCTTGGCGGATTCCAAAGGCAGAGCCTTTGGCAGGGCGTGGGGCAGAGCCCCGCATCCGAAGGGCGCTCTGCAAGGGGATGAATTCCAAAACAGTCCAGTGGACTGTTTTTGAAGAGGGGAGGCTCTGCAAGAGAGAGCCTCCCCTTCTGCCGTTTCATAATTGGTATGCCCGCGGAATTATTCCGCGCGGTGTTACAATGCCGTTTTTATGCTTGTAATTAGGCGGGCGCACGGAATGCGCCCCTACAATACGTCAGTCAATATGTTCGCAAACAATTCACTGGATTGTTTGCGAAGGG
>JAFXXD010000040.1 GCA_017542475.1 Ruminococcus sp. | reverse complement strand
TTTGCCCTTTAGGGCAAAATGAGCTTGACATCAATTAATGTGATGCGCAAATTCCATATATTATCAAAGAATTTGCGCACCCCGAACGAAGTTCGGGGCAATAACCGCCTAACGGCGGTTATTGAGTACACATTAATTATACAGTAGAACAATTAACTTGTCAACAGAAAAAAGCTCGAAAAAGCGAAACTGTGTAAAAAGGCTGTCCCGAACTCGGAACAGCCTTCCTGTTGCATTATATGTATCCGCTTACTTCTTAGCGTTCTGCTCCTTGAGGAGATCTCTGATCTCTGTGAGGAGGACTTCCTCCTTCGGAGGCTCAGCGGGCTTTTCTTCTTCCTTCTTCTTGCCGATGCTCATAAGCTTGTTAACAGCCTTGACCATAAGGAAAATGCAGAATGCCATGATAAGGAAGTTGATAACCGTCGTGATGAAATGACCGTAGTTGAGGCAGAGCGCAGTAACAGCCTCGGAATCAAGTCCGTCGTAGCTGACCCACGGGAGCTTGATCTTGCCCGCGATCTCGGCACCTCCGATAGAGGCGATGAGTGGGTTGATGAAATCGTCGGTGAGCGCGGAAACGATGTTACCGAAAGCGGCACCGATGATAACGCCGACAGCCATGTCCATTACATTGCCCTTGAGTGCGAATTCCTTGAATTCCTGGATAAACTTCTTCACTTTAATACTTCTCCTTTATATTTATTTAAGGAAGCAGCCTGACGGCAGCTCCTTTTAATCAGTACCCATCTGCGGCAGCGACGGTATCTCTATCGTCTCCTCGCGCACAGTCTTTTTAGCCTGCATATACTCGGGCAGCTCGATCTTGTCGAGCTCGCTCTCGTAGGGGTTCTTCTTCTTTGGGAGAGCCTCCACGGCGCTGAGGTCCTCGTTCATCATCGACTCCTGATGCTCGGGAACATAAGCCTCGAGGGTATCGGCATTAGCCTCGCCCGCGGTATACATAGTGATACGCGACTTGCCCGTCAGCTTTTCCGAGAGCATATCGGCGTCCACCTGCTTGGTCACGCCCATACGGTCCTGAGCCTTAACGTGAGTATTCTCGGCGAGGTCGTCCGCGTTCACGGTATCGGTCTGCCTCATATAGAACCTGTTGAACTTATCCGCGTCGTTGTGGGCGAGCTTTCCGCCGTCAACGATGGGAGTATCGCTCATATAGCTGTTTTTCTTCTTATCGCTCTGACGCATACCGCCGAGGTCGCCCATACCGTGCGACTTTCCGAAGAAGTCCTCGGGGTTGCTCTCTCTGTGCTTGGTAGCCGAGCCGCCGTCGAAGAACTTCCAGAAGTCCTCGGAGACGTCAACGAGCTCCTCCTGCTCCTGCTTTGCGGGAGCCTTTGGAAGCGCGGGCATACCGTACATACTGTTTGCGCCCTGCTGAGGCATAGAAGGCATACCCTGCATAGCGGGCATACCGGACATTCCCTGCTGAGGCATTGCGGGCATTCCCTGCATAGAAGGCATACCCTGCATAGTCTGCGTGCTCTGCGGCATCGCGGGCATACCCTGCATACCGCCGCTCTGCGAAGCCGTCTGCGGCTCGGGAGCAGCGGGAGCCTGCATCGGCATTGGCTGAGCGTATATCGGCATACCGTTGGGGTCATAGCCGACTATCTGCGGCTGACCGTATATTATCGGCGGAGCCTGAGAGTATACAGGCATACCGTTCTGGTCGTAGCCTATTATCTGCGGCTGACCGTACATTATCGGCGGGGCCTGCGAATATACGGGCATACCGTTCTGGTCGTAGCCTATTATCTGCGGCTGACCGTACATCATCGGCGGCGCCTGCGAATATACGGGCATACCGTTGGGGTCATAGCCTATTATCTGCGGCTGACCGTACATCATCTGCTGGTTCATATACGGATTTGCAGCCACAGCGCCCTGCTGAGGCATACCGCCCATAGGAGGAACGCCTGCGGACTGATTCGGCATACCGCCCATCACAGGCTGCTGACCGAAGCCCTGCTGCTGAGCCTGTAAGGGCTCGCTGCCTGCCTGAGGGAGATTGAGCCTGTCTGAATCGAGCCTCGGGATAAAGGGCTCGTCGTACATACTGAAATCGAACTCCTCGTCTGTATCGTTGAGCTCGTCGGCGGTGTAGATGTCGGAAGAAGAGGAGCTTGAACCGCCTCTGTCGTTAATGGTAAAGGTACCGTTGCCGACGGTGAAGCCCCTGCTTGCTGAGGAGAATTCCTCCTCTGTATGATAGCCGCCCATATCCACTTGTTCGTAATTGACTTCCTGAGGGTTTTCAAGATTACTTCCGCATTTTACGCAGAACTTGAAGCCCTTCTCATTATTTGTCCCACATGACGGACAGATCATTGAAATCACTCCTTACTAAGTGAAAATGTTATGGAGGCGAAAAATGCGTCCGCACGGACTGAGAAACGGTTCATGCGAACTGCACATAAGCGCATTCTATACGATTTTATTATATCATCATAGTACAGTAAATTCAAGCTTTTTCCGAAAGATTGTGAATTACAGCATATTAATCGACTGCTATTTGTATAAAATTACGTGGGTGACAATCACAAATAGTATATTTTGTCGAATTTATACAAATTACTGAATCTTTTCTGATTTTCAACACCGCGTAATGTATAAGTTGCACTGTTTGTGACAAAAAACAGCCGACTATATTTGTCACAACTACAAAGATAGACCCGAAATACTATATTTTTCGCGGAAAGTGTGGTATAATATATCCCGTGTAGTGCGGCACGCCGCAGAGAAAAGAAGAAGAATGCCGATTTTTAGGCAGATAGGAGATGAAGCTGATGCCCAAGGATATAAACAAAGAAAAAAGTATAGACAGAGCCAGAAATCTGACACAGCTCGCGATATGCGTAGTTATCCTCGGATTTGCGGGCTATAACGTGTATAACGCATACAGCAGTATGAAAACGGTGCCGTCCTCAAGCTACGTTGCGGAGCCCGAGACAACCGAGCCCGCGGAGCTTGCCGAGCCCGACCCCGACAAGACAGTATTCACATACGCCGATATCCCGACCAAGGACAAGTTCTTCGGCGAGCTGATACTCGTCAACAACGACAACGAATACTTCAGCCTCGGCGACGAGGACCTCGTAAACATCGCTGATATGAACGACGAGCGCGGGATAGATTACTTCACAGTTGCCGAGAATACGTATACTATCCTCCGTCCCGTCTACGACCCGATGGTGAAGATGATAGAGGACTTCTACAAGCTCTACAATAATGATACGCTCCAGATCTACGGTTCATACCGCTCGAAGGCATACCAGCAGGAGATATACGACAGATACAACGGCGAGACCGACGAGGACGGCTTCCCTCGTGCGGCAGTCCCGGGCAAGAGCGAGCACGAAACAGGCTATGCTTTTGACTTCACCGAGACAACAGACCTCGACTATCAGGGTCAGGGCGACTTCAAGTGGATAAACGACAACTGCTATAAATACGGCTTCATTGTGCGCTATACCGAGGAGAAGGAAAAGATAACGCAGATACGCTCCGAGCCGTGGCATTTCCGATATGTAGGCGTAGCCCACGCGACCTATATGACCAAGACCGATCTCTGCCTTGAGGAGTACATCGACCTCCTGCGTGACCAATACAAGTACGAGGACAAGCACCTCGTTATCACCGACGACGACGGCAACACCTACGAGATATTCTACGTGCCCTCGGACGACGGCTCTGAGACGACGCAGGTGCCCGTACCGAGCGGCTACAGATACGATATATCGGGCAATAACTCCGACGGCTTCATAGTGACCGTCCACAAGGACGAGAAGACGGAGCTCGGACAGGAGACAGCCGAACCCGCAACGGAAGCCACGACCGAAGCGTCCACCGAACCCACCTCGGAAGACACCGAAACAGAATAACAAAGCAAACAGCCGAAAGAATAATCTTTCGGCTGATTTTTGTAGGGGACGGCGTCCTCGACGTCCCACTGTAGGGGCGGCGAAACGCCGCCCCTACATTCTGTTGCCGTAAGTTTGTCGGTATATTGACGGGCGGATAATATCCGCCCCTACAGAAAAAGGGCGCAAATGCGCCCTTTTCATATATCATAAACAACTATCTCAGGCGGATTGAAGGCACGGAGCTTCCCGATGCCCGCGGAAACGCAGAGCTTTTTCCCGCCGATGTCGTACACGCCCTTGGTATATTTCGGGAAGAATTTGCGCTCGGGAGAGAGCAGACCAATGCCGAAAAGCCGCACAGCTCCGCCGTGGACGTGTCCGCTGAAGGTGTAATCCGCGCCCCATTCGGCGTATTCGCTGCCGAAGATGGGATTGTGCGCGAGCAGGAGCGTCTCGCCAATCGGATAGCCGACCAGCCCGCGTATATCGTCCACTGTGAGCCTGTCGAGATTGAAGTATCCGTGCCCCTTCTTGTAGGTCGTGTAGGGCGGCTCGATGCCGCAGATATTGAATATACTGCCGCCGACCTCCACGCTTTCGGAGCTGTTTCTCAGCAGGACAACGTCCGTCCGCGCGAGCATAGCCTCGAAATCACGGGCTCTTTCGCGGGTGATAAGGCTTTGCTCGTGGTTGCCGTATATCATATACACGGGAGCGATTTTCCGCAGCTCGCGCAGGAGCTTCTCGGTGACGGAGAAATCCGCCTCCTTGCGCGAAACGAGGTCGCCCGTGATGAATATGAGGTCGGGCTTTTCCTGCCCGACACGCGCCGCGATGAGCATATTATCGCCCTGATAGCGCTTCCTGTGTACATCGGAGATATGCGCGATACGCAGGCGTTTGCCCAATTTTACGTGTCTTACGGTCAGCAGGATACAGTTCTCGCAGAGGAGATACACCGCCAGCACCACCGCGACAGCTATCAATATCGTAACAACGTATCTCATTGGCATTTCCTCGCTTTGTCGCAGGCTCTGAGCACGGGTATATCAGCGAGCGCAAACACGCACAGATACGCCGACGTGACCGCGATCCTCCCCGAATAGAGGGAGACAAGCTCGCGGACAGTCCCCGTGTACTCCTTATCCGCGCTGAACGTGCTGAGCTGCGGATCGCCGAGATAGACCGCCAGTGTAACGAATATTCCCAGCAGCAGAGGGACTGCCGCTGAGAATATGAACACGAATATCCGCGAATAGCCGCTTTTTCCGCCCGCGTCGAGCTGCACGAAGTGGTACATCGCGCAGAGCGCCAGCGGCGTTATCAGAGCCACCCACCACGGGTAGCCTAACTTCTCAAAGGCGAACCAGTTCAGAAACTGGCAGAACAGGCTCAGCAAGGTGACGACAGCCGCCGAAAAAGGCGACTGTCCGAACCTGAGAGCTGTTTCCTCAGCTTTATTCTTCATTCTCGTCATCATCGGGGTCAGCCTCGATGACTACCTCGTTCTTCTCCTCCTCGGCAGCCTCAGCTTCAGCGGCTTCAGCCTGCTCGTCGGTGAGCTGCTCGACCTTTTCGGTCTCGGCGGAGTCGTCATGCTCGGCACGGGTGAACGCGACAACATTCGCGCCCTCGCTGAGCTTCATCACGCGCACGCCCTTTGCGATACGCCCCATAATACGGACGTCGCTGGCGAGTATACGGATGATGATACCGTCGCTTGAAACGAGGATGATATCGTCCTCCTCGTCAACGATCTTGATGTTGCAGACGTGACCGCGCACCTCGTCAACCTTATAGTTGGTGAGACCGAAGCCGCCTCTGCCCTGTATGCGGTAGCTGTCGAGAGCCGTGCGCTTGCCGTAGCCGTTCTCGGTGACGGTGAGCAGAGCCGCGCCCTCGCGCACTCTTGCCATACCTACGACGTAGTCGCCCTCGCGGAGCTTTATCGCCCTTACGCCGTGAGCGGAGCGCGACATAGCGCGAACATTCTGCTCTTCAAGGCGGATAGCCATACCGTTGTAGGTAGCGACGAATACCTGAGCACTGCCGTCCGTCATACGAACGCCCGCTATCTCGTCGCCCTCGTCGAGACCTATCGCGATAAGACCGTTCTTGCGCACGTTCTTATAGAGCGAGAGGTTTGTACGCTTTATCTTGCCGTTCTTGGTGACCATAACGATGAACTGCTCGTCGCTGAAATCGGTGCACTTTATCATAGCGGCAATTTTCTCGTTCTCGGTGAGCGGCAGCAGGTTTATGAGGTTGAAGCCGCGTGAAGCCTTCGAGCCGTCGGGCACCTCATAGCATTTGAGCTTGTACATAATGCCCTTGTTGGAGATGAAGAGGATATTGTCGTGAGTACCGCAGATGAACATAGTATCCACGAAATCCTCCTCGCGCTGCTTCATACCCGAGATACCGCGACCGCCGCGGCGCTGTGTCTTATACTCGGTAACGGGCATACGCTTGATGTAGCCGTTGTTGGTGAGCGTAACGACGCAGTCCTCCTCGGGGATAAGGTCCTCGATATCGACCTCACCCGATACGGATTCGATGTCCGTGCGGCGAACGTCGCTGAACTTCTTGCGGATAGCGTTGAGGTCGTCCATGATTACCTGATAAACGCGGTTTACGTCCGCGAGTATCTCCTCGAATTCCTCTATCTTTGTCAGGAGCCCGAACAGCTCGTCGGTTATCTTCTGACGCTCAAGACCTGTCAGAGCACCGAGCCTCATCTGCACGATAGCCTCAGCCTGTTCCTCGGAGAGCCCCTTCGCGCTTGCGAGGTGAGTGCCGCTGAGGTCGAATTCGGCAGTATCGAGCACCTTGAAGATGTCCATATCCTTGAATACCTCGATACGACCGAGGAGCTCGGACATATCAATATCCTTGAAGCGCTCGATGAGGCGAGCCTTAGCCTCGGGGATATTGCTGCTGCTGCGGATTATCTGTATTATCTCGTCGATGTGGTCAGCCGCGAGCACAAAGCCCTGCAAAATGTGGGCGCGTTCGAGAGCCTTGCGGAGGTCGAAGCGCGTTCTGCGCTGGATAACATCGACTTGGAAGTCGAGATAGTGCTGGAGCATCTGCTTCAGCGTGAGTATCTTCGGCTCGCCGTTGACGAGCGCGAGCATAATGATACCGACGGTATCCTGAAGCTTAGTCATCGCAAACAGCTTGTTGAGCACGATATTGGGGATAGCGTCCTTTTTCAGCTCTATAACGATACGCATACCGTCCTTGTCGGACTCGTCGCGCAGGTAATAGATACCGTCGAGGCGCTTGTCCTTGCAGAGCTGATTGATATTTTTGAGTATGAGGGTCTTGTTGACCATATAGGGTATCTCATCGACGATGATACAATTCCTGCCGTTTATCTCCTCGAAGTGAGTGCGGCTGCGGAGAATTATCTTACCGCGACCGGTTCCGTAAGCGGCGCGGATACCCGCCTTGCCCATTATAATGCCGCCCGTCGGGAAATCGGGTCCCTTGATGTTCTCCATCAGCTGGTCCATCGAGCAGTCGGGGTCGTCGATAAGGAGCTGCAGCGCGTCGATGACCTCGCCGAGGTTGTGCGGAGGTATATTCGTTGCCATACCGACAGCGATACCCGTAGAGCCGTTAACGAGCAGGTTCGGGAAGCGCGAGGGCAGAACTACGGGCTCCTTGAGGCGGTCGTCGTAGTTCGGCGCGAAATCGACAGTTTCCTTGTTGATATCGGTCAGCATATCGAGGGTGATCTTCGCCATCTTCGCCTCGGTATAACGGTAGGCGGCAGCCTTGTCGCCGTCGATGGAACCGAAGTTACCGTGACCGTCAACGAGCGGATATCTCATCGAGAAGTTCTGCGCGAGACGCACGAGAGCATCGTATACGGCGGCGTCACCGTGAGGATGATACCTACCGAGCACAGCACCGACGGTATCGGCGCACTTACGGTACGCCTTGTCGGGGGTCAGACCGTTCTCGTGGAGCGTATAGAGGATACGCCTGTGAACGGGCTTGAGACCGTCCCTGACGTCGGGCAGGGCGCGTGATACGATTACCGACATAGCGTACTGGAGCATAGAGCTTTCCATCTCGTTGACTATCTCGGAATGTATTACCTTGGAATTGTCATTGTAAAGCAATTTCTTTACCTCCTGTATATGTTGAAAGGAAGCCATTAGCTATTAGCCTTTAGACTTTAGACTTTAGCTCATGGTGTCCGCTGACGCGGAATAATTTAAATAACATCGGCGAAGCCGATACCATAAGCTAAAGGCTAACGGCTAATGGTTAACGGCTATTTCTTAATATTTCTAAGGATCTCACACTCTTTATCAGTGAATCCCTTCTTGGGCACTATATAGAACACCTGCTTGCCGTAGAGAAGCAGGAAGAACTCGCTGTATTCGAGCACCTTCATCTTCTCATCAACGGGAATTCGCGTCGGCTCGGGAGCGTCGTCCTCGGCGGAGCTCTCCTCCTCGCCGTCCTCGTCCTCGATACCCTCGGGCGCGGACACCGTAGATATATCCACGAAGCCGTCCCCCACTCCTATGCGGTAGACCGGGTCGCCCATTTCCTGCACGGTCTCGACGAGCGAGCGCCTTATCCTGCGGGGGTTGTACCATTCCCTGAATGCGAGCGCGAGACAGAGCACGATGAGGATATAGGCGAAGTAATTGCTGTTATCCTTGAAGGCGGCATAGATGAAATCCGCCGACAGAACGAGGAATATCGTCATAAAGATGTAGCTTTTTGGGTACACGTATTTCTTCTGATAGGCGCGGTAAGCCTCACGGAAGGTATCCGCGGAAATGCTGTACTCCTTTTCGAGAATATATTTATCTTCCATTACGTTTTGTATCTCCAATTTTAAGCCGTTAGCTATTAGCTTTTAGCCTTTAGCTCGTGGTGTCCGCTGACGCGGACTTATTCAAATAATATTGGCGAAGCCGATACCATTAGCTAATGGCTAACAGCTAACGGCTAATAGCTAACGGCTAATAGCTTTTATATATCTAAGTTCTGAGCAAACTTGGCATTCTTCTCGATGAAGCGTCTTCTCGGCTCAACGTTGTCGCCCATAAGGATAGAGAAGGTCTCGTCCGCACGGAGCGCGTCCTCCATGTCTATCTTGACGATAGTGCGGTGTTCGGGGTCCATAGTGGTCTCCCAGAGCTGTTCGGGGTCCATCTCACCGAGACCCTTATAGCGCTGAGTCTCGACCTTGTACTTGCCGTCCTCTGAGAGCTCCGCGATGTACTTGTCGCGCTCCTCGTCGGAGAAGGCATAGCAGACCTTTTTGTTGCGCTCAACGCGGTAGAGCGGCGGCTGAGCGATATAGACGTTTCCGTTAGTGATGAGCGGTCTCATATAGCGGAAGAAGAACGTCAGCAGGAGCGTTCTGATGTGCATACCGTCAACATCGGCATCAGCCATGATGATGACTTTTCCGTAGCGGAGCTTCTCGATATCGAAGTCCTCGCCTATGCCAGTACCGAGAGCCGCAACAACGGGCTCAAGCTTGTCGTTTCCGTAAATTCGGTCGATACGGGCTTTTTCAACATTCAGCATCTTTCCCCACAGGGAGAGTATCGCCTGATACTTTCTGTTGCGTCCCTGCTTTGCAGAGCCGCCCGCCGAGTCTCCCTCGACGATATATATCTCGGTGTAGCGGTTGTCGCGCTCGGAGCAGTCCGCAAGCTTTTCGGGCATGGAGGCGTTGCCGAACGTATTCTTCTTGCGCTCCGCCTCACGCGCGCGCTTTGCGGCTTCTCTTGCCCTGTAGGCTGAGATGCACTTCTCAAAGATTATATTTGCAGTCTCGGGGTTCTCCTCGAGGAAGTTCATCAGCTTCTCGGTGACGAGCTTCTCCACGAAGGGCTTGACCTCGGGGTTTCCGAGCCTTCCCTTCGTCTGACCCTCGAACTCGCACTCCGTCAGCTTGACGGACACGATAGCGGTCAGACCCTCAAGGACGTCCTCACGTTTAAGGCTTTCTATCTCCTTCTTCGGAGTGTCCTTGCCCTTCTTCGAGCTCTCCTTCTCCTTGAACTTGCCGAACTTCTTGCCGTACTCGTTTATCACCTTTACAAGGGCGTTCTTGAAGCCCGTCTCATGCGAGCCGCCGTCCTTGGTGTGGATATTGTTCGCAAACGAGAGCACTACCTCGTTGTAGCTGTTGTTGTACTGCATAGCTATCTCCGCGAAGGAGTCGCCCTGCATACCCGAAACGTATATGACCTCGCCTCCGAGAGCCTCATATCCGCGGGTAGCGTGGATATGCTCGACGAACTGGCGGATACCGCCCTCATAGTGGAGGGTCTCGCCGATGATGTTGGCTTCATCGCGCTTATCTGTGAAGATTATCTTTATGCCCGCATTGAGGAAGGCCTGCTCGCGGAGTCTTTTCAGCAGTATCTCGTACTCATAGACGGTAGTCTCGAATATCTCGCTGTCAGCCTTGAACATAACGGAGGTACCCGTCTCGTTGGTATCGCCGATGACCTTGAGCTCCTCGTCGTAGTGACCGCGCCTGAACTTCTGGAAGTAAACGTGCTGACCGTCCTTGACGGTGAGCTCCAGCCACTCCGAGAGCGCATTAACAACGGACGCACCGACGCCGTGCAGACCTCCCGACACCTTATAGCCGCCGCCGCCGAACTTACCGCCCGCGTGGAGGATAGTATAAACGACAGTCGCCGCGGAAATGCCCTCCTTGGGGTGTATGCCGACGGGTATACCACGGCCGTTATCGGAAACGCGGATGATATCGTCGGGGAGTATCTCCACGGTTATTTCGGTACAATAGCCCGCGAGAGCCTCGTCGATGGAATTATCCACAATTTCGTAAACGAGGTGGTGGAGACCGCTCGGACCTGTAGAACCGATGTACATACCCGGTCGCTTGCGGACAGCCTCCAGACCTTCGAGGATCTGTATGTCGTTTTCGTCGTAATTGTTATTCTGCTGACTCATGATTTACCTCCATGAATTCTGATCGTATAAACCGTTTGCCCAATTAATGGGGTTATTGTCGATATACTGCCATATCTGGCAAAATTCCGCCTCATTCCGAATAATGCGGTCGTGGTACGACCTCTGCCAGATATTAAATCCCACCCGTTTATTCACAAAACGTTTCAATGTTGAAATTATTGACGGTAACGTTGCATTTGTAGGGGACGGCGTCCTCGACGTCCCGCACATAATTCTGTCGTCATCGAATAATTCAACGATCATATGCAAATGGTCGGGCATGATAACATATTTTATAATTTTTGAATTCGTGTAAATCGAATTCATTTCATTTATCTGGTCATTTAAAATCTCACCGTATTCGGTCAATTTTATCAATGGGACGTCGAGGACGCCGTCCCCTACATCTCGTATCTCCGCCAAATACGGAAACCTATCCTTTGTACAAACCGTGATGAAATACAGACCGTTCGTTGAATAATCGTAATTATCGAGGCGGTTATCTTTCCTGCAATTATGCTCCATATACTTGCTTACAGCCCGCCGCCCTCAGCGAGCCTTTTTTTCAGCGTACTTGCGGCAAGCTGCGAGACATATACCCTGTTCCTGCCGTTTTTGGCGGTGATGATGAAGCTCTTCGGGAGCTCATACGTCGCGTAGAAGACCTCGCGATTCTTCTCGGCTTTTTCGAGGAGCCTGTTCGTGAATCCCGATACCGTGGTATTATCCATATCGAAGATACCGACGATATCGCGCACGTCCACGGAGTAGTTATTCCCGATGTGAAGATATACCGTCCTTTTCATCAATGAGCCTGCCTCCGCTGATACGCATTATCTTCCCCTTTATCTCGGGGAGCAGAGCCCCCTCGTTGGGAGTTGTCAGAAATACCTGCATACCCTTTATCATATCGAAGATGAAGCGCTGACGCCTTTCGTCGAGCTCGCCCATGACGTCGTCGAGGAAGATGACAGGCGGCTCCTTGGAGCGCTTCATGAAAATCTCAGCCTGCGCGAGCTTCATAACGAGAGCCGCGCTTTTTATCTGTCCCTGCGAGCCGTAATCCCTCGCACTGACGCCGTTTATCTTTATGGATATCTCGTCGCGGTTGACGCCCGAATGTGTCGAGCCTGTGCGGATATCGTACTCCTCGGTCTCGCGGAGCTTGCGGTAATACTGCTCGACAGCCTGCTCATCGCACGGACGCTGCATATCCTCGCTGCGGTACACATTCGACTTGTATTCGAGCTCAAGGACCTCTTCGCCGCCCGAAATGGTGCGGTAGAGCTCGCCGCATATGGAGTTTATCTTCGCAACGTACTCATTACGCATATAGGAGATGACAGCGCCCTCACGAGCCGCCTGTCTGTCCCAGATATCGAGGATACCGCGGTCGGTGCTCCCCTGCATAATGCCTTTGAGAAGGGCATTCCGCTGGTTCATAATGGCATTGTGCTTGTTTATATGCACAACGGACACGGGATTGAGCTGCGAAGCTGCCATATCGATGAAGCTGCGCCTTTTTTCAGGCGAGCCCTTGATGATATCGACATCGTCGGGAATGAAGGCGATGCACTTGAATACATCGAACAGCGCCCTTGCGCCCTTCTGCTTCACGCCGTTGAGCGTTATCTGCTTGGGCGAGGTCTGACTGCGCGACATCTCGAACTCAATTTTCTGCTCGCGGACACTGTCGCGTATTTTCAGCTTAGCGGACATTCTATTCCCTGTCAGGCAGATGTAGTCCTTTTCTTTCGAGCCTCGGAAGCTCTTGCAGCCTGAGAGAATCCACATCGCCTCAAGCAGATTTGTCTTGCCCTGAGCATTCGGACCCACGATAATGTTATATTTAGGGTCGGGCTCGAAGAACACGCCTTCGAGATTTTTGAAGCCGTCTATCTCGGCGCAGGTGATTATCAAACTACCTTTACCTCTCCGCCGCCGTCAAGCTTCACGACGTCGCCGCTGCGTATCTTCTTGCCTCTCATGGTGCAGACCTCGCCGTTGACGAGGACCCTGCCGTCCTGAATGAGCATTTTCGCCTCACCGCCCGAGCCGACGAGGGAAGCGAATTTGAGAAGCGCATCGAGCTTGATAAATTCAGTACTTATCTTAATTTCTTTCAGCATTGCTGCTCCCTTTCATCTGTAGGAAACACCGCCCTCGGCGTTCCTCACTTTTTATGTAGGGGACGGCGTCCTCGACGTCCCGCAAATAGCTCAATTTCTAAGCTGTATCGGCATAATGAGGAAGATGTAGCTCTCGCCCTCGAGCGGGAGGATCTCAATTACCTTCATCGCGCCGTTGAAGCGCACTCTGACCTTGTCGCCCTCGGCGGCACGCAGAGCCTCGAGAATGAGCTTGTTATTGAAGCCGATAGTAACGGTCTCGCCCGAAATATCGGCGGATATAGCATCATTTACTCTGCCTATGCTGGTGCGGCAGGATATCTTTATAACGCCGTTCTCGACCTCGCAGCGTATCGGCGACTTATTCTTGTCGTCGATGATGAGCGAGCAGCGCTCAAGGCTGGTCACGAAGTCCTTCTTGCTTACGATGACCTCGGTCTTGTGGCTTGTGGGAATACTGAGCTTGTAGTTATGGAAAGCACCCTCGAGCAGTCTTGTTATAACGAAAACATTATTGACTTCGAAGATTATGTGCCTGTCGTTCACGCAGATCGTGCAGTTCTTGTCGTCGTCGTCCTTGATGAGGGTAGACACCTCCTGCAGCGCCTTCTTCGGCACAACGAAGTGGTAATCCTCCTTGCTGTCGGTGAGCTCGCACCTTATCGCGAGGCGGAAGCCGTCTATAGCCACGAGGTTGAAATTGCCGCCCTCGATATCGAAAAGCTCGCCCGTGAGGATAGGCTTGCTCTCGTTGAGGGACGCCGCATAGCTCGTCATATTTATCATAGAGCGGAGGGTCGTAGCCTTTACCGAGAAGCTCCTCTGATTGTCAACAACGGGGAGGTCGGGGTACTCGCCCGCGGAGATACCCGAGAAGCTGCACTCCGTAGCTGCGGAAGAGATATTGATAACGTTATTGTCATCGACCTCAACAGTGACCTCGTCGCCGGGCATTTTTCTCACGAACTCGCTGAACAGCCTTGCATTCACCACGAACTCGTAATTATCGGCAGTATTGGCGATGATAGTAGTTCTGATGCCCATTTCGAGGTTATAGCCTGTAAGCTCGACCGTATCGGGCGACACCTTGACCTTTATGCCTTCGAGAGCCTGAATAGTTGATTTCTGAGGCACAGCGCGTGAAACGTTGCTGATAGCCTCACTGAGAGAATCTCTGTCACAAATGAACCTCATATAGTAATTACCTCCGTGTAACAATATTTAATAAACACACCACATCAGATCTCACCCTCCGAAAACACAGAATGATAAGATATGATATAAATAGATTGATAGTAGTATTAGTAGGGGCGGTGGAAATGTTCATATCCTCATTTCTCCGCTTCTCACAGGCATTTTCCTGTCCACATCCGGCTGTTGTTATTTTTCGGACTCAGGTGGAAAGCTTTTCCGGACCTGATTTTTCTGTTGACAAAGTCGAAATCGGTTGAGTTGAAGTTGAAGAAAAGTGAAGAAAAATGTTGATAATACAGACAGTGATAAGAATTATAACTTCAACAGAAAGTTGACGATTGAAGCTTGTCTGTCGATAAGGTTGAAAGAGCAGTCCGACCGCCCGAAAATGACGGACTTGTCCGCGCAAAGTTTTCAACATAATGTTGATTAAGCGGTTGAAACAGCTTTTTTCAACTTTTCCAACCTGTAATAAGAGTTCAGAACTAAGAACTCAGAGCACATATTGTAGGGACGACCATCGGTCGTCCGCAGTTTACAGTACAACTAACTGAAAAGAAATGTAGGGGACGGCGTCCTCGACGTCCCGCTTTGAATCGTAACCTGTTACGTTCGCAAACAATTCACTGGATTGTTTGCGAAGGGTAGATTGCGATTAAAAACGTATTTTTCGCCTCCATAGGAGGCGCCCAAAGGCTCTGCCCTTGACCTGCGGGGCTCCGCCCTCGACCCGCAAGCCTTTGAAAAGGCTTGAGCGAAACTTTCGGTTTCGCGCTGCAGTTTATCAGCTGCGGAAGAAAAATCCGCGCGGTCAGGACTTGCTTTTATCCCTGATATTCTTGATGATATCGTTGACGAGGTTGCTGAGGTTCTGATCCTTCTGGATAGCCTCGGTGACGCTGTTAACGGAGTAAACTATAGTCGAGTGGTCGCGTCCGCCGAACTCGGTACCTATAGAAGCGAGCGGCATCTGAGTTATCTCTCTCACGACGTATATAGCTACCTTACGCGCGATGGACACCTGCTGCGAGCGCTTGTTCGAGCGCAGGTCCTCGGGCGATACGCCGTACACGGTGGATACCTCGGAGATTATCTTTTCAACAGTTATCGGTATAGGCTGTTCATCTGTGAGCACGTCGCGGATAACGCTCTGAGCCATAGAAATGGTTATCGGGCTTCCCGCGAAGTGGTTGAGAGCCTTCAGGCGGATAACAGCGCCCTCGAGCTGACGGATATTGGATTTCAGACGGTTCGCCATAAATTCCGACACCTCAGCGGGCATCTTCATATCGAGGAGCTCGCTCTTGCGGTTGATGATAGCGAGCCTTGTCTCGTAGTCGGGGGCTGAGATATCAGCGATAAGACCGCCCTCGAAGCGTGTGCGCAGACGGGATTCGAGGGTGATGAGCTCCTTGGGGGGCTTGTCCGAGGTGATAACTATCTGCTTGCCCTCCTGATGGAGCTTGTAGAAGGTGTGGAAGAACTCCTCCTGCATACGCTCCTTGCCCGCAAAGAACTGGATATCGTCGATGAGGAGGATATCGGCATTGCGGTACTTCTCCTGAAAGTCGGAGATGAGGTTATTCTTTATCGCGGAGATAAGGTCGTTGCCGAAGGTCTCACTCGTCACGTAGACGATATTGAAGTTCGGGTGGTTCTTTCTCACCTCATTGGCGATAGCGGTGATGAGGTGGGTCTTGCCCATACCCGAAGGACCGTAGATAAACAGCGGATTATAGCCTGATATCTCTCTTTCGCCGCAGTTCTTGGCAACGGACTTGCTGCACGCGAGAGCGAAGCTGTTCGACGGACCCTCGATGAAGGTATCGAAGGTATAGTCATAGTTCGCGAATTTATAGGACTTCTCGAGCTCGGCGTTCTTCTTCTCGAGCTCATCGTCGGTAGGTATTTTTCCGCTAATATCGGGCTCATCGGATTCAACATTGATGATGATATTGACGTTAAGACCGAGCACATTGAGGAAGGCCTCGCTGAGCACGGAGATATAGGTGGTAATGACGATATTTCTCTGGAATTCGGTATCCACGCTGAAAACAGCGTCCTTGCCGTCGAAGCTGACGGTCTTGAGAGGATCTATCCAAGTTTTCATGGCGATAGCGGGAATTTTCTCGTTATCGCGGCAGTATTGCTTGATGTTTTCAAAAACTTCCTCGAAAGAGTTCATAAACAAACCTCCGTATGAAAATAAAAATCGGGGAAGACCATACTCCCCTATATTATCAAAGAATTTGCGCACCCCGAACGAAGTTCGGGGCAATAACCGCCTAACGGCGGTTATTGAGTACACATTTATTATATAGTATATTATAACATATAGGTATAAAAAAAGCAAGCGATTTTATATGTAAGGAAGATAGAAAATCGGGCTTGTGCATCAACACTGATTCAGCAGATTGTTGAAAACTTTGTTGAAATACATTCCGTATGTTAAAAAGCAGACTATACGGCTGAGAATAAAGGAAAACGAGCTGTTGAAAGTGCACTTTTGACACGCGGACAAACATCATTTCAACAGCTTCTTTCAACATACTGACAGGTTATCGACAGCATCCTGTTAGTTCACATAGATACCCGAACCCGCGCAAATGCACGTATACCGCCAAAAGCGGCACATACACCAAAATGATAAAAAGGCTGAGTGTTGAAAGAGCGGACTTTGTTCAGAATCATCAAAAATGCGGAAAATCAAAAAAAATTTCGGAAATTGCTTGACATACGCGCAATAATGAAGTATAATCTTATAGTGTAACGCATACAGAGGTGCGTCAATATGCAGTTAGGAGCCGGTCAACAGGGCGGCTCTTGTATAACATTTGGAAGAGAGGAGGACACTGAATATGAAGAGAACATATCAGCCCAAGAAGCTCCACAGAAAGAAGGAGCACGGCTTTATGAAGAGAATGTCTACAAAGAACGGCAGAAAGGTTTTAGCTCGTAGAAGATCTAAGGGCAGAGCAAGATTAACTCACTGACGACGCTGACCACAAAAATTTTAATTTTTGTGGTCTTTTTTATTAAAACTTGATTTTTTTCTATACAGCATATATTTTTCGGTAATTTTTCCCGATAGCTGCGTTGAAAGCACTTGAAATACACAAAGTATTTCTGCGCGCTTTCGCCTTGCTCTCGAAAAAAATTCCTCGAAAAATATTATGCTTCTCTCAAAAAATCAAGTTCAGAGATTTTTTATGTTCATTTTTTCGGAACGCTTTTAGAATTCCCTATTTATTGGAAAAAATTATGCTTTATACGGAAACTCTCAAGGAAAACAAGGATTTCCTGACACTGTACAAAAAGGGACGCTATATCCCCTCAAAATATTCCGTGATATATGTCAGACCCAACGGACGCCCCTTCAACCGCCTCGGTATCACCGCAGGAAAGAAGATAGGCAATGCCGTCCACAGGAACAGGGCAAAGCGCCTTATCAGGCTCGCCTACCGCGAGAATGAGGTCAGTATGCCCATAGGTATCGACATCGTTATCGTGGCGCGTACACACATCTGCGAGATAAAATCGGATGAATACTGCGCCTATATGAGAAAGTACGGAGTCAGTGAGATCGAAAAGATAGTCAGAAAGACAAAATGAAATATATCATCATTTCGCTTATAAAGCTCTACAAGCGGTTTATATCCCCTTTCACATCGCCAAAGTGTAAATACTACCCCACGTGCAGCTCCTACGCTCTGACAGCCGTCGAGCGCTTCGGAGCGATAAGAGGCACGGCTCTTGCGGTGTGGAGGATACTGCGGTGCAATCCGTGGTCGATGGGAGGCATAGATTATGTGCCCGAGAGGTTTACCTTTAAAGTGAAAAAGTATGATTACGAAAAGGACTTTCCGTCTGACGAGCAGACCTGAACATTGGAGAGGTATGGAAATTGAATTATTTATATGACCTAATAGGTATACCGTTCGGCTATCTGATGAGCTTTATCTACAGCATCGTGCCGAACTACGCACTGGCTATCATCATCTTCACACTCGTGACCAAGCTGCTGCTCTTCCCCGTCAATTACAAGACGCAGAAGAACGCGGCAAGAATGCAGCTTTTCCAGCCCAAGCTTGAAAAATTAAAGAAGGCATACGGCAGCAACCCTCAGCGCCTGCAGGAGGAGCAGCAGAAGCTCTACCAGCAGGAGGGCATCAACCCGATGGGCTCGTGTCTGCCGATGTTCGTGCAGATGTTCCTGCTCTTCGGCGTTATCGACGTTGTATACAAGCCGATAACCCATATTCTTCACATAACCAAGTCGGTAAGAGTAGCCGCTGTAGAGAAGGCTTCCGAGCTTGCAGTGCAGTTCGGAGACGTCAACAAGGGCAAGGAGTTCACAACGGGAAATCTCAGGTCAGAGCTCCTCACAGCAGAGGCTCTTGAGAAGCACCCCTCGGAGTTCAGAGACTTCGCCGAGAACTTCTTCCAGAAGGTTTCGGAATTCTCCGACACGTTCAGCGTATTCGGCGCTAACCTCGGAAAGACCCCTGAGTTCCGCCCCGAGGTATGGAACAAAGAGTCGATAATACTCTTCTGTATCCCCTTCCTTGCAGGACTTGCACAGCTTATATTCTCCGTATACTCACAGATACATCAGAAGAAGGTCAATCCTCAGGCTCAGGCGGCAGGCGGCGGCTGTATGACAGCAATGACGCTCCTTATGCCCGTATGGTCGATATGGATAGCGTTCGAGGTACCCGCAGGCGTCGGCTTCTACTGGATATTCTCCTCGCTCTTCAGCTTCTTCATCACATTCGCGCTCAACTGCTACTTCACCAAGGACAGGATAGTCGCGATAAACGAGAAAGAAAAGCAGAAGGCGAAGGAATACGCCGAGAAGCACCCCGGCAAGAAGTCCTTTATGCAGCGTATGATGGAGCAGCAGCAGGCTTCACTCGAGCAGCAGGGCGGCATTCCGCGCGTAGACGAGAACGGCGAGAAGATATCGCGCTCCGAGCAGAACAAGAAGGACCGCGACAGGATCAATGAAGCACGTAAGCGTATGGCTGAGAAATACGGCGACGAATACGATGATAAAAATGATGAGGAATAAAACATCGAGGAGGTATTTGAAATGACTGAGATCTTCACAGCAAAGACAGTCGAGGAAGCAAAGAATCTGGCAGCTCAGAAATTCGGAAAGAGCGTAAGCGACATCAGGTTCGAGGTACTTGAAGAGGGCAAGAAGGGCGGATTCCTCGGACTCGGCGCAAAGGACGCAAGAGTAAAGGCTACATTTGATGAGCCCGCAGCAGCAGCAGAGGCAGCACCGGCACCCGCAGCAGCTCCCGTTGCAGAGAAAATAGAGAAGGCAGCCGAGACGGTCGCAGAGCCCGTCAAGGAGGCTGTAGAAGCTCCCGCAGCAGCAGCTGAGGCAGAACCCGCAGCCGTAACAGCAGAGCCTGCAGCTCCCGCTGAGGATGAGGAAGACTTCTCCCTCGACAGCTTCACACTGATAGAGAACGAGTCCGACTACGACCCCAAGGTCAAGATAGCGAAGGACTACATCACGAGCATACTCCGCGCAATGGGCATTGACGCTGAGTACACCGTATACCAGAACGAGACAGGCGCAGTAATCAACATCGAGAGCGACAACAACGGCACGATAATCGGCAGACGCGGCGAGACACTCGATTCGATCCAGTACCTCTGCTCCATCATCGCAAACAAGGGCGACAAGGACTACTTCCGCATCACGATAGACTGCCTCGGCTACAGAAGCAAGCGCAAGGAGACACTCCAGCAGCTCGCAAACAAGGTAGCTAAGTCGGTACTGAGAACAGGCAGAAGTCAGCCTCTCGAGCCGATGAATCCCTACGAAAGACGCGTTATCCACTCGGCAATTTCCAAGATAGATGGAGTATCCTCACGCTCGGTCGGCGAGGAGCCATACAGAAAGATAATCATTTCGTCCAATAATCCCAAGTCAGGCGGACGCGGACGCGGCAGAAACAACCGTGACGACAGACGCGGAGGCGACAGAAGAGGAAACGGACGCCGCAGAGAGAGACGCGAGCCGTTCGAGCCGAGAGCAATAGACCTCTCGACCTCGTTCGAGAAGGACTACAAGAAGCCCAAGCCCGAGGACAATATGGAGGGCGGGCTCTACGGCAAGATAGAGCTTTGATGCAACGATTTACGGGCGCATTCTGTGCGCCCGTACTTATTGTATGGGACGACGCTTCGCCAAACCACCTGACACGAATTGTAGGGGACGCCGCCATCGGCGTCCCACGCCTTACAAACCAATCTGCGGCAACGTAATGTAGGGGACGGCGTCCTCGACGTTCCGCACTTTACAAATCAACCTATGGCAACGAAATGTAGGGGCGGATATCATCCGCCCTCAAACAAAACGGCGCAATGCCGTTGTTTTTTTAGGAAGTGAAACTATGTCAACGATAGCGGCGATATCCACGCCGAATGCGGTCGGCGGGATAGCGGTGATACGCATTTCGGGCGAGAACGCAACAGCGGTCGCGGAGAAGATTTTCCGTCCCCACGGCGGTAAAAAGGTCGCGGAGATGCAGGGCTACACCTGTGCCTACGGCATCGCCCACGACGGCGGCGAGCGAATCGACGACTGCATTTTGACGGTCTTTCGCGCCCCCCACAGCTACACGGGCGAGGACGTCTGCGAGGTCTCGTGTCACGGCGGCTTGTACGTCTCGAAGCGGATTCTCCGCGCGGCTCTGAATAACGGCGCGGTCAGCGCGGAGGCGGGCGAATTCACGAAGCGCGCCTTCCTCAACGGCAAGCTCGACCTCACTCAGGCGGAGGCTGTAATGGACGTAATATCGGCGCGCGGCGAGGCTGAGCTCCGTATGGCGGAGCAGCTCCGCGAGGGCGCGACTTATAAGAAGGTGCGCGTGTGCTCGGACAGGCTCCTGCGAATTCTCAGCGGAATAGCGGCTTGGACGGACTACCCAGACGAGGATATCCCCGAGATTGAGCCCACCGCCATTCACGCGGAGCTGACGGAAATACGCGCGGAGCTCGAATCGCTCGTCCGCAATTATGACAGCGGACGAATTATCCGCGAGGGCGTCGCGACGGCTATTGTGGGACGTCCAAACGTCGGTAAATCGACGCTTTTCAATTGTCTGAGCGGCTGCGAACGAAGCATAGTCACCGAAATCGCAGGCACTACGCGCGACGTAGTCGAGGAGACAGTTCGCCTCGGGGACATCGTTCTGCGTCTTTCGGACACGGCAGGTATTCACGACACGGACGACATCATCGAGGGCATGGGCATAGATATTGCAGAAAAAACGGCAGAGAATGCGGAGCTTGTGATAGCAGTCTTTGACGGAAACTGTCCTCTTTCGGCGGACGATTTGTATTTGATTGATAAAATTAATCAAAAGAAATGCATAGCCGTAATAAATAAATCCGACCAAGAACAGCTCATAGACACGGACATTTTGAAGGATAAGTTTGTACATATAGTATATATTTCCGCCAAAAACAATGAAGGCATCGAGCAGCTGGAGAGTGAAGTCAAGGAGCTTTTCGAGATAAACAGCGAGTGCTTTTCAGTTGTTACAGCGTCTAACGAACGTCAGAAGCAGTGCATTGACCGCGCGATACGTTCAATCAATGAAGGTATCGGTATCATTGAAAGCAGCGAGATGTACGACGCGCTCAATGTCGTGCTTGACGACGCAGAACAGTCACTTCTTGAGCTAACAGGCGAGCGCATAACGGACGCAGTTGTCGATGAGGTGTTCTCACGTTTCTGCGTCGGCAAATAATGTTCCACGTGGAACAATTAAGGAGTTCATATGTCATACAAAATGGGAGAATTTGACGTTGCGGTCGTAGGAGCGGGTCACGCAGGAGTCGAGGCTGCACTTGCATCGGCTCGTCTCGGCTGCAAGACGGTGATGTTCACCATCTCGCTTGACCAGATAGCGAATATGCCCTGTAATCCGTCAATCGTAGGCACAGCGAAGGGACATCTCGTCCGCGAGATCGACGCTCTCGGAGGCGAAATGGGCAAGGCTGCGGACGCCTGCTTTATACAAAGTCGTATGCTGAATCGCGGAAAAGGACCCGCAGTTCATAGTCTGAGAGTGCAGGCTGACCGTGTGAAATACCACAATTATATGAAACAGGTCTGCGAAAAGCAGGAAAAACTCTACGTGAAACAGGCAGAAATAACCGAAATTCTTTGCTCCGACGGAAAAATTACAGGTGTAAAAACCTCACTCGGAGCCGAATATTCGGTCAAATCAGTCATAATTGCTACGGGAACTTATCTCAAAGGAAAGATACATATCGGCGAGGTTTCATATGAGAGCGGACCTGATTCTGCGCTCCCGAGCAGAGGGTTGTCCGCAAGTCTGACTGAAAATGGCGTCGAGCTGAGGCGCTTCAAAACAGGTACCCCCTGCCGTGTTCACAAGAGAAGCATTGATTTTGACGCTATGGAAAGGCAGGACGGCGACGATAAAATTGTCCCTTTTTCATTTGAAACACCCGCCGAAGACCTTCAAAACATAGTGAGCTGCTATATTACATATACTAATAGTAATACTCACGAGGTGATACTCTCCAACCTCGACAGGTCACCTCTTTACAGTGGCAGGATAGAGGGTGTCGGACCGAGATACTGTCCGTCAATCGAGGACAAGGTCGTACGTTTTTCTGATAAGCCAAGACATCAGTTATTCGTTGAACCGATGGGACTTTTAACTGATGAATACTATTTGCAGGGAATGTCGTCCTCTCTGCCCGAGGACGTTCAGCTGAAATTTCTGAGAACGATAAAGGGACTCGAAAACGTCGAGATCATGCGCCCCGCTTATGCAATCGAGTATGACTGCTGCGACCCTATTCAGCTGCTACCTACGCTTGAATTCAAGAAAATCAAGGGCTTGTACGGTGCGGGACAGTTCAACGGCAGCTCGGGCTATGAGGAAGCTGCGGCGCAGGGACTCGTTGCGGGAATCAACGCTGCTTTGAAGACAAAAGGCGCAGAACCGCTGATTCTGAGCCGTTCGAGCTCGTATATCGGAACTCTTGTTGACGACCTTGTGACGAAGGGCTGCTCCGACCCTTACCGTATGATGACCTCACGCAGCGAGTACAGGCTTATTTTGCGGCAGGATAACGCCGACCAGCGGCTGATCCCGATAGGTCACAGTATTGGTCTTGTCAGTGACGAGCGTCTTGATAAGCTCAATTTAAAGCTGTCTCAGACAGCTGCGGAGATAAAACGAGTTAAGACTGCGACGATTGCTCCGAGCGAAAAACTGAATAATTATTTATTATCTATGGGAACTTCTCCGTTAAAGAGCGGGTGCAAGATCGCTGATCTGATAAGGCGTCCACAGCTTAATTATAACGATATTGCTGGATTTGATCCGACCCGGCCTATTCTTTCAGATGAAGTATGCGAACAGGTTGAGCTTCAGATAAAGTATGAGGGTTACATTGAAAAGCAGCTGGAGCAGATAGAACAAATGAAAAAGCTTGAGGAAAAGCTGCTTCCTCAGAATACCGATTATACGCAGGTTTACGGACTCAGGCTTGAGGCAGCGGAAAAGCTGAATAAGATTCAGCCTCTTTCGATCGGGCAGGCTTCGCGAATTTCAGGAGTGTCCCCTGCGGACGTTTCGATGCTTGCAGTATGGCTGCACAAAGAATCGAGGTGAATCTATGTTACCTGTTTTTGAATTATGTTGTGACGAGTTTCAGAAGTACGGTATCAAAGATTTTGATGAGAACAAATTTGAAAAAATGAATATTTATGCAGAATTTCTCGTAGATTATAACAGAAATGTCAACCTGACAGCAATCACTGACCCACGTGAAATCCTGGTAAAGCATTTCGTTGACAGCGTTGCTCCTCTGAGTTTCATTGACATTGAAAGTGGAGCTTCACTGATTGATGTCGGTACAGGTGCCGGGTTCCCGTCCATACCTATGAAGATTTTTCGTCCGGACTTGAAACTCACGCTTCTTGATAGTCTTGATAAGCGTATCACTTTTTTGAAACTGCTTTGTGAGAAGCTTGAAATTGAAGCCGAATTCATTCACGGACGCGCTGAGGATGTTTCAAAAACGACCGAATATCGCGAAAAATTTGACTTCTCCTGCGCTCGTGCGGTTGCTAATCTTTCAGTTCTTTCAGAGTACTGCCTGCCGTTCGTCAGGGTTGGTGGAAGCTTCATTTCTCTGAAGGGTCCGAATGAAGATATTGCTCCCGCAGAGCATTCGATAACCCTACTTGGCGGCACGGTAAGTTCAGTAAACGATTATGAAATTGACGGCGATGGCAGGCGTCTTATACAGATAAAAAAGGTATCGCAAACTCCGTCAAAATATCCTCGCAACAGCGCTCAGATTAAAAAGAAGCCGCTTTGAAAAATGAATAATTATTCATTTATTCCGCCAAAACGTCGATTTTTGGCGGAATATTTTTATAGATTTTATTTCCCGAAAATGTTAGGATTGACATATAAAACAATGGAGGGAAAATAATGGCAGTATTTTTGAATATTTCTAAGGAAAAGCAGGTAAATAGGGTCGTGGAGATAGACATAGAAAGGATTTCTCCAAATCCGAATCAGCCGCGTACCGATTTCGCTGATGACGATCTGACTGCCCTTTCCGAATCAATCGCGCAGAATGGCATTTTGCAGCCGCTTTCTGTCCGAAGGGCAGGGGACAGGTTCGAGCTTATTGCGGGTGAGCGACGTCTTAGGGCGGCTAAGCTTTGCGGACTGGCGGCTGTTCCGTGTATAATTCACGACATAAACGACCGCAATTCCGCTATTCTTGCGCTTGTAGAGAACATTCAGCGGCAGGACCTCTCGTTTTTTGACGAAGCAGCGGCAATTGAAAAGCTTATCAGCTACTATGGTATGACGCAGGAGGAAGCGGCGAGCAAGCTCGGAAAAGCGCAGAGCACGATAGCTAACAAGCTTCGTTTGCTGCGCCTTACACCTGACGAGCGAACTCTTATCACGAAGTTTAACCTTACAGAGCGTCATTCCCGTGCTTTGCTGAAGCTTGCAAGTCCCGAGGAGCGCATTGGTGTTCTTGAAAAGGTCATCAATAACAAGCTGAACGTTGAGAAGACAGAGAAGCTCGTTGATGACTATATCGGGCGTGAAAAGGAGCGTCAGAGCTATAAGAAGCGGTCTAAGGTGTTTCAGAATGTGAAGATCTTCGTGAACACTATCAACAGGGCTGTCGAGACTATGCAGGCGGCTGGGATCCTCGCTGATTCGCGGAAAATTCAAAGTGAGGACTACATAGAATACCGTGTTCGTATACCGCTGCAGAAGAAGTGATTGTTCCACGTGGAACATTACTGCGCTGTTTTTATATTAAAATTGTTCCACGTGAAACATTTTTGCGGCTGTTTTGTCTGCAATTTGTTCCACGTGGAACATTTTTTGCAAAAAAGCCGCTTCAACTATTTACATCACCGCTAAAAAGTGATATAATATATATTACATTATCAAGGAGGGTGATCGTATGGGTAAGATAATCGCCGTCGCGAACCAGAAGGGCGGCGTAGGAAAGTCCACGACCGTCATTAATCTTGCGGCGTACCTCGGTATGCGCGGGAAAAAGGTCCTCTGTATCGACATCGACCCGCAGGGAAATTCGACTACAGGCTTCGGTATCAAGAAAAAGGGTGTGGAGCTCTCAATTTACGATGTGCTCATAGGAAAGGCGAGGATACAGGACGCCATTCTCGCTACAGAGTTCGAGAACCTTTGCGTTATTCCTGCAACGGAGAGCCTCGCAGGCGCAGAGGTAGAGCTGCTGAATATGGAGAACCGCGTGAACAGGCTGAAAATGCAGCTTCTTTCAATGAAGAATATTTTTGACTACATCTTCATCGACTGCCCGCCTGCTCTCGGTACGCTGACAATAAACGCTCTTGTTGCCGCGGATTCCGTGATCATCCCTATGCTTGCCGAGTTCTTCGCTCTCGAAGGTCTGTCACAGCTGACGAACACTATCAAAATCGTTAAATCTAATTACAATCCTGCGCTCGACATCGAGGGTATCCTCTTCACAATGTACGACGGCAGACTGAATGTCTCGAATGACGTCGTTGCGGAGGTCGAGAAATACTTCCCCGATAAGGTATTCAAGACGAGGATCCCGAGAAATGTCCGCCTTTCCGAGGCTCCCAGCCACGGCAAGCCCGTTGTGTACTACGACAAGGGCTCGAAGGGCTCGGATTCATACACTCTCCTCGGTCTTGAGCTCCTCGGTGAGCCCCTTGAGCTCCCGAAGAAGAAGAGAAGGGGAATATTCAGCTTCTCCAAGAACTCTAAAAAGAAGAAGAAAAGGTAATCTGAAAGGAATGAAATAATGGCAAAAGGTGGTTTAGGCGTTGGTCTTGACGCACTGTTCAGCGATAATACGAGCGATGTGCAGGTGAAAAAGACTCTCCGCCTCTCTGAAATAGAGCCCAACCGCGACCAGCCGCGTAAAACCTTCAGCGACGAGGCTATCACCGCCCTTGCGGAGTCTATCCGCGAGCACGGCGTGCTCCAGCCGATACTCGTCCGTCCGCTTGATACGGGCGGCTATCAGATAGTTGCAGGCGAGCGCAGATGGCGTGCCGCGCGTATGCTCGGGCTCGACGAGATCCCCGTCAATATCCGCGAGCTCTCCGATTCGGAGGCTATGCAGATCGCGATTATCGAGAACCTCCAGCGCGAGAACCTCAACCCCGTGGAAGAGGCGAGCGGCTACAATGAGCTCATCGAAAAGTACGGTATGACGCAGGATAAGGTCGCGAAAATGGTCGGTATCTCACGCTCGGCAGTAGCCAATTCCGTGAGACTGCTCGCGCTCCCGAAGCGGGTGCTGGGTATGCTCGAGGAGGGGAAGCTCTCCGCGGGTCATGCGAAGGCTCTGCTCGGTATCAACGACGAGGAAATGCTCATTGCGGTCGCGAACCGCGCCGCAGACGGCGGTATGACCGTGCGTCAGGTCGAGAACCTCGCGCAGAAGTCCGCACAGCCCAAGACCAAAGAGGACAAGCCGAGAAAAATCTCCGATGATGAGAGATACTGCAAGGAAATGCAGATATCTCTGCAGCTGGCGCTCGGACGCAGGGTCGAGGTCAAGCATGGAAAGAAAAAGGGAACTATCACCCTTGAATATTATGGAGTGGATGACCTCAGGAGCATTTCTGACCTTCTGGCACCCACTTACCCAGTAAATAGTGAAGGAGAACTTATAAAATGATCGACATTAAACTGATAAGAACAAATCCCGAGCTCGTCAAGGAGAACATCAAGAAGAAGTTCCAGGACGAGAAGCTTGAGCTCGTTGACAAGGTAGTCGAGCTCGACAAGCAGTACAGAGAGACTAAGGTCGAGTGCGACAGTCTCCGCAACCAGCGTAAGGTAAAGAGCAAGGAAATTGGCGGTCTGATGGCTAAGGGTCAGAAGGACGAGGCTGAGAAGGTAAAGGCTGAGGTATCGGAGCTCGGTACAAAGCTTGAGGAAATGGAGGCTCTTGAGGTCAAGCTCGAGGGCGATATCCGTCAGATTATGCTCGTTATCCCCAACATCATCGACGAGTCTGTACCGATAGGCAAGGACGACAGCGAGAACGTTGAGGTCGAGAAGTTCGGCGAGCCCGCTGTTCCCGACTTCGAGATTCCCTACCACGTTGACATTATGGAGAAGGTCAACGGTATCGACCTCGACAGCGCCCGCAAGACAAGCGGCAACGGCTTCTACTACCTCTGCGGCGACATCGCACAGCTCCAGTCGTGTATACTCTCCTATGCCCGCGACTTTATGATAGACAAGGGCTTCACCTACTACATCCCGCCGTTTATGATCCGCAGCGACGTCGTTACGGGCGTTATGAGCTTCGCGGAAATGGAGGGTATGATGTACAAGATAGAAGGGGAGGACCTCTACCTCATCGGTACGTCCGAGCACTCGATGATAGGCAAGTTCATCGACACTATCCTCCCCGAGGAGGAGCTCCCCAAGACCCTCACCAGCTACTCGCCCTGCTTCCGCAAGGAGGTCGGTGCTCACGGTATCGAGGAGCGCGGCGTTTACCGTATCCACCAGTTCGAGAAGCAGGAAATGATAGTTGTCTGCAAGCCCGAGGAATCTATGGAATGGTTCCACAAGCTCTACAGCTACACCGTTGAGTTCTTCCGCACGCTCGATATCCCCGTCCGCACACTGGAGTGCTGCTCGGGTGACCTCGCTGACCTCAAGGTAAAGAGCCTCGACGTTGAGGCGTGGTCGCCGAGACAGAAGAAGTATTTCGAGGTCGGCAGCTGCTCGAACCTCGGTGACGCGCAGGCTCGCAGACTCGGTATCAGAGTAAAGGGCAGCGACGGAAACAAGTACTTTGCTCACACGCTTAATAATACAGTCGTTGCTCCGCCGAGAATGCTCATCGCATTCCTCGAGAACAACCTCAACGAGGACGGCTCTATCCGCATACCCAAGGCTCTCCAGCCCTATATGCGCAAGGAGCTTATCAAAGTCCCCGAGAAGAAGTGATGCAAAAGCCGCAAAGGGTCTATCCCTTTGCGGCTGCTTTATTATTGAAAAAGAAACGGCTGCAGGTTCCGTGCCTGCAGCCGCTTCTTCATGTTAGGAAAGGTTGGGTGTTATGTTATTTGTTCAGCATCTGGGTGTCTGCCTGCTTTGCTGCTGCACAGAGGCAGAAGGAGAATAATGATACTGTTCCGCCTATGAGAAGTCCTATCACCATCTCTATCATTGTGCTCACCTCGTCTTTCATCTGTAATTTTTTCACGTTCATTTCTCTTTGTCTATATTATGGAGCAGAATTCTTAAAATAGTCTTAAATTTTACTACAAAATTCAATTTTTCTTTTGAATATTACAGATTGTTGATTTTACTGCCGCCGTCCCGTGAACTCGTCTCCCCATTTTGCCGCTACACACAGGCACATTGTGAATATTCCCACGCTTCCGCCGAATATTGTGCCGAGTATAAATCCAAGCATATTATCACCTCGTTTATATTATGCCCGCTTTATTTTTCTGTAAACAGGGTTTGTGGGGACGAAAAGCTGCGCCCGAGCCGTTAGCCGTTAGCTTTTAGCCTTTAGCTGTGGTATCGCCTGCGGCGATGATTTGTAGGGGCGGCGTTCCGCCGCACGCGCCATTACAGAACGTCCATCCGAAACGCCTTGTAGGGGGCGATGCCCACATCGCCCTGCTGTATTGCGGGACGTCGAGGACGCCATCCCCTACATATGTGGTCTGATAAGGCAATTGTAGGGGCGCCCTTCGGGCGTCCGTTCTTCCTCTCCTATCCTCATTTGCCGACTTTTGCCCCTTCTTCGCCGTCCTTCGACGGCTGGCTTTGAAAGTAAAACGGCTTTGTTTTTTCCACCCGCCGAAAGCAGACTGCGCCCTTTGTATAGACTGAGCGAGCAGAGCGAGCGGGCTCGTAGTTAGGGGTTCGGGGAGTGCGCTCCCCGACAGGGTCTGGGACAGCGTCCCAGCGGGTCAAGGGTGACTCCCCACAGTGTGGGGAGATGTCGCGAAGCGACAGAGGGGACGGGCTGTTCAGCAGCCCTTGAAAATTGACATTGGAATCATATTATGCTATAATTATAATTGCTAACAAGATGACAGGAGGTCATACCAATGAAAACCAATAAAATCGCTATAGCTCTGCTGTGCGCCGCTGTCTGTGCGGGTGTTGTCTCCTGCAACGGCGACGACAGCTCGTCAAGCAGCAGGAAGGCTACCTACGTCACCGCTCAGGAGAATGAAACTACCGAGGCTAAAAAGTCCGATTACGTTCAGGTATCCATAGACGGGCTCGACGTGCTCTACACGGGCTGGATAAAAATGCCTACGGGCAAGGAGTACATCTCCATTATGAATGCGCCGAACGATAAGTATCAGAACGGCTTCGCTTATCCCGATTTCCCCGCTGAGGTCTACAAGGAGGAGGGCGAGTGGCTGCTCATCAAGACGAACGGCAAGGTCGGATATATCCCCAAGACCAACTTTACGACGGAGGCTCCCGCTGTGGAGGGACACGTCGAAAACTGATTGAAAAGAGGTAACTTCAAATGAACAATGTAACAAATGACATCTTCTACATTGGCGTAAACGACCACGAGCTCGACCTCTTCGAGGGTCAGTACGACGTGCCGAACGGTATGGCGTATAACTCGTACCTCATTGCCGACGAAAAGATCGCTGTACTCGACACTGTTGACGGAAACTTCACTGAACCGTGGCTCGCAAACCTCAAAGAGGCTCTCGGCGGCAGACAGCCCGATTACCTCATAGTTCAGCACGTAGAGCCCGACCACTCTGCGAGCATCGGAAGCTTCCTGAAGGAGTTCCCGAATGCGTACGTTGTCGGCAATGCTAAAACATTCGCGTTCATCTCCGCTTTCTATCCCGACGTTGTTATCACGAACAGGATCGAGGTAGCGGAGGGCAACAAGCTCCCGCTCGGCAGGCACGTGCTCAGCTTCGTTTTCGCTCCTATGGTGCACTGGCCTGAAGTAATGATGACCTACGACAGCACCGACAAGGTCTTCTTCTCCGCGGACGCCTTCGGCAAGTTCGGAGCTCTCGACGTTGAGGAGGACTGGGCTTGCGAGGCAAGACGCTACTATTTCGGTATCGTCGGCAAGTACGGCGTGCAGGTGCAGGGACTTCTCAAAAAGGCGGCGGCTCTCGACATACAGACGATCTGTCCGCTCCACGGACCTGTGCTCAGCGAGAATTTGCAGTATTACCTCGACCTCTACAATACGTGGTCGAGCTACGGAGTCGAGAGCGAGGGCGTGTTCATCGCTTATACCTCCGTTTACGGCAACACCAAGAAGGCGGCGGAGCTCCTGCGCGATAAGCTCCTCGAAAAGGGCTGCCCGAAGGCAGCTATTGCTGACCTCGCGCGTGAGGATATGGCTGAATCGGTCGAGGACGGCTTCCGCTACGGCAAGCTCGTGCTCGCGACTACTACATATAACGGCGAGGTGTTCCCGTTTATGAACCAGTACATCGACTGGCTCGTCGAGAGGAACTACCAGAACCGCACTATCGGTATCATCGAGAATGGCACATGGGCTCCGACGGCGGCGAGAGTTATAAAGGCGAAGTTCGAGAAGTCCAAGAATATCACGTGGCTCGACACGACCGTGACTATCAAGTCTGCGATGAGTTCCGACAACATCGCTCAGATAGAGGCTATGGCTGACGAGCTGATGAAGTGAGCTCGGAGGTGTCCTATGCAGATAAGACGCTTCAATAACGCCGACGCTGCGGCTGCCTCCGCGATGATAGCAGAGACGCTCCGCATAAGCAACGTGAAGGATTATACTCCCGAGCAGATGGAGGAGTGCGCGAAAAGTCTCTCTCCCGAGAATCTGATTCAGCGGGCGGGGTGGATGCACTTCTACGTCGTCGAGGACGGCGGCAGCATCATCGGCTGCGGCGGTATCGGTCCCTACTGGGGCAGGGAGAACGAGAGCAGTCTCTTCACCATCTTTGTCAAGCCGACCGAGCAGGGCAAGGGTATCGGACGGAGCATAATCGACACCCTTGAACAGGACGAGTTCTTCCTCCGTGCAAAGCGCGTGGAGATACCGTCCTCGAAAACGGCGGTCAATTTCTACAAGCGGTTCGGCTACGACCACAAGAAGGGCTTCGAGGAGCCCGACGAAGAGGGTATCTACCGACTCGAAAAATTCAAATGAGATCTGCGGGGAGCGCACGAATGTGCGCTCCTTTTTTGCGCGGTGTCCGTTCCAGAAATTTGCGGGCGGCGGGGGTGTTGAAAGTGTCGAAAGCTTTGCACCTCCCCCGAGCTCCTTCAACAGCTCGTATCTGCCGATTTTTCGGGAGAGGGGAGTGGGGGAGGAGGTCGTTTCTCAACCGCTTTCAACCTCTGAGCAAGTCTTGCTTGCACAGTTTAACGTGTTGAAGCGAGTAGATTGTTTCACGTGAAACAATCAGAGTTTGACATTTCTACAAACAAGTATTATAATGGAATCAGAGGGAAAATATAGAAAGGGTTATTCTCATGATAAATAAAAGAGATAAGAAGGGGAAGTGCTTGGCATTGACTCCGCGGGACTACTGCGTGGTCAGTCTGAAAACTACAGGGCTCACTCCGTCGGACGGCGAGATAATCAGACTGTCTGCCGTGAGGTACAGAGACCTCGTGAAAACAGATTCGTTCACCACGCTCGTCAAGCCAAAGATGGCTATCAGCGAGATGACAGTCAGACTTACCGGCATTACAAATGAGATGGTAGCGGACGCTCCCGATATTTCCCCGGTAATATCTGACTTCTACAGCTTCGTGCAGGACGATATTATCATAGGCTATAACCTCAGCTTTGATATCAACTACCTTTACGATGCCTTGCTGGAATGTCACGGGATCGCACTGAGCAATGACTACGTGGACGTGATGACCATGAGCCGTAAGGCTCTGCCGCGCTTCGACAGAAGGTCGCAGTCAAGGATAGCCGACCACATCTATATCTCAACGAATTCTTTTCAGCAGCCCGAAAAGGACTGTGAGGTCTGCAATGCTATCTATCGGAAGCTGATGAATAATTCCCGCATTACCAAATGGGTAGAGGAAAATAATCGGGACGAGAAATAGCGGGGAGCCCCCGCGGGCGGTTCGCGGGGACGCTTGCAAGCTCGCTCACATAAATGAGCGGCAAGTTTTTCTTCGCGTGCCTTACCGATTCAGATTTGCTGCCCGCCGAAAGCAGACTGAGCCTTTTGTATATAGTAAGCGAGTTTACGAGCGGGTTCGTAGTTAGGGGCTCGGGAAGTGCGCCCCCCGACAGGGTCTGGGGCGGCGCCCCAGCGGGTCAAGGGCAGAGCCCCGAAAGCCCTTGCTTTTTCTCTTCACATGTGATATAATAACAGCAGAGAGCCGTCGGCTCTCTTTATTTTGGGAAAAGGATATGATTTGATTGGATACTATCGACATTCTCCGCGACCTCGCAATTATCGTCGTGTGCGCTAAGGCGTTCGGACTGCTCGCACGGAAGCTGAAGGCACCTATGGTCGTCGGGGAGATAATTGCGGGACTGGTCATCGGTCCGTGCTTGCTCAACATCGTCAAGCCCACCGAGTTCATAAGTATGATGGCGGAGATAGGCGTCGTGCTCATTATGTTCTCCGCGGGTCTCGAAACGAATTTGCAGGAGCTGAAAAAATCAGGGCTCGCCGCTCTCGTCATCGCCTGTATCGGCGTGCTTGTGCCGCTCGCGGGAGGTACCCTCCTCTATATGGGAATATACGGCTTCGCGCCGCTCGGGACTGATGAATTCTTCAAGGCGGTCTTCATCGGCTGCATTATGACCGCGACCTCCGTCGGTATCACCGTCGAGGTCCTCAAGGAAATGGGTCATCTCAACAGCCGCGTCGGGCAGACTATCCTCAGCGCCGCTATCATCGATGACATCATCGGTATCATCGTGCTCACCTTTGTGCTCGGCTTCAAGGACCCCGACAGCAATACCCTCCTCGTGACGGGGAAGGTCGTGCTCTTCCTCGTGCTCTCGGCGATACTCGGCTTCATCTTCTATAAGCTGTTCAAGCGGTACGACGAGAAGCACTCGCACACCCGCCGCATACCGATAATCGCTATCGGGCTCTGTCTCGTTATGGCGTTCGTCGCCGAGAAGTATTTCGGTATCGCCGATATCACGGGCGCTTACATCGCGGGTATTATCCTCTGCAACACCCGCGACGCCGACTACATCGACCGCAAGGTCAGCATAAACGGCTATATGTTCTTCGCGCCGATGTTTTTCGTCGGTATCGGTCTGAAAACCGATTTCAGCAGCGTCGATACGAGTATGATACTCTTCTCGGTCGGATTCGTCGCTGTGGCTCTGCTGAGCAAAATTGTCGGCTGCGGATTCGTCTCGAAATGCTTTGGCTACAAGTGGACGGACTGCTTCAAGATAGGCGTCGGTATGATGACGCGCGGAGAGGTCGCCCTCATCATCACGAACAAGGGTCTCGGGCTCGGTATCATAGACTCGTCGTACTTCACGGCGGTAATACTTCTTATAATCGTGTCGAGTATCGTCACACCCGTTCTGCTCAAGCTGCTTTTCAACAAATTCCCCGAGCCTGTGGAAAAGGTCGGGGCAAAGCAATAAAAAATCGGGGGCAAGCCTTTTTACAAGGTCTGCCCCCGAGCTGTTTATTGTCGTTATTTCAGTATGGCGTCAAGGTCGTACCTGTGGCGGCTGAGCACCCTCTCGAATTGGTCGCGCGGGAGCGGCTTGTCGAAGATGAAGCCCTGTGCGTGCTGACAGTGGTTCGCGCGGAGTATCTCTATCTGCTTGGTCGTCTCAACGCCCTCGGTGATACATTCAAGCCCGATATCCAGCGCCATCGCGACAACGTGACGGTACATCAGGCTCGTTACGCTCGAGTCGTCCTCGTCGTCCTCGGGCAGGAAGCAGCGGTCTATCTTCAGCACGTTCCACGGTATCTCGCGGATAAGATTCAGCGAAGAATAGCCCATTCCGAAGTCGTCCACGGAGGTGTATATGCCCTCGTCCTGCAAGCCGCTGACTATGCGCTTGAGCACGCGGAACTCCACATCGGTGGTGGTCTCGGTCAGCTCTATCTCGATGTACTGGTGCGGGACGTTGTGGCGGTCGATTATCTCGATTATATGCCTGAGCAGGTCGATGTCGATGAGGTGCTTTCTCGACAGGTTTATCGAGGTGCGCACGGGTTCGAGGCAGGCGTCGAGCCACCTGCGTATGTCCGAGCAGACGATGTCGAGTATGTAGAAATCGAGGACGCAGATGTCGTTGCTCTGCTCAAGGACGGGAATGAAGTCCGCGGGAGAGATGAGCTTGTCCTCGTGGAACCAGCGGCAAAGAGCCTCTGCTCCGATTAACTCGCCCGTATCGACGTCTACCTTCGGCTGGTAGTAGACCTTGAACTCCTTCCTTGCGAGTGCGGGCTCGAAGAGCTGCTGTATGCGCATTTCCGAATCGCGCTTCACGCCCATGCTCTCGTCATAGTAGGAGATCGTCTCGCTCGCGCTCTGCTTCGCGGAGTGGTAGGCGCGGTTGAGCTTGTCCATAATATCGCCCTGCGTATCAAAGGAAAAATCCTCGGGTATCTCATAGATTCCCGCACGCGCATAGACCATCACGCGCTTTTCGTTTTCCTTGTCGTAGTATATCGGGACTCCGCGCAGTATCGTGAGGACGTGCTCGATAAGCTCGTTCCTCATCAGTGCGAGGAAGTTGTCTCCGCCAAGACGGCTGACGATACCGTCGGCATCGGCTATCGCGGCAACGAGCTTGTAGAAGTTCTTCAGAACGACGTCGCCGTTCTTGCGTCCGATGTCCTGATTTATAATTGTGAAGTGGCGCAGATTTATCAGCATCGCTGTATAATTGCCGCACAGCCTGCCCTGTCCGTAGAGGCGGTCGACCTGCCGCATAAATGCGCGGCGGTTCTTGTAGCCGAAGTCGTCATAGAAGCCGAGGGTCTCTATCGCGGCGGCAAGACGGTTTCGCGCAACAAAGCTGAGAAGCTCGAGCACAACGAGGTCGAGCCGCTTCATATCAGTCTCCGAGAGCGGCTCCTCGTCCTCGGAGCGGTAGAGTGTGCCCTTGATGACAGCCTGCGACTTCGTCACGAAGCGGTGCTGAATAATAGCGGGACCGCCCCTGTCGTTGTTGTAGTCGCACATTACCTCGCCCTCGCCGAGCTTTTCCTTGTTCTCGTTGGTATAGAATTCGGTGACGCCGCTCGAAATGCGGTATGCCTCCGCAAATTCTCTGAGTGTGTCTATGAAGCCTTCGCGGTCGAAATGCTCTATATTGTTCATTTCGCTTACCATTTTCTCGAACAGCTCGTAGAATCTTTCATTTGGTACCAAGTTCATATAAACGCCTCCCTTCGCACCTATAAAGTGCGGGTCATAATCATTGTAGCATACTTTACCAAAAATTGCAACAGTCAGGCTCGAAATTATAGCAATAAAATCGTGTATAATGTGTAAACTTTTTATAAAGTTGTTGCATTTCTACAGTTTTTGTGCTATAATTGATTAGTAATATTAGACACTATTCTGTTTTTACATAGATAGGAAAGGCAGGTGATCGTATGAGAGATCAGTTTTCGATCATCTTCGTTTTTCTGATAATTGCGCTCGGGAGCTGTTCTGCGGCAGCTCTGAAGTCGAAAAAGACCATAGGCGCCTCTGTCGCCATATTCACCGCCGCTATCACTCCGCCTATTATCGGAAACCTCGTAATTATACGCTCGGTGACTGCTGTTCCCGCTAAAATAGGCTATTACATCTACTTCCTCGGTATGGACCTGATGATATGGTCGATGTATAAATTCGTCACGGAATACTGTAACTACAAATGGAAGGGGAGCAAGCCGCGAGTCATTATCGAGCTCATCCTCGCCGCGGATATGATACAGTATGCATTCGACCCGTTCTTCCATCAGGCATTCACCGTGGATAAGCCCGTGCTCGTTGACAACTTCAATTACTACCGCCTTGTGCCCAAGCTCGGACAGACCTTCCACCGCGCTGTGGTCTACGGCATACTCGTGGTCGTCCTCGTTATGCTCTTCATCAAGATGGTGACGGCTTCGAGGATATACTCCGAGCGGTATTCCGTCATCTTCGGCTCGCTCGTGCTCGCGGCGCTGTGGCAGTCCTTCTACATCTTCTCGCGCTCGCCCGTTGACCGCTCGATGATAGGCTTCGGCGTGATAGGTCTGCTCATATTCTACTTCTCGCTGTACTACCGCCCGATGCGGCTGCTCGACCGTATGCTCGCGAATATTGCCTCGGAAATGTCGGAGGCGCTGTTCTTCTTCGACTCGAACGGAAGGTGCATATGGGCTAATGCCCCCGCACTGGAGCTCTCGGGACTCAGCGAGGACACCGTCGATAAGTCCGATAAGATACTCGGCGAGAAGTTCGGGGACTGCCTCGGCAAGCCCGATAACTGGTTCTCGGGCTTCGTGATCGGCGAGGACGACGATGCACAGTATTACGTCATCGAGAACCACTACGTCAACGACGACCACGGAAAATTCGCAGGCTCGTTCCTCACTGTCCGCGATAATACCACCGAGCAGCGCAGGCTCAAGCGTGAGATGTACAACGCTACACACGACAGGCTCACGGGGCTGTATACGAGGGAATACTTCTATCAGCAGGTGAGCGAGCTTTTGCATAATTCGCCCGAGGTGAGACGGTATATCGTCGTTCTCAATATCAGAAACTTCAAGATGGTCAACGACATCTTCACCAATGAGTTCGGCGACAAGGTGCTCATCTACCTCGCCGAGCGCATACGCGCCACGCTGTCGGATAACAGTATCTACGGCAGGATAGCAGGAGATATCTTCGGCGCGTGCATTCCCGTGGATGAGTTCGATATCAATGAGCTGGACAGGCGCTTCTCCGACTATAGGGTCGGCGACGGAAGTATCGAGTACAATATCCTCGTCCACCTCGGTGTGTACGAGATAATCGACCCGAGCGTCGATATCAGCGTGATGATAGACCGCGCAAACCTCGCGCTCTCGACCATCAAGGACGACTACCACAAGCACGTCGCCGTATATGACGAGAATATGCGCAGAAACGTGCTGTGGGGTCAGCATATTTCCACCCAGCTCGACGACGCGCTCGCAGAGGGGCAGATACGTCCTTACTTGCAGGCTATCGTCGATAAGAGCGGCAGGATAGTCGGCGCAGAGGCGCTCGTCAGGTGGATACACCCCTCCGAGGGCTTCCTCTCGCCTGCAATGTTTATCCCTGTATTCGAGAAAAACGGTATGATCGTAGAGGTGGACAGGTTTATGTGGCGGAGCGCCTGCGAGATTCTCGCGCGCTGGAAAAATGAGGACATCGACCTCTTTATCTCCGTCAATATCTCGCCCAAGGACTTCTACTTTATGGACGTCGCCGAGGAGATACAAAGCCTCGTCAGGGAGTACGGCGTTGACCCGTCACGCCTGCGCGTCGAGATAACCGAGACTGTTATGATGACCGATATCGAGAGCAAGATGCGCGTGCTCGACGACCTCCGCAGGGCGGGCTTCATCGTCGAGATGGACGACTTCGGAAGCGGCTTCTCGTCGCTGAATATGCTCAAGGATATGCCCGTTGATGTGCTTAAGATAGATATGAAGTTCCTCAGCAAAACAGAGGATATTTCACGAGCGCAGACTATCGTCCGCAATATCATCAACCTCTCCGATGATCTCGGTATCTCCGCGCTCACAGAAGGCGTCGAGACCGAGAACCAGTATAAGGTGCTCTTGGGTATGGGCTGCCGTATGTTCCAAGGCTATTATTTCTCAAAGCCTATCCCCGTCAGCGACTTCGAGGAGCTCAGCCGTTCGGGTATCCAGACTGCCTGAGGTCTCTTGTAACATAAGAATAGCATTATCTCCCGCACAGGTATGTGCGGGAGTTTTTTTGAAAAAAGGCTTGACATCTTCTGCAATATGGTGTATACTGTAGCTGTAATTAAACGCGTTTAATTGTTGGAGGCGATACTGTGAAACGAGATATCGAGGCTACGAGGGCGGCTCTGCTGGACGCCGCAAAGGAGCTTATGACGAGCTGTGACGACATCGACACCGTCACCTCGCGGGCGATAACGTCGCGGGCGGGGGTAAACCTCGCGATGATAAACTATTGCTTCGGCTCGCGGGAGGCTCTGCTGTATGAGGTGTTCAGGCAGCTGCTGAGTGACGCTCAGCGTGCCGATACAGAGCTTGCAAAGGCGATGAGCGCTCAGCTGAGTGCCCGCGAGCGTATCATACTCATACACTTCCGTATGATGAGGCTGATGATAGCTAATTTCAGCTACGCTAAGGCTGCGACGAGGTTCATACTGCTCAGCCGCCCGTCCGACAGCGAGCTCGGGATACTGCCGCTCGTTGAGGAGCACTTCGCGGGCAGACGCACCACGGACGAATGTCGGCTCGTCGCGTTCGAGCTGACCAGCCTGCACGAGCTCGCGGTGCTGCGTCACGCGGAGCTGAAAGCATTGTGCGGGATCGACCTCACCGACGACGAGACCCTCGAACGCTACGTGAGGGAGTCCGTCGGGAGATACCTTGACTGAGGAGGATATGATATGAACACGAAAAAAGCACTTATCGTTATTGATATGCAGAACGACTACCTGTGGGAGAAGCGCAAAAGCAATTTCTCCTATGACACGCCCAAGCTGACCGCCGACGTCAACGCGCTAATTCACCGCTACGACGGCGAGGGCTGCGACGTCATCTATATCCGGCACATAATCCAGAATCTGCCCACCAACCGCCTGCTCTTCGGCTACTCTATCGCGGGGACTGAGGGCGCGGAGCTCTACGGCGGGCTCGATATCGTGTCCGACCTCTGCTTCGACAAGCTGTTCGGCGACGCGCTCACGAATAAGGAGCTGCTCGCTCTCGTGCGCGGGCGCGGCTATTCCGAGCTGCACCTGTGCGGGCTCGACGAGTGCGGCTGCGTGACCTCGACCGCTCTCGGGGCGGCTAAAAGAGGTATCACGGCTAAGATCGTGCGAGCGGGTACGGTGTCCGTCTTTCCCGAGAAGAAGGTCACGAAAGCCCGTAAGAGGCTCGCGGAGGCAGGTGTGGAGTTTATCTGAACGCCTGCTGTGTCAAGTCTTGACAATCGCCGACAGGTGTGCTATAATGTGATTGCTGCCTGAAGCTGAGGGAAGCGCGGTGAGAATCCGCCACAGCAGTCACTACCGTATGAGGCTTTGCCGAAGTCGGGTCGCTCGTCAGGTTTGCGGATATTCACGTTTTTGGACAGTGAAAAACGGAACGTCTTCATAATGTGTTCGTTTTCCGCTTTCCATTCACAGGAAAGCATTTTTTGCTAAAGGAGAGGTCACTATGAAAAAATTCGTCGCTGCGGCTGCTGCCGCACTCATCACCTGCTCGGCTATGGGCGTTACCGCCTTCGCGGAGGACGCGTCTGCCGATATCCTCGTTACCGTTACCGACGCTGACAGCAAGCACCCCGTTGCTATGGAGGCTGTTACCGTTACCGATATCGACAACGACGGCAAGCTCACGGTCAACGATGCTCTTGTTATCACTCACGATAAGTTCTACGAGGGCGGCTCGGAGGCAGGCTACAAGACCGTCGAGTCACAGTACGGTCAGTCCATCGATAAGCTCTGGGGCGTTGAGAACAACGGAAGCTACGGCTACTATATAAACAACAACTCCGCTATGGGTCTTACAGACGAGCTGAAGAGCGGTGATACACTCAGCGCTTTCATCTATCCCGATGCAAATGCGTGGGCTACTACCTTCTACAGCTGGTTCGACAAGAACACAACCGAGGCAAACGAGGGCGACGAGATAGAGGTAACTCTTATGCGTGCAAGCTTCGACGAGAATTATCAGATGGTGCCCGTTGCTGTTGAGGGTGCGGCTATCACAGTTGACGGCGAGGCTACAGACGTCAAGACCGACGCAGAGGGCAAGGCTAAGATAAAGCTCGACAAGGCGGGCAAGAACGTTATCAGCGCAGGCAGTATCGAGGGTATGACTCTCATTGCTCCCGTGCTTATCGCAGACGTTAAGGCGGCTGAGACTACGACTACTACAACAGAGGAAACAACTACCACAACAACTACTGCAACTACTACTGCTACAACTACAGCCTCTACTACTGCATCAAAGGCTGCAACAACAGCTTCCGCTTCGCCCCAGACAGGTGATACGGGCGCGGCAGTTTCGCTCGTTCTCCTCGGAACAGGCGTATTTGCGGCATTCTCTTTAAGAAAGAAGCATGAGAACTAAGGCTCTCAGACGGCTGATGTGCTGGGCGGCAGTGATAGTGCTGTCGCTCGCGCTCGTACCGATAAGAGCTGCAGGCTACGGATATACCGCCGACGAGGTCGATGACCTTATCGGCGGTATACTTGCTTATAAGCTCGACGAAGCGGGCGCGGACGATGTGCAGGAATGGATAGACGGCTACCTCTCCAAGAAGGCGGGCGTGATGTCGGAGTGGTACATCATCGCCCTCAGTCAGGACGGCGTGAGGGATATGGGCTCGTATGAGCGGGCGCTGAAGGACTACATCGGCTCGAATAAGATAAACTCGGCGACAACGCGTGAGAAGTACGCGCTCGCGCTGTGTGCGGCGGGGAGCTCCGACAGCTATATCGCCGATATCCTCGACGATTCTATCGGTGCGACAGGCATTATGAGCAGGATATACGGTCTGCACATCCTCAATAACGGCTACACCTGCAATAATTATACAGCAGAATCAGTTGCGGACGAGCTCCTCTCTATGCAGTATAATGACGGCGGCTGGGCGCTCTTCGGCGAGTACGGCGACATCGACGTCACCGCGATGACCATACAGGCTCTCGCCCCGTACTACGACGAGCGCGGCGACGTCCACAGCGCGATAGACCGCGGACTGGAGCTGCTCTCGCGCAGACAGATGGACGACGGCGGCTATCAGAGCTTCGGGACGCCCAATCCCGAGAGCTCCGCGCAGGTGGTCGTGGCGCTTTCGGCGCTCGGGATAGACTGCTGCGAGGACAGCCGCTTCATCAAGGACGGCAATACCATTATCGACAGTATGCTGACCTATCGGCTCGCGGACGGCGGTTACTGCCACGTAGCGGGCGGGGACTTCAACGAGACTGCCACCATTCAGGCGATGTATTCCTTCGTCGCGTATAAGCGTATGCTCGAGGGGGAGGGCTCGCTCTACGTCATAGATGCGCGGCAGCCTGTTTCTGCTCCCGTGCAGACCACGGCGGCGGCTCAGACGAGCATAGTCACGTCCGCGCAGACGGGGACGAGTGCGGTCACGACTGCGGTTCCGCACAGCTCTGCTTCTGCGAAGGCGACGACCGTATCAGCTGCGTCCGCAACATCTGCGACGGCAGCGGGGATGGTGATAACCTTGGCTTCGGGGACTGAGTCCCATATTTCGTCTTCGGTTAAGCTGCCGACTGCCTCAACCTCGGCGGCAACCTCTACGGCGGCGGTAAGCTCCGCCGATAACGGAGACGGTAAGGGCTGCGGCTACAAGCCTATAGCCATTATCGTTATCATCGGCGCGGGTGCTCTGCTGTCCGTGCTGCTGCTCGCGCTCGGCAAGCGCAGCTACAAGAACTTCCTCTTCGTCGGAGCGGCTGCCGCGGCGGGAGTTGTCATCGTGCTCGTCACGGATATACGCTCCGCGAAGGATTACTACGGCTCCGCGTCCGAGAAGTCGAACGCCGTCGGGACGGTCACTATGGAGATACGCTGCGATACCGTGGTCGGGAAGTCCGACGCCGACTATATCCCCGAGGACGGCGTTATCCTTCCCGTGACTGCGTTCGACATCGAGGCGGGCGATACCGTGTACGATGTGCTCACAGACGCCGCGCAGACCTACGGGATTCAAATTGACGCGCGCGGCGGCTCGAAAACTATGATATACGTCGCGGGCATAAACTACATCTACGAGTTCGATTTCGGCGACCTGTCGGGCTGGGTCTACCACGTCAACGGCATTTCGCCCTCGCGCAACAGCGGCGACTATGTCCTTGAGGACGGCGATGTCATCGAGTGGCTGTATACCTGCGAGCTCGGGCACGACCTTAACGAGGTGTACGAGGAATGAGAAGCTTTTCTGAATTTGACCCCGTCGCGGTAACGGTGTGGTTCTTCGCCGTCATCGGAGTGGCGATGTTCTGCGGACATCCGCTGATCATGGCGGTATCGCTCGCGGGTGCAGTGCTGTTCTTCGCCGTGCGCAACGGTACAAGGCATGGGAGGTCGCACCTGTTCTTTGCTCTGCTGTTCGCGGTGCTCACGCTCGCGAATCCGCTCATTTCCCATAACGGTGCGACCGTGCTCTTCGTGCTCAACGACCGACCCGTTACCCTCGAAGCGCTGTTATACGGCGTGAATTCGGCGGCGATGATAGTCGGCGTGCTGTACTGGTTCCGCTCGTTCACGCAGATTATGACGAGCGAGAAGATTCTCTGCGTGGCGGGGACGCTCTCCCCGAAGCTGGCGCTCGTGCTGTCGATGGCGCTCCGTGCCGTGCCGATGTTCGCGAGGCGGGCAAGGCAGGTCAGCGAAGCGCAGAAGGCGATGGGGCTCTACAGCGAGGACAACATCATCGACGATGTACGCGGACGTATGCGCGTGTTCTCGATAATCTCGACGTGGGCGCTCGAAAACGGCATCATCACCGCCGACAGTATGTCCGCGCGCGGCTACGGTACGGGCAGGCGGACACAGCTGCGGCGCTTCCGCTTTACCGCCGCAGACGGCGTATTTACGGCGATAACGCTGGGGCTGCTCGGAGTTGTCGCCGCCGCTGTTGCGACGGATTCGCTTGCGTTTGAGTTCTACCCGCGCATTGACATCAGCGTGACGGGTGCGCTCGGAATATGCGGAGTTATAGCCTACGGAGCGCTCGTGCTCCTGCCTGTATTTATTGAAACGGAGGTGTCACTGAGGTGGAAATACTTGCAGTCGAAGGTCTAACCTTCACATACCCGAAGTGCGGAGCTCCTGCCGTCAGGGACGTCTCGCTGACGCTCGAAAAGGGCGAATTTGCGGTGCTGTGCGGTGCGACGGGAAGCGGCAAATCAACGCTCCTGCGTATGCTCAAGCGTGAGCTTACGCCGCTCGGGGAAAAGAGTGGTCGTATTCTCTTCTGCGGGAAGGAGCTGTCGGAGCTCTCAGACCGCGATTCTGCGGCGAAGATAGGCTTCGTAATGCAGCAGCCCGAGCAGCAGATAGTCACCGACAAGGTGTGGCACGAACTCGCGTTCGGGCTCGAAAACCTCGGAGTGCCGCAGAGTGAGATAGCCCGTCGGACTGCCGAAATGGCGAGCTATTTCGGTATCGGTGAGTGGTACGACAGGGACGTTTCCGAGCTCTCGGGCGGGCAGAAGCAGCTGCTCAATCTCGCGGCGGTGCTCGTTATGCAGCCCGATATCCTCATTCTCGACGAGCCTACCGCGCAGCTCGACCCGATAGCCGCTTCCGACTTCATCGCCGCACTGAAACGCCTCAACCGCGATATGTCGCTGACGATGATAATGGCGGAGCACAGGCTTGAGGAGGTCGTGCCGATATGCGACAGGCTGATGATAATGGAGGGCGGCACTCTTGCGGCAAACGGCGCTCCCGCGGACGTGATAACGCAGCTTCGCGGGCGGGACGAGCTCCTGCGGGGTATGCCCGCGGCGGCGAGGCTGTATGCGGAGCTCGAAAAGGGCGGGAGCTGCCCGCTCACCGTGCGCGAGGGACGGCGATATATCGAGGAGAATTACCGCTCCGAGACAGCGGAGCTCCCCGCGGAGGAGTATGCTGTCCCCGCGGAGACGGCGCTCAGCCTGAAGGATGTGTGGTTCCGCTACGACAGGCACTCGCGCGACATCATCAAGGGGCTGGAGCTCGCGGTCGGGGCAGGGGAGATATTCTGTATCCTCGGCGGCAACGGCTCGGGCAAGACCACTACGCTGAACGCGGCGGCGGGACTGCTGAAGCCGTACAGGGGCGATATCCGCGTGTTCGGGAAGAGGCTGCGAGACTACAAAAACCGCTCGCTCTACCGCGAATGTCTCGCGCTTCTGCCGCAGGACGTGCAGACTACCTTTCTGCATAATTCCGTACGTGAGGAGCTCGGAGAGTGCGGCGCGGACGTTTCAAAGCTCCCCTACGACATTTCGCACCTTCTCGACAAGCACCCGTATGACCTCTCGGGCGGCGAGCAGCAGCTTGTAGCGCTTGCGAAGGTGCTTGCCTCGAAGCCGAGGCTGCTGCTCCTCGACGAGCCGACAAAGGGGCTCGATGCAAACGCTAAAGCCGATATGACCGCGATCCTGCGCCGATTGAAGGCGGACGGCGTCACGACCGTCATCGTCACTCACGATGTGGAGTTCGCCGCCGAAGCCGCTGACAGATGCGCGATGTTCTTCGGCGGACAGATAGTCTCGGTCGGCACGCCGCGCGGGTTCTTCTCGTGCAGCAGCTTCTATACCACCGCCGTCAGCCGTATGACCCGCGGCTTCTACGAGGGAGCGGTCACGGTCGCGCAGGCGGCGGAGCTCTGCCGTCTCAACGGCAAAAGGGAGGCGGCGCGATGATAGTGATAAAGAGCCGCGACCTCCGAGGCGTGCTGAGGGTCGTGCTGCCATTCGTCGTGATACCCGCGATAACACTCGCGGGAGCTGTCGTGTTCGACCGCAAGCGCCATATCATCATCTCCCTCGCGGTCGCGGTGATGGCTCTGCTGCTGTTCGCGGCGGGCTTCGAGCGCAAGACGACGGGCTCGCGGCGGCTGGTGATAGTCTCCGTGATGACCGCGCTCTGCTTCGCGGGGAGGTTCATTCCCTTCCTCAAGCCGATAGCCGCTCTCACGATAATCACCGCCCTCTACCTCGGTGGGGAGGCGGGCTTCCTCGTCGGCGCGATGACGGCAGTGCTCTCGAATTTCTACTTCGGGCAGGGTCCGTGGACGGCTTTTCAGATGCTCGCGTGGGGTATGACGGGCTTCATCGCCGGACTGCTCGCCGAGCCGCTTAAACGGCGCAAATGGGCGCTTCTCGTGTACGGAGCGCTCGCGGGTGTGGCGTACTCGTTCACGATGGACATATGGACCGTGCTGTGGTACGCCGAGGGCTTCAGCTTCAGGCTCTACTTCGCGGCGCTGTTCACCGCGATACCGTATACGGTCTCATATGCGGTGTCGAATGTGCTCTTCCTCGCCCTGCTTGCCAAGCCGTTCGGGGAGAAGCTTGAACGTATCAAAACTAAGTATGGCGTATAGCGGTGAGCCCCCGCGGGCGGTTCGCGAGTTTTTCGTATGCCCACGGACGCCCAAAGGGCGCCCCTACAGTTTGTTGCTGCGGGTTTGACGGTATGCCGACGGGTCGATGTGGGCATCGACCCCTACAAAGTTCTTGACAAAGCCTCAAACCTGTTATATAATGTTCTAAAACCGCAAAGGAGGAACACATCATGATGATGTATCTCAAGCTGAGAAATATCTGACGGCATGAGGCTTCCGAAATAGTTTCATGCCGACCTGTGCATTAAAACTATTTTAAAGGAGAAAGCTATGATATTTCAGGACAACGTTTTAAAAGACTATTTGAAGAATGTTTACTTCATCGCGGGGACGCCCTGCGGAGGAAAAACTACCGTTTCTGCGGCTCTCGGCGAGCACTTCGGGATTCCCGTTTACAACGCGGACGCTATGTTTCCCGTGCATCAGAGCAGGTCTGACCCACGCTTCCAGCCGAATATGAACAGGAGCTTCGCAAGTGCTGACGAGTTCTTCGGGCGCACCGCCGATGAGTACGTAAACTGGCTGATAAACAACACACGCGAGCAGCTTGACTTCGTCCTGCTCGACCTTGTCCGTCTCTCGCAGGGCGGCAAAATTATCTGCGACTGCCACCTCACTCCCGAGCAGGCGGAGCAGCTCTCCGAGCCGTCACGCGTAGCTTTTATGGTGAAGGAGCCGACGAATATCGCCGAGGAATACTGCTCCCGCCCCGACCACACGGACTTCCGCGGCTATGTGTACAGTGCGTCCGACCCCGAACGGGCAAAGGCGGTTTGCAGTGAGACGCTCCGCAGGCTGCACGCGGGCGCGTATGACGCTATAAGGAGCGGAAAGTGGTTCTGCATCGACCGCGCCGACGGGCTCACACGCGAGGAAGCTGTCGGAAGAGCTGCCGAGCATTTCGGCTTCACGGAGCAGAAAGCCGTCACGATAGTAAAGGTGGAGCGCGGTACTCCGCTCGCGGAGGAGCTTGTCCGCTTTATCGAGAACTGCTCGTGGGAGGAAGTCAGGGAGCACAGCGCGGCGCTGGTTCGGAACTGGGAATTTGCCGAGAACGAAGCCGTTTTCGCGGCACTTGCTGACGGCAGGATAGTCGGTATGGCGACACTGATGAACACCGACTACTACCCGCTTCACGATATCTTCCCGTGGGTGTCGGGCGTGTTCGTTGACGAGGAATACCGCGGGAACAGGATAAGCGGCAGGCTCATTGAACGCGCGAACGAATACGCGAGGGGCCTCGGCTATGACAGGACGTATATCCCGTCGCCGTATCTCGGACTGTATGAGCGCTATGGCTACAGGTATATCCGCGACATCGTCAGCTACGGCGGCGGGACCGACCACCTCTTCGTGAAGGGATTATAACAGCAAAAAGAGCTCCTCGGAGCTCTTTTTCGCTGGGACTTCGGTTGACAAATCGGGGCTTTTGGGATATAATTGTTACATCATCACCGACAGAAAGGAAGCATTGCTATGAAGCTCCAACCGATAGTTGTATCGCTGCTCGATACAGACCTCTATAAGTTCAATATGGATCAGGTCATCTTCCACAAGCACACCGACCTCTGCGGTCAGTATTTCTTCAAGTGCCGCAATAAGGACATCGTTTTTACTCCCGAAATGGTGCAGGAGATAAACGAGCAGATAGACCACCTCTGCTCGCTCAGCTTCAAGAAGGAGGAGCTCGATTACCTCCGCTCGATACGCTTCATCAAGGACGACTATGTCGAATTCCTGCGGCTGTGGCGTCCTATACGCGACTACGTCATCGCGGAGCTCGACGGGGACGGTCAGCTGAGGATAGTCGTGGACGGTCCGCTCTTCTCGGCTATGCAGTTCGAGATTTACCTGCTTGAGATAGTAAACGAGGTCTACTTCCGTATGAAGTTCGACTACGACAGGCTGAGGAAGTCCGCGGAGGAGCGTCTCGACGCCAAGATAAAGGCTCTCAATGACGGCACCTACACCTTCAAATTCGCGGAGTTCGGCTGCCGAAGAAGGCTCTCGCGCGAGTGGGAGGACGTTGTTGTGAAGCGCCTCGTCACCGAGACCGACAAGTGCGTGGGTACGTCGAATGTGTACCTCGCGATGAAGTATAACGTAACGCCTATCGGCACATATGCGCATGAGTTCGTGCAGATGTATCAGGGTATCGACTCCATTCCGCTCGCCTATACCAACCACTACGCGATGAAGGACTGGTACGACGAGTACGACGGCGACAACGGTACGGCGCTGACCGATACCGTCACTACCGACCTCTTCCTGCTCGATTTCAACCGCTCGATGGTCAACAACTATACGGGCGTCCGCCACGACAGCGGTGACCCCTACGCGTGGGGCGACAAGATAATCGCGCATTACAAGAGCTTCGGAGTTGACCCCAAGACAAAGCTCCTGCTGTTCAGCGACAGCCTCGACTTCGACAGAGCGCAGAAGCTCCACGAATACTTCTGTGACAAGTCGAAGGTGTCTTTCGGTATCGGTACGTTCTGCTCGAACGATACCGAGGAGCAGGCGCTCAATATCGTTATCAAGCTCCAGTACGTCAACGGCAGACCCGTCGCCAAGCTCTCGGACGATATCGGCAAGGCGATGTGCCGCGATGAGGAGTACCTCGAATACCTCAAGCGCTCCGTTGATTTCAGGATAAAGAGAGAAACGGGGAAATGAATTCGGAATTCGGAATTGTTGTTTCGCATACAGCGAGTTGTCATTAATCTGTGCGTATATTGGCGGGACGTCGAGGACGCCGTCCCCTACAAAAATGAAAGCCATAGAGAATCATCTCTATGGCTTTTTTCATCGTTTGTGGCGGAGCTTTCCTGTGCGCTCGTAGAACTGCTGCTTTTCCTCGTACAGCATCTTGTCAGCGCGGTTGTAGAGGACGTCCGCGGTGCTCTTGTCCGTGTTCATCGCGTAGCCGACAGAGCAGGTATACTCGGTCTTTGCCACTCTCTCCCTTATGCGTGCCGTCAGCGCCTGCACGTCTGCCTCGGACGAGCCTATACAAAGTATGATGTACTCGTCGCCGCCGATACGGTACACGCGCTGTCCGCGCTGAGCTGACTTGCTGAAGCAGTCGGCAAGAGTTTTCAGAGCCGTATCACCTGCAAGGTGTCCGTCGCTGTCGTTTATTTCCTTCAAGCCGTCCATATCCATCGCAACCAGCGCTGTTATGCTGCCTGCGTACTTCTCGGTGTCGGAGTAGTAGCTCTGACGGTTCAGAAGCTTCGTCAGCGGGTCGCGCTTCGTGAACTGCTGGAGCAGGAACACGTAGTAGATAAGCACGTCCGTAGCAATGGTGATGTTGAACCAGTGGTCGGAGAAGCTTTGCAGCTCGAGCGGCATTATCATACACAGCAGAGCCGTCAGCGAGAGGAATATCAGTATGATGTAGTCCTCTATCTGATATCTGCGGGTGCGGAATATGCATACGATAAGGTAGAATATGTACAGTCCCGTGACGAAATACGGGAGATAGCCGAGCGTTCCGCGCTGGAAGTGGTTGTCATCTGTGAAGTAGAAGACTATGCCCGTCGGTACCGAGATGAAGCACAGCACCGCGTTTATCACTGCGGGTATGTAAAGCAGCTTCCTCTCGTTCGGGAACATTATCATAATAATGCTCACAAGTATGAATGCAATGAGCGAGTAGTTCGCGGCGCTGAGCACAGCACGCATTATGCTGTATTCAGCCTGATTGCCGAGGTAGGTCTCGGTGTAGCAGAATACGGAATACACGAATTGCATTATGTTCGTGAGGATTATCTGCCATACCATTCGCCTGTCAAGCTGCTTGTCGGAATACAGAAGTATCGCCATACCCGCCAGCACGACCAGTAAGCCCCAGTGCTCGGACAGGTAATCAGCTATTGTCATTTATTGTTCACGTCCGTTCTGTTGTGGAAGGGGCGGCGATATCAGTTGTCTGATTGGGGATATACGGGAAGGTCGTCCTGACTGAGCACGCCTGCATCGACCTGCTGGATAGTCAGCGCGTCCATTGCTGTGAGTCCGTCGCCGGGATTGTAGCAGTCAGCACTTTCGCGCTGCTCCTCGCTGATAGCGTACTTGTCGTTGTTGCCGATGTATTGCAATATGGTGACGGAGTCCGCAACCGAGAGCTTGCCGTCGAGGTTGGCATCGCCTCTGCCGCTGTGAATATCCATTATCCCGCCCGCGAACCATGTATCGTCGGTGCAGGTGGTAGTGGTGGTGGTCTCGACCTGAGTGCCTATCATAGACGTGCCCCAGTCGTCGAATGCTGTGGTCGTTGTTACGGGCATATCAACGCCTGCCCAGTAGGTCTCATCGTCTTCATTGGGAGTTGTCTCGATAATATCGCCTGCGAGAGGAGTATCCTCCCATTCAGTTGCGGTAGTGGTGGTGGTAGTGGTGGTGTTGTTGTAGACCTGTGTGCCCATCAGATATGTGCCTGTGGTGGTCGTAGTCGTAGCCTCGAATGTGCCCTCCGAGAAGGTGGGCTCTTCGTCCCATGAAGGGTCATATGCGGTGGTAACGGGCGCGGTCACTTCGGGATTTATAGCCACGCCTTCCGTGCGGGTCACCTCCTCTGCCGAGGAAGCTGTGGCTGCTCCCGCAGAGGCGCTGACTGCGGCTGTGGCTAATAGTGCTGCAATTTCTTTAGTAAATTTTCTCATAATTTCTTACCTCTTTCCTTTGCTAATATTTCAAGTGCAGTAAGGATATGCACCTGCTCCTCCATACAAGCCGCGTCCGAGATGTCTCTCAGCGTGCCTGTCGTAGCCATTTTCCTGCACGCGCAGGAGTTGCGGCAGTATTCGGCTATCTCGCAGCCGTCGCACCGCTCCGAGCGTATCGGGTAGTCGGGGTGAGCCTGCCGCGCCTTTTCGGCTTCCATACCCGTGAATATGTCGCCGCAGCGGAACTCCGCGCGGTTCTGGAACTGCACGCACGGGTAAAAGCTGCCGTCCCAGTTGATGAACACCTTCTTTTTGCATATCTCGCATAGCGGGTGCTCATTCTTCCTTATGCTGTTCTTCTTCGATTCGAGTTCGAACACGAAGAGGTCGGGTATCGCCGCGACCTTTTCCCACTGCTCCCGCAGCATATCCCCGAAGCTGTCGATATCGGCCGGGACGAGGAAGGAGTCCAGCACAGCCGACACCTTCTGCACACCGAGCCCCTTCAGGTACATTATGTTGTCGTACAGGTCGGGGAGAGTCTCCTCCGTGTAGACGAGCTGCACGAGTGTGCGCGGCTGATATTTCAGCAGTATTTTCAGATTCGCGTCGAGCACCGCAACATCTGCGCCGCGCTCGGTACATTTTATGCCGTCGTGCGACATATTGATGATGATGTTTTTCCTGTCGGCGCACCATTTGATGAACCCCTCGTCGAGGAGGGTGCCGTTTGTCGTGATGACGAAGCGGTTTGCCTTTACGGTCGTGCAGTAATACTTCACGTTATCCTTGTACAGCAGCGGCTCGCCGCCGAAGAGGTATACCGTGTCGGCGTCGCCGCGGGCGTTGATGTAGTCCGCTATTTTGTTGCGCGTTTCGTCGCTGAGGCTGCCGTATTCCGTGTTGAGGTGCCGTTCATAGCAGTAGCTGCATTTAAGGTTGCATTTGTTTGTGAGGCTGATAGTATAGTCCACGGTATCACCACGCTTTTTGTGTAATATTACCCATACTAACATTATACTATATGTGAGTGGAAAAATCAATACTTTTCCCGAATTTTTCCAAAAATAAAGCCATCCTTCGTGACCGTGATGCTTATATAGCAGTATTATGTGAACCCGCAGGGAAAGAACGTTTTCCGGAGACTTTAGTCCAAAATTTTGCCCCATAGTGTGCTCCCGACAGAACGACAAGGCGAAAATCCTTCCGTTCTCGGAGTACCCTATGGGGCAAAAAATTAAAATTGAAGCTTTGGGAAGGGAGTTTATGGGGCTCCTTCATTCACGAGCCCGAGCCCTTTTCATGCTCCGACAGTACCCTTGCCAGCGTACTGAGCAGCCTGTCAACATCTATCGGCTTTGCGATATGCGCCTGCATTCCTGCTTCCTTAGCTTTTTCCTCGTCCTCCTTGAAGGCGTTTGCCGTCATCGCGAGGACAGGGATATCCGCGTGAGCCTTGTTTTCAAGCGCCCTGATCGTTCTTGTGGCGGTGAGTCCGTCCATAACGGGCATCTGAATATCCATCAGGATCGCGTCGTAGTAGCCGTCGGGAGAAGCCTTCACCATATCCACGCCGAGCTGTCCGTTTTCGGCAGTCTCGACCGTGAAGCCAGCCTGCGTGAGTATCATTTTCGCTATATCCATATTGACAGCGTTGTCCTCGACTATCAGCAGGCGCTTTGCGGAGAAGTCCACTGACTGTCCGACTGTTTCCTGCTTCGGTTCATTCTGCGGCAGTTCACTCTCGTCTGCAAGCCTGAACTTCAGCACAAGCACGATCTCCGTGCCGTTTTCGGGAGCTGTATACACGTCTATCGTGCCGCCCATAAGGTCTATGATGCTTTTGGAGATCGGCAGTCCCAGACCCGTTCCCTCAACGCCGCTGGCGGTAGAGGTGCGCTCACGCTCGAACGGCGTGAACATCTTCGCGGCGAACTCCTTCGACATACCGATACCGTTGTCGCGTACCCTTATCTCGTATGTGCCGTAGCCGTTTCCGCCTGATGTCTGGGCTATCGAAGCGGACACGCTGCCGCCCTCGGGAGTGAATTTGTGTGCGTTGCTGAGCAGGCTGACGATAACGCGGGTGAGGTTCTTTTCGTCGCACCATACACAGCGGTCGCTTATCTGCGAGAAATGCACCGCGAACTCCTGCTCCTTCTGCTTCATCTGCTCGGAGAAAAGCTCCTCGATACCCGCGAAAATGCGCGTGAGGTCGGCGGGAGCGTATTCAAGCTCCACATTGCCGCTTTCGATACGGCTCATTTCGAGGATATCGTTTATCAGCGTCAGAAGCTGCTGGTTCGAGCGCTCTATCTTGACGAGGTAGTCATGCAGCTCGTCGGAGGCAGGCGGCTTCATCGCGAGCTCGGTGTAGCCGACGATTGCATTCATCGGCGTGCGTATGTCGTGGGACATATTGAACAGGAACTGGCTCCTTGCAAGGTCGCTCTCCATTGCTCGTATCTTTTCGCGCTCGGAAGCCTCGTGCTTCCTGCGGACAAGATTCTGCACGTGGAGCATTACGACAAGTCCGGTAAAAATGACCAGAAGCAGTACCACTCCGCCGTAAACGAGTGCGGAACGAACATCGTCGATGCTCTCCTTTGCAGCTATAGTCTTTGCCAGCCACATAAATGCGGAGTAGACTATCAGTGCGAACAGCACCACGCCCGATGCGGACATACCGCTGTATTCGGTCAGACTGCCCTTGGTGACGGTGCGCCAGTAGAAGATGAAGCCCGTCAGACACCAGAAGGACAGCAGCAGGAAAGCCTGTCCGCCCATTGCCTCCATAGCTGTGAGCCGCGGTACGAGCTGGACGATGATGAACAGCACGGATATCACCGTGCCTATCGCTCCCGTTATCACTGTTGTTTTTTTGCTCTCGGTCTTTGCAAGCTTGTAGGCTGCTGCCGAGGTATAGCCGAAGCCGACTATAGCGCCGAACGAGGTAAGGTCAACGAACCAGTTCAGGGTGTTCCTGCCGAACAGTGCGAGCGATACCGAGATGAGCATTACAAATACTATGCTGTTGCCTATCTTTGAAAAACGTTCGGAGAGTATCTTGTCCTCTGCCATAGTGGTGAGGATACGGATAGAGGCGCGGTAGCCTCCGATAATACCCGTCAGCACGCCCGCAAGCGCTGTAATGCCGATGATGATAAGTCCTGCCTGTCCCATTATCGCCTTTGCGGCGTCAAACTTCAATTATGTCCTTGATGACAATCTCGCGGGCGCACATACGGTAGTTGTTCATCAGACCAATCCATTTCTGCGGGTCGGTCTCCTTAATCTCCTCGGTCAGACCGTCGGCTCGCGCCATTCTCTGTGCGAGGTCTTCTTCCATTTCGGCGGCTATCGTATCGACGTTCTGAAGATAGGGGATAAGTTCCTTGCTCTTTTTCATCTCCCTGTAGGTCTTGGGAGCGTTGTATTTGAGGAACAGCTCTCTCATACGACCGTACTTTCCAATATTATTGTTTTTCTCCATAATTGACATTCCTTTCGTGTGCGTGTGTTGACAAGAATAGTGCTGTGAACAACAAAATAACATTTTGTTTCTGATTATCCTTGTTACAAATATTTTAACACTTTAAAGCGAATTTGTCAATAGTCGATTTTATTTTTCTTGGAATTTGAAAAATATGAAAATACACCTAAAACTCGGGAATATTTTTATAGCTTACAAAAACTGTACTATTCAATATTGTTAATATATACTAACAAATAGAACTTTTATTTTGTTTTTATGTGGGTTGATTTGTGCTCTGAGATCGTGTATAATATATGTAGATTATTGCAGAAGGAGATAGGTCAATGAGGATAAACAGAGGTATGCAGGAAAGGGTCATATCTGAGGAGCTCTCCTCGCGCTTTAAGCAGTACCGTATAAGCTATGGCATAACGGCGGCGGAGCTCGCGGAGAAATCGACGGTCTCGGTCGGGACTATTACCCGCTTCGAGAACGGGTATGATATCGGTCTGCTGAATCTCATAAAGCTTCTAAAGGCGTTGGAGCTCGAAAACCTGTTTGACCTCCTTATCCCCGAGCCTCCGAAACGCGAGCCCAAACGTAAGGGGGTTATCCCGATGCCGCGCGTGAATCGTCCCAAGAAGCCAAAGGACACAGAGAAATAATTGTGCTATTATAGCACAATTTCAAAGTGAATATAACGAAACCCGCCGTGCAATTTGCAAGGCGGTTTTTTTCATTATCAGATCGATTTGCAGGCACTCGAGCACGCTCGAAAGCTCGGTATATCACTGAGAGACTGCACGGAGGTAGTCCCCGTTTATGTCCACGCCGCGGACCTTGCGGAACTTGTCGGGGCTGAGGTGTTCAAGACCGTTTCCGCCTGCGATACCGAGCAACGTTGCCGTATCGACAGGATACGCCGCGAACTGCTCCTTCATTATGGCGTTCATCGCCTGAAGCTGCCGCACGGAGTCAAGGCTCATGTGCTTTTCGTAGGGAGGAGCTGTTATTAAAAACAAGGGGCTGACAAGGGACTGAGGGCATTTTTGGCAAAAAAAGAAAACTTGCAAACGGCTATTTTAAGCCATCTGTGGGATTGCTGAATGGTGACCCGTACGGGAATTGAAAAAATCCCGAGCCTTTCGGCAGCTTTTAGTAAAATGCGAAAATGGCTGTATTTCGGAGATTTTTGAAGCTTCACTTTTAGCATCTTCAAGTGATTTTAAGCGATTTTCAGTGCCAATAAGTGGTAAATAAGTGGTTGAAAAGGCGCGTCTCTACCGAAAAAATGACCAAAGCAGCTCTGATTATACGGGCAAATCCCGAACGGAGCTGCTGTGTTTTTTATCGAAATGAACTGTCGCAAAATATGCGATAGTTGGAAATTGCGATCGTATAAAAACGGGAACAGCTAATTGAGCCGTTCCCGATATTTATATTATCATCAGATTTTTATAACTACCTCTATGCCGCTGTCCACAGCCTTGCGGAACTTCTCCCCGTCAGCAGGATTGCCTGCGACTGTTCCGTAGTGTATCGGGACAGCATACTTCGGACGGATAGTGTTCGCGAGCTCGGCAGCCTGTGAAGCGTCGGCGGTATAGGTGCCGCCCGCGGGCAGGAGAGCGATGTCGCACTTCACCTGCTTGTTGTCGGGAGTGATGTCAGTATCACCTGCGATATAGATGCGTCCGTGGTCGGGACTGTCAATGATATATCCAAGCCAGCCGTTGGACTGCGGATGGAAGGGCTTGCCTATATTGTATGCAGGGACAGCCTCGAATCTGATACCGAGGACCTCAAACTGCTCGCCTGCGGAGACCTGCTTCACGGTCAGACCAAGCTCCTGCGGCTCGTTCATAGAAGTCGGGCACACGATGACAGTATCGGACTTCATGACCTTGCGGATATCATCGGGGGAGTAGTGGTCGAAGTGGCTGTGAGTGATGAGAATGATGTCGGCGTCGTGCGGTGCTCCGCTGATGTTGTACGGGTCTGAGTAGATTACCTTCCCCTCGTTGATGCGGATACTGCTGTGTTCGTTTATTGTTATGAAATCAAGCATGAGTGTACCTCCTCAGAGTTTTTTCAAATTATAGCATAGATTCGCGGAAATAGCAAGCAGTCCGTGATAATTGTTGCAAAAGCGGTGAAATAGTGGTATAATTAGGTATCTTCGATAACGGGAGCAAGGCTATGTATTACTATATAAGAAACACGCTTGAAAAAACAAATAAGCTGGACTTCAAGGGCAAAAGCGGTCAGTTCGTTGCTGTGCTGACGTCCGCCGAGTGGCTGGAGAACAGGGACAAATTCGATATGGGTATCGAAATGGACATCGACCTCTCCGCTATCCATTCCACCAAGGCGGAGGTCAACTACGATTCGCTGACGGGTACTTTCTCTATTCCCGACAGAGAGAATATTTCGGCTCCGAACACAAATTTTGCCTTTGCTCTCGACGAAAAGGGCATCGTTTTCATCGACGACAGCGGCTTCGTGGACAAAACGATAAGCAATATTATCAGCTCCAAGCGCTGGACCATGCCGAGCCTCGAACGCTTCATTTATGACTTCCTCGAGCAGATAGTGGCTCGCGACCAGATAATTCTCGAGCGCGCGGATAAGGAGCTCGACACGATAGAATCGAATATCCTTGACGGCGAGGAAAAAGACCCGTCGCAGAGAGTCAGCCGAGTCAGGAGCGACCTACGTGATTTGCGTATCCACTATGAACAGCTTCTCGACCTCGGACAGGAGCTTGAAGAAAACGAGAACGACTTCTTCAACGAGGACAATACCCGCTATTTCCACCTGTTCACACAGCGCGTCTCGCGTCTGCACGACCTGACGGCTTCGCTCCGTGAGTATTCGATACAGATACGCGACCTGTATCAGTCCCAGCTCGACATAAAGCAGAACCGCATAATGGCTCTGCTGACGATAATCACTTCGATATTCATGCCGCTGACGCTTATCGCAGGCTGGTACGGTATGAACTTCAGGTATATGCCCGAGCTCGAATACAAGTGGGCTTATCCTGCTGTTATCGTGGTCAGCGTTGCCATCGTTATTGTCAGTCTCATTTTTTTCAAAAAGAAAAAATGGCTGTAAAAAAATCGGGAACAGTTCAACTGTTTCCGATTTTTCATATATTTGGATATGAGCTTGATGTATTTCTTGTCGTTCATCTGCTCGTTGGTCAGATATTCGCCGTTGTAAAACAGCGCGTAGGTAGTTATGGGAGCCGGAACAATATATGTTGACTTTTTAATTATACTGTGCTATACTTATCTAAAATCACGTAAGTCGGCTGACCTATGCAATAAAGTGCATGGATCGGTCGATCAATAAGATGAGGAACGAGGAAAAAATGGAGCAGAATGACAACGGATTCATCAGTGCAGATTCACAGGCACAGTTTCAGAATACAGCGTACAGCAGAGCGGTCCCGCCTGTTAAGCCGCCGAAGAAAAAGAAAAGCTTCCCGATAATCCTGATATGTCTTCTGCTTGTTTTGGTGCTCTTGATTGCCGACGGTATTATTATCGCACATTTCTTGAAGTCAAGGAAGTCAGGCAGCGCTACAAGTCCTGAAAAGAGCACAGCCACTCAGCTCAGCGTATGTACGGACGAAAACGGAGATTTCATGCTTCTGAGCGGCAGCTTTGATGATACTATCTCCTCCGAATCAGAGGCTACGGATTTCATTGCGAACCACTCCGCTGACATCGGCATCAAGGACGCTTCTGCCGAGCTCAGCTTTCTCGAGAAGACCTCATACAATGACATCACATACTATAAATTCAAGCAGGTACTGAACGGCGTGCCCGTTTACGGAAATGAGCTGATAGTTACAGTCGCTCCCGACGGCAAAGTCGAGGCTGTGAACGGAAGATACACTCCGGTCAAGGCTGATACCGACGCTGCGAAACCGCAGGATGAAGCCGAAGCCGCTGCGAAGAAGCACGCAGGCGAAGAAGCGAGCATACTCAGCTGCGAGCTCACTGTCCTTTCGCGCCCCGAAAGCGGTGACCCGCTGCTCGTCTACGATATCTGCGTAACTGGAAAAGCGGCTTCCGCCGAGCTCCTGATGAACGCGGACACCTGTGAGATAATTGAAGAGTATCCGCTGTACTCCGAGGCATTCGATAACCTGAATGTCAATATCAACGGCAGTATATACAATGTTAACCTTGAAAACAGCATCCTCGGGGGCTATAACATTTTCGACCCCGAGCGTGATATCATGGTATCTGACGGATGTCTGAAAACAGCCTTCTCTCAGGTTATAGCCAACATGATAACAGGCGGTCACACCTTGGAGTGCTTTATTCCGCTCAGTGGCACTGTCATTTCGGAAAACGCCGATGGAAGTGTTGACCTTGACGTTGGTTCGTATATCTCAGACGGAAGAAATATCGACTTTGCAACTCATTCTATTCTTGCTCTTGATTCCGTCAAAAATGCTTATGATATGTATGCAAGGTTCGGCTGGAATTCACTTGATGGTGAGAATATGCCGATCAAGATAATAGTAAACGTTCCCGATGCACTTGCCTCAGTCAGAACAGGGAACGAATTAATAAACGATTTTTGTTCAACGTTTGGAACGTTGATCCCAATACCGGGGAAAATGGTAGGTGCCGCTTTCATAGAGAAAACGAACACTATTCTGGTCGGTGTAGTCGGAGACCAGCCTTGTGCGGGAAAGGGCACTCTCGGACATGAGTTTACACACGGTGTCATCTGCTACAAGTCACGTCTGAACGATTCAATAGGTTCAAAGACCGTAAACGAGGGCTATGCCGACGTAATGGGCTCCATTGCTGCAAACGACTGGGAATTTATGCAGAATGAGTTCCCAAGCTCATGGTATGGCTATCAGAGCGTAGTCAGAAGCGCTATTGATCCCGGAAAATATGACGCTCCTTCCAAAGTTGGGGGAGAGCATTATGTTCCCTTTACTTATGTCGATGATGCAGGTGAAACAAAGCACGCAGACGAGCACGACAACGCAACTATCGTTTCCCATGCAGGATATCTGATGAGCCAGAAGGGCTTGACGAATGATGAGATAGCCGAGCTTTTCTACAACTCGATGAATAACCTCACTACATCAACCGGCTTTGAGCAGGCTGCTATCTCACTCATTATCAGCGCAGATTCATTATCGTTCAGTCAGGAAAAGAAAGACGCGGTAAGAGAGGCGCTTTACGAAACAAATATGTACAAGCCGCAGGGCAAGACGTACATTCACGTCCACAGCGGCAGCCGCAACCTCAAGAAAGCCACTATCACAATTAACGGCAACATCGTCGGTAAAACAGACAGGAATGGCGACCTTGTTCTCGATTTTGATGAGAAGTGGTACGGAAAGGTCAAGATAAGAGCAAAGGCAAAGGGGTATGACAGCGCTTCGCAGATCGTTTCGCTCAACGGCGGCAAGGTCATGCTCGATTTCGATCTCTCCCGTACCGACCCGGATAAAAAGACCGAGGGACAGGTGAAGCTCACGATACTTGATATGACCGAGCCCGAAAACATGGATAAGGCTGAGGTCTTCTACATTGACAAGGGAGAGACGATAGACCTTGAGGACATCGTTGACAAGCTTGGTATGTTCGGCGTATCTACCGATGGCATAAAGCTTTACTATGATATCAATAAGATGGTCAAGAAGCTGGATATATTTGATATTAGCGGCGACCTTACCAATGAAGAGACTCGAATTGAACTGTCATACCGTATTCACGGAACAAACGAGACGTTTGATTTCAGCGAGCCGCTGTATGAGGACGTTATTATCGAGCCGATGATAGGTATCGGCGGCGAGAGCTACAGCTTTCAGGATTTCATAGACATCAAGGAGGGTATTGAGAGCATCTTCGTCGAGGAAGAAAGTACCGTTTCCGAATAAAGAAAATATGCCTCCCATGATCTCCATGGGAGGCATTATTGTTTCTCAAACGGCTCTGCGAAAAAATTTCTGTAAATTCAAAAACTGTGATAAAAAACGATATATGGGAGCGGCTTGGATGATTAGCCGCTCCGATTTTTTTACAGTATACAACGTATACTGTAATTTGTCAAGGTTCTTTGAATATCAGCCTGCTGAAATGGAGCGCAGCGGAATGGAATCAGGCTGATATCCGACGGCTCAGCCGAGCCTGTCGGGGTACATGATCTCCAGCTCGCCCAGGACTTTACCCCAGTTTCGCAGCGGCATAGTCCATTTCTTAGCTATCTCATGCGTTGCAAGATACAATGCCTTCAAGAGCGCTGTATCGCTCGGAAATACACTTCTCTGCTTAAGGGGATTATATCAATTCGGCGTTCATCATGTTATAACGTTAATTTTGTATGCTGCTGCAATTGAAATATAACGATTTAAAGCATTTTTATCTTGTCGCATTATACAACATACATATTTTAGAATTGTATAATCATACAAAAAAATACAAATATGTATATTATTAACAAAAATATATTTGACTTTATTCGTATGCAATGATATTATTACTATATAAGATATAATGATACTTTATATAATTTTTCAATATCATCTTCTTTGCCGTATTTGACAAGAAACTTATGTTGACTGTCATTATCGTTTATCAGAAATAAGCCTCCGAAACAACTTTTACTAAGAGGCATGGAAGTAAGATTATTTAGGAGCGGAATACGTTATGAAAAAAACCATGGTCATTATTGTTAACGTGTTCATTATGATTGCTATGCTGATCTTTGTGGTTCTGTATTCCAATACTCAGAGCCAAAACACAGCGCAAAGACAGATAGAACATTTTGAAAATACCACGATCGCGATGGAACGTGTCACTGAGAATTACCTTGAAGGCGAACAACGCATCTGCGATGTGTGGGCACGCTATATCAACAGCAGGAACATGACAATTGACGAAGCCGTTTCCTTCATCCGGATCTCTCATGTGCTTCCTAACGCTTCTGCCCATATTGTGTTTCTTGATTCGCTGTCCGGGCTCTCTTCAAAAGCAAGGCAGGACGCCCCTGACGATTACAGCGTTTCTTATGCGCGGGTGTCTCTCCTCGAAGATGTGCGCTGGATCTCTGACATCGGAAGCTCCATTAATATCTCCCGTGCATATACGAATCCGGTCAACGGCGAACAATCTCTGGCGTTCTGCAATCTTATAACCCTTTATGATCCGGATACCGATGTTCCCAAAGACGCCATATTGCTGCGTGTACTGCCAATATCAGAATTGGAGCAGAAATGGATCTTTCCTCAGGAAGAGTATGAGAATGCTGAGCTTTCCATGATCGATGCGGACGGCAATTATATCATCAAGGATCATTCTTTCAAAAATTCCAATTTCTTTGAATTTTATAGGTCTTACAATTCCGGTGATACTGCTGCACAGGAGCTATTTGAAAAAATCACTTCTTCAACCGGTTCATTTTCTATGTATAATTCCCGCGGCGAGAAATGTATCCTCGCATATACTCCGATCGCTTCAAAAGCGGAATGGGTGCTTCTCAGCTTTATGCCGATGAATGAGCTGAACGTCAACACTGAAAACTGGATGCTGGTCGGAATTGTTTCAGTCGGTCTTCTGATCCTGTTCGTGTTTGATCTGACAGTTATGCTTTACTTCAATCAGAAACTTCATGCAGCAGCAAGAGAAGCGGCATTTGCGAACCAAGCAAAGACAGATTTTCTCTCAACGATGTCACATGATATCCGCACGCCGATGAACGCGATCATCGGTCTGACAACGATCGCAAAAAAGAATCTCGACGATACGGAATCAGTCCGTGAGAATCTGCAAAAGATCACGCTGGCGAGCAATCATTTGCTCACTCTGATCAATGATATCCTTGATATTTCCAAGGTCGAGAGCGGAAAACTGATCCTAAGCCCGCAAACCTTCTCTATCGTCGAGACAGTGGAAAATCTTGTGAACATTTCTCAGCCGATGATCAAGGAAAAGAACATCGAGTTTCACTTCCGCATCAGTCGGATGGAAAAAGAATATCTCTACGCCGATAAGCTTCGGCTGAATCAGATATATATCAACATCCTTTCCAACGCCATCAAATACACAGAACCCGGCGGTCATGTCAGCGTGGATATGCGCGAGGATGAAAGCAAGAAACCCGGATGTGTGCAGCTGACCTATATCGTATCCGATTCCGGCATCGGAATGAGTCCGGAGTATATGGCAAATATGTATCAGCCGTTTTCGCGCCAGACAGACAGTCGTGTAAACAGCATTCAAGGAACCGGACTCGGACTTGCCATCACAAAGCAAATGGTAGATCTTATGAACGGCACGATCAACTGCCAGAGCGAACCCGGAAAAGGAACGACATTTACCGTTATACTTGATATTCCAATTGCGGAACGACAAAGAGAAGATATGGTGCTTGAGCCGATGGATGTCCTGATCGTGGATGATGATCCGATCCTGCTGGAAACCGCAGCCGATACGCTTAAATCACTCGGAGTGACTGCCGACTGTGCGGAAAGTGCGTCCAAAGCTCTCGAAATGATTTCGCATCGGCACGAAACTGAACAGGATTACAGCATTGTGATACTCGACTGGAAAATGCCTGATATCGACGGCATCGAAATGACGCGCCGCATTCGTTCGACGGTTTCGCCGGACATCCCTATCCTGTTGATTTCCGCTTATGACAGAACAGATATTGAGGGTGCTGCGAAGAAAGCCGGCGCAAACGCATTCATCAGCAAGCCTCTGTTTCGCTCCACGCTTTACGATACAATCAACGATGTTCTCGGCACTGGTGCAAAATCCGCTGAGCCTGACAATGACTATTCTGATTTGCATGGAATGAACATCCTGATCGCAGAGGATTTTGATGTCAACTGGGAAGTCATTTCGGCCCTCCTGGAAATGTATGGAATCAATACAGAACGTGCTGAAAACGGACGTATCTGCGTCGAAAAAATCAAATCAGCAGCAGAAGGAAGTTATGATCTTATCTTTATGGATATACAAATGCCGGAGATGAACGGGCTCGATGCCACTAAAAATATCCGCGCGCTGGATGATCCGTGGGCATCATCCATTCCTATCATCGCCATGACAGCGGATGCGTTTTCCGAAAACGTCACCGAATGTCTGAACGCCGGTATGAACGGACATATCTCAAAACCGGTAGACATTAAGCTCGTCATCAAGGAAATTTACAGAATCAAGGAGGAAAAAAAGATATGAAAAAGCTCTCCTGCATGATTTCAGCTATATTCATGGCCGTATCTCTGACGGCCTGCGGCAGCAAAATGAATGAAGAATCAGACTCAGGATTCGAGCCGCATCTCGATACAAATACCAGCTGCAGCATCACAGTAGCGGGAAGCTATGATAACTTTGAAGCATTGGAAGCAGAGTTTGACCGCTTCAACGAAGTATATCCGAATGTACGACTCAGTTATGTGAAACTGGATGACTATAACAATACGATATCGATGGCACTGCAAGGAAATGACCCGCCCAACATTTTCTTCTCCAATGCCGGGATGAAAGGAAACACAAAATACGATCAGATGTTTGCGCTTGCTGAGGATCTTTCTGACCCTGAGCTGTCGCTGAATCTCGACTGCATTCGCTCCGGTCTGATCAACCATGATAAAGATGACCAAGTGGTGATGATACCTGTTTTTTCCAGAACTTATGGCATGCTGGTGAACAACGATCTGTTCAAAAAAGAAGGTCTCAGCGTCCCGTCAACATGGACAGAGCTGCTGACCGTGTGCGAAG
>JAFXXD010000039.1 GCA_017542475.1 Ruminococcus sp. | reverse complement strand
TTCAGAAAATTCTGGGACAAATGGGGGCAGCCGGTCTTCGACAAGTTCAGGACAGCGATAAAACTGACCGGCGACACGTTCCGCAATATATGGAACACAGTCCTCAAACCGGTATTTGACAAGTTCATGAGCGTTGCCGACGATCTGTGGACGAAGCATCTGAAACCGCTCATCGACAATTTCCTTGACCTTGTCGGAATGCTCATCGACGGCGGACTTGATATCTACAACAGATTCATTCTCCCGGTCGTGAACTGGTTCGCTGACACGTTCGGGCCGCCTATCGTGAATGCGTTCAATAACGTCCTCGATACAGCAGGCAGAGCGTTCGGAGGGATAATCGATGCAGGAAGTCATATCATCGATGCCCTTAAAAGCGTCCTGAACTTCGTGCGTGCCGTGTTCAAGGGCGACTGGGAAAGTGCATGGAGCAGCATCAGGAACTACTTCAAAAGCATCTGGGACGGCCTTGTGGACATCGTGAAAGTCCCGGTAAATGCGATAATCGGTCTTGTCAACGGCATGATACAAGCTATAGGAACTGCGATAAATACTGTTATCGACGCAGCGAACAAGCTTCACTGGAAAGTCCCCGACTGGGTTTGGGGCATAGGCGGAAAATCGTTCGGATTCAACTTTTCGAGGATCAATATACCGCAGATACCCTACCTCGCACAGGGAACCGTCGTGCCTGCGAACTACGGTGAATTTCTCGCCGTCCTCGGTGACAACAGGCGTGAACCGGAGATCGTCTCGCCGGAAAGCACTATCGAAAATGCCGTCACGAGAGCGATGCAGCGGTCAGGTCAGGGCGGCGATATCCATATCCATGTAGATGTTGACGGCCGTGAGATAGGCCGCATCGCAGTCAGGGCAGTCGATCTCAACAACGCAAGGAGGGGACGCAGATGATAAGGATAAACGGAACAGCTCCCCCGATCGAACCGGTCGCAGGCGGCTACAGGATAACCAAGTCAGACCTTTACTCCGATGCGACAGGACGCTCGGCAGAGACAGGAAAAATGCTCGCATATCCCGTCCGGCTCGGAGTCTATTCCATAGAGCTTGAATATCTCGGCTGTGACAGCGATATCGCAGCGATAGAACAGCTCATTTCCGGCACGTCGCTGCAAGTGACCTTCCGGGACAACGGGCAGTACATCACAAGGACGATGTACCCCTCCGACCGTGAAAAGGAAACGGAGATCGTCCTCAGCGGCACTGCAAGGCAAAGGCTCACTTTTTCGCTGATAGAATACTGATCGGAGGGAGAATATGGCGGAAAAAAGATACGGCAGACAAACACCTGTGCTGTCCGTCGTGCTGCCATATACTCAGTCTCTCGGCACGGAGGCAGCAGCGATCTACAACAGGTCGAAACGCTCAACGCTGCCGTGGCAGGAGCTTATGCTCGAAGACATCATGGCGGTGAACGAGGACGGACTCTGGGTGCATATGAAGTTCGGCTGGTCGATACCAAGACGAAACGGAAAGTCTGAAATACTCATAATCAGGGCGATCTGGGGAGTCACTCACGAAAGGAAAGTCCTCTATACCGCCCACAGAGCCACTACATCGAGCAACGCATGGAGCAAGTGCTGTGACAGGCTCTCGGAAGCCGGATATGTCGAGGGAAAAGATTACAAGACAACGAAAAAATACGGCCTTGAGACTATCGAATGGCTCAGCAGCGATGCGGTCATTAATTTCCGTACACGTTCAAGCAAGGGCGGACTCGGTGAAGGCTATGACGATCTTATCATCGACGAGGCTCAGGAGTACACCACCGATCAGGAATCAGCTCTTAAATACGTCGTTACCGACAGCAGCAACCCTCAGACGCTTATGTGCGGGACTCCTCCGACAGCCGTTTCGAGCGGTACGGTCTTTGCAAAGTACAGGAAGAATACTTTTTCCGGGAAGAACGAAAATGCAGGCTGGGCGGAATGGAGCGTCCCGGCTCTGACTGATGCTCATGATCCGGAGCTGTGGTATGAGACAAATCCGTCGCTCGGCTATATCCTCAGCGAACGAACTGTAAAAGATGAGCTGGGAAGCGATGAAGACAAGGTCGATGACAATATCCAGCGACTCGGACTGTGGCTGACATATTCACAGAGATCGGCAATAAGCCGCCGGGAATGGGAAGAACTTATCTGCAAAGCACCGGAACTCAGAACTCCGGTCAGAGTTTATTATGCAGTGAAATACGCCAGATCAACAGGCAATGTGACGCTTGCTGCGGCGGTCAGAACGGCTGACGGAAAGATCTTCGTCGAAGCTATCGACTGTCAGAGTGCAAGGAACGGCAATGACTGGATAACAGCATATCTCATCAGACCGAATGCTGTTCAGGCGGCTGTTGACGGTGCCGGAAATCAGGATATCCTCGTCAGTGAGATGAAAGATGCCGGCGTGAAGTGCAAAGCTGTGCTGCCGAAAGTCTCGGATATCATCGAGGCGAACGCTCTCTTTGAAAAGAAGCTCTTCGAGGGAAATATCTGTCATGCCGGTCAGCCGTCGCTCACTCAGGCAGTCTCGAACTGCGAACACCGTCCGATCGGCAGCAGCGGAGGATTCGGCTATACGACGATCCTCGAAGGAGCAGATGCCACGCTGATAGAAGCAGTCTCGCTCGCTCACTGGCTGTGTGCTTCTGACAGGGAAAAGAAAAAGCAGACAGTATCGTATTAATAAGGGGGCTTGTATGTACACTGTATCAGAATACTGGACATCTGCCATTGACAGCAATGCGGTGCAGCATATCCGTGGAACTCTCACGACCGTCACAGGCGATGAGATCACTCTCGATGAAACGACGCTTTCGGGCGAGCCGTTTTTCGAGAAACAGGCAACTTCTGACAGAGAAGTTTTCAACTTCGGGGAAACTTTCATCGGCACGGCGGAGATAAATGCCGTTCTGCCGGATATCGCTTCCGATGATCTCAAGGGCGGAGAATTCACGCTTGAAACAGGCGTTGAACTTCCCTCCGGCGAAACGGAATGGATACCGCTCGGAGTGTGGGACATTGTTTCCGCTGACAGACAGGCGGATATCTTCCAGATAAAAGGCTGCGACCGCATGAACAGGCTCAGCGTCCCCACGAATGTCGATGTTGTGAGCGTCTGCACGATAAAGGCAGCGATGCAGCTCGTCACGGAGCGGACAGGAGTGGAGTTCGCACAGACTCCGGAAGAGATATCACAGCTTGCCGGAGTTATGGACTGGTCTCCGACGTTCGCAGCGACGTGTCTTGACGAAGTGCGAATGCTCGCTCAGTACATCGGCTGCCTCGTCTTTATCGACAGAGCCGGAAAGATATACTTCAAGCGGCTCGGAGGAGATGCAGTGCGTAATATCCCGGCTGACAGGCGTTTCTCCTCTAAAATAAGCGAATACAGCTACAGAGTCACGGGAGTTTCCTACACGGACGTATACGGTCAGACAGTGACGAGTTCCTACGGCTCAGCGGTACGCAGACAGGTGATACTCGGATTCAGCGAGAACCGCTATATGTGGGACACGGACGACGATCCGCACAGGCAGTACAGAAAGGCTCTTGAAAGGATACACAACTATCTCAGCCGGGCATACTGGTATCCGGGAACGGTCGAGTATTACGGCGATGCTGCACTTGATCCGGGCGATATGGTGACAGTCGAGGTCGGAGGTAAAAAGCAGAATTTCCTCATAACGGCGATATCATGGAAATTCCGCAGTCCTCAGACGCTCGTGAGTGCAGGCGAACCGGAAACGTCATCACCGGGAGGCGGTTCTTCTTCATCTTCCGGCAGCGTCACGGTCAGCACGACGGTCTCGGTCACGAAAAATATCAAAAGGACTGACCTGAAAAGCTACCCCGGCGACCTTGCCGGAGTTCCCGTGATGATAGCCGCAGGAGCATTCTCATGCAGGAGCGGAGCAGCGGTATTTGCGGAATTTTCCGTCGGTCTGCTCGGAACGCAGGACAGCGTTTTTGAGGGCAGCATATATATCGATGACGAGATCGCAGCGACGGTGAAAGAATCGCTCCATGCCGGTGAATATTCGCATATCCGCATCACAGTGCCTTTTGAAGCTCCTGCCGGGACTCATAAGGTGCAGCTCTTTGCGTCGGGATATGCGGTGCAGGAGAGCGTCACAGCCTACGTCTGGGGGCAGAATATAACTCCGGAATCCGCACAGCTCACCGGCGAGAGCGACTACACTTACGTCACAGCAGCCGGGAAAACCACGGTCACAGGCTATATCGGCAGCGTACTCTATCCGAGGATACCGGAATATCTCGGCGGAAGTCCTGTCACTGTCATAGGCAGCGGAGCTTTCCGGGAGTCGCCCGTCACGGCAGTCTATATCCCGGACGGGGCATTAACTATAAAATAAAAATAAAGGGGTATGGGGGAAACGTCTGCTGCAAAGGCGAGAGCGACTCCGGAGCGGAGCTGTTGCGTCCTTATAGCGATGCGTCCCCCATTTCAGATAAGGGAGGAATTTATAGTATGATAGGCACAGGAACTCAGGCGGATCCGTATATAGTCGATAACTGGGCGGACTTCGTGACCGCTGCCGGAACTTCCGGAGCTTATGTGAGATTCGCCGACAGTACGGTGATAGATCTTGACGTGGATCACAGTGAGGGCTTTTCTTCAAATATAACGATAAGATGCACGGAGATAGACGGGAACGGCGGCGAGATACGGGGGCTTTTCCTGATAAATAATGCTTATCTGGCCTTTCAGAGCTATATAACCGTCAAATCGCTGACGATATCGGCTATGAGGAGAGACGGCGGTTCAGGTCAGGCTTTCTGGTTTTCGGAGGGCGGGACTTTTTCCGGATGTATCATCACAGGCTCGTTCGGCGGAGAAGCTATGATATATAACGGCGGATATACTACATTCAATTGCTGTTCCATGAATGTGCAGCTTCAGGCGAATACGGCTCTTGTTGAAAGTTATTGGTACGACGACCGCTGCCTGAGATTTTTCAACTCAAAAATAAAGATAACCGGCACTCCATATATCAATAATAGAAACAGGCAGGTCGCTCTTGAAAATACGCTTCTTCTCGGTGAACTTCCGACAGATATTTTCAACAAATCGTATGCAAGCGTCGTTGACTGCAATGTACCGGATAATACCGCTCTGACGTGTGACAGCGGTGCGGTATTCATAAACGCTGACAAGTTCGGCAGCGGTGTTACTGCCGGGAGCCGCTTCATCAGGCTGACGGACGAGCAGGTACACAGTGCAGACTATCTCTATTCCGTGGGTTTCCCGGTCGCAGGAGTGTGATGTGATGTTTATTTATATCAATGACTTCGTGCAGGGCGG
>JAFXXD010000038.1 GCA_017542475.1 Ruminococcus sp. | reverse complement strand
TCCGTATCGTAATACGGCGGATCGCAGTAGAAGAAGCTGTCAGGTCTGTCATAGAGCTTTATGAGCTCCTCGAAGTCCCTGTTCTCGATAGCGACTGACTGAAGCCTTTCCGCGGCTCTTTCGATAAGCGGAAACTTCTTCCACATTGAAACAGGTCGGCAGCAATACTGGTCTGTTTTGTGACCGTAGCTGTACTGTATAAGGTAATAGAATTTTGCGGCTCTGTCATAGTCACGGAATCGAGCGAAAAGACCTCTCCTGCGCTGCTCTACGATACAGCGGAAGTCATCACGGGCGTTTATCATAAACATGAGCTTTTTTATGAGCTTTCTGGCGTTCTTTCGGACGCAGCGGTAAAGGTTAACAAGATTGCTGTTGGCATCGTTGAAAACCTCGAATTTCTCAGGTGTTTTATGGAACAACACCCAGCCTGCGCCGCCGAAAACCTCAATATACCGCTCATATTCAAGCGGAAAACGTACTATTATCTCGTCACGGAGAGACTTCTTGCCTCCCACCCATGACATGAAACTGTTCATACGCCTCCTTTCCGCCGCCATTCACAAATGAAGCGTCGGAAACAGAAACAGCCGCCTGCGTGGAACATTTCTGCTCCCGACAAGCGGCTTACAAGTTATTTTTCTTTGCCTGTAAACAGGCTGATATCAGTCCTTTCTTAGTAGTATAGTCCGCAGCCTCATTGACAGCGGTACAAAGCTCGCGGTACTGCTTGCATGAAAGCACCGTTTTTGCTCTTTTCAGCATAGACGGAACAGCTCCATTAAGCGTAACACTTGCTTTTTCGAATCTTTTGCGTGTCTGCATACGACCTCCTTTCCTCAAAGGTCATCAGGACGTATTCATATTTCATTCCTCCTTTATCGCTCCGAGATTGGCTGATTTCAGCCGAGCCGTCGCTGTTTTTGAATAATATATATTAACAGCAGTAGTTATAACTGCTGGGATAGGCTGTCCTCGTCAAGTTCTTCCTCGCTGCATGGGGTTATGTAGTCGGTTATGATGCAGAGCGCTTCCTCATAGCTGTCCGATGAAGTCACTCTGTTGTACATTTCTGCCGCTTTTTCTGTCATACCGTTGTATTTAAGCGTTCTTGAAGCAATTCCAAGAATGTTGAATATGTTGCCGTTAGCGCCTATTATTGGACACAGCGGCTTTTCTTTTTCTGACATCAACTCATCTCCAATCCCTCGGACTGTTCCTCGGAATAGTCCGTATTAATAAACTCATCGAGCTTTGCTGTATCTCCGAGATAACAATAATCTCCTTTATCAACGAACTTGCTGTTCCATTTGGTATCCAGTTCAATTGGCTCTTTGCAGATTATAGTACCCCAGTGATTGACCATTATAAAAGGCTTTATTTCACATATATCACCCGTGCAGTCCTCGTCCCTCAGCTCATAGACGTACAAATCTTCGGGAACTGTGCTGCGGTCAACTCGCATATTCGTGAAAAGAACTGTCTTTCCGAAAAGCTCCATAAGCTCGAAGCTTTCCTCTTGGGCATTAACCTTCATAGCTGCATCTCCATGTCAGGTGCTTCCGACTGGCTTTCTTCCTGAGATATGACATGAAAGCTGTCAACTCCGGGAACGAGGGAAAGACCTTGACCGTTATCCCACCTAACCATAATGCTGCACATATCATCAACGCCTACAACAGTTCCCGTAGTACCGGGCGGTACAGGTCTTGGATCGTCAGGCATATCGTCGCAGCATATCCTTGTCCCTGCTGGGTAACGGCTGCGATAGCTTTCAACTTCATTTTCGCTTGGTATCCTCATATTATACGCCCCCTTGTCTGGCAGGAAACACAGGCTCGATTGCCCAGCCTTTCATAAACCACAGATATATGATTATCCTGCCGAGTTTCTTTGTTTTTATCTGCCTTTTGCGAAGTCTCTCGTTTGCTTCAACAACTGTATTCTCCCACCAGCCGCAAAGCTCATCGAGCTCCGCCTCGGAAAGTCGACGGTAGCATTCACAGTTGAGTGACAGCATGAGCTTCTCGTCCTTTTCCTCAACAACGGGAACAGCCGAAAAAATCCTGCGCTCAAAGGAACGGGGAAGAACGATAGGAGCAAGTGATTCGCATACGTTCACATATATCTCGTCCCTGCACTTTTTCTTCTCGCGCTCGATAAGGAAGTGGTAATCATTGTCGCCGTCCCACGGATTTTCGTATGGAGCTTCTCCCTTTACTATAATAGGAGAGAAGAGCTTCAGTTTCAGAAATCTTGCTTTCATAAATACCTCCTGTTAAAAAGAAGGACCGCTGGTACTTCCATCAGCGGTCATATCCTGTTCCTCTTTGATTGTTACTGTTATATCCGGCTGAAAGGGGAGGTCAAGGTCACTCACCTCAACAGCGGATATATTCGACTTCTCTTTCAGTATTTCTGCGGCTGAATCACGTATAAGCCTCTTTATATCATGAAGATCACAATCGAGTTCACTGAGCACATCTTCTATTGTAAACTCCCTTTGCCCGAAATGTGCGAAGGTCGCAATTCTATCAGCAGATTTGGATATGATATCAAGCAGCTTCTTTTCGCTCTCTGTAATTGGAGCTTTCACGGTTTCAATCTTCATTTTCTCATCTCCTTTACATAGCGAGGCCAAGGCACTCGCTCTCGGTCAGTTCTTCTGTTTGATTCTCTGATAAAGCCTGAAGCTCTGAGTCGATAGCATTGCATATATCCCTTGCAGTCTCCTGTATTTCGTTGAGGAAGCGGTTTAGCTGCTCGAGCTGCTTTCCCTGACTCCATGAGGCTATATATGGGAAACTGTAGTCACTTGTGTCGATACCGTACCTTGAAGCTACTATGTACGCTACTGATTCTGCCTGTACTTCCTTATCGCTACGGGTGGAGTTGGCAGTCGGGAGCTTTTTATCGGGATCGTGCAGCAGGGCGTGAGCACATTCGTGAATGGCAGTCTTAATGGCTTGTGCGCCGCTAAGGTTCTCCTGTATCACTATACGCTGCTCGCCGTAGCTGTAATATCCCTTTGCTCCGCTTTTTATGTTCTCAAAATCCACGGGCAGACCTGTTATATCGTGGACGGCATTAATTACAGCTTCAACCTGTTCGTCCTCGACAGCCTCATTCAGCTCATGGACGTATTCAGGAATTGGTTCGCCGCTTGTCTGGGATACGTCAAAAACGTACACTTTCTTGAAACCTATGGACGTCTGCTCGACCTCGACCTTCTCCTTTTTCTCCGAGCCGTCTGCGTTGTATATCTGATTACCGCTGCTGTCCTTGACAGGCTGCTCCTTTAGTTCCTTGCTTTTGAAGGACATCGGAGCGAGTATTGCTATGCCTTTTTCGCCTTTGTTGATAGTCCTGCCGAGCTCTTTCCACTTGCCGAACGCTGCTACAAGGCTTGCATCGGGCTTCTGGAGCATAATCAGTATACAGTTGCCTGCGGAATAGTTTGTGAACTTACTCATATACCGCAGACATTTCTTGTAGATGTCCGACTCGAAAACAGCCTTAACTCCGTCATCGATTTTTTTGAATAGGTTCTGCATTTCCTCACGCTTCTCAGCCTTATATTCAGCTTTTTGCTGTGGCGTGAGCTTTTTCTTCCATGACGTATTATCTACCTCCATTCATTTAGAAAAGTATTTATATATGCAAAAAAGCCGACTCTGTATGGTTTCTGTGAGAAACCAACAAAATCGGCTTTGAAATCGGTTGAAAATTCTATATTCGGTTTTCGGCTATTTTCGGAGTTCTTCGGCGTTCCGTGCTTTGCTTTTTCAAAAACTGCTCCAAAACTCCTGTTTTAGGGCGTTCACCTTCGGTTTTTAGGGTTTGGGATCTATTGCTCCACCTTGAAAATCGCTGTTTTCAGACAACAAAAAAAGCCCGAAACATCGGACTTTTTCGGTGACGGATCTATATTGCTCCATCTTTTTGGCGTGCCTGGAGGGATTCGAACCCCCGACCTACTGGTTCGTAGCCAGTCACTCTATCCAGCTGAGCTACAAGCACATTCACAACAGTATTTATTTTATCACGTTTGAGCTAAAAAGTCAAGGCACACGCACAAAATCGTCAATTTGCACTAAATATCCCACAAGGTATAAGATTATTATAAAAATTACAGCAAAAATGGTATTGCACCTTGACAAAAAAGTGCATTTCTGATATAATTATATGTGCTCTGAGACATTAGCTCAGTCGGTAGAGCATACGCCTTTTAAGCGTAGGGTCGAGGGTTCAAATCCCTCATGTCTCACCATGTGATATGACTAAACCTTTCTGAACCCGCACGTTCAGAAAGGTTTTTCATTTGTAAGCTGTTGTTGCCTATGTATCGGCAATTACGGCTTTTCTTTTTATCTGAAATAATTGGTTATGATACGACTAAAAATCTGAATTCTGTAAATTAAAATCGAAGTGTTCTGCACTATTTTCATTTTTTATAATATTCTTCTTCGTATTCATCAGGCGATTTATAGTGATTGGCTGAATGTAGGCGCTCGGAATTATAGAAGTTGATATAATTTTCAATTATCCTGTAAAGCTTCACCTCACTGTTTATTTTCCTTCGGTACAGTTCCTCCTGCTTTACTGTGCAAATCAGAGCATACGACTTAAAGAAAACCGACTCCGCACGAATTGCGAGGTCGGTTCATTTACTGTATACGTTACTGACTGACGTTAAGTCTTCGAGAGCCGCTTCATCAGAGGATCCTGCCTTTTTTCTTCTCAGGCTTCGAGAGCTCGCGGGTATTCTCTTTTTTGAGCGGCTCAGCGGTCTTTTCGGTACGCCGAGCCCGTTCCTTCCCAAGCAGATCTACGGTACTGACCATATTTTCTACTGTCATCTCCGCAGGCTTCGGCACCTGCTCGCCGAGAGCCTTCAACGCAGATTCTATATCCTTTTCATTCATTGTGTAATTCTCCGTGTGCAGAAGCATCAAGAGTATTATCAGTTGTTCATAAAGTCGTCATTGGGTCTTAGCACGGGACCGTCAGGGATATCCTTCTTGTTTATGCCTGCCTGCTCTTCAAGCTTTTTTGCAGCCTGCTTTGCAGCCTGTTCTTTTTGCATATCCTTCTTTATGAGTTCCTGTCCTGCCTTGAACAGCTCATCCTTGAGCTGCTTTCCGCTTCCGTCAAGCGCCTTGTCCCTGAGGGCATCGAGCTTTTCGACGGTGGTTACGCCGCTCATCATATGAGTAAAATCGTCTCTTCCCTTTATCATTTCGGTATAGTCTTCTATTCTTTCCTTGGTGAGCATTTCATCGGTCATTTTATTAATGTCCTCATTTGTTATGACATCGCCCATCTCCTCCATACCGACCTTGATACTCTTGATAGTATTGGAGATTATCTGAACTGCGAGCATTCTTGCGATCGTGTCAGAGAACTCCGCCTTCTGCTCATTGAAGCTCTTCTGCCTGAGGTTTGTCTTAGACTGATTCTTGACGGAAGGAGCATTTGTGTCCGCTTTATCAGCTGCGGACTTGTTTGCATCATCAGATCTGAGCTTTTGCTGACACTCCTTGAGCAGTGAATCCTCGGCAGCCAGCTCAATGCTGTTAACCTTCTGTTCTGCTTCCAAATTTTCGGTGTCGGACATTGCCTTTAAAGCTCTTGGCAGATACTTGGCTGAGATACCCTTGAACCTATCGGCATAGGGAGTGCCTTGGTATTTTGCAGCGTATTCCTCCATTTCCTGCATTTTTTTAACAAGTACCAGATATAAATATGCTGCATATCTTTTTTCTTTTTCCCGCTTCTTCTTTCGCTCTTCCTCCTCGAGATACTGAGCGTTGCAAAGAGCTATCGCCGACTGTGCCATATTGAAAAGCTCGGGCAGCTCGGCATTTTTTCTGCTCTTCTGTATTTTGGTGAGCTCCTCAGCGATGTTTTTCTTGTCGATCTCGATAGTACGTTTTTTTCGGCTTTTGGCATAATTGTCCCTCCGTTTGATGTGAGATTTTTTGCGTTCGTATATAATACCTCGGTGAAGCACAATATGGGTGCAGAGAAAAATAAAAAAGTATCGATAAAGTCCGAGCGTCCCAAAGGCAATACAGACCCGCAAGAGCTGTCCTTGAAAAAAGGGGAGCATACCGGGATTTTTCTCCCCTCAGAGGGACATCAAGCCTCTTACGGAGGAAGTGCCTGATATCGGGGGCAGGGACGCTTGGAAGCTCCTTTCGGACGCAATAAATATCCCGTAAATTTATGGTATAAATTGCGAGAAACAAATGAATTATGTTCCCGAAGCGCTCAAATGAACAGACGCCCTGTGCGTACAACACGGAGCGTCACTTATAATGCCGTATTTGTCGTCATTTATGAAGCGGTGACACGACATCAGGGAAATAATATGAAATGTATTAATGATATCTTTTACATAAGGTGCTTGACAAAACTGTATTCGTATGATATAATTTTTTCTTGTAAATCTGTTAACATTTACAGGAGGAGAATTGGAATGAAAAAGAGTATACTTGCTGTCGCTATGGCGGCAGTTATGCTGACAGGCTGCGGAAGCGCTGCGGGCTCGTCCGAGAGCAGCAAGAATGACGCCCCTGCGACAACAGCGGCAGCTCAGCAGGAGACGGAAGCAAAACAGGAAGAGAATACTCAAGAGACAGAATCATCGGTTTCTTTGGAGGTGGGGGAGTATCATAACTGGAATGGTATTGATATGCCGTTTCCCAAGGGATGGGAAGTTGATGATATAATTGATAGAACCGGTATGATTTGTCTGACCGGTGGTTCAGAGAGTGCTCCGGTGTATTATGGAATGGATTTCCACTTTGATGAAAAATTACAGGATGTGTCACAAGGGCACACGCTTGATGAATTGCCTGAAGAATTACTTTTTAATATGCAGCCTTTTATGTATCGTAAATGTAAACAAGATACAAACGGAGATTTTTCAAAAGTTGCAGTGGATTCCAGTACCGAAGTGGAGTTTTTAGGATTTCCCGCTCTTTGTCGAACAGGCACATTCAATTGTTATGGTGATATAACGATTTATTATAAAGCATATTACGCATATTTAGATTTCCCGAATTTTGGGGATGAAGGTAAGCATGTACCGTCTTTTTGGTTGGCATATACGACATCGAATGATATAGATGCTCTTTACCTTATGGAAAAGGCAGCCGACCTTCCTCTCACAAAGGCAAAGCTCCACGAATAATGAGACAAAGCACCTGTTTCGGCGGGTGCTTTTTTGCTGATTTGAGCGGAAAAAACAAAAAAGCTCTTGACTTTTCATGCCCGCGGATATATAATATATGTGTATGGCGTCGACGGGATTGACTGCTTTGGCGCGCCTTTCAGAGAGAAAGCGGCAGGTGCGAGCTTTCAGGCGTACGGCAGGTGCTTACCCCGAGCCTCCGCTGGAAACTGCGGCGTGTGTCCGCGTTAAGGACTAACGAGGAAGGGGCAGTATGCTCCTTTGAATTTGGGTGGTACCACGAGAGCCTTCGTCCCATTTGGCGGCGGGGCTTTTTATATTTTGTCCCGTAAAACATTTATAAAAGGAGATCATTTTTATGCAGTGGACAGGTCTTAACGACTTACGTGAAAAGTATCTTTCGTTCTTCGAGAGCAAGAACCATACGAGAATGGCGAGCGCTTCTCTTGTACCGCAGGGCGACAAGAGCCTCCTGCTCATCAATTCGGGTATGGCTCCGCTGAAGAAGTTCTTCCTCGGACAGGCTACACCTCCGAATGTGAGAGTGACTACCTGCCAGAAGTGCATCCGCACTCCCGATATCGAGAGCGTCGGCAAGACGGCGCGTCACGGTACATACTTTGAAATGCTCGGCAACTTCTCATTCGGCGACTACTTCAAGCCCGAGGCTATCGACTGGGCGTGGGAGTTCCTGACAAAGGTGCTCGAAATTCCCGCAGACCGCCTCTGGATAACCATATACGAGAGCGACGACGAGGCTGAGCAGATATGGGAGAACAACATCGGTATCCCTCATGACAGGATAATCCGCCTCGGCAAGAAGGACAACTTCTGGGAGCACGGCTCGGGTCCGTGCGGTCCGTGCTCGGAGATACACTTCGACCGCGGCGAGGCATACGGACCCTTTGAGAGCTTCGAGCAGGCGAGCGACTGCGACCGTGTCATCGAGATATGGAACCTCGTATTCAGCCAGTTCGACAGCGACGGCGAGGGTCACTACGCCGAGATGAAGAACAAGAACATCGACACTGGTATGGGTCTGGAGAGACTTGCCTGCGTAATGCAGAACGTGGACAACATCTTCGAGGTCGATACCGTGCAGAACATAATGAAGCACATCTCCAAGATTGCAGGCGTTGAGTACAAGACAGACCACAAGACGGACGTTTCGCTCCGTGTTATCACAGACCACATCAGAAGTACGACGTTTATGGTCGGCGACGGCATTATGCCCTCGAACGAGGGACGCGGCTACGTTCTCCGCAGACTGCTGAGAAGAGCGGCTCGCCACGGCAGACTCTTGGGCATTACCAAGCCCTTCCTCTGCGAGGTATGCGACACTGTTATAAATGAGAACGCGACGGCTTACCCCGAGCTTGCCGAGAAGCGTGACTACATCAAGAAGATAATCGGCGTCGAGGAGGAGGCGTTCGCCAAGACCATCGACAAGGGCACGGAAATGCTCAACGGCTTCACGGACGCACTCAAGGCAGAGGGCAAGACAGTCCTCTCGGGCGACGACGCGTTCAAGCTCTCCGATACATACGGCTTCCCGATAGACCTCACCGAGGAGATATGCGAGGAGAAGGGGCTGACTGTTGACCGCGAGCGCTTCACCGAGCTCGCCAAGGAGCAGAGAGCCCGCGCAAAGGCTGACCACGCCGCAAAGGCTGGTTCGTCGTGGGCTGACAACAGCATAAAGGTTGACGCTCCCAAGACCGTGTTCACGGGCTATACCGACTTCGAGGCAGAGGGCGCGGAAGTCCTCGCTATCTACAAGGACGGTGCTGAGGTCGAGTTCGCAAACGAGGGCGACGACGTTGTCATCGTGCTCGACGTTACTCCCTTCTATGCCGAGAGCGGCGGACAGGTAGGCGATACAGGCTCGATAATCAGCGGCGAGAACATCGCTTCCGTAGCTGATACAATAAAGTCCGAGGGACACTTCCTCCACATCGCAACGATAGAGCAGGGCACGCTCCGCAAGGGCGACAAGGTCACTGCAGCTATCGACAGAGAGCGCAGATGGGCTATAATGCGCAATCACACCACAGCCCACCTTCTCCAGTACGCGCTCCGTCAGGTGCTCGGCGACCACGTACATCAGGCAGGTCAGCTCGTCAACGAGAGCGCTTGCCGCTTCGACTTCAACCACTTCTCCGCAATGACAGCCGAGGAGATCTCTAAGGTCGAGGAGCTCGTAAATGCCGAGATAATGAAGTCCGTACCCGTAACTATGCAGGAGCTCCCGATAGAGGAAGCGAAGAAGCTCGGAGCAATGGCTCTCTTCGGCGAAAAGTACGGCGACACCGTAAGAGTAGTAACTGCTGACAGCTCGATAGAGTTCTGCGGCGGTACACATATATCCAACACCTCACAGATAGGACTTTTCAAGATAGTATCCGAGAGCTCGGTAGCCGCGGGCGTAAGACGTGTCGAGGCTGTAACAGGTCTCGGCGTAATGGCTCTGCTCAACGAGTACAAGGACGCTATAATCCGCTCTGCGAAGGCACTCAAGCTCGCCAACGTGAATGAGCTCCCGGAGAAGTGTGCAGCTGCGGCTGCCGAGCTCAAGGAGAAGGACAAGAAGCTCGAAAGCCTCAACCAGCAGATAGCCAACGCAAAGACCGCTTCTCTCTTCGACAACGCAAAGGAAGTCGGCGGCGTGAAGATAGTCTCCGCGAGACTTGACGGCTCTGCACCCGATGCGCTCCGCAAGCTCGGCGACAGCGTAAAGGACAGGAACGAGGCTGTGATAGCTCTGTTCGCGGGCACAGTCGGCGAGAAGGGCACATTCTACTGCGTATGCACCAAGGAGGCTGTTGCCAAGGGCGGCAATGCGGGCACTATCGTCCGCGAGATAGCGGCTCTGACAGGCGGCAAGGGCGGCGGAAAGCCTGACGGCGCTATGGCAGGCGCAGGCGACATCAGCAAGATAAACGAGGCTCTTGCACAGTTCGAGAGCGTTGTATCCAACATCATAAAGTAAAGGAGTATTGTTATGGACTGCTTATTCTGCAAGATAATCGACGGCGAGATACCCAGCACAAAGGTATACGAGGACGAGTACGTTTACAGCTTCAAGGACATCGCTCCCATAGCTCCCGTACACTACCTCATAATCCCGAAGGCTCACATCGCGAGCGCAAATGATATCACGGAGGAGAACTCCTCTCTCGTAGCGAAGGTGTTCGAGGCTGCCGCAAAGATAGCTAAGGCAGAGGGCATCGAGAGCTACCGCATCATCAACAACTGCGGCGACGACGCAGGTCAGACCGTGAAGCATATGCACTTCCATATGCTCGCAGGCGTGAAGATGGGCTGGGGACCCGAGTCCCTCGGCAAGACCGAATAAGGGGGACGCCATGGCTGCGACCTACAGGATGAAGATAGCGGGGCTGGAGCGTGAGCTCCCGCTCTGCCCGCTCAATGATAAGCTCGATATAGCGGCTTTCATTATGTTCTCGGACGTGGAGATAACCGTCGCGTCGGCTCGGGAGCTGCTGAAGAAGTGTCCCGACTTCGACGTGATACTCACCGCTGAATCGAAGGGCATACCGCTCGGCTACGAAATGGCTCGTCAGAGCGGCAAGCCCTACGTAGTCGCGAGAAAGTCGGTCAAGCTCTATATGTCCGACCCGATATCGGTAAAGGTGAAGTCTATCACCACCGCCGCCGAGCAGACGCTGTACCTCTCGGCTGAGAAGGCGGCGATGATACGCGGAAAGCGCGTGCTCATAGTCGACGACGTCATCAGCACGGGCGAGTCCCTCACTGCGCTCGAGAAGCTTGTTGAGGCTGCGGGCGGAGATATCGCCGCAAAGGCGGCTGTGCTCGCGGAGGGCGACGCTGCGGACAGAACGGATATAATCTTCCTCGAGAAGCTGCCTCTTTTCTTTAAATAAGTACATATGAAGCGGAAAATTATCGGAGCGGCAGCAGCATATATGTCGGGCTTGTTTTTCGCTTCATTTTTTATGGATGCGAAGGGCTTGCTGATGTATGCGGCTGCGGCGGTGCTTGTTGTGCTGTACGGCAGGCGGAAGAGCTTCACGAAGGTGGACTACACCGTTATCGGCGGCTTTTTCGCCGTTGCCGTGTTTATGAGCCTTCTCTACAGCTATGCCGTGTACCTTCCCGCGCAGGTCTATAGCGGGCAGACCGACAGCTACGTCGGCGAGGTCGAGGACGTCGTGCGTTACGACGGCGACCGCGTGTCCTATACGCTGTACGGGCGAATGGGCAGCGGTCGGCTGACGCGTGTGAGCTGGTTCAGCGACGACATCGGTGCCGACCTCGGCGATACCGTAGCGATAGGTGAGTGCACCTTTGCCGCTCCCGAGAGCGACTACCTCTTTGACGCCGAGACAGTCTACAAGTCCCGCCATATAGCGCTCAATGCCACACGTGTGAAGGACGTCTCCGTCCGTCATAAGGACGGCTTTATGCTGAGGCGTGCACTCAGGGACTTCCGTGAGCGCACCGTCGCGGAGTTCCGCGCCGAAATGGGCGATGACTGCGGAGGCTTCCTCGCGGGAATGGTTTTCGGCGAGAAGCGCTACCTCGACGGCAGCACGCGCTCAGCGCTGTACAGGACGGGAATCGGACACGTTCTGGCGGTGTCGGGATTGCACGTCTCAATAATAGCGGCACTGATAATGCTGCTGCTGAAAAGGCTGCACGTGAACAGGTTCGCAGCATTTGCGGTCGTGAACGTGCTCATCATCGCGCTGATAGCTCTCGCTAACTACCCCGTATCTGCGCTGCGAGCGGCTATAATGCTCGATATAATGTACTCAGCGACCCTGTTCAGGCGGCAGAGCGACCCGCTCAACTCGCTTGCGGTCGCGGTGCTGCTGATAGCTATGCACGACCCTTACTGCGTGTACAGCGCGGGCTTTATGCTGTCGATAGCGGGTACGGCGGGCGTTGCGGTGTTCGCGCCCTATATGACGGCGAAAATGGACAGCGATACCCTATGGCAGAGGTGCAGTATAGTGCTTACTGCCTCGATATGCACGACCTTGTCGGTATTCCCGCTGTGTATGTACTATTTCGATGAGACCTCGCTCGTCTCGCCGTTTGCGAATATACTGCTGCTCCCGATGTGCACTGTCGCTATGGTGTGCGGACTCGTGCACCTGCTGACATTCGGGCTTCTGCCCGTGCTGCGCATAGCGGCGGGAGTGATAAAGCTGATACTGCTCATATCCGACGCTGTCGCCTCGGTGCCGATATTCCATACCTCCGACGATACGGGACTTCTCAGCGGACTTCTTCTCATATCCGCGGCTGTCATTATCGGAGTATTCATTTTCCGCAGAGACAGCCGCACCCTTGCAGCTATGACTGCGTGCGCGGTAGTGCTGTTCACGGCAGCCTCCGCGGTGACGGGCATAGTCCGCAGGAACGGCTTCCGCGCGGCTGTACTCGGCTCGGGGAGCAATGCCGCTGTTGTGGTCACACACGGCGGACACGCGGACATAGTTGACCTCAGCGGACACTACCGCTCGGCTGAATACGTGAGGAAGTACCTGACGGTAAACGGCATAGCCTCGGCGGATACGGTACTTCTGACGAAGAACGTGCAGTCGGGCTACTCGACCTACGAGAAGGAGCTGGAGCTCTTCCCCGCCTACACGAAGGTGGTCACGGGCAATACTAAGGTATACTGCGGCGACGCTCAGACAGCGGGAGACTCCGTCACCGTCGAAAACGGCGGCTGTGAGCTTTCCTACGCGGGCGGCGAGCTGACCGTCACATATGAGGGCAGGGAGATATCATTCGTGCCCGCCTCGGACGGGAGTGACCGCGGCGGCGTGACCGTATACTACGGCAGGCGCAGGTCGGACACAGTGCCCGAGCGCGGCGCGATATATACCGATGATACAGATAATGAAATGCTGTCGGGCAGTGACTTCGAGATAGTCGTTTCCCGCGGCGGAGAATACAGGATAAGGAGGCTGTAATGCCGAAAACAGACGTAAAAGGGCTTACAGCGGCTCTTAAAAAGGACGGACTCAGCAGGGTCTACTACATCTTCGGAGCGGACGTCACAGGCGTTGAGAAGGCGACCTCGCTCGTGATTAAGGAGGCACTCGGAGACAACGCCGACATCGCCCTCACGAAGCTTAGCGGCAATGCGCTCGATATGTCCGAGCTGTACGATATGGTGCAGACGGCTCCGATGATGTCGGATTACAACTGCATACTGATAAACGACTACAACTGCGAGAAGCCTGTTGACGATATGCGCGGCAGGACAGCCGACAGCTTCACGAAGCCGCTTCTCGAGGCGATAAAGGATATCCCCGACTACACCGTCGTGATATTCAACGTCACGGGCTTTGAGGTAGCGGTGCGCCGCGATTTCAGGTCGGGCGAGACGATAATCACCGACAAGAACAAGAAGCTCGCGGACTTCGCACTCAAGAACGGCACTGTCGTTGAATCGGCGATGAAGACCTCGGTAGAGCTCTCGAAGCTTATCGTGGACAAGGTCGCGGCAAGGGGCGGCTCTATATCGGTCGCCAACGCCAAGGAGCTCGCGGAGATGTGCCTCTGCGACGAGCTCACCATACAGGGCGAGGTCGAGAAGCTCTGTGCCTACGCTGACGGCAGGGAGATAACCTCGGATATGCTCGCGGAGCTCGTCCACGTGCAGAACGACACGACCGCGTACACCCTCGCTAACGCAGTTGCCGCAAGGAACGCCAAAGCCGCATTTGAAGCCGTCGAGCAGCTCAACCTCGACAGCGACAACAGGGGAGAGGTGCTCTACGCGATAACGAGCGTATTCCTCGATATGTACCGCGCCGAGTGCGCTAAGCGTGCGGGAGTTCCCGCAGATACGGCGGCTGAGGATTTCAAGTACGGCAAGCGAGCCTTCGCGATAAGGAACGCCTACCGTGATTCGGGCAAGTTCGGGCTCGAGCGTCTGCGGGCGTGTCTCGTGATACTGCGCGACACGACGGTGAAGCTCAACTCCTCGCCCGTTGACCCGCGTGTCGCGATAGAGCAGGCGATAGTGCGTATGCTCACTCTCGGTACGCAGGGGAGGAAGCGATGATAAAGATAAACGAAGCCATAATCGTCGAGGGCAAATACGACAAGATAAAGCTCTGCTCGATAGTGGACGCGGTGATAATCGTAACGGGCGGCTTCGGCATATTCAAGGACGAGGAAAAGCTCGGGCTGATACGTTACTACGCGGAAAAGACAGGCATAATCATACTCACCGACTCCGACAGCGCAGGCAGACGCATACGCGGCTACATCAAGGGCGCGATAAAGAGCGGGAGCGTGAAGAACGTCTATATCCCCGACATATTCGGCAAGGAAAAGCGCAAGGTCAAGCCGTCGGCGGAGGGCAAGCTCGGGGTCGAGGGCATCGACAAAGCGACACTTCTTGCGGCATTTGAGAAGGCGGGCATCACAGCGGGCGAGCGCACGGCTCCGCCCGATATAACGAAGCTGACGCTGTACGACCTCGGACTGAGCGGCGCAAGCAACAGCAGCGAGCTCCGCAGACGCTTACAGAAGAAGCTCGGACTGCCCTCGCTTCTCTCGGCGACAGCGCTGACGGAGGTGCTCGGCACGATGATGACGGCAGCGGAGCTCGCGGAGAAGGTAAATGAGCTGAAGGAGGAAGACAATGGAATATAGCAGTCTCCTGTTCATTTACGGCTTTTTTCCGGTATCGCTGATACTGTTCCATATAACGCCGAAGAGGCTGAAGGAGGTCATGCTCCTGCTGCTGAGTATTGTATTCTGCTCATTTTTCGGAGTGCGTTATCTCATATGCATAGCGGCGTATGTACTGTTTAACTACGCGGCGGCGCGTCTCACGGACGCGCTGCGGAAAAAGAGCGCTGTACTGTGCTTCATCCCGTTCGCACTCGGAATGATGTTCGACATCTTCGTACTGTTTTCATTCCGCACGGAGCGCTTCTCCGTGGTATACAGAGCGCTGAGGCTCCACGAGGGCTTCTTCCCCGTGGGGATATCGCTGTTCACGCTTTCGGCGCTCGGTTATCTAATCGACGTATTCAATGGGCGGCTGCGCTCAGAGAAGAACATCGTCCGCTACTCGCTCTATATTATGATGTTCCCGCGCCTGCTTATGGGACCCGTTCTCCGCTACGACACGTTCAGGCGCATTATGAACAGCCGAAGCTCGGGCACACAGGAGCTCGGCAAGGGACTTACTCTCTTCATCAAGGGGCTTGCGAAGAAGGTGCTCGCGGCGGACACTCTGTATGCGCTGTATATCGCCGTCAGGTCGTATGATACGCGGGATATGTCCGCAGTCACGGCTTGGCTTGGAATAACGGCGTATGTGCTCTGCCTGTACTTCACGCTCTCGGGAATAGCGGATATGGGCGTGGGCATAGGCTACTGCTTCGGCTTCAGGTTCCCGCAGAGCTTCAACTACCCGATGTTCAGCAGCCGTATCCGCTACTTTGCGGCGAAATGGCACGTTCAGGTGATACACTGGTTCCGCAATTACATCACGAAGCCCTTTGCTTCGTCGATGAGAAACCGCTATCTCAACAAGCTCATCTTCATCGGCGCGTGGACAGTCACGGGCTTCTGGTACGGCTTTACCGTGAGCTCTGCCCTGTGGGGAGCACTTATGGGCACGGCGATAGTAGTCGAGAACAAGCTGAGGAACTCCCGTATGCTCAAGGCTACGGGCATCATATACACATTCCTGCTCGTGACGGTATTCTCTGTATTTCTCGCGAGCGACACCGTATCGGACGGCTTGGCGTACCTGCTCGCGATGATAGGCGGCAACCGCTCGCTGACGGACGGGCTCACGCTGTACCTGCTGAGGTCATATCTCGTGGTGCTGCTCGTGACGATGTACGCCTCGACGGACCTGTTCAGGAATATGCTCGTCCGCTCGGGCAGACAGTTGCTGAGGAAGATATTCTCCGCGGTAACACCTGTGGTGATGGTGGTGCTGCTGGCGGTCTGCACGGCTCTGATATCATCGTCGGGGAGCTCGGGGATGCTCCTGCTGAGGCTATAGGAGGCGGAATATGAAGAATATCACAAGCAAGCTCACCGCGGTGGCGGTGCTGACCTTCATCGCATTCTTCGGAGCGGCATCCCTTGCTCCGTGCGATAACAGCGAAAAAACGGTTATTCCCGCGCTGACGTGGGATAATATAGCAGACGGCGGCTTCGGCAGCGGACTGAGCTCCCTTGCCGCGCAGCATTTCGCATTCAGCGACAGCTGGCGTTCTGTGGGCTCGCGCATAGATTCGGGTATCAGCGGCAGTATCGTCAACAGCGTCTATATCGCGGACGACCGCCTCATCGCCGCCGACATCTCCGAGCGCGAGAGCACCGATGAATGTGCGGAAATCGTCAACGCCTTTGCCGACAGCTATAACGGAGCTGTATACTTTGCCGCTGTCCCTACATCTGCGGGCGTGTACGGCGACGCGCTCCCCTCGCACCTTTCACGTGTGACAGAGAAGCAGCAGACCGACCGCTTTTATGAGCAGCTCAGCGGCGATATCAGGCGCGTAGACGCCTACAACCTGATGAAAATGCTCAGCGACGACCGCATATACCTCCGCAGCGACACCAAGTGGACGATGTACGGCGCGTACTGCCTGTACAGGACGGTGATACAGAAGCTCGGCTCGCAGCCCGTATCCTTCGACAAGTACACGATACGCCACGTCACGAACGAGTACCGCGGCGACCTGTACAAGCGGACGCTGTATATGAAGTGCGAGCCCGATATACTCGATATTTACGAATATCCCGACGGAGCGCAGGTCACGGAATGTGTCAGCGTCGGCAACGACGGCAGAGAGCATGACTGCTCGCTGTACGACACGGACGCCCTCGGCTCGGACGATATGTACAGGCTCTACCTCGGCGAGAGGCAGCCGCTCGTGAGGATAACCACAGACGTCAACAACGACCGCAAGCTGCTTCTGATAGGGAGCGAGTGCGCGGCGGGCTTCGTGCCCTTCCTCACGCAGCACTACAGCGAGATAACGGTATACCTGCCCGAATACGCAGACAGACCGCTATCCGACTTCGCCGACCTCAACGACTACGAACAGACATTGTTTTTATTCGGCATTGACGCCGTTAAAACCGAAATACTCGAAAAAACAGAAATGAGGTAACAAATATGAAAGCACTGATAACAGGAGCAACATCGGGCATAGGCAAAAGTATGGCAAGGAAGCTCGGCAGCCGCGGCTGGAAGCTCATACTCACGGGACGCAACGAGGCTGCTCTTGAGCAGCTCAGGTCCGAGCTCGGAAGCGTAGAGACCATCACCGCCGACCTCTCAAAGCGCGAGGACGTGTTCAGGGTGTACGAGTTCTGCAGGGACAAGGGCGTGGATATGCTCGTGAACAACGCAGGCTACGGCATATTCGGCAGATTCGAGAAGACCGACCTCGACGACGAGCTCAATATGATAGACGTCAACATCGTCGCGGTACACATACTCACGAAGCTCTTCCTGCGCGACTTCAAGGAGCGCGACCACGGCATGATCCTCAATGTAGCGTCGTCCGCGGGCTTTATGACAGGACCTCTCCTCTCGTCCTACTACGCCTCGAAGAACTACGTGGTAAGGCTCAGCCTTGCGATAGCGGAGGAGCTCCGCCGCGACAGGTCGAACGTGAGCATAACGGTGCTCTGCCCCGGACCTGTAGATACCAACTTCAACAACCGCGCGGGCGTATCATTCAGCGTGAAGCCCATCACTCCCGACTATGCGGCAGAGTACGCGCTGAGAAAGGCATTCGACCGCCAGCTCATTGCAATCCCGGGATTCAGCGTGAGAGCGGGAGTATTCGCGTCACGCTTCGTGCCGCACAAGCTCCTCTCCGCGATAGTCTACGGCATACAGCACAGTAAGAAGCTCGCCGAGAGCTCGGACGCAGAGGCTGTGGCAGATAATGGATAAGAGCTACAGGGTAGCCCTCGGCGGGATAGTATCGGCGCTGTGCCTTGTTACGATGTTCCTCGCGGGTATAATCTCGCCGCTGTACATCATACTTCCCCTTATTGCGGGAGTCCTCCTGCTGATAATCGTGGAGGAGGTCAGTATAAGCTGGGCAATGGTGACATACGTGTCGGTGAGCCTGCTTTCGCTGTTCATCACCGCCGACAAGGAAGCGGCTCTGCTGTTCATAATGCTGTTCGGACACTACCCCATGCTTCGGTTCTTTTTGCAGAAGATACGCTTCGGACCGATAAGGCTGATAATGAAGCAGCTCGTGTTCAACGCGTGCGCGATAGGCTTTTTCTACGTGACGGTGTACATTTTCGGCATCAAGCAGATGATAGAGGATATGAGCGACTTCGGCAGATACGGCGCGATAGCCCTGCTGGTGCTGTGCAACATCATATTCCTGCTGTACGACTTCAACCTTGATGTTGTCTACAGGGTCTACATCAAGCGCATAATGCCGCGTTTCAAGAAGAAAAGGTGACATAGGAGCAGTCCCGGGAGGGACTGCTTTTTTGGCGCTATATGAAAAAAATATCGGAAAAGGAATAAAATAAATAAAAAAACTTGAAAAAACACTGGAAAATTTTTTTCAGATATGTTATAATTGATTTTGATTTGGGTCATTTGCAAGATACCCCGACCCGCACACTCCTTCGGGAGTCAGAAGTACACTATCTCTGCACAGCAGAGTTGAGAATTTAGGAGGCTTGTACATGAAAAAAGTGCAACTGACAGAAACTGTTCTGCGTGACGCAAACCAGTCGCTGATGGCGACCCGTCTGCCCTATTCCGACTACGAGGGTATCCTCGCGGATATGGACAAGGCAGGCTACTACTCGGTAGAGTGCTGGGGCGGAGCCACATTCGACTCATGTCTCAGATACCTCGGCGAGGATCCGTGGGAGAGACTCCGCGGACTGAGAAAGAACCTTCCCAACACCCGTCTTCAGATGCTTCTGAGAGGTCAGAACCTTCTCGGCTATAAGCACTACCACGACGACGTAGTAGAGAAGTTCATCGAGCTCTCTATCAAGAACGGTATCGACGTAATACGTATCTTCGACGCGCTCAACGATTTCAGGAACATCGCAACGGCTCTTGAGGCTACCAAGAAGTATGCCACAAAGAACACCGTAGCTTCGGGCTGTATCTCCTACACACAGAGCCCCGTACATACAGTTGACAAGTACATCGAGATGTGCAAGGAGCTCAAGACAATGGGCTTTGACACTATCTGCCTCAAGGATATGGCAGGTACTATGTCTCCCTACGAGGCAGAGCACCTCATCAAGGGCATCAAGGACGCTATCGGCGATATGACGCTCATTCTCCACACCCACTGCACAACGGGTATGGCTTATATGACCATCACAAAGGCTATCGAGTCGGGCATCGACGTGATCGACACAGCTACCTCGTGCTTCTCGGGCGGTACATCACAGCCCGCTACCGAGACAATGTTCTACGCCTGCAAGCAGTACGGCATCGAGACAGGTCTCAACGAGGACATCATCAACAAGGTAAACGACTACTTCAAGCCCATCAAGCAGAAGTACGTGGACAGCGGACAGCTCAACCCCAAGAGCCTCGCTACCGACGCTCAGGCTCTCGTATATAAAGTCCCCGGCGGTATGCTCTCGAATATGATAGCAAACCTCACGGATATGCACGCAATGGATAAGTTCGACGCTGCACTCGCAGAGATACCCGCAGTAAGAGCAGACCTCGGCTATCCTCCGCTCGTAACGCCTCTCTCGCAGATGGTGGGCAATCAGGCGGTAACTAACGTCCTCATCGGCGAGCGCTACAAGAACATCTCCAAGGAAGTAAAGAACTACATCAAGGGCGAGTACGGTATCGCTCCCGCTCCCATCAGTCAGGAGCTCCTTGACAAGGTGCTCGAGGGCGCAGAGCCCGTTGACTGCCGTATCGAGGACGCAAAGCGCACAGGCGACGACTTCACAGCTGCCAAGGACGCTCTCGGCGATCTCTGCCGCTGCGAGGAGGATGTAATGAGCTACATCTGCTACCCCGACCAGACAATGAAGTTCCTCAAGGACCGCAAGGCTCAGGAGGAGAATGAAGCAGTTTACACCATTGAGGAAATGTAAGGAGGCTTCACACTATGATAAATTTCACACTGCTTGCCGCTCAGACGGCTGACAGCGGCACGAAAATGGAGATAGGCGACGCTGCTATAACAGCTGTATTCGGCTATGTGGTCGTATTCTTCGGACTCTTCCTGCTCATGCTGGTGCTCTTTATCACAGGCGGTATCTTCAAGAGCAAGGACGCCAAGGCTAAGGCAAAGGCAGAGGCAGTCCTCGAGAACGTGAAGAAGGAGGTCGAGGCTAATCCTCTGACCGTTACACCTCTTGCGCTCCCGTGCGCACCCGGCTCTGCGGGACACGTAAAGCTCCACGGCGTACCCGATAAGGAAGCGGCAATGATAATGGCAATAGTTGCCGACAAGATGCAGACTCCGCTCAATGAGCTTCGCTTTATTTCCATCAAGGAGGTCAAATAACGATGAAGTACAAGGTTACACTTAACGGTAAGACATATGAAGTAGAGGTCGAGAAGGGCAAGGCTATCCTCCTCGACGAATACGAGGCACTCGCACCCGCACCTGCTGCAGCTCCCGCAGCAGCCGCACCCGCAGCTCTTCCCGCACCCGCGGCAGCACCTGCACCTGCAGCACCCGTGAACCTCGCAGCAGGCGAGACAGTTGCTGCGCCTATGCCGGGCAATATCCTCCGCGTGGACGTTGCACAGGGCGACACGGTAAAGGCAGGACAGATACTTGTTATCCTCGAGGCTATGAAGATGGAGAACGAGATAGTTGCTCCGAAGGACGGCACCGTTGCGCAGGTAGTCACCACCAAGGGTGCGGTCGTAGACACAGGCGCTCCGCTTGTTATCATAGCATAAGGAGGGCGCACAATGAACATAGTTGACACCCTTGAAAAGCTGTGGGGCGATTCGGGCTTCCAGAGCTTCTTCGTAGGCGACGGCTGGAAGAACCTTATAATGATAGCGATATCGTGCGTTCTTCTGTACCTCGGCATCAGGAAAAAGTTCGAGCCGCTGCTGCTTGTCGGAATCGCATTCGGCTGCCTGCTCGTAAACCTTTCCTACTTCGGACCCGAATCCTCCGACGCGCTGTACCACCCCGAGCTGTGGAGCGCATTCCTTGATGAGGAGAGCGAATTCTACCACAGCTACGGACACATACTCTCGCACGGCGGACTGCTCGATATCCTTTATATCGGCGTTAAGGCAGGCGTATACCCGTCACTCATCTTTATGGGTGTAGGCGCGATGACCGACTTCGGTCCGCTTATTGCCAACCCGAAGAGCCTTCTCCTCGGGGCAGCGGCACAGATGGGCGTATTCCTCGCATTCTTCGGAGCTGTATGCCTCGGCTTCACAGGCAATCAGGCAGCTTCCATCGGCATCATCGGCGGTGCGGACGGTCCTACTGCTATCTTCCTCACCACGAGACTTGCTCCTGAGCTGCTCGGACCAATTGCTATTGCGGCATACTCGTATATGGCGCTCATTCCTATGATACAGCCTCCGCTTATGAAGCTCCTCACCACCAAGAAGGAGCGCGAGGTCAAGATGGAGCAGAACAGAAACGTAACAAAGACCGAGAAGATCATCTTCCCGATCATCGTAGCGATGTTCGTTATCCTTCTTCTTCCCTCTACAGCACCGCTCGTTGGCTGCCTTATGCTCGGCAACCTCTGGAGAGAGTGCGGCGTGACCGAGAGACTTTCCGACACCGTACAGAATGCACTTATGAACATCGTAACGGTATTCCTCGGCATCTCCGTCGGAGCAACAACAGCTGCAAGCAGCTTCCTCAACATCAAGACACTGATGATAATCGGACTCGGACTTACAGCATTCTGCTTCTCGACGATTGGCGGACTTCTTGTCGGCAAGATAATGTACGTCCTCACAGGCGGCAAGGTAAACCCGCTCATCGGTTCTGCGGGCGTATCGGCAGTACCTATGGCAGCGCGTGTATCGCAGATGGAGGGACAGAAGGCGAACCCGTCGAACTTCCTCCTTATGCACGCTATGGGACCGAACGTAGCTGGCGTTATCGGCTCCGCGATAGCAGCGGGCTTCCTGCTTGCGGTATTCGGCAAGTGATTCGGTTTTGGACGCATAGTTTTCAACAGACCGTTCGGAGTATGCCTCTGAACGGTCTGTTTCACCTGAAAATGGCAGCCTTCGTCGTAATGCACAAGGCTGATTTGGAGATATATACAAAACATATATTCCGTTTTTGCTCGCATATAGCCTTTTCAACCCCCATAAACAGTAAATCAACAATGATTCAACAGAAAACCGCCGGGTTATCAACTGTGGAAAGTTGAATCGTTGAAAACTCGAAGTCTCCGTTTGTGCAAATCGGAGACTTTTGTTTTTTCGGTTGACAATAGCAAAATTTTGTAATATAATGTAAATTGCAGATAAATAGAAGGTTTTGACGCATAAAAAAGATATAAACAGTCAGAACGCAGCAAGGTGTAGAACGAACAAAAGGAAGGAACGCATTACCTGTATTATCCGAAGTCAGGGTAGGCATAGCTTTTTTCTTTTGGTTCACGAGCTGAACTGAGAAAAATGCTGTGCCGTTTTTATTTTTTGCTTCAGTCGCAGCAAGAGACCGAGGGCAGGCGGTGCGTGATGAAACGGAAAAAGAGCCTTGCTGGCGTAAAGAGAAAAAGGGAGCGGGTACTCCCCGACCTGCCGCAGGTGCAGGTCAAGTGTATGAACAAAAGCAACGGAGGATGAAATAAAATGGGAAAGGTACACGTAAATAAGGGCAGAGTTGCAGCCGCCCTTGTTGGAGTTGTCGTATCTATGACGGTGGTTGACAGCGCGAGGAGAGAGTTCTTCAAGGTCAACACAAGCAATAAGGTAACAGTGCACGGAGATTTCGTCTCGAAGTCGGCATCGGCGATGTCTGACGATAATACAGTACCATTCACGCTCGACGAGAACGGTCAGCCCACAACAGCCTTTGACGGCGTGAAGTTCGTGGGCAAGTCCGAGCAGCAGCTCACAGCCGACAAGATCAGTCAGGGACTTCTTGTGCTCGCGGACGATGAGCACCCTGTTGCCGAGGGCAGCAAGAGCGAGATGATAGACCTGCTCGGCTGCAAGAACGACAGCTATACACTTATTGAAGAGGGCGTAATGCTCAACACCGACGCCGCGGAGGCACTGAACAGCCTTATGGCTGGATATGAGGCGGCTACGGGACTGAATGACTTCGTCGTTTACGGTACCACGGAGACCTATACAGGACAGGGCTCTTACTGTCCGAGAGCCTTCGCCGAGAGCACGACAGGCAACACAGTTGACCTCGCGCTCAACGGACTCGGCTCCGTTATCTCTTTTGACGGCTACGACGAGGAGGGCTGGGTCGTAGAGAACTGCGCCAAGTACGGATTCATCGTGAGATATCCGCAGGGCAAGCAGGAGCAGACAGGCGAGGCTTTCTGCCCTTGGCATCTCCGCTACGTAGGCAAGCTCCACGCCGCTGTAATGCAGCGCAGCGATATGTGCCTTGAGGAGTACCTTGAATTCCTCAAGAAGTACACCATTGACGCTCCTTTCGAGTTCAGCTACGAGGGCGCGGGCTACGAGATATACTATATCCCGTCCGAGGGCGACACGACCACGGCAATGGTGCCTATCACAGGCAACTACAGCATATCGGGCAACAACACCGACGGCTTCATCGTCACCTACAGAAAGATATGACTAAGGAATGCGGCTCATCTGAGCCGCATTTTTTGCGTTGTTCGGACATATCATAGCTGTGAGGTGATGATATGAAACGACTTATCTGCGCATTTTCTGCTCTGCTGATGCTGGGACTTCTCCTGCCTGCGAGAGCTCTTGCCGCCGACGAGCCCGCCGAGTCAGCGGAGGCATACATTCTCATCGAAGCGGCAACGGGTACGGTGCTCGCGTCCAAAAACGCCGATACGCGACGAAACTGCGGCTATCTGAGCAAGCTTATGTCGCTCCTGCTCATAGCCGAGGACATCGAAACGGGAAAATTTCGGCTCACGACGGAGCTTACCGCCTCCGAGAGCGTCCGCGGCACGAAGGGAGCGGTCGTATGGCTCGAGCCGTCAGACAAGATGACGGTCGAGGAGCTTCTGAAATCGGTCATTATCGGCAACGCAAACGACGCGATGACGGTGTTCGCGGAGGCTTCCGAGCGGAGCGTCGAGGGCTTTGTCTCGCGTATGAACAGCGAGGCTTTCGATATGGGACTGCGCGACACGGCGTTTTACTCACCCTACGGCTACTACGACGAGCGCGAATATTCCACTGCGCGCGATATGGCGGAGATATGCCGCGCACTGTCGCGGTATGAGCTCCTGCGCCCGTATTTTCGGACGTGGCGGGACTTCGTCAAAAACGGCGCGACGGAGCTCGTCAGTGAGAACACACTCTCCCGCACCTACGAGCGCCACATCGGCTTCAAGGCGTGTCATTCTGACGAGGCGGGCTGCTGTGCCGCCGAGGGCGGCATAAACGAAGCGGGCACCTGCTATATCTCGGTGGTACTCGGAGCTCCCGACGCCGATACATCGCTCGCGGCGGCAAAGAAGCTGATAAACCGCGGCTTTACGGACTACAAGGTCACGGCGACGATGTTCCCCGACGAGATGCTGATGCCGCTGAAGGTGAGGGGCGGGGAGGACGCCGCCGTGGAGATACGTCTCCGCGAGCAGAGCAGGATAGTCGTGCTGCGCGGCGTCAGCGAACTCGCCACGGTTACGGTGCTGCCCGATTACCTGACAGCTCCCGTGAAAAGGGGGCAGAGGATAGGTGCGGCGGGCTTTTACAGCGGCAAGGAGCTTGTCTGCGAGGCAGATATAGTGGCAGCGGACGACGTCCCGCGGCTGAGCTTCCGATTTATCTTTGTTAAAACCTTGGCAAAACTGCTGAAATAGAGTTGTTGAATTTGGCTACAAAGTACAAAAGTGCAAATACTTTTATAAAGGTACTTGAAAAAATTCGTAAAATATAGTATCATAAGATTGGTAATTTATGATGTGCGGCATACTATATGTAGTGTGCAGTGCATAATGGAGGTAAATCAAATGTCATTAAAGCTTAACACAAAATATCTGGCTGACTTTGTCAATGCTGATGAGCTCACAGGTATCAAGGCTCAGGTCGAGGCTGCTGCCGAGACTCTCCACAGCAAGACCGGTCTCGGAAACGATTTTCTGGGTTGGGTAAGTCTCCCCACCGACTACGACAAGGAGGAGTTCGCTCGTATCAAGGCTGCTGCCGAGAAGATAAAGGGCAATTCCGATATCCTCATCGTAATTGGTATCGGCGGCTCTTACCTTGGCGCGAGAGCAGCTATCGAGCTTCTCAAGTCGCCCCTTTACAATAATATGAAGAAGGAAACACCCGACATCTACTACGTCGGAAACAGCATCAATCCTACATACCTCAATGAGATAATCTCTCTCTGCGAGGGCAAGGATTTCTCCGTAAACGTAATCTCCAAGTCGGGCACGACCACAGAGCCCGCGCTTGCTTTCCGCATCTTCAAGAAGATGGTAGAGGACAAGTACGGCAAGGAAGAGGCTAAGAACCGCATCTTTGCTACTACTGACAAGGCAAGAGGAACTCTCAAGAACCTCTCCGATGCCGAGGGCTACGAGACCTTCGTTATCCCCGATGACGTAGGCGGACGCTTCTCTGTGCTCACAGCAGTAGGTCTTCTCCCGATAGCTGTTGCAGGCTGCGACATCGACGCTCTTATGAAGGGCGCTGCCAAGGCACAGGCTGACTTCACAGCTGACTTCGATAATAACGACTGCTACAAGTATGCAGCTCTCAGAAATATCCTTTACCGCAAGGGCAAGGCTGTTGAGATGCTCGTCTCCTACGACCCCAGCTTCGTAATGATGAGCGAGTGGTACAAGCAGCTCTTCGGCGAGAGCGAGGGCAAGGACAACAAGGGTATCTTCCCCGCATCCGTAACATTCTCGACCGACCTCCACTCTATGGGTCAGTATATACAGGACGGCGCCCGCATTATGTTCGAGACAGTCGTTGACATCAAGACTCCCAAGAAGGATCTCTTCCTTGAGCCCGATGCCGAGAACCTCGACGGTCTCAACTTCCTCACGAACCAGAATATGTCCGTGGTAAACAGGAAGGCGTTCGAGGGCACAGTCCTCGCTCACACAGAGGGCGGAGTACCCAACATCATCCTCGAGCTCGACGACACAACGGAAGAGAGCGTAGGATATATGATATACTTCTTCGAGAAGGCTTGCGCGATCTCAGGCTATGTTCTTGGAGTGAACCCCTTCAACCAGCCCGGCGTTGAGAGCTACAAGTCGAATATGTTCGCTCTCCTCGGCAAGCCCGGCTACGAAGGCGCAAAGGCTGCACTTGAAGCTAAGCTCGGCTGATGCTGAGTTTACGATAAATCAAACCATATACACTGCCGCAAGGCAATGGAAGGAGTAAACCATGATAAAACTTATTACAGGTAAAAAGGGTACATGCAAGACCAAGATACTCATCGACCAGATCAACGACGCAGTAAAGGCTACAGCAGGAAACGTTGTATGCGTAGAGAAAGGCTCTACAGTTAGATATTCCATCAGCCGTAAGGTAAGATGGTGCGATACAGAGTACTATGCTATCGAGGGCTATGACACATTCTACGGCTTCATCGCAGGTCTCCTCGCAAGCAACTACGACATCACACACATCTACATCGACGGTATCTTCCGCATCGGCGGACGTGACTACGACGCTCTCGGCGCTCTCCTCGAGAAGCTGGACAAGCTCACAGGCGACGACGTATCCGTTATCTTCACAGTATCCGCTGACGACAGCGAGCTTCCCGAGAGCGTAAAGCAGTTCCTCAAGTAAGAAAAAATCGGGAAAAACTATTGACATATCCCGTCAATTAGTGTATAATGTATTTTATGGTGCTCTGAAGGATTTGTAATATGAAGATCAACCTAAAACAACTTTTCAGTATCGTCGGAGAATCGCGTGATTTCGCCTATGAAATAGGTACGGACGAGCTTTCCGATATCCGCGGCTACAGCTTCGCTTCACCCGTTGCGGTGAAGGGCAGACTGTATAACAGGGCTGGCGTTGTCTACCTTGAATATTCCGTGGAGCTCACGCTCCTCGTCACCTGCGACAGGTGCCTGAAGGAGTTCGAGAGAGCTTATCACTACGATTTCGACCATATTGTCGTTCCTTCCGCCAACAGCGACAACGACGACTACATCGTTGCCGACGGCGAGAGCATTGAGCTGAATGAAGCTGCAGTGACCGATCTTCTGCTCCGGCTGCCTACCAAGAACCTCTGCAAGGAGGACTGCAAGGGACTTTGCATGGTGTGCGGCTGCGATCTGAACGAATCGACCTGCGATCATATTGATACCGAGCTGTGAAGCTCATTAGTAAGGAGGTGCCAGAATGGCTGTACCGAAGAGAAAAACTTCCAAGGCAAGACGCGACAAGAGACGCTCTGCTGTATGGAAGCTTGAGACACCTGCAATGTGCAAGTGCGATAACTGCGGCGCATACAAGGCTCCGCACAAGGTCTGCAAGAACTGCGGATTCTATAAGGGCGTTGAGGTTCTGAAGATCGACGCTGAATAATCGGCTGACCCGATACATGAGGAGGAGAGGAGGCATAAGTCTTTCTCTCCCCCTTTTCATTTTTACAGATTTGATTCATCTTGATTCTGGACGTGAGGGAGCTTATGGTAAAGATCAATAGTGTTGCTGACGGCTCTCCCGCGGGGAGGTGCGGAGTCCGCGAGGGCGACCTGCTCTCCGCGATAAACGGGCACAAGGTCAAGGACGTGCTCGATTATATGTACTACGCCGCCGAGACGAGCGTGACGCTTGATATCGTCCGCCACGGCGAGGAGCTGACCTTCCGCGTCGAGAAGGACGAGTACGACGACCTCGGGCTCGAGTTCGAGACCTTCCTTATGGACAGCAAGCAGAGGTGCAGCAATAACTGCGTTTTCTGCTTCATCGACCAGATGCCGCCGGGTATGCGCGAGACGCTCTACTTCAAGGACGACGACGCGCGTCTGTCGTTTTTGCAGGGCAATTACGTCACGCTGACGAACCTCAAGCAGGAGGACATCGACCGCATAATCAAGATGAAGCTCAATATAAACGTGTCGGTGCACACGACGAACCCCGAGCTCCGCGTGAAGATGATGCACAACCGATTCGCGGGCGAGAAGCTGAAATTCATACGTCAGCTCGCGGAGAACGGCATAAAGCTGAACTGTCAGGTCGTGTGCTGTCCCGGACTCAATGACGGCGACGAGCTGAGGCGCACTCTCAGCGACCTCGGCGAGCTTATGCCGAATATCACGAGTATGGCAGTCGTGCCCGTCGGAGTTACGAAGTACAGAGAGGGACTTTACCCGCTTACCACCTTCAACAAGCAGACCGCGGGCGAGACTATCGACATCATCGCCGAGTACCAGCAGGAATTCCTGCGGAAATTCGGCACTCGGACGGTGTTCCCGTCGGACGAGTTCTTCCTCATAGCCGAGCGCGATATCCCCGAAGCCGAGTTCTACGAGGACTACTCGCAGTACGAAAACGGCGTGGGAATGCTCCGCTCGCTTATGGACGAATTCACGAAAGCTCTTGAAATAGCCGAATGGGAGGGCGGAGACCGCCGCGTCACGATAGCGACTGGCTACAGCCCGTACCCGATAATCTGTCAGCTCGCAAAGCAGGCGGAGGAGGCTTTCCCGCAGCTGAAATGCGACGTCGTGCGCATACGCAACGACTTTTTCGGCGATACTATCACCGTTACGGGACTTATCACCGCTCAGGACCTTATCGCCCAGCTGAAAGGGCGCGACCTCGGAGACCAGCTGCTCATTTCCTCGGCAATGCTGAGGCGCGACAGTGATGTCTTCCTCGACGACCTGACAGTTCCCGACGTTGAGCGCGAGCTCGGCGTGACGCTGAGAAGCTCCGCGAGCGACGGCTACGAGTTCCTTGACGCGATAATGGGTATAACCTACTGAGAGGCGACATATGGAGAAGACAAGCAGACTAAGGGTCATCAACCGCGACGCGATAAAGTACATCATCATATTCTTTATGTTCACGGGACATCTTCTCGCGTGGCTGAATATCGGTGATACGCCGCCCGACGGCTATTACGCGGACTGTCCGCTGTGGCAGAGGATATTCATAGAGCTGAGCCTTATCACGCCTCCGGTTATGTTCTTCTTCGTGGCGGACGGCTTCAAATACACGCGCTCACGGAAGAAATACGCCCTGAGACTGTTCATCTTCGGCTGTATCACACAGATTCCGTACTATCTGCTGTGGTTCAAATTGTACGGCTGGTGGCAGACTAATGTAATGTTCGGGCTTCTGTTCGGACTTCTTACGCTCTGCGTGTGGGAGAGCCGTTTCAAGCTCTGGCAGAGGATAGGACTTGTGATACTGTGCTGTCTCGGCTCGGCAGCGATAATGACCGAGTGGTTCATATTTGCGCCTCTCGTTATCCTCGGACTTCACATTTTCCGCGAAAAGCCGAAGGCAAGGGCGATATGGTACTTCTCAATATGGGCGGTGTACCTCGGCGTATCGACGCTGCCGTCGCTGATAACGGACTTCGCGCCGATAAAGCTCGAAGTTACTCTCGTACACATCTTCGACTTCATCGCCGCATATCTGATAATGACGGTCTTTTACAACGGCAAAAAGGGGCACTTCCCGACGTTCTCGAAGTGGTTCTTTTACATATTCTACCCCGCACATATCTTGCTTGCGGTCATATTGAGAATGATAATGAACAAATGAGGTGGACAGTATGCTGAACGCGTGGAGCACTTACAAGCAGGCGCTTTTCGCGAAAATGCCGTCCCTGAGGGACAAACTCAACGGGTGTGCGACTCTTGACAAGCTCGTTGCCGCCGAGAGGGCGCTTGGGATACGCTTGCCGACAGAGCTCAAGGAGCTCTATCTCGCCAATAACGGCGACGACCCCGAGGCAATGTGCGGCGTGATACTGGGCTTCCACTTCCTGAGCCTTGACGAGGTCGTATCCGAGGTAAGCCACTGGTCGGAGCTCGCCGAAAAGCACCGCGATGAAGGCACAGAGCACTTCACCTCGAAGCCCGAGGGCTTCATCAAGAGGCAGTATGCCAGCGCTAAGTGGATACCGATATGTGCAGACGGAGGCGGAAACTTCCTCGGTCTTGACCTCGACCCCGACGAAAGGGGCAGGGTCGGGCAGATAATCAATTTCGGCAGAGACGAGCAAGATAAGGAGGTCTTTGCGTACAGCCTCAATGCGTTTTTCGAGCGCCTGACAAGGATCGTGAACAGCGATCAGTTCTTCATCGGCGATTTCGACGGCGAGGAAGTCATCTTCCTCGGAGTTGACGATGAGGACGGCGCTCATCTCACCGATTACCTCAAAAAAGCAGATTCAATAAAATAAACAGATACAAAGAAAGGAGCGTGATACTATGTCACTTCCGATAGTTGCAGTTGTCGGACGTCCGAATGTCGGCAAGTCCACGCTGTTCAACAAGCTGATAGGTCAGCGCCTCTCCATAGTGGAGGACACCCCGGGAGTTACGCGTGACCGTATCTACTCGAAGTGCGAGTGGCGCGGCAAGGAATTTATGGTCGTGGACACGGGCGGTATCGAGCCCGACAGCGACGACGTTATCCTCTCGCAGATGAGACGCCAGTCCGAGCTCGCGATAGAAAAGGCGGACGTGATAGTTTTCGTCACGGATATACGGTGCGGAGTCACCGCCGACGACTACGCCGTATCGCAGATGCTCATCAAGAGCGGCAAGCCCGTAATCCTCGCGGTGAACAAGGTCGATAACCTCGGAGAGCCGCCGCTCGAGCTGTACGAGTTCTACAATCTCGGTCTCGGCGAGCCCTTCCCGATATCGTCGGTGCACGGTCACGGCACGGGCGATATGCTCGACGCGATTTACGAATATCTTCCCGAAACGAACGAGGAGGAGTACGGCGAGGATATGATAAAGGTCGCCGTGATAGGCAAGCCGAATGCGGGCAAGTCCTCGCTGATAAACAAGATAGCGGGCGAGGAGCGCGTTATCGTTTCCGATATCGCGGGTACTACGCGCGATTCCACGGACACCGTCATCGAGAACGAGTACGGCAAGTTCGTATTCATCGACACCGCGGGCATACGCAAGAAGTCGAAGGTGACGGACAAGGTCGAGCACTACAGCGTGCTCCGCGCATATATGGCAGTCGACCGCGCCGACGTCTGCGTGATAATGCTCGACGCGACAGAGGGCTTCACAGAGCAGGATTCAAAGGTCGCGGGCTATGCTCACGAGCAGGGAAAGGCGTGCGTTGTCGCCGTCAACAAGTGGGACCTTGTTGAGAAGGACGACAAGACTATGCAGGAGTTCCGCACCAAGCTCGAGAACGATTTCAGCTTTATGTCGTATGTACCGTTCGTGTTCATCTCGGCTAAGACGGGACAGCGCATAAACAAGCTGTACGAGCTTATCAAGTACACCTACGGTCAGAACAGTATGCGCATATCAACAGGTATGCTCAACGATGTTCTCGCATATGCTACTACAAGGGTGCAGCCGCCGTCGGATAAGGGCAGGAGACTGAAGATATACTATATGACCCAGCCCTCGACAAAGCCGCCTACCTTCGTCACATTCGTGAACAGGGCAGACCTTTTCCATTTTTCTTACAGAAGATACATCGAAAATCAGATACGTTCAACGTTCGGACTTGAAGGAACGCCTGTGCGCTTTATAGTCCGTGAAAGAGGAGGAAACGACAAATGATAAAAGTGTTATTCGCTCTTGTGATAGCTGCCGCGATAGGGTATTTCCTCGGCAGTCTCAATTTCTCGATAATCGTGGTACAGCTCGTAAGGGGCAAGGACATACGCACGATGGGCAGCAGGAACGCAGGTCTGACAAATACCTACCGCTGCTGCGGACCTGCCTGTGCGGGACTAACTCTCCTCGGCGACCTGCTGAAGGGCGTTGTAGCGGTAGCACTCGCGCGTGTTATCGCGGGCTGGCTGAAGGTAGGCTTCCTGCCCGATAACGATGTGCACTACATCGGCTACATCGCGGCTCTGTTCGCGATAATCGGACACATCTTCCCCGTGTACTACGGCTTCAAGGGCGGCAAGGGCGTCCTCGTGGGAGCAGCTTCCTTCCTCGCTCTCGACTGGAGAGTGTTCATCGCTCTGCTCGCGATTTTCGTAGTTATACTCGCGATATCCAAGTACGTATCGCTTTCTTCCATTATGGCGACGGCTTACGGACCTCTCGCGGTATTTATGATGTCGCTCATAGTTAACGGCAGCTCGTTCGGCAGGAGCTTCCTGTACCTGATACTGTCGCTCCCTATGGCGGCTCTGATAATATGGATGCACCGCTCCAACATCGAGCGTCTGCTCAACAACACGGAGACTAAGTTCTCGTTCAGCTCAAGATTTGCAGGCTGAGCAGGGGAGGTACTGATATGGCAAAGATAGTTATACTCGGCTCGGGCGGATTCGGTCTCGCCATCGCTATTATGGCTAAGCAGTGCGGCAAGCACGACGTTACCGTATGGTCGAAGTTCCAGTCGGAGATAGACGATATCCTCGCTCACGGCGAGCACCAGCAGAAGCTCCCGGGCGTGCAGATACCGAAGGAGATAGTCCTCACGAGCGACATCTCCTGCATCAAGGGCTGTGATATCCTCATATTCGGCATACCCTCGTCGTTCGTGCGCGGAGTTGCGCAGGAGGCAAAGCCCTACATCGACGACCATATGATAGTCGTGAACACAGGTAAGGGTCTCGAGGAGGGCAGCCTGAAGCGACTCAGCGAGGTCATCAGTGAGGAGCTCGACGTCAAGCGCCTCGTTGTGCTGTCGGGACCGTCACACGCTGAGGAGGTAGCTCGCTGCGTGCCTACCACTATGGCTTGCGCGTCCGAGGACGCTGAGGCTGCGAAGTACATACAGTCGGAGCTCGGAAACAGCTTCCTGAGACTGTACCTCAACGACGATGTCATCGGCTGCGAGCTCGGCGGCGCGCTGAAAAACATCATAGCACTGTGCTGCGGTATCTGCGACGGTATGGGCTACGGCGACAACACCAAGGCTGCGCTTATGACACGCGGTATCCACGAGATAGCGCGTCTCGGAAAGGCGGCGGGCGCCAAGGTAGAGACTTTCAGCGGACTTACGGGCATCGGCGACCTCATCGTCACCTGCACGAGTATGCACAGCCGCAACAGACGCGCGGGAATCCTCATCGGTCAGGGCATTTCTCCCGAGGAGGCTGTAAAGCGTGTCGGCACGGTCGAGGGCTACTACTGCTGCAAGGTGGCATATCAGCTCGCGAAGAAGCTCGGCGTCGAAATGCCTATCACTGAGCAGCTCAACAAGGTGCTCTTCGAGGGCGGAGATGTAAGGGACGCGCTCGGCAAGCTGATGAACCGTCCGCAGATATACGAAGTATTTTGATCGGAGGAACACAAATGGCAGAATTACGTGAGTACAGGGGACATATCCGCAACCGCAGACAGCTCTGCGAGGAGCTCGGCATAGGCGGCGGACTGTCCGCGAAGGAGTGCGAAAAGCAGATAATCGTGAAGGCATACGAGAAGTGGGGACGCACTATGGGCGACCACATCTACGGTATGTTTGCGTTCTGGCTCTACGACGAGAGGGAGGATAAGATATTCGCTCTCCGCGACCAGTTCGGCACGAAGCCGTTCTACTACTACGTGACGGCTGACGGCAGACTGCTCTGCTCGCTTTCCATACGCACGATAATGGAGCAGGAGGGCTTCGTGAAGGAGCTCAACCGCGATATGCTCCAGATATATATGAGCCTCACCTATGTTGCGGGAGAGGACACCTTCTTCAAGGGCGTGAAGAAGCTTATGCCGGGTCACTGGCTCGAATTCAAGGGCGGAAAGCTTGAGCTCGGCAGATACTGGACTCCCACCTTCAAGCCCGACGAGTCCAAGACCTGCGACGAGTGGGCGGACGAGATTCACTCCACGCTCGCGCACATCTTCACCGAGGTCAAGGACGAGGACGAGACCGTCGAATCCTTCCTTTCAGGCGGAGTTGATTCCTCCTACGTGCTCGCTATGAGTGACGCCAAGAGAGCCGATTCCTGCGGCTATGACGAGGAGCGCTTCGACGAGTCGCGCGTTGCCGCAAAGACTGCGGAGCTTCTCGGAGTCGAGCACTCCGTAGCGAATATACAGCCCAAGGACTTCTTCGACATCGTGCCGTTCACGATGTACAATATGGAGCAGCCACTCGGCGACGCTTCTGCTATCGTATTCACGCTCGGCTGTCTCGCGACGGCAAAGCATACGAAGATCTGCTACTCGGGCGAGGGCGCTGACGAGTTCTTCGGCGGCTACAATATGTACCGCAACGCCGAGAAATACGGCGACAACCTCAAGACCTTCTATGTCGGCAACACCAACATTATGAAGGAGGACGAGAAGCAGCGCATTCTCAAAAGCTATGACCCGTCCGTGCTGCCGATAAACCTCGTCAGGTACATATACGACGAGACAGAGGGGCTTGACCCGCTGACAAAGATGTCCGACGTGGATATTCAGATATGGCTCGAGGGCGATATCTACCTCAACGTTGACAAGATGAGCACTGCGGCTGGGCTGGAGATCCGTATGCCGCTCACAGACCTTCGCATATTCGATATCGCGTCGCGTATGCCATCGCGCTTCAAGGTAAACGAGGAGCAGAATAAGGTGGCGTTCAGAACCGCCGCGGCTAAGGTGCTCCCCGAGGAGATAGCCTTCCGCAAGAAGCTCGGCTTCATCGTACCTGTGAGGATATGGCTCGCGGACGAGAACTACAACGCAGACGTAAGAGCCAAGTTTGCCAGCGACTACGCCGCCGAATTCTTCAACACCGATGAGATACAGGCTATCTACGACGAGTATGTCGGCGGTAACTCCGACAACTGGCGCAAGGTCTGGACGATATATACCTTCCTTGTATGGTACGAGGAATACTTCATAAAAAGATAAACTGTGAGGAAAACAAAGATGTCAAATACTATCACTACAAGATTTGCTCCGTCGCCGACGGGCTTTATGCATATCGGAAATCTGCGTACTGCGCTGTATTCCTACCTGCTCTCGAAGTCGCAGGGAGGTAAGTTCATTCTCCGTATCGAGGATACAGATCAGGAGCGCTTCGTTGAGGGCGCTGTGGACGTTATCCTCAAGACCCTCGAAATGACGGGCATCGACTACGACGAGGGTCCCGTTGTGGGCGGCGAGCACGGTCCGTATATTCAGAGCGAGCGCCTTCCTATCTATAAGGAGTACGCCGAGAAGCTCATCGCGAGCGGTCACGCCTACTACTGCTTCTGCACGCCAGAACGCCTTGAATCGCTCAAGGACGACAAGGGCATAGGCGGCTACGACGGTCACTGCCGCGACCTCTCAAAGGAGGAGGTCGAGAAGAACCTTGCGGCGGGTATTCCCTATGTTATCCGCCAGAAAATGCCGCTCGAAGGCACTACCTCATACGTGGACGAGGTCTACGGAGAGGTCGCTATCGACAACTCCGAGCTCCGCGACCAGATAATGATTAAGGCGGACGGCTATCCGACGTATAATTTCTGCCACGTCGTTGACGACTACCTCATGGGCGTCACACACGTTGTGCGCGGAAACGAATACCTCACCTCCACGCCGAAATACTGCCTGCTCTACGACGCATTCGGCTGGGAGCGTCCTACATACGTACATCTCCCGCTGCTCATGGGCAAGGACGAGGACGGCAAGGTGTCGAAGCTCTCGAAGAGGCACGGTGCGGTCAGCTTCCAAGACCTCGTTGCGGACGGCTACCTCCCCGAGGCTATCGTCAACTACATCGCGCTCCTCGGCTGGTGTCCCAAGGACACGAATCAGGAGTTCTTCACAATGGACGAGCTCAAAGCCAACTTCTCAATGGAGGGGCTGAGCAAGTCTCCCGCCGTATTCGACTACGAGAAGCTGAACTGGTTCAACTCCGAGTACATCAAGAAAATGGATGACGAGAGCTACAATGAGAAGGCTCTGCCGATACTTGACGAGCTCTGTCCCGACTACATCGACACGAAGAAGCTTGCTGAGCTGCTGAAATCGCGTATCTATGCCTTCTGCGAGATAAAGGAGCGTATCGGCTTCGTGCTCGACAGGCTCGATATGGACAAGGAGCTCTATACCAATAAGAAGAACAAGACTACTCCCGAGAGCTGTAAGGAGGTCCTCGCGGACTGCCTGCCGCTCCTGAAAAATGCCAAGAGCTGGGACAATGACACGCTCTTCGAGCTGCTGAAGGAGTACGCTGCTTCCACCGAAAAGAAGGCGGGAGCTGTTATGTGGGCGATACGTATCGCTATCGCGCGTCTCGGAGTTACCCCCGGCGGTGCTACCGAGCTTATGGAGGTATTCGGCAAGGAAGAGAGCATAGCTCGTATCGAGCTTGCACTGTCCGAACTGTAAGGCGCTTCTATAAGGGGTGCGAAAAAGGCGCTTTTTCAATGGAAAACCGTTGATTATTGAAAAAGTATTTTTCAGCTTCGTAGGCTTGCACAAAAACGCTGCCCCAAAAATGTTCAGGTATAACAAAAACCGTTATCGGGTTTCTCCGATAACGGTTTGTTTTTTTATTCCTTCGGGAGTTCGAGAGGACGCTTCGTCACGCCTGCCGCTACGCCCTGTGTACCCGTTCCTACGTGGCTCGCGATACTGCACGCCAGCGGACGGTAGGTCACGTGATAGCCCTTGAATTCTGCCTTTATCATACCGACCCAGCGGTCTATCTGCTCCTGTGTCTCCATTGTTCCCGATGCACCGATGCTGAGGTGCTCCTTCGGGACGTCCTTGTACTTCGTTGCAAGGTCGTTGTGTACAGCCTCGAACATCTTCTTCTCGGCGTTGTCCATACCGCGAACCTTCGCGTATGCGTCGAGCTTGCCGCCCTGTATCTTCAGCACGGGTTTGAGGTTGAGCACGGTCGCGATAGCTGCGCCTGCCTTCGTTATCCTTCCCGTCTTGATTATGCGCTTGAGGCTCTGGAGCGTGATGTAGATGTCGTTCCGGTAGGTCTGCTCCTCGAGATATTCCTTTATCTCCTGTCCCGTCATTCCGTTTTCAGCCATATACTGCGCGTCGTATACGGAGTCGAGCAGAGTGATGGATATGCGGTGGTTGTCCACGACGATGACCTTACCGTCGTAGTCCGCTGAGAGAGCTGTAGCAGTCGCGCAGGAGCCGCTCAGTCCGCTCGTCATCGGGATGTATACGAGCTCGTCGTAGCCCTGCGAGAGTATGTCCTCCCACATCTGTGTGAGGTCGCCGGGGGAGGGCTGTGAGGACACGATGTCCTTGTCCTCGTTGAGTGCCTTGTAGAGCATAGTGTGGTCGAGCGTGACCTCCTCCATATAGTCCCTGCCGTCTATCATTACGGGCATCGGCAGCACGAATATGCCGTTTGCCTTGCCCTCTTCGAGCGTTATTCCGCTGTTTGTGTCTGTCATTACCGCTGTTTTCATCATTGTCTCCTTATCGGGTGAGAATTTGATAATATTATATCATTGTTGCGTGGGTTTGTCAAGTTTTGTGCGAAGTCACATTAAAATCGAGTTGCAGTCTTGTGCGGAGGTAACTCCGCAGGGAAGTAATGGCGGAACGGCAGTAGGGGACGCTCTCCTTCAGAGCGTCCCCTCTCGCAAAACAATTCACAGGATTGTTTTGCGATTCACCCCTTGCAGAGCGCCTTCGATTAGTTTCGCCGTTCTTGATAAGCTGTGAACGGCGACGAGGGACGCTGTCCCTCGACCCTGCAAGCCTTTGAAAAGGCTTGAGCGAAACTTTTGGTTTCGCGCTGAAGATATGTGAGACGGTGGCCTTTTCCCGCGTTTGTTCCCCGCCGAAAGCAGAGTATGCCTTTTGAACGTAGTGAGCGAGCTTGCGAGTGGCAACGTAGTTCGGGGTCAGGGGAACTGTGTTCCCCTGCGGAGTCCGGAGGCAGAGTCTTAGGCGGGGCAAGGGCAGAGCCCTTGCTGTGGAGAGGGGATAGCAATGTAAGTTTACCGTAGGTATTGCATATTTATTGTTTTTATGTTATAATAATGAGTAAATGAAAATCCACCGAAAGGAATCATATAAAATGTCTGACAAGAATGAAAAAAACAATAAGCCCTTCGAGATACCGCGTCCCGTCTTCCCGAAGAGAGCCGTTATCACGGGCGGTATGCCCTACGGCAACAAGGAGCTTCACTTTGGTCACGTAGGCGGTATGTTCGTCTTCGCCGACACCTACGCCCGCTTTATGCGCGACCGTATCGGTAAGGACAACGTCATCTTCGTCGGCGGTACCGACTGCTACGGCTCGCCCATAGCCGAGGGCTGGCGCGTCAAGGTCAAGAACGGCGAATTCAGCGGCACCCTTGAGGAGTTCGTTCAGCGCAACCACGATAAGCAGCAGAAGACCCTCGACGACTACGGCATATCCCCGAATCTGTTCGCGGCTTCGGGTCTCGGACGCTCCAAGGAGATACACGCTGAGGTCACTGACTGGTTCATCAGCTCGCTCCACAAGAAGGGTCAGCTCGATCAGATAACGACTATGCAGTTCTTCGACGAGAAGGCGGGCTGCTTCCTCAACGGCAGACAGGTAATCGGTAAATGTCCCGTGGAGGGCTGCACCTCAGAGAAGGGCTACGCCGACGAGTGCGACCTCGGTCACCAGTATATGCCCGAGAACCTCGTTGACCCCGTAAGCACGCTCACGGGCGAGACTCCCACGATGAAGCCCGTTACCAACTGGTACTTCAAGCTCCGCGACTACGAGCAGCTGATGAAGGACTGGGTCGAGGAGCTCAAAAAGCGCAAGGATATCCGTCCCGTTGTGTGGAAGACTATCGACGAGTTCCTCAAGCCGCCCGTTATCTACGTAAAGCGTGAGTTCGAGGAGAAGTATTTCTCGCTCAAGGATTCTATGCCCGCGCACGAATACCTCGAGGAGCCCAAGAAGCCCTCGTTCACGATACAGTTTGCCAAGCTCTCCGACTGCGACGAGGCTTGCCGCATCCTCACCGAGAACGGTATACGCTACAGAACGGGCAAGACACTTGTTCCGTTCCGTCTCACGGGCAACATCGAGTGGGGAGTTCCCGCACCCGTAATGGACGGCGTTGAGGGACTTACCGTGTGGGTATGGCCCGAGTCGCTGTGGGCGCCTATCTCGTTCACGCAGACCTACCTCGAAAATGAGGGCAGGAGCCGCGAGGAGTGGAAGGACTACTGGTGCAGCAAGGATTCGACCGTGTACCAGTTCATCGGTCAGGACAACATCTACTTCTACGGCATTGCCGAGCCCGCTATGTGGATGGCTCAGCAGGCTTCCGATACAAAGACTGCTGACGTTCCCGACGGCGAGCTCCAGCTGCCTGTCATCGTAGCAAACCACCACATCCTCTTCCTCGACAAGAAGGCTTCGAGCTCGGGAGCCGTTAAGCCTCCGATGGCTGACGACCTCCTCAACTACTACACGCCAGAGCAGCTCCGTATGCACTGGCTCGGACTCGGTCTCGGTCAGCGCTCCGTAAGCTTTATGCCGAAGCCGTTCAATCCCGACGCCAAGCCCGAGGACGCCGACCCCGTTGTCAAGGACGGTCTGCTCCTCTCGAATGTGTACAACCGTATGATACGCACCGCGTTCTACACCACGCAGAAGGAGTTCGACGGCATTATGCCCGACCTTGCTCCCGAGGAGAAGTTCGTAGCCGACGCGAAGAAGGCTGTCCTCGAATACGAGAGGCATATGTCCAAGTTCGCTTTCCACCAGTGCACCTACGTGCTCGACAGCTATATCCGCAACGGCAGCAAGTATATGGCTAAGGCTGTAAACGGCGAAAATGTCAGCAGAGAAGAGCTCGCGCAGGCTCTCGCGAACCTGTTCTATATCATACGTATCGCGGGAGTGCTCCTGCACCCGATGGCTCCCTTCGGTACAGAGAAGCTCCGCGAGTACCTCGAGGTCGATGAGCGTATCTGGTCGTGGGATACTATCCTCGAGCCGCTCACATTCTTCACGGGCGAGCAGCACAAGCTCAAATTCCTGCCTCCGCGCACCGACTTCTTCACACGCCACGAAAGCCAGTTTGCACAGGGCGGCGAGGAGTAAGAACTCAGAATAAAGAGCTCAGAAAAAAGCACCGTTACACTGAATGTAACGGTGCTTTGTTTATTCTCCGTATTCGGCTATGTAGGGGAGGTTTCGGTAGTATTCGCCGTAGTCCAGTCCGTAGCCTATCACAAACAGGTCGGGTATCGTGAACAGTGACATATCCGCCTCAAACGGCACTGCGCGGCGCTCGGGCTTGTCAAGGAGGGTCACTACCCTCAGCGAGAGCGGCTCTCTCGATCTCAGCAGCTTAACCACGTCCGCGAGCGTCCTGCCCGTGTCGATGATGTCCTCGACTATGATGACGTGACAGTCCGAGATGTCGCGGTCGAGGTCCATTGTGATGTGGACTATGCCCGAGGACTGTGTGCTCTCGTAGTAGCTCTTCGCCGCCATAAACGCTATCTCACACGGTACGGTGACGGCTCTTGCGAGGTCTGCGAGAAAGACGAACGAGCCTTTCAGTATGCTCACGAGCAGTATCGGTCTGCCGTCGTAAATGCTGTCTATGTATTTGCCTGCCTCGGCTATGCGGGCGCGTATCTCGTCTTCACTGACGACTACGCGTTTTATGCCTCTGTCGAATAATTCCTTCTTGAACAGTTCCATTGCTTATTCCTCCGTTTTGCTGCCTGTCAGCATTTCATATGTTACGCCGTATTTTTTGGCTATATCGCTCGCATAGGACGAGCCCTCGGGCGAGGCGACCTCCACCCTGAACGAACGCTTTCCGCCGTCGCTCTTCATTATCAGCGAAGATGCTTTTGCTCCGCCTGTTATGCGGTTGAGCTCGTCTGCGTCTGAGGCGAGCTTGTGCATATGCGTGTTGTATATCGTCCGCACACGCTTCTCCATAAGTGCGCGGACGGAGTCGCGGGCGATGTAGTAGCCCTCCTCAAATGAGGTCGTCGAGAACGTCTCGTTCATCAGCACAAGGCTGTCAGCGGTACATTCGTTGTATATCTCCTTGAAGCGTATGCACTCCTCGCCGAGGCGTCCGAGGTCCATTGTCTTGTCCTCATCGGCGGGGAAGTGGGTGTATATGCAGTCAACGGGGCGGTAGGTGAAGCCCTCCGCGGGGACGGATATGCCGCCCTGTGCGAGGACGTAGAGCTGTCCGACTGCCTGCGTTATAGTGGTCTTGCCGCCGCGGTTAGCTCCCGTGAGTATGTAGAGCATATGGTCGGCGTCGAAGTCGAGGTCGTTGGGGACTATTTCGCTCTTGTCCTCGAGATTTACCGCAAGTCTGAGGTTGTATAAGCCGCGGGCTTCCATATCTGAGCCGCCTTCTCCCGCGACATTCGCCTCGCAGAAGCGTGCTCCCGCGTCGGTCAGCCTGCCGATGAATTCGGCAAAGCGGATATAGTACACGAACTCGGGGATAAGCTGGGAGATGTTCACGATAGCGACATTTGCGTACTTGGTCAGCGTGTCGCGGAGCTTCTTCACCAGCGAGCCGAGCATTTTGTTCAGTATCGTTTCAAGATAGAACGTGGAATTGCTTGCGCCGTCGTCATCGGGAGTCCTCACTACCGTCGCGCGTATGCGTCCGTCAACGAAGGAGTTGTTGCGCACCGCATTGAAGCCGCCGAATTTCTCGATGAATGAAGCCACGTTCGCCGTGTTCTGCTTGTCTATCTGGTGGTAGTGCATATCGCCGTCCCAGTCGGAGGTGTCGTTTATCTTGTCCTTATTGGAGAGGGCGTCCGCGAAGTTGCTGACTATGCCCGACTTCTTGAACGGCTTGCTGTTGACCGAGACAAGTCCCATACTTACGGCTTCAAAGCGCTCGTTCACATTGATACCGAGCGTGACGCTCTGCACGTCCGAAGCCTTCAGTTTCAGCGCGGCGATGTCCTTCTTCATCTCAGCGAAGTATGCCTCGTCGTAGAGCTCGTTGATGTTTTCGCGGAGGTCGGTAAGTCCCTGAGACTGTATCCGCTCGTCGGAGAGGCACTCGCGCATTGCCTCCACGCATTTTATGTAGTCACCGAGCTCGTCAAGGCGGTGGAAGAGATGCCACAGCCCGAGCTCCTCGTCCGAGCTCTTGTGCATAGAGCCGAAGTTGCGGATAAACTCCATCTTGTCGAAGAGCTCCGTCATCTTTGTCCTCAGCTCGGGCAGGGCAAGTATGTCCGCGAATACCTTCTGCCTGTACTCGCAGACGCGCGGATCGGCTGTCATCTGCGAGATGACGTTCGTTATCATCTTCTGCTCCCTGCCGTCGTCGGTCAGCGACTTTATTATCATATCGAGCCCGAGGTCGTGGAGCGTCTCGGCAGAGAGCTGCTTGTACGTGGTTTCACTCTTGTATGGGTAGAGTATGCTGAATGAATCGTTCATATTGTCCTCCATTAATCACGCCATTTTTTCCTGTAGGCAAAGCAGGTAAGGTTCTCCGCCTTCTTGAACTGGCGGGCAAAGTAGCTCTGGTCGTTGAAGCCGCAGAGGTGCGATATCTCCTCGACGGACTTGTCCGTGAAGCGCAGCAGCTGCTTGCCGTAGTTTATGCGGCAGCTGATGATGTGCTGGAATATGGTCTTGCCGTATATCTTCTTGTACTCGCGGGTGAGGTAGAACTTGCTTATGTAGAACTCCGATGAGAGCTTCTCAAGCGAGAGATCCTCGCTGAAATGGTCCTCGATGTAGCTGTTTACCGCCGCAAGCTTCTGCTTTAATGCGGTGTCGTACTGGCTCGCGGAGCTGTAGACCGTAAGCGACAGGGTCAGCAGCTCGACTATCAGGCGGGAGGTCAGTATCTCCGCCTCGGGCTTTTTCGCGTCGTTGACCTCTATTATCTCCGTTATCGCGGAGACGTACCTGTCGAATATCGCGGGACGGAACACTACCTCGGACTGCCTGAGGAAGTAGTCGTGGTACTGCCTTGACGTAGCGCCGTTGAAGTGCACCCACAGAAGCTCCCACGGGTCGTCCTCGGAGCTCTTGTACGTGTGCGATACGCGGCAGTCGATGAAGAAGCAGTCGCCCTTTTTCAGCGGGTAGGTGCGCCCGTCGTATTCGAGCTCGCCCGCGCCCGACGCTACGGCGACAATGAGAAGGGAGTCGAGGTCGCGGCGGTGCGTGGCGGGAGCGTCCTCGGGCTTTATCACGCCCGTTTCCTGCATATAGAAGAAGGTACTTTTAGCGGCAGGGCTCGGGGTGTTGATGATGCGCCGCGAGAATTTGCTCTTGAAATTCATTGTTTCGGGGTGTTCCATTTAATCCTCCTTTCGCAGGGATAACGATGTCTTACACGTATATTATACAACATTATTGCTGCGATTGCAATATAATTCGATAATTTGAGCCGTTAGCCGTTAGCTGTTAGCCGTTAGCCCGTTGTTCTGTCAGTGCAGAATGACAAGGAACAGCACGGCTATCGTCAGTGCTGCCGCAATATAGGTCGATGTTCGGAAGATCCTCAGCCGTCTGCTGCGGCGTCTGTACAAACTTGCTTCGCCGCCGAAGCAGCGCTCTATCTCGCGGCGGGATATCTCCGCAGGGAGCTTGCGCACTCCCGCACGCAGGTAGAACACCGCCTTCTCAAAGTAAATGCTGTCGGGGTCGTTGACCTCGATTATCTGCTTGTTCACGCCTTTTATCATAGTACCTCCTATAATCGGGACGTCGGGGACGCCGTCCCCTACACAGGAGAGTATTGACTGCTCGGCGGACTTTATTCCTTGAGATTGCGTATGTAGTGGAAAAGGTACTGCTGAGCTATGCCCGCGTTGTCACGCGCAAATTCGGGGAAGCCGTTGGGGTAGTACTCAGCAAGCACGCGCTTTATCCACACATCTATCGGGAATGCCTCCACGCGGTGCATACCGAACAGGAGCACGCACTCCGCGACCTTCGGTCCTACGCCCTTTATCGCTTTAAGAGCCGCACGTGCTTCGTCTATGGGAGCTGCCGCTATTGCAGCGAGGTCGGTCTCACCCGAATTTACGCGGTATGCTCCGTCGCACAGGTATTTCGCGCGGAAGCCGCTGCGAAGATAGGCGAGGCTGTCGGGAGTCTCCTGCGCGAGCTGCTCCGCTGTCGGGAAATCCCCGCCGTAGTTGTCGCAGAGGCGGTCGATTATGCCCTTGATACGCGGGATATTGTTGTTCTGGGAAATAATGAACGAGATAAGGCACTCCCAGCTGTCCTGACGGAGAAGACGTATTCCTCCCGCAAACTTGCAAGCCTTCGAGAGCGTCTCGTCCTCGGAGAATCGGCGCTTCAGCTCGGAGTAGTCGGTGTCGAGGTCGAAGTAATCCTTCCATTTCGCGAGGAAGTCCGCTTCTGTCGTGTCGTGGAAGATGAATTCGCCCTTTTTCACCTGCGACACGGTCAGTCTGTCGTTGACGAAGCTGCCCGTGTAGGTGCAGTCGTAGTTGCTGTCTGTTTTTCGCCAGCGGAATGCCTGTCCGCAGTCGAGGGTCTCGTCGAGGTCGAGGTCGGGCTCATGAACGATGATGTCCCTGCCCTTTACCGTAATATCCATAAATATTTCCTCCGTTGAAAGAATTTACACTGATATACTTGATTTTTCAATTAAATTATACTAAAATATAAAGAGTATTACAAGAGCGAGGAATGATTTTTTTGAAAAAAATTTTTGCGGCGGTGATACTGACTGCCGTTGTAACTGCGCTTTCGGGCTGCTCGCGCGGAGCAGGGCTCATTTCGGGTGCTGACGCTCCTGCGGAGACAACTATGGCGACAATTGAAGCCGTCACGGAAGCTCCGCTGCCCGATACATCAAAGCTTGCGGCTGCCGAGGGTACATATGTCTATGACAGGGTCGGCGTGCTCACCGCGGAGCAGGTCGCTGAGATAAACAGCTACTGCGAGAAGCTCTACAGGGAAAGGCTTGTCAACGCGGCTGTGGTCATCGCGGACGATATCGGCGGGAAGACGCCCTATGAGTACGCGGACGAGTGCTACACCGACATATACGAGGGCAGGGGAAGCGGTCTGCTGCTGCTCGTCAATAACGATACGGGCACCGATTACCTTTATCGGACGGGAAGCTGTCTCAAAGCCATTCCCGAGGGCGAGGACAGCCTTGCCTTCTTCTGGGCGACCAAGCATATTATGGACGGCGACTACTTCTCCGCTGTGCTCCGCGTGATGGAGCTCGGGGAGAGGTGTCCGCTGTATGTGTTCGACAACATCGGGCTGTTCTACGACGAGCAGCTGACGGCGCTTGAGGAGAAGCTCGCTGCGGGAAAGAAGTCAGTATACGTGCTCGCGACCTCGAACGGCACGGGCAAGTCCAATGAGGAGATATGCCGCAGCTACTTCGAGCGGTGCTCCGAGGACGGCAAGGGCTTTATGATAATGCTCGACACCAAGGCGAATGCGGTGGCTGTGGTCTCCGACGAGAAGGTGTCAGCAGAGGTCGAGAAGGCTAAGACAGCAGCGGAGAAGCTCCTCAAAGAGGGGGACGCTCCCGCAGCGGTGGATATTGTACTCGCCGCGATAGGCTGAATCCGATAGAAAGGACATAGATGCTATGAATGAAATGGATTTCTATCTTGAAAGTATACAGCAGCTCCCTGCGATAGTTGACCGAGGTCCCGATGAAAAGGAGAACATCGCGCGGACCTTCAACGAGTTCGTTGACCTCGCGCATCTGTACGAGTCGGCGATAGAGGTCGTCAAGACCTACCTCGGTATACTCGACAGCGAGTTCAGCATAAAGTATCAGCGCAACCCCATTCACGATATCAAGAGCCGCCTCAAATCGGCGGAGTCGATAATAAACAAGCTCGCGAAGAAGGGCGTGCCGCTCACGCCCGAAAATGCACGGAAAAATCTGCTCGATATCGCGGGCATAAGGGTGACGTGCTACTATATCAGCGACATCTATGTGCTCGCGGAAATGCTCTCGCACCGTGACGACTTCGTGGTCATCAAGCAGAAGGACTACATCAAAGACCCGAAGCCAAGCGGCTACAGGAGCTACCATATGATTATCAACGTGCCCGTGTATCTCGCGGCGCAGAAGAAGTACGCGCCCGTGGAGATCCAGATACGTACCATCGCTATGGACTTCTGGGCAAGTCTCGAGCATCAGCTAAGGTATAAGACCAGCGCGGCGATAACTCCCGAGATATCGCAGGAGCTCCGAGAGTGCGCCGAGCGCATTGCCGAGACGGATATCCGTATGCAGAAGATTTATCTTGATATCAACGGGATGGATTAAGGAGGTATAATATGGCATTTTGTAAATATTGCGGTGCTAAGCTCGAGGACGGGCAGGAATGTACCTGTGAGGAAGCTTTAGCGGCGGCTAAGGCTAAGGAAGAAGCCGAGGCTGAAAGCGTAAAGGCTGAAAATGCGGAGGAGATAACGCGCGAGGCTCCCGCCGAGAGTGACGGTGAGAACGCCGATACCGAGTCTTCGGAGGACAAGGAAACTGCTCCCGACGGGGAGGAGAAGTCCGTCGAAGGGGCTAAGGAGCCTCCGACTCCCGTGGTGATATCTCCGCCTGTGCCTGCGCAGAATATGAGCGAGAAAATGCTCAGAAGGGGACTTATCCTCGTGTGTGCGCTCGCTCTCGGACTGGTGCTGTTCATCGTCGTGGTCGGAAACGTCGCGGGGAACGGCTACAAGCGTCCTGTCAGGAACGTTGTCAGGGGTCTGAACAGGGAGAGGGCGGAGCTCGTCATCAACTCCTTCTACCCGCGCGATTACGTGGAGGAGCTACGCGATAATGCCGAGGACGGCGATATGGAGTGGAGAGATGTCACCGACGATATGGATTCACTCATCTCCGACGTCAAGGAGGTCTGCGAGGACAGCTACTTCGGCGACGATCTGAAGGTGTCCGCGAAGATAGTCAAGAAGAAAAAGGCTACAGCGAAGGACCTCCGCACGCTGAAAAAGGAGTTCGAGAACTATGACGCCGTTGTCAAGAAGGCGTACAGGCTGAAGGTGCTTCTCACCGTAAAAGGTGACGACGAGAAGGAGCAGGTGCACTTCTACATCTATTCCGTCAAGCTCAAGGGCGGCAGATGGGTGCTCTACGCCGACGACAAGACCAAGGGCGCTCTTTCGAGCAAGACCGAGGACATCTACAAGGAGATGGACAAGGAGCTCGCGGAGATATTCAGCGACTACTCGCGTTCGCTCAATATCGTCATTCCCAAGGACTGAGCCGCGCTGTTTCGACTTCTGTCCCGATGATACTCCAAAAAGAACATTAAACGACCTCTTCACATAATGCCTCCTGTGTGGTATAATTGCTCTTACCGAGAACAATTGAACAGGAGGCGTTATTTATGTTCGGTATCATCAGAAAGAAAAAGCAGGATGTCCGCGACAGAACGGTCTATATGGAGGTGTGCGCCGACAATAAGGTGTCGTACCGCGTCATCGCGGGAAGGGTGTTCGCGGGCGGGGACGACGTCATTACTTACGGTATAGAGGCACAGGACCTGTCCACGGGCGAGTACGAGGCTATCCCCGATTTCTCGCGCGATATCGAGGACGCGGTCGATTTCGCGGAAATGCTCATAACCTCGCGCACTCGTCCCGAGGGGATATATTCGCGGGCGCTGAGCTATTTGTGTGTTTCAATATAAATTAAATCTTTTGGGTATTTACAAATTTTCCTTTTTGTGGTAAAATATTATTGCTAAATGGTTTAGCCGTTTGGTCAGAGACAAACAGAAAGGAGTTCGTATCAATGGCAGAGCTGAAATACGAGATAACAGAAGAAATAGGAGTTCTCTCAGAGAACGCAAAGGGCTGGAAGAAGGAGCTGAATATGGTCAGCTGGAACGACCACGACCCCAAGTACGATATACGTGAGTGGGCTCCCGACCATTCAAGAATGGGCAAGGGCGTTACTCTTACCGCTGACGAGCTGGCTTCCCTCAAGGAGCTTCTTCAGGGTATAGACCTCGATTCGTTTGAATAATCATTGCGGAGCTGTCGCCATATGGCGGCGGCTCTGTTTTTTGCGGTTGCGGCGAAGTTTTTTGTCTTTTTTTGCTCTCCGCTGTTGCAAAACGGGCGGAAATGTAGTATAATATTTCAGGAGAATTCATCGGTTCGGAGGAAATTATATGTGCGGCATTGTCGGCTTTACAAATAATATTGACGACTCTAACAGGGTCATCGGCGAAATGATGGACAGGATACGCCACAGAGGTCCCGACGCCGAGGGCAGATATGTGGACGAGGATATAGCTCTCGGACACAGGAGACTGAGTATCATAGACATTAGCTCGTCGGGCGACCAGCCTATCTTCAACGAGGACGGCTCGAAGGTCATCGTTTTCAACGGCGAGATATACAACTACCGCGAGATCCGCGAGAAGCTTGTTGCGGCGGGGCATATATTCAAGACCAACACCGATACCGAGGTGCTTATCCACGGCTATGAGGAGTACGGCACGGAGCTGCTGAATATGCTCCGCGGTATGTTCTCATTCGTGATATGGGACAAGAACAAGCGCGAGCTCTTCGGTGCGCGCGACTTCTTCGGCATAAAGCCGATGTACTACGCGAAAATGGGCAGGACGCTGATGTTCGGCTCGGAGATAAAGAACTTTCTCGCTCACCCCGAGTTCAAGAAGGAGCTCAATACCACCGCGCTCGAGAACTACCTCACCTTCCAGTATTCGCCCACGAAGGAGACCTTCTTCAAGAACGTGTATAAGCTCCTGCCTGCGCACTACTTCATATTCAGGGACGGCAAGATGACCATCAAGCGCTACTGGGACGTGAATTTCCGCCCCGACTACAAGCCCTCGCTCGATGAGTGGGTGGAGCGTATATCCAATACCTTCCACGATTCCGTAAAGGCGCACAAGATAGCCGATGTTGAGGTCGGCTCGTTCCTGTCGAGCGGCGTGGATTCGAGCTACGTTGCCGCTATCGCCGATGTTGACAAGACATTCACGGTAGGCTTCGGCAATGACGAGAAGTATAACGAGATAGGCTGGGCGAAGAACTTCTCCAAAGCCGTAAATATCGAGAATACAAGCAAGGTCATAACTCCCGAGGAATACTGGGGAAGCCTTGAAAAGATACAGTACCATATGGACGAACCGCTTGCCGACCCGTCTGCGGTCGCGCTGTACTTCGTGTGCAATATCGCCTCCGAGCGGCTGAAGGTCGTGCTCTCGGGCGAGGGCGCGGACGAGATATTCGGCGGCTACAATGTCTACAGCGACCCCGACGGCACGCTGTATGACAAGCTCCCGCGCGGACTCAAAAGAGCCGTCGGAAGCGTTGCGGGCAAGCTTCCCGCGAAGAGGGGAGTCAACTTCTTCGTCCGTAAGGGCAAGGACGTGGAGGAGCGCTTCATAGGCAACGCCTATATGTTTACTCCCGACGAGAGAAAGGCTCTGCTGAAAAATGCCACCGAGGCTCCGTTGCCTATGGCTATCACTATGCCGTATTTCAGGCGCGTTGCCGATATGGACGACGTCACGAAGATGCAGTACCTCGACCTCCATATGTGGATGGCGGGGGATATACTCCTCAAAGCCGATAAGATGAGTATGGCGAACTCGCTGGAGCTGCGCGTGCCCTTCCTCGACAAGGAGGTCATGGCGCTCGCGGAGCAGATACCCACGAAGTACCGCGTCACCCACGAAAAAGGCACGGACGAGACGAAGTACATCACCAAGTACGCGATGAGGCTCGCCGCGAAGAAGGATACTCCCGAGCAGACCGCCAAGACCGCCGCAAAGAAAAAGCTCGGCTTCCCTGTGCCGATTAGAGTATGGCTGAAAGAGGATAAATACTACGGTATCGTGCGCGAGATGTTCGAGAGCGAGAGCTCGGAGCAGTTCTTCAACACCGAGCGCCTTGTGAAGCTCCTCGACGACCACCGAGATGGCAAGGCTGACAACAGCCGCAAGATATGGACTGTGTTCACCTTCCTTGTGTGGTACAGGGTCTACTTTGAAAATAACGGGGCTTACGGCTCCGCTGAAAGGACAGCTTAAATGGCAAGCTTAGTTACGTACAAATATATCAAGCAGAATCCCGACATTATGGAGTATATCCAGCGTGCAGACAAGACGCTCGAAGCTATGGGCTATACCGAGCACTCCTTCCCGCACGTTGAGCGCGTTGCGGCGACCTCCGCGATGATACTCGAGACGCTCGGCTACGACGAGAGGACGATTGAGCTCGCGCGTATCGCCTCGATGATGCACGACATCGGCAACGTCATCAACCGCATCGACCACGCTCAGAGCGGCGCTGTTATGGCGTTCAGGCTGCTCGATAACCTCAGTATGCCCGCCGACGAGATATGCTCCGTCATCGCCGCAATAGGCAACCACGACGAGGGCACGGGTACGCCGCTCGACCCGATATCGGCGGCTATGATAATCGGCGACAAGACCGACGTCCGCAGGAGCAGAGTGCGCAACACCGACCTGCTCACCTTCGATATCCACGACCGCGTGAACTACGCCGTGGAGATGTCAAAGGTGCATTTCAACGAGGACAATACCTCGATAATCCTTGAATTGCAGATAGATACGGAGATATCCTCCGTGATGGAGTATTTCGAGATATTTATGAACCGTATGCTCCTCTGCCGCAGAGCTTCCGAGTTCCTCGGCGTGCAGTTTGAAATGATAATAAACGGCAGTAAAATACTGTAAAATGAAAAAGCTGTTAGCCGTTAGCTTGCGGTGTCCGCTGACGCGGATAAACAGAATAAATAATTGCCATTAGCTAAGTCTAATAGCTGACGGCTTACAAAAAAACGGAGGTACATATTATGCAGTCAGAATATCAGCATCTCATCGACCTCAACGACTATCCCGTGGCGTGGTGGAAGAAGCTCATCGAGCTCGGCGAGGACATCAAGAATGACCCCGTCAGGTATGCTCACGAGTGCGAGGGCAAGGTCATGGCGACCCTCTTCTATGAGCCCTCCACACGCACGCAGATGTCGTTCCAGACCGCGATGCTCCGCCTCGGAGGCAGGATAATCGGCTTCGATAATCCTGCGAATTCGTCGGTCGCCAAGGGCGAGACTATCAAGGATACCACCAAGATAGTCAGCAGCTATGCCGATATCCTCGTTATCCGTCACCCCATTGCCGGCGCGGCTAAGGCGGCTTCGCTGACGGCTGACTGTCCCGTTATCAATGCGGGCGACGGCGGACACCTCCACCCCACACAGACCCTCACCGACCTGCTGACGCTCAAAATAGAGAAGAAGCGCCTGTCGGGACTCACGATAGGTATGTGCGGCGACCTCATCAACGGAAGAACGGTCCACTCGCTCTGCAAGGCTCTGAGTATGCTCGAAAACAACAAGTTCATCTTCATCTCCACTTCCAAGCTGAAAATGCCCGTCTACATCAAGGACATCATCAAGGCTAACGGCAGTACTTATGAGGAGGTCCACACCCTCGAGGAGGCGATAGGCAGGCTCGATGTGCTCTATATGACACGTATCCAGCAGGAGCGCTTCGACAGCGTGGAGGAGTACCTCGCGCAGAAGAATACCTACGTCCTCGACAAGAAGAAGATGCAGCTTGCGCGGCAGGATATGATAGTTATGCACCCGCTCCCGCGCGTGGACGAAATAACAGTCGAGGTGGACGAGGACCAGCGTGCGATGTACTTTACGCAGGCGAAATATGGCGTGTTCGCGCGTATGGCGCTGATTATGATGATACTCGGCGACAGGAAGGGCTCCGAGACTCTCAGGGGCAAGGTCTACGGCGGTGTACGCTGCGACAACCCGCGCTGTATCACCAACCACGAGGAGTATCTCCCCAAGAGCTTCCGCTCGGGCGGCGACGAGACTCTCCTCGAATGTGAATACTGCGACGAGAGAAAGCTTATATAAATGTAGGGGACGGCGTCCTCGACGTCCCACTGTAGGGGCGGCGTTCCGCCGCCCGCTAAAAAAGGCAATGTTTTTTTTCGCGGAATAATTCCGCGGACAAGCAACTGCGGAACGGCAGAAGGGGAGGCTCTCTACAACGGAGTTGCATATAGCATCACAATCCAAATCAGAGATTTGGTGTGCTGCTTATCTTGCAGAGCCCCCCCTGCGACTTTGCTGCATATAGCTGTGAAATCCAAATCAAAGATTTGGTACACAGCTTATCTTTCAAAACAGTCCACTGGACTGTTTTGAAATTCATCCCCTTGCAGAGCGCCCTTCGGATTGCAGGGATGCTGTCCCTGCAAGCCTTTGAAAAGGCTTGAGCGAAACTTTCGGTTTCGCGCCGTAGTTTATCAGCGGCGGAAGATATCCCCGCGATTGTTAGTAAAGAAAACGGTCACCATTTCGGTGACCGTTACTTTTTATACTATTGCGTACAGGTTCGTCTCCCACGCGGGGATATACAGCTGATGTCTGATATACAGCCTGTAGTTCGGGTTTATCGTCTTCAGCAGCAGCGGGAGCTCGAAGATGTCCTCGTTCCTGTGATACAGCGACACCATCATCTTCGGCGAGTTGCGGGCGATGTTCTGAGAAGCTCCCCATATTGCCTCGCGCTCAAAGCCCTCGACGTCCATTTTTATTATGGTAGCCGCGCGCTTGCCGAGTATGCTGTCCACTGCGCGAGCCTCGACCGTAGTCTCAGCTGCGGCTGATATCGCTGACTGCCTGCCCGCCTTTGAAGCGAAGGGGAGCTCCGTATCGGTGCTCCATGCGGCGGCGTTGAAAGCATATACGTGCGCCATTCCGTCAACGAATTTCGCAAGCTTCTTGAAGTTCTTCTTGTCGGGCTCGAGAGCATATATCGCGGCGTATCTGCCATGTGTGAATTCGAGCATCTCACGTATCGTGTCGCCGTTGTATGCGCCGAGGTCAACGTAGGTCTCGTACATATGCGGCTTGATTATATCGCGGTATATCTCAGCCTTGGGAGTCGTCACGCTCGTGAGGTAGTCGATATTGCCGCTTATCTTGAAGTTGATGATATTAGCATACACCTTGCGGGAGTAGTCGTCCGCGAGGCTGTCGTAGACCTGCTGCAGCTTGTCTGCGTTCTCGACGCAGTATTCATACGTGAACAGACCGCCGCCGGCTACGGGTACATCGGGCACGAGCAGGGGGTGTTTTGCGGCTATCTCGTGTATCTTGTCAACTATTTCCTGATAGCCTGCCGCAAACGCGAGCACGACTACGAAATCGTCGACCATTTCCTCTATCTCCGCAAGCTTGTGGACGCGGTAGCCCTCGAATGAATGACCGCGGACAAAGTCATCGCTGGCGAATATGCCCGACAGCACTATCCCTTTTTCTCTGAATACGGACATTATCTTCAAAGCTCCGTCGCCCATGCCGTAGATGAATATCGGGCGCGTTTCAGCCTTGAGCTTGTCCCATGTAGAAACTTTTTCTTTAATAAAAGGTAACATTTTTATACTCCGAATGATTAGTTATCATAGTGGTCGTGGTCATAGTCGTCATCGTGGTCGTGGTAGTCGCCGTGCATTATGCCGACCATATCCCTGCCGCGTATGCCGTATCTGTCGCGCATACGGTTGAGGTACTTATCTATGAGGTTCGACACCTGTCTCACGTTCTTTACGCAGTGTACCACCTTTGTGGGAGTGTCTGCGTCCTTGGAGTGTATCGTTATCGTGCCGCAGCCGAACATCCTCTGGAAGAAGGGTCTGCTCACGCTCTTGTCGATTATCTTGTACAGGTCTATCTCGTCCTCCTTGACGGTGAGAAAGCCGACCTGTGTGATGAACTTTGTCTCGGTGAGGTAGTAGCGTGTGAACGACCACGGTAGTCCGAACAGCGTCCTTTTTTTGTCGGTCCATACGTAATCAATGTCTTCTCTTGCCATGACAGGAACCTCCTTAAAAAGCAGAATAGTATATCACTATACTATTTTATCATAAAAAATCTTATTAGTCAACATTTTACCCCCATTTTGATATGAAAAATCCCGCAGGGGACTGTTTCCTCTGCGGGATAGCGCTCATTCGTCGGATTCCGTGCTGCTCTCGGGCTCAGCTGCGGGAGTGTTCTCCGTGAAGACGTCATTTTCGATGTCTGCCTCGGTGATGCCGCCGCGCATAAGCTTCTCGAAGTTCTCGCCGTCTATCTTCTCATACCTGAGCAGATACTTCGCGAGAAGGTGCATCTTGTCGGAATTTGCCTTGATTATCATTCGGCATTCGTCATATGCCTTCTCGATGATAGCCTTGACCTCTTCATCTATCTGAGCGGCTACAGCCTCGCTGTAATTCTTCGTGTGTCCGTAGTCCTTGCCGAGGAATACCTCGTCGCTGTCAGAGCCGTACACAACTGTGCCTATCTTGTCGGAGAAGCCGTACTTAGTGACCATACTGCGTGCGACATTGGTAGCACGCTCGATGTCGTTGGAGGCTCCTGTGCATATATCGTCAAGGAATGTCTCCTCCGCGACACGTCCGCCGAGAAGCATTACGATGCTCTCGCGCATCTGATTGCGGGAAACGTGCTGGTCGTCGTTGTCGGGACGTGTTACCGTGATGCCTGCCGCCATACCGCGCTGGATTATCGTTACTTGATGTACCTTATCCTGCGTGGGGAGGTTGTACGCCGCTATAGCGTGACCTGCCTCGTGGTAGGCAGTGACCCTCTTGTCGTGCTCGGTGACGATGCGTGACTTCTTCTCGGGTCCTGCGATGACCTTCATCGTAGCCTCTTCGATGTCCTTCTCGGTTATGGCTTTTCTGTTGTTGCGTGCAGCAAGCAGAGCCGCCTCATTGAGCAGGTTCTCAAGGTCTGCACCTGTGAAGCCCTGAGTCGTCTGGGCGATGACCTTCAGGTCAACGTCGGGAGCGAGCGGCTTGTTCTTTTTGTGTACCTTGAGGATATCCTCTCTGCCCTTGACATCGGGGTAGCCTACGACTATCTGTCTGTCGAATCGACCAGGACGCAGGAGCGCGGGGTCGAGTATATCGCGGCGGTTCGTCGCGGCAATGACTATTACGCTTTCATTGCCGGTGAAGCCGTCCATTTCAACGAGGAGCTGATTGAGCGTCTGCTCGCGCTCGTCGTGTCCGCCGCCGAGTCCTGCGCCTCTGTGGCGTCCTACGGCGTCTATCTCGTCGATGAAGATTATCGAGGGAGCGTGCTTTTTCGCCTGCTCGAAGAGGTCGCGCACACGCGATGCTCCGACACCGACGAACATCTCAACGAAGTCCGAACCCGATATCGGGAAGAACGGACAGCCTACCTCTCCCGCAACAGCTCTCGCGAGGAGGGTCTTACCTGTACCGGGAGGTCCGAGGAGCAGTACTCCCTTGGGTACCTTTGCGCCAATATTTGCGTATTTGCTCGGGTGCTTGAGGAAGTCCACTATCTCCTGAAGCTCCTGCTTTTCCTCGTCCGCGCCCGCTACGTCCGCGAAGGTAGCCTTGCGGGTGTCTGCCTGAGCCTTGAGGTTAGCCTTCGAGAAGGAGGTGTACTTTCCGCCGCCGCTGCTCTGTTTCATTAGGAAGTAGAGTATCGCGATGCCGAGCAGCACCGTGAGTACTACAGGGATAAGTGAGTACAGCCACGTCCTGTCGGTTATCTTGATGTAGTCCTGCTGGAGCGGGTCATCGGCGTGGTCGGCGTTGTATGCCTGCCTGTAGCCCTCGGTGTCCATAAGGAATATCTCGACATTGGGGACGTTGTACTTCATCTTCACGTCCTCGCCGTCGAGCGAGTAGGTGAGCTCACCCGTACCGAGATCAAGCTCGTAGTAGGAAACGCGCTTGTCGTCGAAATACTTGATTATCGAGGTGTAGTCCACGTGCTCGGCGTTGTCTGCAAATTTCGTGCTTATGAAATAGATACAGAAAACTGCTGCGATTATTATGAAAATGTACGTCAGTAAGCCTTTATTTCTTCTTGGTGTCAATTGATCCACTCCATTCCTGCTTATCATTCACGACTGAAATGATAAACAGCCGCTTTGTATTCCCGTCGGGAGCCACACGCTGTGCGATACCGAGCTTTTCCGCAAATACGGTGCCCTCGCTGTCCTCAATAAAGTGGAGCGTGCCTCTCTCCTCAGGGGGGATATTCTCGTTGATGAGCTTTTTCACGGACGAACGGAAATCACGTCCGCGGAGCTGTATTCTGTCACCGTTCCGACGGTTCCTCAGCACAGCTTCACCCTTTATTTTATCATAATCCAAGGCGTAAAATGTTAATTTTTTGTTAACATCTCGCCGCCTGTCGTATTCTGCCTTGTCTACAAGCTCACATATCAGCGATATTCCGCGATATATAGAGTTTTCGCCGACCTTCAGCGGAGCTGACAGCTCTCCGACAGCTACCGTTCTCGGGATAGCCCTGAGCTCGGCTGTGATGCCGTCGGAGATGAAGTATATATCGCCAGAAATATTGAGCTTCCCGCCGTTTATCAGTATATCCTCGCACTCGCGGATACGCTCGTGCGTGACGGGCATATTTTTACGCGTGAGCAGGCGCGATATGCATCGGCAGCGTATCACCGTGTCATAGGCTGCAAGTCCCATAAGCCTGCTGCCGTCGAGACATTCGCGCTCTGCGGCGTCCGTCATCGCCTCAATATAGGCGTTTTCGTCGCGGAGTCCGTCCACCGAGCTGACAAATGTCGCGTTCAGCGACGGGTTTATCTCGCGAAGCAGCGGTATTACGCGGTGGCGTATCCTGTTGCGGGTGTAGTCGTCGGTGAGGTTGGTGCTGTCGGTGACGAAGTTTTGTCCACAATCAGCGAGAAAAGCCTCTATTTCCGCGCGTGTGACCGCAAGCAGCGGACGGACGATATTCCCGCGCACGGGAGGTATCCCCGCGAGACCCTTCAGTGCCGTGCCTCTTGTGAGGTTGAGTATCACAGTTTCAAGGTTATCATCAGCGTTGTGAGCCGTGGCTAACTTTTTGCCTACAGTGTTCCTGCGGAAGATGTCATACCTGAGCTCGCGGGCAGCAAGCTCCGTGGACATTGAGCGCTCAGATGCATAGCCGCTGACGTCGCATCTCTCTGCCGTAAACGGCACACCGAGCCGAGCACATAAACAGCGGCAGAAGTCCTCGTCGCGGTCGCTCTCGCTGCCGCGCAGACAGTGATTTACGTGCAGAGCCTCGACCTCGACCCCGAGCCTTTCGCGGAGCTCGCAAAGTCTCAGTAAAAGACAAACGCTGTCTGCGCCTCCCGAGAGACCGCAGACAACGATGTCGCCGCTTATGAACATATTGTATTTTTGCGATAGCTTAACGATCTTTTCTAACATATCATCCCTCAGGCGGAGTTGATGTATCCATATTCGAGAAGCGCGTGAACTGTCCGTCCCAGATGAGCTCGACCGAGCCGACCTCACCGTGACGGTTCTTCGCGACGATACACTCCGAGACGTTCTGGCGCGTGCTTTCCTTGTTATAGTATGCGTCGCGGTAGAGGAAGAGAACGATGTCGGCGTCCTGCTCGATAGATCCCGATTCACGGAGGTCCGAGAGCATCGGGCGCTTGTCGTTTCTGCTTTCAACGGCTCGCGAGAGCTGTGACAGCAGTATAACGGGGACGTTCAGCTCCTTTGCCATTACCTTCAGCTGGCGCGTTATCTCGGATATTACCGTTACGCGGTTATCCGACTTGGAGGTGGACTCCATCAGCTGGAGGTAGTCGATGATGACGAGCCCGAGGTCCTTTACGCGGCGGAGCTTCGCCTTCATCTGCTGTACCGTCATACTTGCGGTGTCGTCGATATACATCGGGAACGTGCTGAGAAATGCGGCGCTTGCGGCAAGTCTTGCCCATTCGTCGCTCTGTATGCGTCCGTTTCGGAGCGAGCTCGATTCAACGAGTGCCTCCGTCGAGAGCAGACGTGTAGCGAGCTGCTCGCGTGACATTTCGAGGTTGAATATAACTACATCCTTGGCGTTGGGGCGGCGTGCAACGTTCGTTGCGATGTTCATCGCGAATGAGGTCTTACCCATACCCGGACGAGCCGCTATGATGATAAGGTCGGACTTGTTTAGTCCCGAGGTTATCGTATCAAGCAGCGTATAGCCCGTCTTTGCACCGACGTATTTGTCCTTGTCCTCGCCCGTTATCTTGCCGAGACGGTCGTATGCTTCTAGTACAGCGTCGCCGAGCGGTGCGAGTCCCTGTACGCTTCTGCCCTGTCTGATGTCATAGATACGCTGTTCTGCGGAGTCGAGCAGGAGAGTTGCGTCCTGCTCGCCGTTGTGTATCTCCTCGAGGATAGCCCTTGCGGTGTAGCCGAGACTGCGTATGAGGTACTTGTCCGCGACTATCTTGCAGTAGCTTTCGATATTTTCGGTCGTGGGGAGGGTGTTCGCTATCTCTGCGAGGTAGCGCCTGCCCTCTGACGGCGACTCGAATATATGCATTTTTTCGGCTTCATTCAGTACCGTTACGATGTCTATCGGCATACCCGATGTGAACATACGCACGATGATACCGAAGATAGCCTTGTGCTGCTCGGTGAAGAAGTACTCGGCTCTGACCTTCTCAATGACGAGCGGAGCTACCGTCGGGTCGGAGAGTATCGCTCCGATGACTGACTGCTCGGCTTCCGTGCTGTGCGGGAGGTCGTTGTCGGGTATCATTACATTGTTTTCCATCAGCCCTCAACTACCTCGACGTCGACTGTCTCGGAAATGCCCGTGTAGAACTTGATAGCTGCCTTGTATGAGCCGAAGTTCTTGATATCGGTGCTGAGTGTTATCTTCTTCTTGTCGACCTTTATGCCGAACTGCGAGTCGAGCGCGTCAGCAACGTGGGCAGCTGTCACTGAGCCGAAAAGCCTGTCGTTCGAGCCTGCCTTAGCCTTGATGACCACCTGCTTGCCCTTGACCTTTGCGGCGGCTTCATTGGCAGCTTTGACGTCCATATCTATCTTGTGCTGAGCCGAATCCTTCTGTCCCTGAAGCTTGTTCAGATTCTCGGGAGTAGCCTCTACTGCGAGTCCCTTGGGAAGAAGCATATTCCTCGCGTAGCCGTCTGCCACGTTCTTGATCTCGCCCTTCTTTCCCGAGCCCTTGACGTCCTGTAAATAAATGACTTTCATATCTTCTATTCCTTTCTATTCTGTGTATGTTTCTTCCTGACGCGAATCTATCGCGTTTATCAGCAGCTTGACTGCCTCCTGAAGAGATGTGTTTTCAAGCTGCGCTGCTGCCATTGTCTGGTGTCCGCCGCCGCCGAGCTCCTCCATTACGACCTGTACGTTGAGAGCTCCGAGCGAGCGGGCTGATATATTTGTGATATTGCCTGTGGAGTAGATGACGAACGAGGCGTCAACATCCGAGATGCTTAGGAGCTCGTCGGCTGCCTGCGGGGCGACTACGCGTATGTCGTCCGATTTGAAGTCGGCGACCGCGATAGCGCATTTTTTGTGGAGCTTCGCGTTCGCGACCACCTGAGTCTTGCGCTTGTAGGCGTCGAACGAGTTCGAGAACAGCAGCTTTACCGATACGGTGTCCGCACCCTGTTTTTTCAGGTATGCAGCGGCTTCAAAGGTTCTCACGCCTGTGCGCATAACGAAGTTCTTGGTGTCGAGCATAATGCCCGAGAGCAGAGCCTCCGCACATATGCTCGGGAGGTTCTCGTCGGTGTCGAAGCTGAAATACTGTATGAGCTCGGTCACCATTTCCGATGCCGACGAAGCGTAGGGCTCGTGGTGGAAGATGACCGCGTTGTCGATGAAATTGACCGTCTTGCGGTGGTGGTCTACGACGATGACCTTCTTTATCCTGTCGTAGAGCTCGCGGCTCTCGATGAAGTCGCGGTTGTGGGTGTCAACGACGAAGAGAAGGTCGTTGCCCTCGACCGATGATACAGCCGCCGACGGAGTGATGAACAGGTTCTTGTCGGACTGAGATTCCACGATGTCGATGAGGTGCGTAGCGAGGTTCTTGTTCCTGTCAACGACGATATGTACCTCCTTGCCGAGGAGCTTTATTGCTCCCGCAAGACCGCAGGAGGCTCCTACGGAATCGAGGTCGCCGAAGCGGTGTCCCATAATGTAGACCTTGTTGGAGTTGCGGATAACGTCCTCCATAGCGTTTGCGATGATACGCGTCTTTGCACGTGACATCTTCTCGACGCCCTTGGAGACGCCGCCGAAGAAGCGGTAGCCGCTGTCAGTCTTGACGACTGCCTGATCGCCGCCGCGTCCGAGTGCCATATCAAGGCACTGACGGGCTATTTTCTCGCTCTCTGCGAGCGAGGATGCGCCCTGTCCGACGCCGATGGAGAAGGTGAGGGGATACTTGCCCGCTATCTTGATATTGCGGGCGAGATCGAGTATCTTGAACTTGTTCGCTATCTTTTCTTCAAGGTGGCGGTTCTCGATGACCGCGTAGAAGGTGTTCGACGATATCTTCTTGATGAAGCCGTTCGTGCTGCTCATAAACTTCTCGATGAGCTGCTCCGTTTCGACCGAGGCGAGAGCCTTTTCGCTCTCCTTGGCGTTCTGCATTATGTCGTCGTAGTTGTCTATCGACAGTATCACGACATTCGGGTGCTCCTCGTCGAAGCGCTTCCTGAGGTTGAAATACGACGTTTCGTCGTTGAAGTATATGATGTAGAAGGTGATGTCATTTTCCTTGAACTCCTCGAGCACGACCTTGTAAACAGAGCCGTTAACGTGGCAGTATGCAAAGCCGTCCGTCAGCAGCGAGTCGAGGTCGAGCTGCACGAAGTCGCCGAAGCTGAGTCCGTAGGCGTCCGCCCCGAGGCTTATCTTCTCGGCGAATATCTGGTTGTACCACACGATGTCCCTGCTGTCGTTGATTATCGTGACAGGAGCGGGCAGGGTGTGCATATACTGTGCCGCCGAGGTCTCAAGGTGAGTGTTCATCTTGGAGAAGTGCCTGAGGGAGTTCTTGGAGTATATCAGTGAGACTGTCATCGTTATCAGCAGCAGAGTAGCCGCTATTCCGCACCCGACAAGCGCGGGGATATAGCGTTCCGTATACACAGCCGCCGATATGAAAGCCGTATCCGCGAGCAGTATCACCAGCGGTACGAAATATATCACGGGAAACTTCGTTTTCAACCTTCGGGCTCCTTTCTCAAAGATTTGTTACGCTGTTATCACGTCTCCATAATTATCGGGAGTATCATAGGACTGCGCTTTGTCTTCTCATAGATGTAGTCGGAGAGAGCGTCGCGCATCTTGCCCTTCAGGCTGTTCCATTCGCGGAGCTCCGCATATGAGCAGCCCGCAAGCGTATGGCTGAGGACAGCCTTCGCCTGACCTATAAGCTCGTCGGACTCCCTTACATATACGAATCCGCGCGAGATGATATCGGGTCCCGCAACTATCTCATTTGTCGCCTTCTCGATACCGATAACGATTATGATAAGACCGTCCTGCGCGAGGTGCTTTCTGTCGCGGAGTACGATAGAGCCGACATCTCCGACGCCGAGACCGTCAACAAGGACGCGTCCCGAGGGAACCTGCGATACTATCTTCATTGTAACGCCGTCGGTCTCGATGACGTTGCCTATCTCTGCGATTATGACATTTTCCTTGGGCATACCCATCTGGCGTGCGAGGTCTGCGTGCTTTTTCAGGTGCTTGTACTCGCCGTGCACTGGTATGAAGAACTTGGGCTTGGTGAGAGCCTGCATAAGCTTGAGCTCTTCCTGACAGGCGTGTCCCGAAACGTGAACCTCGTACATCGCCTCGTATACGACCTCGGCTCCCGATTTCATCAGCTCGTTTACCACGCGGGTGACGAACTTCTCATTGCCGGGGATAGGCGTAGCGGAGATGATGATAAAGTCCATTGGCGTGATGTTGACCTTCTTGTGGTCGTTCATCGCCATACGTGTCAGCGCGGACATGGGCTCGCCCTGACTTCCCGTCGTGATGAGGACGATTCGCTCGCTCTCGTACTTGTTCATCATCTCGATGTCGATGATGATGCCGTCTGGTACGTCGAGGTAGCCGAGCTCTATAGCCGTATTTATGACGTTTACCATGCTTCTGCCGAATACTGCGACCTTTCGTCCGTAGCGCTCGGCACAGTTGATTATCTGCTGTACGCGGTGGATGTTCGACGAGAACGTAGCGATGATGATACGCTTGCCCTCGCCCTTCTTGAACAGGCGGTCGAAGGACTCGCCGACCGTGCGCTCGGAGTGAGTATAGCCCATACGCTCGGCATTCGTCGAGTCTGCCATAAGCGCAAGCACGCCCTTGCTCCCGAGCTCGCCGAAGCGTGCGAGGTCGATTATCTCGCCGTCGATGGGGGAGTAGTCCACCTTGAAGTCGCCCGTGTGGACGATAACGCCTGCGGGTGTGTGTATAGCCATACCTACGGAATCGGGTATGGAGTGGTTGACCTTGATGAATTCAACAGCCATACAGCCCATTTTCACAGTCTTCTTCGGAGCGATGACGTTGAGCGTCACCTTGCCGAGAAGTCCCTGCTCCTTGAGCTTTGCCTCGATAAGACCGATAGTCAGCCTTGTGCCGTATACGGGGACATTGACCTTCTTGAGAAGGTATGCAAGTCCGCCGATGTGATCCTCGTGTCCGTGAGTGATCACGATGCCGCGTACCTTGTCTGCGTTGCGCTCGACGTAAGTAAAATCGGGGATAACTATGTCAACTCCGGGCATATCGGCATCGGGGAAGGCAAGTCCGCAGTCGAGTATGAACATATCGTTCGAGCACTCGAATACAGTCATATTCTTGCCTATCTCGTTGAGTCCGCCGAGGGGGATTATCCTGACGGGGGTCTTTCTGACCTCCTTGGGCTGACGCTGCTTCTTCTCCTTTGCAGGAGCTGAGCTCTTGCTTGCTGCGGGTGCAGCCGTCTTGTTGGTCTGTGCGGGAGTCTCCTTGGCTGCGGGTTTTCTCCTGTACGTCCGTTTTTTGGGCGCAGCAGTGCTTCCGCTGCTGCTCCTGCGGGCCTTTTTCTGGTTATTATTGTTGTTATTCTCGTTCACTATATGACCTCTCTTTCAATACTTTCGTGGTTTTGAGACGGCATAAGACCCGTATGAAATATCGCAGAGCAGATTTTGCGGGTGCAGAGGGCGGTTTATCCTGAGGGTACCGCTGCTTGTGCCGTCATTTTATCCGAACGAGGGCGGATAAGTTTATCTTAATGGCGTTGCGCCAATAAAGCCTGTATTTACCGCAAATCGCGGCAGGGCATAGCTATATACATTACTATTATACTAAAAATGCGGGTATCTGTCAATAGCAAATCAGAGAAAGCTCTCGGGGGCGCGTCGGCATTTGTCCGCTTTCCGCAGTTTTTCGCACCATTCGGAGCAGAGCTCCGCAGACGTCTCAGCCGAGAGCGTCTGCGCGAGAACCGAGAGCATATTCCGTCCGCTGCGGGTGATGATCACACGCCCGTTTGCGGTCTGAAGGCGCTTTGGCTTGTTGAATCGCTCAGCCTCGGTGAAGGCTATCTCGCGGCGGGCACCCGATATCTGCGGGAGCTTCTGCATCAGCGCGTAAAATGCTGCCCTGTCGCGGAGGAGGTCGATGCACATATAGAGCGGGTCGCGAAGGAACCGTGACTGACCGACCTCATCGGGTACGCCGTTTTCGGCAGGATACCGCAGTACAGAGCCATCGGGAAATGCGCCTGCAAGCTCGGCGGCGTAGTGGTAATCGTCGGGCAGGAGCACAGTCCCGCCCTTGGATGCAGTCTTTACACAGTATGCAAGTGTGAGCTTATCCGCTGATATGAAGCCGTATTTCGCGGAATAGGCATTCACGCGGCTGCCGCTTTCGGATATTTGCAGGACGAGCTCGTCGTCCTCGCCTGTGAAGAACTGCTGCCATAGCGTGCGGACGCCTCTGTTTCCGCAGCTGATACCCGCGGGGATTGGTTCGTTCGTCACGCCGATACTGTCACGGAGATTGTTGACGTAGATGCTCCCGAAGGAGGTCATCGTGCGTATCCTGCCCGATATTTCGGCGGGAGCGGGAGCTTCGGTGCGCATTATCTCCGCGAGCACAGACTGAGGAAGCTCGAAGCCGCGCCTGTCGAAAAAAGCTATTTTCAACGAGCTTCCACCGCTGATGTATACGCCGCAGTCAACCGAGAGCAGAGGGCAGCCGAAGCGAAAGGACGGCATATCTGTCCTCTCGATTATGCAGACCTCGCCGCCACATTCGGAAATGCCGCTGCACAGGGCGTATACCGTGCTGAGCCTGCCATAGTCCTCGCTTCCGACGCAGAAACGCCTGAAAAAGTGAGTGAGAGTTCGCCCGAGGGCGGCTGTCTCCGCCGAGCTGACGGAAGTCCGCGGCAGAGCCTCGCATATGCCGTCACGGAAGCTGAAATGTTCGTTTTCGCCTATATAAGCCATAATACCGCTCCTTTTGTATGATACTGTAAGCTTGCCCGAATTTCGGCGGCTTATTCGCGGCGCACTTCCTTTCTCAGCATTATCAGCCCGACGAGGTTCGGGAATACCATAAGTCCGTTGAAAACGTCCGAGAGCGTCCATACGGCGGGAGCTCCGAATATAGCGCCCGAAGCCGCAGCAGCCGCGAATATGAGGCAGAAGAGCCTGCGGGCTCTGCCGCGTGTGATGTAGAGGAAAGCGCACTCGCCGCAGTAGTACCAGCCGATGACCGTACACAGCGCGAAAAGACCGTTTACGGCTGTGAGAAAGGGGGCTGCTCCGCCGCCGAGCAGACAGGTGAGCGAGTCTGTGACGGAATAGGTATCAACTGAGCACAGTACGGTCACGGCTGTGAGAGTGCAGCAGACCGTGTCCGCGAGCACCTCAGCCATGCTCCACGCAGACATATCGCCCTCTGCGGAGCTGTGAAGTATTGGGGAGCTCCCAAGCCCTGCCTCGTTTGAGAAGATACCGCGGCGGATACCGACGGCGACCGCCTGCCCGAAAATTCCGCCCGCTGCCTGTTTCACGCCGAACGCCTGCCCGAAGATATCTGACATCACGGAGGGGAGCTGTGCGCGGTTCAGCGCGATGACGGGTATGCATACGGCGGCGTAGGCTATGCCTGCGAGCGGGAGCATATACTGCGCCGCCGTGCCGATACGCCTTGCTCCGCCGCAGATTATAGCCATAATCAGAAGGAACACCGCCGCTGCCGTGATTACGCGCTGCTCGCCGACGCAGTCGTAGAGGTTCACCGCAAAGGTGTTGACCTGTGCCATCCCACCCATTCCAAACGACGCAAGCACGCAGGATAACGCGAATACGAGCGCTAAACTCCGTGAGCCGACACCGCGTGAGAGGTACGCCATAGGTCCGCGTACCTTACTGTCGCTGTATGTAGCTGATAGCTTGTTTTCCGCGTAAACAAGTGCCATTCCGAGAAACGCCGACACCCACATCCACAGCACCGAGCCCGCTCCGCCTATGGCAAGGGCGGAGGCTGTCCCCGCGATGTTGCCCGTGCCCATTGAGGCTCCGAGACTCATAAACACGGCTTTCAGCTGTGTGCCGCCGCGAATTTTTGTCCTTTTCAGCAGCTTCGGCAGTCGGAGCTGCACAAATCCGAGCCGCAGCGTGTAATACAGTCCCGTGCCCAGTAACAGGGCGATCAGCGGCACTCCCCACACTGCGCCGTTGAGGCGTTCAAGTGTCTCCTGCATAAAAACCTCCGAAAAATTTATAAAAATGGTATACATTATAAAATATTTGTGTTATAATAGAAATATGATTTATGCTTCGCACGGCGAGGCAATTTTTTGAGGGGAGGCAGCAATGAGAAGCTTTAAGCCCGACAGACACGCTCTTCTTACGCTCAGACTGGTCATAGCAGCGATATCAGTGCTGCTTTTCTGCGCCGTAAGGATCTATATATCGCTCGATATCGTGCTCGCTATAATCGCTATAGCCATACTGACCGTCGATATCTTCTTCATCTGTATCTATCTGCCGCTGTATTTCAAGTCGCTCAGCTATGACACCACCGACACCGAAATAACCAAGCACAGCGGTGTTTACTTCATATCACACCAGTCCGTGCTGTACTCGACCGTGCAGTACACGACTGTTATAACTACGCCTTTTTCGCAGTATACGGGGCTGAATTTCGTCGTCTTCTTCGTGTACGGGGGGCAGCTGAGGCTCCTGTTCCTCAATCAGGAGGACGCGCTCTATATCCTCCGCAAGACCGGAGCTCCCGAAAAGGAGGCGGAGAAATGACCTGCCACGAGCACCCTCTCCGCATACTTCGCTATTCTATGCGAAATATATGGCTGCTTATCTTCCCGCTCCTGCGCGGACTTTCAATTTTGCAGATGGACGCCCGCAGACTCTACGAGTGGGCGAGGGGAGCCTGGCAGGATATCGCCATTATCGGGTTTATCATCGTCTTCGGCTTCGTGAGGTGGTACTTCGCGCGTATCACTATCAGTGACAGGGACATCACTCAGCGCGGAGGCGTTATCATTCGTTACCGCAAGACTATTCCCCTCGACAAGATCAGCGTCGCGACCGCGGAGCGCCCGTGGCTGATGATACCGCTCGGCGGTATGAGGTTCAGCTGTGATACCCGCGCGGGCATTTTCAAGGCGACTGATATGAAGCTGCTCGTCACGAGAAAGGTCTGTAACGAGCTTATGAGCCGTATCCCCGATGTTGACCGCGAAAAGCGCGTCGATGATATTCCCAAGGCGGATATGATATCCGTCGTGCTTTTTTCCGCTTTCTTTTCGAGCGGCTTCTCGGGAGCTATCTATATGGCGATGTTCTTCCTCAAGGGAGGAAGTATCGCTCAGGATATCATTTCCCTGTGGTTCAGCCGCATAACCGAGACTACCGAGAAGTTCACACACAGGTGGCTGCTCCATATCCCCGACGCCGCTGTCGGCTTCGGTACTTTCATTGCGGCGGCGTGGCTGCTCTCGTTCATAATCAATCTGCTGAGGTATTCACACTTCAAGGTCAAAGCCGACAGACACAGCATAAACGTCAGGTGCGGTATTACCAACAGGCGAGAATACCGCATAAATACAGCGCATATCAACTACACCGACCTCCGTCAGAACCTCATAATGAAGTTCCTCAAAACGGTGACGGTCAATGTCAGCTGTGCGGGCTACGGCTACGATTCGAGACATCTTCCCGTGCTTATGCCGATACGCCGTGAGAGAAATATTGGCGGCGGATTCGAGAGGATCGGTATTTCGAGCAATCACAGGCTCGATTTCCGCTCGGGGTGGTCGGGCTTTCTCAGCTACCTGTTCAATCCCATACTTGCCGCTAACCTCGTCTTCCCCGTATACTACATCTTCGAGGACCTGTTCCCTAAGTTCGCGGAGCTGTCCTTCTTCTTCGCGGTGATGATAGAGATACCACTGATGTGGCTCGTCCTTGTCAAGACCGTGGCTATGCTCACGAGCGGTGTTTCCGTCAGGGACGACAGGGTCATCGTGAGGTGCGCGAAGTGGACGGCGTTCCACACTGTTATCGCGCACAGGGACAGTATCGTCAAGGTCGAGCTGAGGCAGTCGCTCCTGCAAAAGCCGTCGGGCAAGTGCAACGTACTGATATGGTTCTGCGGAGAGGCGAGCTCGTGCTATATGGTGAGGGCGCTGAAGCTCCGCGAGGGCGTGAAGATAATGCGTGCTCTCGGTCACGATGTAAGAAAGAAAGCCAAGGATACCGCCAAGTAACAGAACGGTTAACTTGTAATAATATTGTTCATTGACAATCGGCTTCGCCGATGTTAGAATTGCAGTATGGGTTGTTACATTTGTCACCGAGAAAGTGACCGCTGACACCTTACGCTTTTCCAAAAGCTGTGATATCATATGAGCATAGAGACCACACAGAAAGGATGGTTGTTATGGCAGGAACCGATTTAACATTCGCACTCATCTCACTGTTTTTCAAGATGGCTGTTCCGCTGGTCATAATCGGAGTTATCATATTCCTCGTTGTGACCGATACCAATAAGAAGAAGGGGAACGTGCCCGTGCAGTACGACGCTCAGGGCAGACCTGTTCAGGCGAAGACCTTCTCGCTGAAGGGCAAGTTCAACACCTCCACGGTGCTCCTTATCATAGGTACGTCCTTCATAATGCTCTCAGCCGTCACCTTCGTCGCGGCGAACTGGGTAAAGCTATCGGATGTCGCAAAGGTGTTCATTCTCCTCGGAGCGGCAGTAGTCTCGCTTATCATAAGCGCGATACTGAAATTCCTCCCCAAGCTCGACCTCACCTCGGGCGCGTTCTATATTATCGGGGCGCTGATGTCAGTAGTTTCGCTGCTGACGGCAGGCGGCTACAGGCTCTTCGGAGAGTGGTTCAGCTTCCGCGGCGACGGAGCCGCGCTCCTGTGCGCGACGGGCGCATTCATTGTAGCGGCAGCGGCTCTGCTGGCTTATCCGCTCTATAAGAAGATAGCGTTCACCTATATAGGTCTGACATTCGTTTCAGTATGCCTGCTCTTCCTCGCGGTGCAGATTACCGACAGCTACGAGCAGTTCGCTCCCGTTATCATTATGACGCAGTTCGTCATCACGGCGGCTGTACATATCCTCAAGCCGCAGAAGGGCACAAGGTTCGAGCTGCCCGTTGTAATTATCGGTGATATCACAGCTGTTCTCTTTGCGGTACTGGCGTTCGGATACGTGCTCTGGACAACATTCAGCGCAACTCCGTTCACCTTCTTCATCCTCGGCGTTATTATAGTACAGTGCTTCCTCTACGGAATCGTCAAGAAGCAGGCGTGGCTCTTCGTTGTTCTCAACGTCGTAGCCGTATACACAGCTTTTGTGGCTGTATTCGGTCTCAAGAAAGAGTACGGTACAGACTTCGTAATGGTATTCTTCGCGTTCATAGCGCTCGCGATATACGTGATAAATATGTTCGCTCCCAAGAGCTTTGCGGCTTCAAAGATAATAGCCTTCGGCTTTGCCGTGCTCGGTGCGATGGTCGCTCTACTCGCGGACAACGACAGGTACTGGGGAATGAACCTCGTAGTACCGACAGCAGTTTCCTTCATTATCCTGTGCTACACTCTCCACAAGGAGCTCGGCATACAGATTACCGCAGGGATTTGCGCTCCTATTCTCCCGTTCTTCACGGCTCTCTACCTCAACAACAGGCTGTTTGAGCTCAGCGGCAGGGAGCGCTACAACGAGATGCTCACTCTCACCTTCGGCGGACTTGTTATCGTCTATATGGCGGTCACGGTCATTCTTATGAGCCTCCCGAAGATAGCGTTCAACCTTCACGCACACCATCCGCTCAAAACGGAAACTGTGCTCTACTCGAATATGGTCGCGGCGGGAGCAGTGCTCCTCTGCTGCACGGGCTACAGCGAGCTCTTTGCAGTCACTATTGCTGTATGCGTGATACACTTCATCGTTTCGCACTTTATGAGCTGCAATATCACGGCGGCGGGAGCTGTCATCAGCCTCATTCTCCTTACCTACCGCATTCTTGACCACTTCTTCGACAACAAGGACGTCCCGATGTTCTCGCTGTTCGGACTTTTCGTGATACTGCTCGTGATATCGCGCTTCCTCTTCCCCGAGTCGCTCGTTACAAAGAAGAATAACAGAACGCATACCGATGTTCTGCTGCTCAGCTCGTGGATGTGCGTAGTGGGCTTCCCGACATTCAATCGCCTGTCGATATTCCTCAGACTTATGGCTCTGGCGGTGTTCCTTGCCTGCTTCATCAAGAAGAAGACAAACAAGGACGCAGCGGCTGTAATGCTCTCGTGCTCGGCTTTCATCGCGGCGCTCGCCTGCATAACAAGACCGTTCCTGATGTCTGATTCCTCTATCATCAACAGCAAGATAACCCTCGCGATAATCGCTCTTCTCGGTCTGGCTTACAGATTCATCTGGAAGAATCACAAGCTTGCGTCAAGGATAACCTCCGAGGTACTCTTCGTTATCGCTTTCATCGGACTTATCATCGACGCAATGGTATTCCACAACGTTGCAAATACGATATTCGTGCTCGGTACAACAGCTGCGATACTCCTCATCGCGTTCTACACCAAGAACAAGACTTGGTTCGCGGTATCGTCGATTGCACTCGTTATCATCACCATCTACTCGACGAGAAAATACTTCGCGACTATGGGCTGGTGGATATACCTCTTCATCGTAGGCATTATCCTCATAGCAGTAGCCGCCGTGAACGAATACTGCAAGAAGAAGGGCCTGACTATGAAGTCAGCTGCTTCCAAGACATTCTCCGAGTGGAAATGGTAAACAGAACAAAAAGCCGTAAAGAAGCTTGTGCTTCTTTACGGCTTTTTTAGTGAATGATTAAGGTGTGCCCTCGGCAAATTATTTTTTTACCTCTGTGTAATAGTATACCGCAAGCTGCGTCCTGTCGCGGAGACAGAGCTTCTCAAGCAGTGTGCTGATGTAGTTGCGTACTGTGCCGTCTCCGAGGAAGAGCTTTGCGGCTATCTCCTTGTTGCTCAGCCCCTCGGCAACGAGCTCCATTATTTCGCGCTCCTTGTCGTTTATGCCGTGAGCGGCGAAGTCGTAGTCACTCTTTGGCTTCATAAGCTCGGGGAGCTTCGTGATTATGCGCTCGCCGAAGACGGTCTGACCGTTCATCACGGCTTCGAGTGCGGGAGCTATGCCGTCGAAGTCCTGCTTCAGTATATAGCCCTTTGCACCCATATTCAGCGCCTTGATTATGTATTCGTCGTCCGCGAAGGTGGTGAGGTAGAGTATGCGTGCGGACGGCTCCTCCGCGAGTATCTGTGTCCCCGCTTCAAGACCTGTCATACCTTCCATTCTTATGTCCATAAGCATAACATCGGGACGGCTCTCGCGGTGTATCCTTATGGCTTCCTCGCCGCTCGAGCCCATTGCCGCGACGGTTATATTTCTCGTGCTTTCCAGTATCGTTTTCAGCGAGAGAGCTACGAGCTTGTCATCATCTATTACTGCAATATTCATACGTTCTCCTTATTTTTCGGTATCGAAGCGAATACGCGGAAGCCCTCCTCCGAGGGGGTGAAGCTGATGAATCCACCGACGCCTTCGGCTCTGTCCTTCATATTTTTGAGTCCGATACCTGTTTCGTTTATTTTGTCAGAGCTGCCGTTGTCCATTATCAGCAGCTGATAGAAGGCGGGGTGCTCGCGGACGGAAATATCGAGCCTGTCGCCGCTCGAGTGCTTTATTGCGTTGGACACGCCTTCCTTGACTATGCCCGCGATACAGAGCTTCACCTTCGCGGGAGCGTCACTGCCGATGTCGTAGTCAAGACTGACCGTGAACCTGTCGTCAGCCGCGGAGGCTGTGTCCTCGATTATCATTTTCAGGTCGAGCGAGTCGTCGTGGAGGTCGTGCACGCTCTGGCGTATGCTCGTCATAGCGCTGTCGAGCGTGGAGCGCAGCTCCTCAAGCGGCTCCTTCATATTCTCGTCCTTGTTGATGACGATGAGGGCTCCCGACTGCAAAAGCGAGCGTGTGAGCATATGTCCGACATTGTCGTGTATCTCGCGGGCGATACGATTGCGCTCGCGGAGCGTCGCGATACGCACCTCGTTGTCCTGTGCGTCGGCAAGCTCGCGGTTGCGGCCGTCGAGCTCGAGGTTCTTCTCTGTCACCTCGTCGCGCATAGAGCGCAGTGAGCCTATCTGCTCTTCAAGCTTGTATACACGTATGTAAAATACCGCCGCTATGAACAGTCCCGCAAGAATGATAAGGAGCTGTATCGCGCTGAAGCTTTCAAGTCTGAACACAGTCGCACACATTGGCAGAGCTGCCCACCACTTCTTCATTCGCAGGCAGTCGTACAGTATCAGCGGAGCTCCGCAGGCGAGCTCGGGGAGGAATATGCAGCCGCAGGCGTAGGCGAGAGGAAATACCCAGCTGAAACGCCAGCCTCTCAGCACCTCCGCGATCGAGGAAACGATAAGCAGAAGGAGCAGACACGAAACAGATATGACAGAGCTGTCATAGAACGAAAAGCATATAACGCACAGAAACAGCAGCGCTAGCTTGTCGAGGATAATACCCATATGCCTGCTCCTTTCTTTATAATGGTATTATTATATCACAGTTTACGGGAAATGGCAAGATGTTTTAATCCATTATCCCTTAGCTAACGGCTAATGGCTAAAGGCTAACGGCTCAGACAATATGACAAATGTCATCTGAAAAATCTGACAGGCGACACTTCAAATCCGTTGCCGAAAGGGGTATAATGGGTACAGTGAGAAACACAAATACCACATCGGAGGTAAAACTATGGAAAACACAGTTGTAAAAATAGACAATCTCGTCAAGAGATACGGCGAGCTCGTAGCGCTTGACCACTTCAGCCTTGAAATAAAAGAGGGCGAGATATTCGGTCTGCTCGGACCTAACGGCTCGGGCAAGACCACCACGATAAACTGCCTGCTCTCGCTTCTTTCGTTTGATAAGGGCAATATTGAGATATTCGGCAGGAAGATGACTCCCGTCAGCTACGACATCAAGAAGGACATCGGCATTATAATGCAGAACGTCGTTGTCAGCGAGGAGCTCACCGTCAGAGAGAACATCGACTACTTCTGCGGGCTCTACATCACGGACAAGAAGCTCCGCGCACAGTACGTGGACGAAGCAATAAAGTTCGTGGGGCTCGAGGACTTCACCAAGTTCTACCCGAAGAAGCTTTCGGGCGGACTTCTCCGCCGACTGAATATCGCCTGCGGTATCGCTCACAAGCCGAAGCTGATAATCCTCGACGAGCCTACGGTCGCAGTTGACCCGCAGAGCCGCAACAAGATACTTGAGGGCATACAGGAGCTCAACCGCAGCGGCGTGACGATAATCTACACCTCCCACTATATGGAGGAGGTCGAGCAGATATGCACACGAATCGCGATAATGGACAAGGGCAGAAAGGTCGCCGAGGGCACGAAGGACGAGCTCAAGCGTATGATAAAGAACACCGAGACTATCTCGATAGAGGTGCTCGGGCTCGGTGAGGACATTCTCGCAGAGATGAGAGCTCTCCCGCACGTATACGACGTAAAGTACGACGAAAAGATGCTCGTTGTCAGCTGCTCGGGCGGCAAGCACAACCTTATCCGCGCACTCGATGTGCTGCAGAAGCACGAGGTCGGCTTCGGACGCGTTTATTCGGAGCTCCCGACGCTGAACGAGGTATTCCTTGAAATTACGGGCAAGGCTCTCAGAGACAAGGAGGATTGACGATGTTCCTGCACAACTTTTTATACGAGATAAAGAGCTCTCTCAGAGTGAGAGACCTGATCTTCTGGCTGATTCTTTTCCCGATGATACTCGGTACGTTCTTCAAAATAGCGTTCGGCGACCTCTACGAGAAGCAGACGAAGGTCAGTGCTATCCCGACGGCGATAGTCGAGACCGAGCAGAACGACATATTCCGCTCGGTGGTCGAGAGCGTGTCTGAGGGGGACGAGCCGCTCCTCAAAGCCGAATTTCTCAGTGAGGACGAGGCTCTGAAAAAGCTTGGAAATGGCGAGATAAAGGGCATTATCTACACAGGCGACACCATCACGCTGACAGTTGCGGGCGACGGTGTCGAGCAGTCGGTGCTCAAGCTCTTCATCGAGCAGTATATGACTCGCGAGAAGGTCATCACCGATACGATTTCAGGCGACCCGTCGAAGACGCAGGCAGTCATCGCGGCACTCTCCGAGGAGATAAACACCTCCGATGAGGCAAAGCTTACCGAAGGCAATCTCGATTTCTACATCCAGTATTTCTACAACCTCATCGCTATGGTAGCTATGTACGGTTCGGTCACGGGACTTCACGTCGCGATGGGGCAGCAGGCAAACCTTTCGGAGCTCGGTGCACGCAAGAACTGCTCGGCAACTCCCAAGTCTGTAGGTATACTCGCAAGCCTTGCGGGTACGTGGGTGGTGCAGTCGATATGTATGATAATATGTGTATCGTTTACTGCGTTCGTGCTCAAGGTCGACTACGGCGACAGACTGCCGTTCGTGTATATCGCGGCGGTATGCGGCGGAATACTCGGAGTTTCATTCGGCTTCTTCATCGGCTCTGTCGGCAAAATGAAGCAGGGGGCGAAGGTAGGAATATGTATGAGCGTTTCAATGGCGCTGTGCTTCCTCAGCGGACTTATGGTCGGAAATATGAAGCCTATAATGGCTGAAAAAGCACCGTGGTTCAACAACATCAACCCCGCCGCCCTCGTCACGGACAGCATATCCGCGCTCAATCTCTACAGCGGCTACAGGGTGTTCATCACGAAGGTAGTCACGATGCTTGTGATATCGCTCATCTTCTACGTACTCGGACTTCTTTTGGTAAGGAGGAGAAAATATGCAAGTCTTTAAGCTCTTTATGAAGATACTGAAGAAGAACATCTTCACTTCAATGATATATGTCATCGTTTTCATAGCTATATCCATACCTATGGCGAAGTCTGCGGCTGCCGACAAGACGTTCAAGGACGCTTCACTGAAAATAGCGCTCTTTGACGAGGACGGCACAGCCGAGAGCGGTGCGCTCCGTGAATTCATCGGCAGAAAGCATGAGCTGGTCGAGCTTGCCGACGACAAGGACAAGATAATGCAGGCTCTCTATTTTGATACTGTCAACTATGTGCTCATAATCAACGACGGCTACGGCGAGAAGCTCGCGGCAGGGGAGACAGAGGGATTGTTCTCGACCTATCATATGCACGATTCCTATGCGACAGTTATGGTGTCGCAGCTGCTCGACAGCTACGTTTCCTCCGTGCGCGGATATGCTGCTGGAGGTTCTGATCTCGCGTCTGCCGAGGCAAAGGCTGCGGACGCTGTCCTGCAGGAGGCTGAGGTGACGATAGCACGAAATGAGAGCGGAGGGGTTCTCAGCTCGTCTTCGGCTTCGTACTTCCGCTATCTCGCATATATCCTTGTATCGGTCATCATCAGCGCACTCTGCCCAGTACTGCTCAAGCTCAGCAAAAAGGAGTTCCGCTTCCGCACGAACTGCTCGTGTATGAAGTCCTCCTCCTACACTATGCAGGTCTTCGCGGGAAGTGTGGTATTCATTGCGGTCGTATGGCTGATAATGATGGTAGTCTCGGTTATACAGAACGGCGGGATGTTCACAGGAAACGCTTGGCTCGCTGTCCTCAACAGCCTTGTTTATACGCTCATATGCACGGCTATCGCACTGGTGATATGCTCGTTCGAGCCGTCTGATACGGTCGTGAACCTTGTGACGCAGATAGTCGGTCTCGGTTCGAGCTTCCTCTGCGGCGTATTCGTTCCGCAGTCGATGCTCGGCAGCGGAGTTCTCGCGGCGGCGAAGTTCCTGCCCGCGTACTGGTACGTCAAGGCAGTTGAAATGCTCGGCGGAAGCGAGAAGTTCGACGGCAGCAGACTTGCGATGTATCTCCTCATAGAGCTCGGCTTCGCAGCAGCGCTTATGCTCATTGCCCTCGTTGTGAACCGTGTGAAGTACACGGGCGCAGCGATAAAGCTCCCGAAGCTCGCGGCAGAACCTCAGAAATAAAAGAAAGAGGACAGTTCCACTGAACTGTCCTCCCCTTTTTTAGCAGCAGCCGAAGAGTTTGCAAAGAATCGACCAGATATTTCTGCACATAATCATATACCTCCGAGTGAGATTTCCCTCTTGGGATATTTTCATTATACCGCGCACGGGAGCAGGTTTCAATGCAAAAATAATGGAAGAAAAATTACCTGTTGAGCAAATACGTGCCGCCTGCGAGATAAGCTGCGAACAGGCTCCACGCAAGATAGGGGAGCTGCAGATACGCCGCCTTTCTGTTCACTCCGAAGAAGCTGTACACCATTAGCGCGACCGCCGCGAGGAGCAGCACCGCTGCAACAGCTGCTGCGAACAGAGCCTCAAAGCGGAAAAATATTATGCTCCACGAGAAGTTTATCGCGAGCTGTATCACGTACACTCCTATCGCGCGCCGTGAAGCCTGCGTGTCCTCGCGCCAAACGAGGTAGGCGGATATCCCCATAAGTGCATACAGAATTGTCCACACGACGGGAAATACTGCTGCGGGCGGCGAAAGCGGCGGGCGTGCGAGCTCGGCGTAGAAGTCGCTGTAGCCTCCCGAGAGCAGAGCCGAGAATGCTCCGACGAGCTCTGCGGAAATGACAAAAATAAGCAGATCCGTCAAACTGAATTTTTTCATAACTTTCCTCCTGATGTAGTTATGGTAAATTCTATGACGGATCTGTCGGATTTATTCTGTTTGCGGCGGTCAATTGCCGTCTATCTCTTCAATGAGCATTTCGAGCTCGATCGCTACGTCGTCGGGATATTGCAGGTGTATGAAGTGCGATGAGGGCAAGTTGCTTTCCCTGACGCTGCCAAGCTTTGAGAGGTAGAGGCTTCGTGCGTTGAAGAAATCGAGATCGCGCTCGCTCGTGTATTCCTCGAAGCGCTGTTCGAGTATCTCGTCAGTCAGCTCTGTTCCCATAGCGTCGAAATCGAATTGCAGCGCAGCGTTGTAGATATTGATATCCAAGGCATCTGTAGAGAGGTAGACCTTCGGTATATCGGTTTCCTGCGTTATCGAATCAACAGTTTCGAGGTTCTGCTCTATGAGGGCAGCCTCGGAGGTGAGCGACCTGTTCAGCGGATCGTAGTAGGTCAGCTTCTTTGCGGTGTCCTGATACGCCTCGGGGAGCATCTTCGCGAGCATAGGCATACTTTCGTCCTTGTCGAACATCCTTCTGAAGCCGAGCGTTTCATATGCGCCGAGCAGCTTTTCGGAGCCGTCCGCGGGTACGGACTTGGTCTTGTCTCCGGGGAATACCGTGTCGAGAAGGAGCACGCCCTCGACCTCGTCGGGATACTTGTTGAACCAGTATTCCGCGTAAACTCCGCCGAGCGAATGTGCGAGAAGTATGTACGGAGCCTCTATCCCTGCGCTTTCGAGCGCCTTTCTCGAGCACTCTACCACGTATTCAACGGTCATATCCTGCTTGCCCACGTCGCTGAGTCCGTAGCCCGGACGTTCAATTACGGCATATCGTATCTTGCCGTGGACGTAGCTTGCGAGGTTATTCATTGCAGGAGCAAAGGTGGAGTCGCCGCTTCCGCCCATACATACTACGGTGTGGTCGGGGTCATCGAAGCCGAATATCGGCACATTGAGCTCGATATCTCCTGCGTCAACGAGGTTGCAGTAGCCGCGCTCCGTCAGGAGCTTGCGGTCTTTTTTCTGACCGAGCTTTCTTGAGGCGAAGCACACTCCCACGAAAAGGGCGATGAGCAGAACTATCACCAGTATTATGCATACTAAGATCTTCGAAGCCTTCTTCATAATTATTACCTCTTATTTCAGCGGAGTTACGTTATTGAATACTGCGTAGAACTTCACAGGGATATTCTTGTCGATGTGGCACTTGCCGAAGAACCACTTCTGATATGTGCACGACTTGATAATCTCCTCGAACAGTGCGTGTACCTCTATGCGCTCGAAAACGTCCACGCCGAGGCAGTCCTTGACTGAGGCGGGAGGCTCGTGCGTGATGACGTAGTCCACCTCATTGCCGTGCTTTTCGAGGTTGTCAACGGCTTCCATTATCTCCTCGTGGGTAGGCTGCTCGCGCTCCCACCAGTCGGTGTCGCTGCGGAATTCGATGTCCTGACTGTGTCCGCCGCCGAAGGTGAATATGCGCTTGCCTTCAATGGTGTATATCTGTCCGCGCATAAGGTGTATGAGGTTCGGGGCAATAACGCGTGCCATACCGCCGTTCCACATTTCGGTGGGGTAGCTCTCGAGAATGTCGAAGTTTTCGTGACAGCCGTCGATGAAGGCTATGGTGAAGTCCTTTGCGGCGAGCTTCCGCAGAGCCGAGCGCTCCTGCTTAGAGCCGTTCCATATGAAGCCGAAGTCTCCGCAGATGATGAGTGTATCGCCCTTGCCGAGTTTTTTCATCTTCGGGTCCTTGAAGCGGTCGAGGTCTCCGTGAGTATCTCCTGTAACGTATACCATTTGTGTTTCCTCCGTTTTGATTTATCCTACAAGTAATGAAACTGCTGTTTCTGTCTGTCTGTATAATAGTATAGCACATTTTTTGTAAAAGGTAAATAACTTTGAAAAAAATTTACTATTTATACTTGATTATCTTTTTGTGATATGATATAATAATTTTGTATAAATTATACTATTCTGTGATGAAATCAGCTGCCGTTAAGTCATACTAATTTATAAGGAGAAAGACTATGCGCCCTGATCTGTTCCATATTTCATTCTATGCCTCGGCGTTGCTTATCCTTGCAACAACGATCTTCTTCACGTTCCTCCAGCAGAGGACTGCAAAGCTCAACAATAAGATGTTCCTTATCATTGCGGGAGCGCTCTCGCTCAATTCGATCTCGCAGCTTGTTGCTGAGTTAGCCTATGCACACAGGTTTGAGTCCGAGGGCTGGTTTGCTCTCATACAGGTGTGCGAGTATAGCTATTTTATGGTCCATGCGCTTATCCCGCCTCTTGTGCTGGTATATGTCAATGCCGTAACGGGTGCGGATTCGCGCTTCGGCAAAGTAAAGCGTATCGTATACTCTCTGCCGCTCGTTATCACGGAGATAGCGATACTGCTGAACCCCTTTCTCAACTGGTTCTTCCGCTATGACTCAAACCGCGATTTCCGCCGCGGCTATGCTGAAACGACGCTTTACCTGTCTGCGGCATTCTACCTCGCGGTTTGTATGTTCACGATGGTATATACGTGGAAGGCTGTTGTCAAGAACCGCCGTATAGCGATACTCTACTTCTTTATGGTCTGCCTCGGAGGAATACTCATACAGCTCCTGTTCCTCGACGTAAAGGCTGAGCTCTTTGCGGAATCCGTCGGTCTGCTCGGCATTATGATATCGGTAGAGTCCGAGGACGACCGTATCGACATTGATACGGGCTTCTATAACCGACGTGCGCTCCAGCTCGACCTCAACAACTACATCGTCAACAAGCGCGAGCTGTGGGTGATGTGCATAAAGGTCACCAATGCTGATATTATCCCGCGAGTAACGGGCTCGGAGAACGTGGATATCCTCTCCACTCTTATGAGCGACTACCTGCGTACAAAGATATCACGCTCGTACATATACAATATGAACCCTCAGACCTTCGCGCTCACTATCCTCGACAAGGACGAGGAGTACGTGAAGAACCTCGCGACGGAGATACTTGTCCGCTTCGATATGCCGTGGACGATAAACGACAATGAGTACCTGCTCAAAGCCGTTATAATGTTCGCGGATATGCCCAAGCGCCTGCCGTCGTCGGCTGACGCCTTCTATATGGCGGACAGTCCCGTGCCGGAAGGCAACGACAAGAAGATACTCTGCGGCAATGACCTCAACTATCTGCTCCGTCGCTCCGCGATACAGAACGCTATCGTGAACGGTCTGAAAAAGGATAGCTTTGAGGTCTACTATCAGCCGACGTTCAATCTCTCTGACGGCAGTCTGCACGGAGCAGAGGCTCTGCTGCGCCTCGATGACGAGGTCATAGGCAAGATACCGCCATACGAATTCATTCCCATTTCCGAGCAGATGGGTCTTGTTGATGTGCTTGACACCTTCGTGCTCGGAGAGGTGTGCAGGCTCCTCCGCGATGAGCTCAGGGACGACAAGTGCGTTGAAGCTATCAACGTGAATCTGTCGGTGCTCCAGTGTATGAAGCCCGGCTTCGTGCAGAGCATCAACCGCGAGGCTGACAAGTATGGCGTTGACAGAAGCCGTATCAACTTTGAGATTACGGAGTCAGTAGCCGCCAGCGACTACGACCAGCTCTCGCAGATAGTATCTGAGCTCAAGCGCTCGGGCTTCCGATTCTCACTTGACGACTACGGTACGGGCTACTCGAATGTGATGTCGGTATTCTCTATGGACCTCGACATCATCAAGATAGACAAGAGTATCCTCTGGAGCGCGGTAGACCATGAGCTCGGACGAATACTCCTCGAGAACACCGTACGTATGATAAAGCAGATGGGCAGGAAGGTTCTCGTCGAGGGCATCGAGACAGAGGCTCAGCTCGACCTCCTCAGAAAGGTCGGCGTGGACTATTTGCAGGGCTTCTACTTCTCGCGCCCGCTGCCGAAGGACGAATTCCTGAAGCTGCTTGTGGAAGAAAAACAGAAAGTAAAATAAACATTCGGAGTAAACAATGAACAATACATTCCAAGACCTCAGAGACCCCGTTCGGGGAATGAGGCTCATAACTCACGGCGACATTCCCGAGTCCAGCTTCATCGAGATGATAGAGGAGGAAGCGGGACCTATCAAGCAGTTCTTCTCCTACTACAGGTGCGCAATTATGGAGGTGGAGACGAAGTTCCGCGTGCTCAATGAGCAGTTCTCGCTCAGCGGCGAGAGCAACCCCATCGAGTTTATACAGTCGCGTATGAAGAGCTACACAAGCATTATACAGAAGCTCGACGGGCGGGGATTTCCCGTGACTCTTGCCGGTATGGAGGAGAACCTCTCCGACATCGCGGGCGTGAGAGTGGTGTGCTCGTTCATCGACGACATCTACCGCCTTGCCGACTGCTTCCTCGGACAGGACGACATCTTCCTCATCGAGAGGAAGGACTACATCAAAGAGCCGAAGTCGAACGGCTACAGGAGCCTTCACCTTATTGTAGCTGTGCCGATATTCCTCGAAAACGAGAAGCGCCTCACAAAGGTGGAGGTGCAGCTCCGCACGATAGCTATGGACTTCTGGGCAAGCCTTGAGCATAAGCTCCGCTACAAGAAGGACCTCCCGCAGGAGAAGCTTGACGTGCTGAGGGAGGATATGAAGAAATGCGCCGACGAGAGCGCAGGCTGGGACAGGCGTATGCAAGAGATACGCGATTTCATCGACAGCTGACATTACGCTGATAAACCATAAAAAGGGCACCCATCGGGTGCCCTTGCTTTTGTTATTCTCTGCGCAGATAGCGCGAGGTAGCTTTCTTCTTTTTCTTTTCGTACATTATCTCGTCCGCCTGAGTGATAAGCGTGAACAGCATCAGGTCGTCGTTAACTTCTGACATAATAGAGCCGATGCTTGCTGACAGCTCGTATGGCTTATTTATCACGGAATTGATGTTCTCGAGCTGCTTCTTGAAGTTTGCTTCAAGCTTTGCAATGTCGCCCTCATGAGCTCCCGAGCCGAGAATGATGAACTCGTCGCCGCCGAAGCGTGCGCAGATGTAGTTCTTCTCACAGCAGTTGCTGATGACGCTTGCGAGACGCTGGAGCGCGAAGTCGCCTTCCTTGTGTCCGAAGTTGTCGTTGATGAGCTTCAGACCGTCCATATCTATGAAGGATATGAGCATTTTCTCGCCCGTGCGCTTGCAGCGGTTGAAGATAGCGTCGGCAGCTCTGATGAAGCCGTTTCTGTTGAAGATGTTGCAGAGCGGATCGTTCACGTAGAGCTTGTCGAGCTCGTGTATCATACTGTTGAGGTTGAGCAGCTTGCGGATATTCTCGATAGAGTGACTGATATTTAGCATTATCGAGTGGCAGAGCATACTCTTCAGCGGGAATTCGCTGTTTGTGATGATGTAGTAGCCGAGGCAAACCTCACGGAAGTGCAGCGGCAGGAAAAGGCTTACATTTCCGCTTTTTCCATCGCGGTAGGGGTACATATCACTGCTGTTGAAGCTCTCGACTGAGAATCTCTTATCGCCGTCGATGATGAGCGGAGCGGTCATTTTCTCAGTATAGCCGTGTACCTGAGGCTTGCGCGGAGCATTCACCTTCCAGCCGTCGCGGAAGGATTCGTCCCAGTTCGAGCAGAGACACAGTGCAAAACGGTCGAGGTGCAGCTCCTTGACGTAGCTTGCGATATCCTCGATGACGTCATCAAGGGTATCATTGTCCGCAAGGTCGGTAGTCAGTCGGTTCAGAATAGATATATCGTTATGGCAGTCGGTAAGACGCTTGAAAACGTTCTGCTTGTAGCTGTCAACATTTTCGTCGTATGAGCTCTTGCAGCCGCAGCTCTCGGCAAAGACGGGAGCGGCTTTCAGCGTAACCTCGTTGCCGCTGGCTTTGCCTTCAATGAGGTCGAATATCACCTGACAGGCTTGATAGCCCTCGGCGTCGAGCGGTCTGTCAACGGTAGTTAGGGAAGGGGAGTGGTGACGCGCATTGAAAGTGTTGTCAAAGCCTGTGACTATAACGTCCTCGGGAACTCTGTAGCCGAGATCTCTCAGCTCCTCGACGGCTGCGAGAGCCATATTATCGTTCGCAACGATTATAGCGTCGGGTTTCGGAAGCTTTGAGCAGTGGAAGGTCTTTACAGCTTTTTTTCCGTCCTGTGCGCGGAATTCGCCGAAGAAAATGCGCCTTGTGTCAACTACGAGCTTATGCTCAGCCATAACCTCAAGGAAAGCGCGGTATCTATCCTCTGCCTCGGGATTTGAGAGCGGACCCGAGATATAGTTGACAGTTTTAGCGTTGTGCACGGTAAGTACGTGCTCGACTATCTCACGCATTGCGACGGAATTGTCTATCTTGATGTTGTAGAATTCGGGATAATCGTCGCAGTCAAAGACGACAGCAGGGAGCTTTGACGCCTTGACGCGCATTATGAGCCCCTCCTTCTCGACGGGGTCGCTGATGCAGTTTGAAAGCATTATTACGCCGTCGAATTTGTCAAAGTTTATCAGTGAGTAGATATTGTACTCTCCGACGTCATATTTTGAGATGGAAATAACTCCGCCTATGGGAGCGAAGCAGGAAATATTCACGTTATGAGACTTAGCGAATGAGAATATGCCTTCGAGCACGGCATTCTGGTATTCCTCGTCGATGCCTGCTGTTATAACGGCTATCTCAATAGGTTTGGACATGACTGTCACCCTCGTTTGCTCAATATTTCAGCACGAATTGCTGATAATCCATAATTATACAGTAATATTATACTGCTAAACTGCGTACTTGTCAAGTCAAATTTGCTATATTTTTACAGCTATCGACGCGTTTATTTGTACTGCTTTTGGAGTGAAATGCTCCTCTCAGATGGAGCTTGCAAAAACAGTAAGTATCTGCTATAATGTAAAAGAAGTCATAAATGGAGGCTGTATCATCTATGAACAGGATATTCTGCATTATGGGGAAGAGCGCGTCGGGCAAGGACAGCCTGTATTCGGCTGTCGTAAGCAGCCTCGGGCTCACCCCGCTCGTTATATACACGACTCGTCCGATGCGTGAGAACGAGAAAGAGGGTAGGGAGTACCACTTCGTTGACCGCGCCGAATTTGAGCAGATGAAGGCGGAGGGCAGAGTCATCGAGAGCCGTACCTACGATACAAAGCTCGGCGAGTGGACTTACTTCACCGCGAATGACAACATCGACCTTGCTTCCCACAGCTACGCGGTGATAGGCACGCTTGAATCCTTTGTCCCGATACGCGACTACTTCGGTGCGGACAGGGTAGTGCCTCTCTACGTCGAGGTCGAGGACGGCGAGCGTCTTGCACGAGCGGTCGAGCGCGAGCGCCGCGAGGACGAGCCCAAGTACACGGAGCTCTGCCGCAGATTCATCGCCGACACCGAGGACTTCTCCGACGAGAAGCTCGCGGCTGCGGGAGTCGAGCGGCGCTTCGACAATACGGGCTCTTTTAATGAGTGCCTCAACGAGATGAAGAGCTATATACTGTCGTTTGAATAAAAAGTTCATTTTAGGGGATTATTTTGCTCAGCTAAACCAGAATTTTAAAAACCGATTGCAGCAAACAGCTGAATGTGTTTTTTGTAAACACAACACTGATTATGAGGTGGATTAATGCTCAGAATAAGACCATACCGAAAAAACGACAGCAAACAAATAGCTTGCTGGTGTCGGGATAGCATTTCCTTCTATAAGTGGAGCGAGGGCAGATTAGGTGGTTTCCCTGTTTCTCCCGAGAGGATTGAACAGGCTGTATCAGGAAGAATTGATAACGATAAGTATTTCCCGTTTACCGCATTTGATGAAACCGGTGCTGTTGGTTTCTTCACTCTTCGTCAACCCGGTGAGAATCCTGAAGAGTTAAGCTTCGGATACGTAATTCTCAGACCTGAATCAAGAGGAAAAGGATACGGAAAACAAATGCTGAAATTAGGAATTAAATTTGCTTTTGAGCTTTACGGAATCACTAAAGTATCGTTAGAGGTTTTTGATAATAATCCTGATGCATATTACTGCTATAAATCAATTGGTTTCAGAGAAAATGGCAATGTAAAAAGTTATGATTTGTGCGGTGAAAAATGGAAAAGCATTGAAATGGAAATTACGCGATAAATCTTGATATATAGCAGGAACATTTTTCTTAAATGTGAAGATTAAACAACGCTGCTTGCCGAAATTATCGGCAGGCAGCGTTGTTTTTTACTTTTTACAGGAATGAATGACCTTGACAGGGCAAGCCGCCATACATTCGCCGCAGTTCTCGCACTTGTCGTAGTCGATGACGGCGTGGAAGTTCTCGACCTTGATAGCTCCCGTCGGGCACTTCTTCTCGCACATCTTACAGCCGATACAGCCGTTCTTGCACGCGAGCTTGGTCGCCTTGCCGTTGTCACCCGACGAGCACAGCACGTCGATGTGCTTGGACTTGGGCTTTATGCTAATAAGCGAGTTCGGACAAGCCGCTGCGCACTGACCGCACGCTCCGCACAGAGCAGGCTCGACCTTGGCGACGCCGTTAATTATCTTGATAGCGTCGTGCTCGCATACAGCCGCGCAGTCTCCGAGACCGATACAGCCGAACTTGCACGAGCCGTTTCCGCCGTAGAATCGCTTCACAGCCTTGCAGGACTGCACGCCGTCGAAGTCGAACTGCGGCTTTGTAGCCTCGCAGTCGCCCGAGCAGTGTACAACCGCCGTCATAGGTATGACCTCAGCCGCGGCAGTACCGAGTATGCCCGCAATCTTGCCCGCGGCGTCTGCTCCGCCCGGACGGCAGAGATTCGTCGGCGCGCCCTTGGTAACGATGGCGTCCGCGTAGTCGGCACAGCCCGCGAATCCGCACGCGCCGCAGTTAGCCTGCGGGAGAGCCTCCGATATCTTTTCGATGCGCTCATCGACCTTGACGTAGAACACCTTCGATGCTATAGTCAGCAGCACGCCCGCGAGTATGCCGCAGCCGCCGAGTATCAGCGCGGGAATGAGATAGGTTTCCATATCCGCACCTCCTTAGCTCATTAGTCCCGAGAAGCCCATAAAGCTCACGGAGACTATCGAAGCGGCTATGAGCGTGGCGGGCACGCCCTTGAACGTTTCGGGTATGTCGGCGTATTCGAGCTTTTTGCGGACACCCGAGAAGATGATGAGCATCAGCGCAAAGCCGATTCCGCCGAACAGCGCATTAACGAGCGACTGTACAAAGGTGTAGTTGTTGTCGATATTGAGTACAGTTACGCCGAGAACCGCGCAGTTTGTGGTGATGAGCGGCAGGTATACTCCGAGCGACTTATACAGGGCGGGAACGCATTTTTTGAGGAAGTTCTCGACGAGCTGGACAAACAGCGCGATAACGAGTATGAATACAACTGTCTTGAAGTATTCGATGTGGTTCGGGACGAGAAGTCCGTGATATATGGGATATGTAACGCAGGTCGCACATATCATTACAAAGGTAACGGCTATACCCATTCCCGTTGCACTTCCGAGCTTTTTCGATACGCCGAGGAACGGACATATTCCCATAAACTTCGACACGATGAAGTTGTCGGTTATCATTGCCGAGAGCATTATCGCAAGTATGGTCTTCATTATTTATCCGCCTCCTTTGTACCGCATTTTTCCGCCATGGGACAGCCCCCACAGCCGCCGCACGTGATCTCCTGCGGAGGCTTCTTGTTCTTGAGCTTGTTTACTGCCGCAATTATGCAGCCGAGAGTGAAGAAGCCGCCCGCGGGCATAATGAACAGCAGCATGGGGTTGGAGTGCATAACGGGAATGTCCATGCCCATCCACTGACCCGCGCCGATAATCTCGCGGATACTGCCCATGAGGAAGAGGGCGAGCGTGAAGCCGATACCCATTCCGATAGCGTCGAACGACGAGGCGATGACGTTGTTCTTGCTTGCGAACATCTCCGCACGTCCGAAGATGATGCAGTTTACGGTGATGAGCGTGAGATATATGCCGAGGCTGTCATACAGGCTCGGGACGAAGCCCTCGAGCAGGAAGCCGATGAGGGTTACGAAGCTCGCGATGATAACGATGAATGCGGGTATACGCACCTTGTCGGGTATGACCTTGCGCAGAGCCGAGATAACGATATTCGAGCCGAGAAGTACGAAGGTAGTCGCAAGACCCATACCAATACCGTTCATAGCCTGCGTAGTCACCGCAAGAGTAGGACACATACCCAGCAGCATTACGAGCGTGGGGTTCTCTTTGATTATGCCCTTGGTGAGCTCGCCGAAAAGGGAGTTCTTCTTATCAGACATTGAGTATCGCCTCCTTGTTGTTATTGTAGGCGTTGAGAGCCTGACCTACCGCCTTCATCATACCCTTTGAGGAGAAGGTCGCGCCGCTTATGCCGTCGACCTCGACGGGAGAGGTGTCCTTGCCGTAGAATCGCTCGCGGAAGTCGGGGATATCGCGAACCTTCGAGCCAAGACCCGGCGTCTCGCCGAGAGATACGAACTCTATGCCCGATACCTTGCCATCGGCGTCTATGCCGACAAGGATATTTATACCGTCCTTGGAGTAGCCGTCAGCTATGACCTGTATCGCTGTTCTGCCGTCGGAAGTTACCGCGACAGCCTCTATACCGTCGCCGAAGTCGCCCTCGACGAGCTTTGAATCCGTCTTACCGAAGAGAGCCTCAACAGACGAGCTGAATTTGAGCTCCTTCTGCTCGGCGATGTTCTCTTTTGTGAGCTCATGCGCGAACACGAGCAGAGCGGAAGCTACTAAGCAAATAATCGTGAGAACGAGGGAGGGGAGTATCTTATTCATTCTTCTCAGCCTCCTTTGCGCCGAGCACCTTAGTGCGTGTGAGCTGCTCGATGTATGGCGTGAGCACATTCATGAGCAGTATCGAGAAAGACACGCCCTCGGGGAACGAGCCGAATCTGCGGATAACGAAGGTGATGATACCGCAGCCGAGTCCGAATAATACCTTTCCCTTGGTGCTGATAGGAGTTGTAGCGTAGTCGGTAGCCATAAAGAATGCACCGAGGAACACGCCGCCTGCGAGTATCTGATATACAGGGTCGCCGCCGCTTATCCATGTGAGCACGAAGAGGCTGCCGATGAATGAGAGCGGAGCTGCGAGGTTGATTATCTTACGTACAGCGAGGTACAGACCGCCGATAAGGAGCGCAAGAGCGCACGTCTCACCGAGACAGCCGCCTGTCTTACCGAGGAAGAGGTCGAGATATGAAGGCACTAAATGATGGTCTGTTGTGCCGCTGAGCTGTTCAAGTACAAGAGGTGTAGCACTCGATAATCCGTCTATTTCGTCAGAACTGTTAGTGAAAGGAGCTACCCAGTTGGTCATAGCGGCAGGGAAGCTGACCATAAGCACGATACGGGCAGTAATTGCGGGGTTTGCGAAATTCTGACCGATACCGCCGAAGAGCTGCTTTACTATCACTATCGCCACGAACGAGCCAATCACCGCCATCCACAGCGGAAGCGTTGACGGGAGGTTCATTGCCAGTATCACGCCAGTTACTACAGCCGAGAGGTCGCCTATCGTATTCTCACGCTTCATGAGCTTGCGGGCGAGGAACTCGAACAGCACGCATGAGCCTACGCATACAGCCGTCAGCAGCAGAGCGCGCAGTCCGAAGTATACACAGCCCACGATAAGAGCGGGCATGAGCGCGATAATGACATTGAACATTATCGTCGAGGTTTTCAGGTAGTTCTCGTCGTGCGGAGACGGCGAAACTATAAGTCTGTTCATGTTCTCACCTCACTTTCTCGGTATGAGAGCCTTCGCGAGCTGATTCGTCTCCGCGAGCTTGCGGTTCGCGGGACATACATAGGTGCAGCTGCCGCAGTTCATGCAGAGCAGCACTTTCAGCTTCTTGAGGTCGTCTATGTCTTTTATCCTGTATGCCCTGTCTATCTCTGCGGGCATAAGTCCGAGCGGACATACGTTCACGCATCTGCCGCAGCGTATGCAGGCAGAGGTCTTTCTCTCGTCGTAGCTCTTGAACGCGAGCAGGGCATTCGAGGTCTTGACTACGGGCATATCAATGTCGGGCACGGACATACCCATCATAGGTCCGCCCGCGATGACCTTTTTCAGCGAGTCGATGTCGGTCTTGCAGAATTCCATTACCTCACGGAAGGACGTACCTATCGGTGCGAGCACGTTCTTCGGCTCGCCGACAGCATTGCCGTCAACTGTGAGGCGGCGCGTTACGAGCGGCATACCGTCCCTGCAGTAGCGATAGAGGAAGGCGATGGTGGACACGTTGATGACGATGACGCCTGCGTCCGCGGGGAGAGTTCCCTCGTTGACGATACGACCAGTGGAGTTGTAGATGATGACTTTCTCGGCTCCTTGCGGGTACGCAGACGGGAGAGTGATGATGTCGATAGTGTCGTCCTTGGCAGCCATCTCCGTGAAGTTCTTTATCGCCTCGGGCTTGTTGCCCTCAATAGCGAGCTTTGCCTGCTTTATGCCGAGCATATCCTTCACGAGGTTGATACCGCCGATGATGTCCTCGGGGTGCTCAAGCATTTCACGGTAGTCTGCGGTTATGTAGGGCTCGCACTCTGCACCGTTGATGATGAGTGTGTCAATCTCGGACTTGGGGTTCATCTTGATATGGGTCGGGAAGCCCGCTCCGCCGAGTCCGCACGAACCGCTCTCGCGGACAGCCCTGATGAAGCTCTCCTTGTCCGTGACAACGGGAGGCTTGACCTCCTCGGATACTTCCTGCTTGCCGTCTGTCTCTATCTCAACTGCCTTGCACACCGTACCCATAGCGTTGCGGTAGTCGGTCAGAGCCTTGACCGTGCCTGAAACGCTTGAATGTACGGGGACGCTGAATGCCGCGTCGCTCTCGCCTATCTTCTGTCCGACCTTTACTGCGTCTCCGACCTTTACGAGCGCAGTGCAGGGAGCACCCATATGCATCGACATAGGTATCCTCACCACAGCGGGAACGGGAAGCTCGACGGTGGCGCTGTTTTCCGTATTTTTACGGTGATTCAGCTTTATTCCGTTCAGTTTCTTCATATTTAGCTCCTTATTATAATAAATAGGTGTGCTGTCCGAATGACAGCGAACATTTCTATTATACAATATATTCGTATTTTTTTCAAGAGGTTACGGCGAATTTTTTGCGTTTTTCGGGACATTGGAAGCATTTTGCTATTAAGGCTTGCAATATATGTGAATTTATGTTATAATAGAATAAATATAAAGGGAATCTTTTGAAAATAATGTTGATGATAACCATATAAGCCGACAATTGGGAGATTGCTTATGATAAAGAAGATACTTGTACGGTTCAGAAACATAATGGTGTATGCGGGGCTCGACCGCGAGCAGTACGATTCCATAAAAGAGGACATCGTAAGTGAGAACACGGGTCTGCTCAAATTCGCGACCCTTGTCGGCTCGGTCATGTTCTTTCTTCTGATGATATTGGAGAGCACGACTGACAACTTCGCGAACATGAACGCATACAACTACACGCTGTCGTTCATCGCTATGGTGCTTATGCTCTTTGCGGTAACCTTTTTCGGCAATGAGCACCCGCGTATGATACTCGCGCTCATTTACCTTTTTATGATTCTGCTGAATGTCTATTCGGTGACGCTTTCGCTTCTCCACCCCGAATATCCCGCTGTTTCCGCCGAGGTCTTCCTCGTGGCGATACCGCTCGTGTTCGTTGACAGACCGATACGCCTTGTCGTGCTGACCGTGATAACAGGGGCTTTCATCTGCGCATTTTCGAATATGATGAAGGAGCAGGTCTACGCCGATGTTGACGTGTGGAACACTGTTTCGTTCGCGGTGCTCGCTATCATAGCGAACACACTGCTGATGTGTATGAAGGTGACCTCTATCTACCGCAACCACAGGATAGCCTACCTCAGCGAGACCGACCTCCTGACCGAGGTCAAGAACCGCAACTGCTTCGAGAGCAGGCTGCCGGGCTATCCCGATATGTGCAGGGATGGGCTCGTCTGCGTATATGCAGACATCAACGGTCTGCACGAGCTCAACAATACAAAGGGGCACGAGGCTGGCGACACTATGCTAAGGTTCGTTGCCTCACAGCTCAGGGACTTCTTCGGCGGCGAGCATACCTACAGGCTCGGCGGAGATGAGTTCCTCGGCGTGAGCCTTGATTCGACCGAGAACGAGACGCGCGAGGCTGTCGAGGAGATACGCTCACGGTGCAAGGCTGAGGGCTACGAGGTCTCGTTCGGTATCGCTGACTTAGTTGGCGACGACGGCGATATGAACTCAGCTGTCAAGAGAGCGGAGGAGCTTATGTATCGCGAGAAGAGGGCGTTCTACGGCAAGAACGCGAGACTGTGACTATATCCGCACAAGGCGGAGCAAATATATGAGGTGATGAAAATGAAAATTCATAAGAGGATAGTCGGTTTTGTTACGGCGGCAGTAATGGTGATGTGCGGCTCGGGCTTGCAGACGGTCGCGGCAGGTGATATCGCGCACGACCCGTCCCGCGACGTGCAGGCGGAGGGCGTGGGCAATCCGTTCAACTACGGTGAGAGGAACACTCCCGCTGACGCTTCCACGGCTGAGATACGAGCTATAAACCACGCAATGAGTGTGCAGGAGGTCAAGTACGCGCTCTACAAGGAGATAGACGAGCACTGGGACCTGCTGAGGGTGCGTCTCGGCGAGGAGGACCGCGAAAAGGTGTATGCGCTGTTTCTCGGCGTCGGTTCGCGTGAATCCACACTCGGCGGCAACGGTGATGGTGCCGATATCGAGACTGCTCAGGGTCAGGGCTTCGGCGTGAGCTCCGCGCACGCATACGGCACGCTCCAGACTGCTGTTACAGCCTTCGCGGACGCCGACCCGACCTTTATGAAGGAGGAAAATGTCCCCGAGATGTATCAGTATTCGCTCAGCGAATCAACCTTCTACGACGCGATAATCTCCAACCATATGGGCATACGCAAGATACTGCACTTCGTCGAGATAGCTATAAACGAGCACCACCTCGAGGGCTATCAGGTGGTACGTGCGTCGCTGAAGGGCTTCAATACGGGCTGGTGCGACTACACAGGCGAAAATGACGGCTATTATGCGGGCTATCCCGATGAAATAATCGCGCTCGCACACTGGTACTACGACGAGGGCCACCTCTACGACAACGAGTTCACGTGGACTACCGATAAACGCGCCGACCAGTACCGCTCCGATCCGTGGGGCTGGTGGAGCGACTGCTCGCCGAGTATGGCAGAGATAACCTCGGCTCCGCCCGTGACGACTTCCTCGGAGACTTCTGTGGCAACTACTTCCGCGACTACAACTACCGCGACTACGACTGTGACCACTACCACTATCGCCGAAAGACCCGATGTGACCTACGGCGACGCCAACTGCGACGGCAGAGTCTCTATCGCGGACGCGACGGCTATACTCCAGCACCTCGGCAACCGTGACAAGTACGGTCTGACGGCACAGGGCTTACAGAATGCCGATATTGACGGACAGCAGGGCGTCACCGCGAATGATGCCCTCGTGCTTCAAAAGGTGGATGCGGGACTCTACAAGGTCGATGACCTGCCGCTGAAAAATACCGATGGCAACTGATATCCATTTCACAACAGCTACGCTGGTCAGATACGCGGTTACGGGCATAGTCTGCACGGTAATGCCGCTGATACTCGCCTTCCTGTGGCGAAAGCGCACCTATGAGAGCTGGGTGGTCTTCCTCGTTGGCTTCCTTGCCTATTTTGCGGCAGGAACTGTGCGTTTGATACTCCGTTTCTTCATTTTCAGAGAGGGGAGCATCTTCGCGACCGACCCGTTCGTGTTCTACCTCATGCAGGGACTGCTCTCGGGCGTATGCGAGGAAACGGCTCGGTACGCAGCGTTCAGGTATCCGCTCGCGAACAGGACAGCGCGCACTGCCTCGGTAATGTACGGCTTCGGGCACGATTTCTATGAAACCTTGGCAGTAGCAGGCTTTGCGTCGTTCCACTACGTCCTCGACGGCATTGACTGGAACAACCTCGGCGAGGCTGAATTTACGAATGGCCTTGACGAGTACAGCGCGAATAAGATGCTTGAAGGAGTTGCAGCTGCTGCCGATTTCTCCTTCCTCGACAGTATACTTGTATCGCTCGACTCAATATCAAGCACGTTCATTCACGTTGCTCTGTCGGTCATCGTGTTCAAGGCGGTACAGACAGGCGACCTGAAGCGCTGGCTGCTGCTCGCGATAGGGCTGCACACGCTCGGAAATTTCCTGTGCGGCTATCTGCCGCTCTCGGATACGGGTATGCACCTTTTCAGCATTTTCTGGGCTGTTGGGATAGGCTGGTCCGCCTACAGGGTGTATCAGAAGCTGCCCTACGCATAAATTGAAAAAAATAGAAATTACCCCTTGACAAGCGTCAGGGGGTATGTTATAATATTCAAGTATCGTGTATCGGTACTATTATCCTTGCCCGCATAGTGCTACGGGCGGAATCCAGAAGGAGGTGTACAAAAATGGCAAAGGTATCCGCAAAGTATGAAGTAATGGTTGTTTTCAGCCTCAAGGACGGAGAGGAGCCCATGAAGGCTCTCGTTCAGAAGTTCAAGGAGAGAATCGAGCGTCACGCCGAAGCTGTTGAAGTCAACGAGGAATGGGGTAAGCGCAAGCTTGCATATCCTATCGACGACGAGACAGAGGGCTACTACGTAATTTATACGTTCCAGTCGACACCCGACTATCCCGCTGAGCTTTCAAGACGTCTCAACATCTCGGACGGCGTTCTTCGCTCACTCGTTACAGTTATCGACTAATCCATCTTCATCGTTTAGGAGGCGCCATTTATGAATAAGGTTATTTTGGTCGGAAGACTCACCGCAGACCCCGAGCTCAGACAGACTCAGAGCGGCGTTGCATCTTGCAGATTTACCGTCGCGGTAACTCGCAGTTTTAAGAATCAGAACGGTGAATATGAAACTGATTTTATTGACTGCACCGCTTGGAGACAGACGGCTGAGTTTGTGTCACGTTACTTTAACAAGGGGAAAATGATTCTTGTTGAGGGTAACCTCAGAAAAGGTAAGTATCAGGATAAAAAATATCCCGATGTAACACATTATACCACCGATGTATTCGTGGATAATGTTGAGTTTGTCGGCGGCAAGAACGACGGCGGCGCTCAGCCGCAGAATAACACTTATCAGGCTCCCAGACAGCAGGCAGCCGCTCCGCAGCAGCCCGCTCCCGCAAACGATAATATGTCTTACGGTAACTTCGGCGAATACGAAGAGCTCCTCAATGAGGACGATATGCCGTTCTGAAAACGGACTGAATCAATATTACGAAAGGAGAAATTGTCATGGAAAAGGAAAGAACTTCTCGTCCTGCGAAGAAGCCCCGCAAGAAGGTTTGCATGTTCTGCGCAGACAGGATCGAGAGAATCGACTACAAGGACCTCGCGAAGCTCAGAAAGTGCGTAACTGAGAGAGCTAAGATCCTTCCCAGACGTGTAACAGGTACTTGCGCATTCCATCAGCGTGAGCTTACATCTGCTATCAAGAAGGCAAGACAGGTTGCTCTTATGCCTTACGTAAGCGACTGATTATAATAATTGGGGGAGACGTATACCGTCTCCCTTTTTATTTTGCCGAAAAAACGCGTCCCGTACTGACAGGACGCGATGATGTGTATATCCGCCGCTACGGCATCTGAGCGGCAGAACGTGCGCTCAGCGCTCTACTGTGCTGACCGCGAGCTCCTCGTTCCTGCGGAAGAGGAAGGAAATGCACCATACCGCAGAGATGGCTACGAGAATGTAGACAGCCCGTGCGAGGATAGTGCCTGCACCGCCGAATGCAAATGCAACGAGGTCGAGGTCGAAAATGCCGACGAGACCCCAGTTGATGCCTCCGACGATGAGAAGTATGAGGGCGAGTTTATCCCACATAGATGTGACACCTCTTTTCGTGACGTTTATTCCGTGTAATACGTTGATAAGCGTCTGAGAGTATTATGTCGGGTAATCGCTGTCTTACAACAGGTAAATAATGTCAGCGGATAAAAAAAGACGCTTCCGAAGAAGCGTCCAAGGTGTGTGTACTGTCATTTTTTATTGTTTATCGGTGTTTTTACTTTACGATGTACTTTGCGATGTCCTTCATGAACTTGTCAGCGTCGTCAGTGTGAGCATTGAGCTCAATGGGCTTTGAGAGGTCCAGGCTGAAAATACCCATGATAGACTTTGCGTCTACAGCGTATCTTCCGGATACGAGGTCAATATCGAAGTCATACTTCATAACGATATTAACGAAATCCTTAACGTCGTTGATATCCTGAAGTGAAACGGTAGCTTTTGTCATAATACATTACCTCCTGTTTTCGCTTGCGTGTGTTTTCTATTTATCTTCTCTTTCTCTGCGGGCTCTTCCCTGTCCGCAACTATATATTACCACGTGTAAACGGCTATGTCAAGGCGATTTTTATAAATTCGGCAATTTGGCATAAACTAATTTAAAATCAATTTGACTTTTTAGGTATAAAGAATAATTATTTATATTGTACAAAAACGAATAGTCATTTTTGTGTAGTATTTACATGACAATTATGGTAAAATTTCGTGATAAAAGGGTGAAATATGTATAAGGTATTTTTTATAACTTTCGGTTGCAAGGTCAGTCAGTACGAGACCGAGCTTCTGCGCAGCTGCTTCACCGATGCGGGCTTTGACCCTACGGACAAGCCCGAGGACGCTGATGTCATCGTCGTAAATTCCTGCACCGTTACGGGCAGCGGCGACAGCAAGTCCGTGTACGCGGTGCGGAAGCTCCGCAGGGACGTGCCTGACGCGGCCATCGTGCTGACGGGCTGTATGCCGCAGGCTGCTCCCGAAGCGGCTGAGAAGATAGCGGAGGCTGACATTGTCACAGGCACGAAGGACCGCGCAAAGCTGCCCGAGCTCGTACTTTCTGCTTTGTCGGAGCGACGCCGTATCGTCGAGATAACGCCTCTGAGCAGAGACGATGAGTTCGAGGAGATAGCCTATGTCCCGACGGACAGCCATACACGTGCTTTCGTCAAGATTCAGGACGGCTGCGAGTGCTACTGCACCTATTGTATGATACCCTATGCCCGCGGACGCTTCCGCAGCAAGCCGCTTGAAGCTCTGCGGCAGGAAGCGGCTATGCTCGCCGCGAACGGGCGGCGGGAGATCGTGCTGACGGGAATAAATATCGCGTTTTACGGTCACCGCGAGGGCTTGCGGCTCGCGGACGCGGTGGAGGTCTGCTGCAAGACCGAGGGTATAGAGCGCGTTCGACTTGGCTCAATAGAGCCCGAAATGATGCTCCCCGACGACCTCGACCGCCTCGCTGCTCTGCCGCAGTTCTGCCCGCAGTTCCACCTGTCGCTGCAAAGCGGCTGTGCGGCTACGCTGAAGCGTATGAACCGCCGCTATACGCCCGAGGAGTATGCAGCCCTCGTGGAGCAGATACGCCTGCGCTTTCCCGAGGCGTCGTTCACGACGGATATAATGGTCGGCTTCCCGAACGAGACTGAGCAGGAATTTGCCGAATCTATGGCGTTTGCGGAGAGGATAGGCTTTTCGCGGATACACGTTTTCCAGTATTCGCCGCGAAACGGCACTCCTGCCGCGAAAATGGAGCAGGTACCCGACGCTGTCAAGCACGAGCGTGCCGACCGTATGAAGGCTCTTGGCGAGCGGCTGGCTCGTGAGTATATGCAGAGCCTCGTCGGCAAGACTGTTCCCGTGCTGTTCGAGCGCGAGAGATGCGCGGAATTTCATCAGGGACACGCTCCCGACTACACATTAATAAAAATTTCACGGAAAAATTCAAAAAAAAGTTTGCGTAATCAGATTTTTTATGTTACAATAGAAGAAGCAGACTGTGAGTGCTGCTACGGTAAGATAATTTAGTTATCTGTGATAACTTTTAACAAGGAGATATGATTATGGCTGTATTCAGAATCTATGCAGAAAAAAAGCCCGAATTCGCCGTTGAGGCTAAGTCTATCCTCAGCGACATCAGGACGTCCCTGAGACTTGATGTCAAGGGTATCCGCGTCCTCAACCGCTATGACGCGGACAAGCTCAGCGAGGACGACTTCAAAGCCGCTATTCCTACGGTTTTCTCCGAGCCCGCTGTTGACGTCGTATACGACAAGCTCCCCGCTCTCGAAGAGGGCGACAGGGTGTTCGCTGTCGAGTTCCTCCCCGGACAGTTCGACCAGCGTGCCGACAGCTGCGAGCAGTGTATACAGATACTCCGTCAGGGCGAGCGCTGCCGCGTAAGGAACGCGAGAGTTTACATCGTATCGGGCGGTATCTCCGACGAAGACCTTGAACGTCTCAAGGCTTATATGATCAACCCCGTTGAGTGCCGCGAGGCTTCCCTTGACGAGGTGGACACCCTCGATACCAACTACGAGATCCCCGAGACTGTCGAGACACTTGAGGGCTTCATCAACCTCAACGAGAAGGGGCTTCACGCCTTCGTTGAGCAGTTCGGTCTCGCTATGGACTACGACGACATCAAGTTCTGTCAGGACTACTTCCGCAATAAGGAGCACCGTGACCCCACTATCACCGAGATACGTATGATAGATACATACTGGTCCGACCACTGCCGTCATACGACCTTCCTCACCAATGTTGAGAACGTGAGCATTGTTACTCCCTACATCAAGGACACCTACGATATGTACCTCAATGTGCGCGAGGAGCTCGGCAGGAGCGACCGTCCGGTAACCCTTATGGACATCGGTACTCTTGCAGCCAAGAAGCTGAAGGCTGACGGGCTTCTCCCCGACCTCGACGAGAGCGAGGAGATAAACGCCTGCTCGGTAAAGATAAAGGTCGATATCGACGGCAAGCTCGATGACTGGATCCTTATGTTCAAGAACGAGACCCACAACCACCCCACCGAGATCGAGCCCTTCGGCGGTGCTGCGACCTGCCTCGGCGGAGCTATCCGCGACCCGCTCTCGGGCAGAAGCTACGTTTATCAGGCAATGCGCGTAACAGGTGCGGCTAACCCGCTCGTGCCCGTTTCCGATACTATACAGGGCAAGCTCCCGCAGAAGAAGATAGTTGTCGGAGCTGCAAACGGCTACAGCTCATACGGCAACCAGATAGGACTTGCAACAGGTCATGTTGCTGAGGTATATCACCCCGGCTATGTTGCGAAGCGTATGGAGATAGGCGCTGTACTCGGTGCTGCTCCCGCGGAGAATATCCGCCGCGAGGCTCCTGTGGCAGGTGACGTTGTTATCCTGCTCGGCGGCAAGACAGGCAGAGACGGCTGCGGCGGTGCTACAGGCTCGTCGAAGTCGCATACCCTCGAATCCCTTGAAAGCTGCGGAGCTGAGGTACAGAAGGGCAATCCTCCCGAGGAGAGAAAGCTCCAGCGTCTCTTCCGCAAGCCCGAGGTAACAAAGCTCATCAAGCGCTGCAACGATTTCGGTGCGGGCGGCGTATCAGTTGCTATCGGTGAGCTGACCGACGGTCTTATTATCGACCTTAACGTAGTACCCAAGAAGTACGACGGTCTCGACGGCACGGAGATTGCTATTTCCGAGTCTCAGGAGCGTATGGCGGTAGTCATTGCTCCCGAGGACGTTGACACATTCATGGCTGAGGCTGCAAAGGAGAACCTCGAGGCTACTCGCGTGGCTGACGTTGTCGAGGAGCCCCGCCTCAAGATGAACTGGAACGGCAGAACTATCGTTGACCTCTCACGCGAGTTCCTCAACTCCAACGGTGCTCCGAAGTTCACGGACATCACTGTTGAGCTCCCCGAGGACACTGCTGCAGAGGCTGTTGATGATTCAGCCGAGGCGTGGACAAGTCTTCTGGGCGGACTTAATGTATGCTCGCAGAAGGGACTTATCGAGAAGTTCGACTCCACTATCGGTGCAGGCACAGTGCTTATGCCCTTCGGCGGCGTTTACCAGATGACTCCCTCGCAGGCTATGGCTGCGAAGATACCCGTGCTTAAAGGCGAGACGAACACCTGCTCGCTGATGGGCTGGGGCTACAATCCCGATATATCCACCAAGAGCCCGTACCACGGTGCTATGCTCGCAGTTGTCGAGTCTATCGCCAAGGTAGTTGCGGCAGGCGGTACATATAAGAAATGCTGGCTGACCTTCCAGGAATACTTCGAGCGCACCAAGAATGACCCCAAGCGCTGGGGCAAGCCTATGGCTGCTCTGCTCGGTGCATTCAGGGCTCAGCTCGAGCTCGGCTGCGGCTCTATCGGCGGCAAGGACTCGATGTCGGGTACATTCGAGGACATCGACGTTCCGCCTACGCTCGTTTCGTTCGCTGTTTCGACAGCAAAGGCTGACAAGGTTGTCTCCACCGAGTTCAAGAAGGCAGGGGACAAGGTAATATACATCGCTCCCGACTACGACGAGAACGGTCTGCCTGTATTCGACAGCGTAAAGGCTGTATTTGACAAGGTCGAGGACATCATCGCTGCGGGCAGAGCAGCTGCTGTATGGACTATTGGCTACGGCGGAGCTGCTGAGGGTATCGCGAAGATGTGCTTCGGCAACAAGCTCGGCTTCGAGTTCACCTCTCGTATGACAGCTCAGCAGCTGTTCACTCCTTGCTACGGTGCGTTCATCATCGAGCTTACAGGCGAGGCTTCCGATGACGAGAACGTTATCGGTAAGACCACTGACACCTACAGGATAGACACCCTCGACTACACCCTCGGGCTGGACAACCTCCAGCGCGTTTGGGAGGGCAAGCTCGAGCCCGTGTTCCCGTGCCGTATCAAGACCACGGACGCTACTCCCGCGAAGTACAGCTACAAGAATACGGTTACTCTTGCTTCCTCCGAGAAGTTTGCGAAGCCGAGAGTCGTTATCCCCGTATTCCCCGGCACTAACTGCGAGTACGACACCGCAAGAGCCTTCGAGAAGGCAGGCGCCTCCGCTGAGGTCATCGTTATCCGCAATCAGGCGGCTGGTGATATTGAGGCTTCCGTAGAGCAGTTCGAGAAGGCTATCAGAGAGTCGCAGATGATTATGATACCCGGCGGCTTCTCGGGCGGTGACGAGCCCGAGGGAAGCGGCAAGTTCATCACTGCATTCTTCCGCAACCCGATGATAAAGGATGCAGTTCACGACCTCCTCAAGAACCGCGACGGTCTTATGCTCGGTATCTGTAACGGCTTCCAGGCACTCGTTAAGCTCGGACTTGTACCGTTCGGCGAGATAGTTGAGATGAAGGAAGATTCGCCCACGCTGACCTTCAACACCATCAACCGCCACCAGTCGATGATGGTAAATACTCGTATCGCCTCAAACAAGAGCCCGTGGCTCTACGGCACGGAGGTCGGCGATATACACACTGTACCGATTTCGCACGGCGAGGGACGCTTCGTAGCTCCCGAGAGCCTGATACAGAAAATGGCTGATAACGGTCAGATAGCTACGCAGTACGTTGACCTCGCGGGCGACCCGACAATGGATATCCGCTACAACCCGAACACCTCGTTCGACGCTATCGAGGGTATCACATCTCCCGACGGACGCGTCCTCGGCAAGATGGGACACTCCGAGCGTAAGGGCAGCTTTATCTGCAAGAATGTTGCTGGCGAGAAGGACCAGCGCATCTTCGAGAGCGGAGTTGCATACTTCAAGTAATAAGATGAACAGAAAAGCTCGGGAGCGGTCTGCTTCCGAGCTTTATTGCTTTATTCGGCGATATGTGTGAATTCTGCTGATATTTCCGTGTCGTTATAGCTGTCTATCTTCCAGTCACTGTCCTCATTGACGCAAACGATGTACAGCATATGCAGGCTGTCGTTCAAGCCTCTGCCGATGACTGTGAATTCAAGCCTGTTTTCGTCGCAGCTTTCTATTTCGATATCATTTTCTGTAAAGCTGTAGAGAACGACATCTTCTTTATCGCTGCGGTGGTAGAGCTTGCCGCCGAAGTCCTTGAATATCGGAGCTTCGCAGGCGCTTTCATTCCAGATATATTCGTAGTCGCCGAGGAAATTTTCAGTGAAGTATTCTCTGTATTTCGCCTTCACATCTTCGGGCTTATCGAAATCGTAGCAGCGGTAATACTCGACGGTGCCGTCAGCTGTCTCAACGGTCTTCTTGAGCTGCGTGTCCTCGCCGCACATCCAGCCTCGGCTGAGGTTGATAAGAGCATTTACTTTGTCAGCCATATTATATGCCGTCTCAGTCGGGGAATCTGTCTGTGCTTCTGTAGGAACTGCTGTTGTATTGGTCGTTCTTATTGCTTCCGCATACGTTGTATCTGTCGATGACGTCGCCTCCGCCATAGGGTCATCGGGGGCTTGAGCGTTTCTGCTGAGATACACACCTCCGCCCACTATGCCGCCGACAAGGAGCAGGCTTGCTGCCGCAGTAGCAAATCCGTACCATTTCGGACGATTGTACTGCTCAACGCCGCTGACCTGCAACTCGTCCTCTGTATTGTCATTCATTTTGTTCAGCTTATCCATACTCATCTTCAACATCCTCTCTTTTTCTTTCTCTGTCAGTACCCTTCGCTCGGAAAGGCGCTCTAAGCTCTTGTCGGTTGCATTTTCAAGCATATTGAATCCATGTTCCATTTCACGCATCTCCTTTACAACGTGATACCGACTTCTGTCAGTGTTTTTCTCAGCTTGTCGAGGGCTCTCGACGCGCGCATACGCACTGCCGAGGGCTTCATCGACAGCATTTTAGCTATCTCTGCCGAGGAGAGGTCATAATAATATATTTGCAGGATTATCGTAGAATCAGGCTCGCCGAGCTCGTCTATCTTATCGAGTAGTATACATCGGCGCTCCTCGAGGTCGTGCTCGGATTCGATGTCTGTACCCGAAGCAATGCCCGCGAGATAGTCGTCAGACTCTCCCGAATGACGTCCCGCGCGGGAGGCGAAGCTGTGATAGGTGTTGATAGCGCGACGTTTTGCTACAGTACCGATGAAGCCCTTCATATCGCCCGCAAATTCGCCGCTGTTACTGTAGGTGAGGAAAATGTCCGCAAAGATGTCGCTCACACATTCCTCTATATCCTCGCGCGGAGCTACACTGCGCAGCCTGTTGTACACAATGGTGTAGACGTAGTCGCAGTAGCTCCCGAACAGCACAGCGTACGCCTTTTCGGGCGAGCTTTTCCGCAGAGCACTGTATTCTGCTCCCGTCATGGCGCTGCCTCCTCTCTGAAAGAATCCCATGGAATTTGTGCTTTCATATATAACATTCAAGCTGAACACTCTGACTGTCACAAAAAATTGATAATATATCAGCATACCTCGGACATTGGAGTCAAATTGAACTGAAACAGCGACCGCAGGTGATTTCGCTGTGCAGAATTGCGGGACGGAAAAACCTTCCGCTCCTGCTTGCTATTATATGAAGATTATGATATAATAAAGAGTAACGTCTATTTATGAGGTGAATTTATGGAACTCAAAGAAGTTTTATTTTCGCTTGCTGAGGCTTACGGAGCTTCGGGCAGCGAATCTCCTGCGGCTGAGCTTGCGTGCGGACTTTTGCGGGAATACTGTCCCGATGCACGTATAGTCAGCGGCAACGTGATAGGTACATTCGGCACAAAGCGCGAGGGACTGCCTCATCTTGTGCTCGACGCGCATATAGACCAGATCGGCTTCGTTGTTACGAGCATTACCGACGAGGGCTTTGTCAAGTTTGACCAGCTCGGAGGCATTGACCGCCGACTCATCGCTGCTCAGCCCGTTATTATTCACGGCAAGCGCGATATATCCGGCGTTATATGCTCTGTGCCGCCTCATCTGAGCGGCGGAAATGAGGTCGTGAAATACGATGATACAGCCATTGACACAGGTATGACGCACGACGAGCTCGCAGAGATAGTATCCGCAGGTGACAGCGTGACCTTCGACGTGAAGTGCCGCTCGCTTCTCGGTGAGCGCGTCACGGGCGGAGCTCTCGACGACAGAAGCGGAGTTGCGGCTATACTGTACGCGCTCGAGCTTATACAGGGCAGGGAGCTTGCCTACAATGTAACTGTTATCTTCTCCTGTCAGGAGGAGGTCGGCGAGCGCGGCGCGAAGATAGGCGCTTATCAGCTTGACCCCGATATCGCTATAGCCGTGGACGTCAGCTTCGCCCTTGCAATGGGAGAGGACGAGCGCAAGTGCGGTAAGCTCGGTGAGGGGGCTATGATAGGCGTTTCGCCGTCGCTCTCACGTGAAGTCACAGACGCGCTTATCTCCGCCGCAAAGAGTGCGGATATCCCGTATCAGCTTGAGGTGATGAACGGCGGCACGGGTACGAACGCCGACCGCTATTCCGTCAGCAGGAGCGGCTGCAAGGCGTGTACCGTCTCGATACCGCTGAGGAATATGCACACGCCCGTGGAGGTCATCGACCTCGATGACGTGAGAAGCACCGCTGAGCTTTTAGCCGCATACATAACGGAGGGCTGACTATGAAAGAATTGCTGAAGGAGCTGTGCCTTATAAACGGTGTATCGGGCGACGAATCGGCTGTCCGCGAGTTCATCATAGACAAGGTGAAGGACTGCTGCGAATACCGCGTTGACCCGCTCGGGAGTCTTATCTGCTTCCGCAGGGGCAGGAAGAGCTCGGAGAAGAAGCTGATGATATGCGCCCATATGGACGAGGTCGGCTTCATTGTTACATATATCAACGCTGACGGTACGCTATGCTTTGACGTGGTCGGCGGAGTGAACACCACCGTCGCCATCGGCAGACAGGTTAAGGTCGGAAAGAACGGCATATCGGGAGTTGTCGGCTCTACTGCCGTTCACAACCTTACAAAGGAGCAGAAGGATAAGGCTCCCGAGTACGACGGTATGTATATCGACATCGGAGCTCACGACCGTGAGGAGGCTATGCAGTATGTCTCGCTCGGCGACTGCGTTTACTTCGATTCCGAGTTCACCGAATTCGGCGTGAATATCAAGTCCAAGGCTATAGACGACCGTGTCGGCTGTGCGATGATGATACGCCTCATTCAGGAGCAGCCCGAGTACGACACCTATTTCGTGTTCAACGTGCAGGAGGAGATAGGACTGCGCGGCTCGGGAGCGTCGGCGTTCAGCGTTGCGCCCGATTTTGCGATAGTTCTCGAAGCCACGACTGCCGCCGACATCGATGGCGTTGGCGGTGCAAAGCGCGTCTGCTGCCTCGGTGACGGACCCGTTATCAGCTTTATGGACAGGCGCACTATTTACGATAAGGAGCTTTACGCCCTTGCTATGGACACAGCGAAGGAGCTCAGTCTCTGCTGTCAGACCAAGACTAAGATAGCGGGCGGCAACGATGCGGGAGCTATCCACATCAGCGGAAGCGGAGTACGTACTATCGCTGTATCGCTCCCGTGCAGATACCTGCACAGCGCGTCCTGTGTGATAGCCGAGCGCGACCTTGAGCCCTCCTATCAGCTGGTAAAACGACTTGCGGAGAGGATATGCGAGCTATGATAAAACTGATAACAAGCGAGAGCGAGTTCAATACCGAGCTCCTGATGAAAACTCTCTCGGGACGCAAGATGATAGCCTATATGAAGGCTTACGGGGCAGGCTACGACTTCTGCCGCTTCTACAAGATAACGGGCGAGAACGATAATTTCGGCGAGGGCTATATGTTTATCATCAACTCTACCCTCATTATCTGCGGGGACGGTCACCTTGAAGCCGACGACGAGCTCCAGATGTTCATTGATATGAATATGCCTTTCCGTATTGAGGGCGACCAGAAGATACTCTCCGGCATAGATATGGGCGAGCGCTATCAGGTGCTAAACCGCACCGTGTTCGAGCTCGTTCCCGACAAGGACAGCTATACCTTCGCGGAGGAGTTCGTCGATTTCGACCCGTACCTCCCCGACGTCTATCAGATACTGAGCGAGGGATTCCCGAATATTGCGGACTTTTCGCTGTGGTACACTGATACCTCGCACCGCTGCCGTCACGGTATAAGCCGTGTGTTCACCTACCGAGACAGCACCACCGCCTCTATCGTATTCGATATCGGCAACGAGGCTCTTATAGGACAGGTAGCGACGCGAGTTTCTGCCCGCGGGAGCGGCTATGCGCGTGAGTTTTTGAAATGGCTCGCGCTCTTCCTCAACAACAACGGAAAAAAGGCATTTCTGCTTGCGCTCGATGTGCGTGTGAGCTTCTACCGCGAGATAGGCTTCCGCGAGGTCGAGCATGAATTCGTCCTTGAGCGTATCGACGTGGAGAAGGACAGCGCTTCAAAGGGTATTATCAACTAAAAGAGGTTTTACAGATGAATAAGGATATAAAGAGTATTTACGGCTTCAGCGACAGGCTTATGGAGCTTGCTCAGCAGGCGGAGGACAACTGCCGCGATGCATTCGCGCGTATCGAGTCTACCGCTGAATACTGCGGAGCGAAGGTGCTCAAAGCCTTTGCCGACAATCGTGTGAGCGAGTCCTGCTTCTACGGCTCGACGGGCTACGGCTACGGAGACATCGGCAGAGAGGTCATCGACAAGGTGTTCGCGCAGGTGCTCGGCACCGAGGAAGCCCTTGTCCGCTTCAATTTCGTATCGGGTACGCACGCGCTTTCTACGGCTCTGTTCGGCGTTCTGCGCACAGGCGACAAGCTCGTTTCCATCACGGGCAAGCCCTACGACACGCTCGAAGAGGTGATCGGTATCGCGGGCGACAAGGGCAACGGCTCGCTGATGGATTACGGCGTTGAGTACGGACAGGTAGACCTTCTCCCCGACGGCACTCCCGATTACGACGGTATCACAGCCGCTGTCAAGGGCGCGAAGGTCGCGTATATACAGCGCTCGCGCGGATATTCGCTCCGTCCCGCTTTCACGGTCGCGGACATCGAAAAAATGGTTAATGCGATAAAGAAGGGCAACCCCGACGCTGTTGTTATGGTCGATAACTGCTACGGCGAGTTCGTGGAGACGCGTGAGCCCTCGGAGGTCGGCGCTGATATAATCATCGGCTCTCTCATCAAGAACGCGGGCGGCGGTATCTCCCGCACAGGCGGATATATCGCGGGCAGGGCAGACCTCGTGGAGCTGTGCTCCTACAGGCTCACCTGCGTGGGCATGGGCAAGGAGGTCGGCTGTACTCTCGGTATGAACCGCGAGATGCTCCTCGGATTATTTATGGCTCCCGACGTGGTAGCCGCAGCGCTCAAGACCTCGGCATTCGCGAGCGAGCTGTTCACTATGCTCGGCTACGAGTGCTCGCCGCGCAAGGACGACCCGAGAGGTGATATCATCACCGCGATCAGGCTCGGCAGCGAGGATAAGCTCTGCGCGTTCTGCCGCGGTATACAGGCGGGAGCTCCCGTGGACGCCTTCGTTACTCCCGAGCCGTGGGATATGCCCGGCTATACCGACAAGGTCATCATGGCGGCAGGAGCCTTCACAATGGGCGCTTCCATTGAGCTCTCCGCGGACGCACCTCTCCGCGAGCCCTATGCCGTATGGATGCAGGGAGGTATAACCTACACGAGCGGAAAGCTCGGCGTCATGCTTGCGGCAAGTGAATTGACGGACTGAATTGTTACAAATATATGGGATATTGTAATAAAGTTATTACAGAAATAATACAAAATGCTATAAATGGGCGGAATATTACAAATAGATGTTGACATTTGCCTTGAATACTGCTAAAATAGATATGATACATTGAAGTAGTATCGCTATTATTATGGGTAAAGGAGGAACTGCTTTGGGAGAACGTAGATTCTGTTACAGATGTATGGAAAAATTTGACATGGATCAGCATATCTGCCCCCATTGCGGATTCGATGATAAAACGCCGCATAACGCTATGTATATAACACCCGGTACCGTCCTTCGCGACAGATACCTCGTGGGCGTGCTTCTCGAGTATAACGGCGAGGGCGCTACATATATGGGATATGATATATCCACCTCGTGCAAGGTGATGCTCAGGGAGTATATGCCGATAAACCTCTGTACAAGAGTAAAGGACAGAGCCACTATCAGCGTAAACTACAATAATCTTGCAAAGTACAAGGCATTTATGGCTGAGTACACCGAGCTGAACAAGTCGCTTGCAAGGCTCAGGAACAACTCAAACATCACACCTGTGCTTGATATGTTCGCCGAGAACAATACCACATACACTGTATTCGAGTACATAAACGGCGTGAAGATGCTCGACCACCTCAAGGAGAATGCGGGCGAGCTCAGCTGGGAGCAGGTATCCAAGATATTCCCTCCGCTCTTCACTACGATAGGTATACTCCACAATGCGGGTATCATTCACCGCGCTATTAGTCCCGAGACCGTATATATCACCGACAAGGGCGAGCTGAAGCTTTCGGGCTTCTGCGTTTCCGCCGTCAGAACGGCTAATGCTGGTCTCGAATACGAGCTCTTCAAGGGCTATGCCGCTCCCGAGCAGTACTCGGCAAGCAGCAGCAGCCGTCAGGGCTCATGGACGGACGTCTACGGCGTCTGTGCTCTGCTCTACAGGGCGCTCACAGGCTGTATGCCCGTAGATTCCGTGACACGTATGCAGCACGACGACCTCTGCGAGCCCGCTATGCTCAATAAGAGCATACCTGCGCACGTATCGCGCGTTATTATGGAGGGCATGAACCTCGCAGGCAGAGACCGTATACAGACTATAACCGAGCTCGTGACAAGGCTCTTCGAGCAGCCGCCGACGGTTCGTCCCGCTTTCGAGCAGGCACACGTTGACAACAGCTACTCAAATGAGCCCGTACGTCAGGCAGCTCCCGTATATCAGCAGCCGCAGGCTCAGCCTCAGCAGCAGTATTACGAGCAGCAGTATGCTCAGCAGCCCCCTCAGCAACCGTATTACCCGCCCGAGGACGACTACGACGAGTACAGCTATGAGAAGGTCAACACTGTTGACCGTATCAAGGTGCCGATAATCATCGGTATACTGCTCCTTGCGATACTTCTGATAATCGTTGTGTTCTTTATGCAGAACTTCGTAAAGCACGACGATGAAGAGAGTGATTTCTCGCGCTCGTCGATATCGAGCAATATCGTTACGACGGAGCCCGAGCTCTCGACTGAGGACGGCTCGCAGCCCGATACCGATATGCCCGACCTCGTAGGCAAGTTCTTCACTCTCACCGAGGAGAAGTACAAGGATTACTTCAAGTTTGAGGTAGAATATGAGTACGACAACGACAGCGACCCCGATGTTATCCTTGAGCAGGATATTCAGGTCGGCGAGACCGTTGCTCAGGGCACGACTGTAAAGCTCAGGGTCAGCAAGGGCAAGGAGGGCGGTACTATCCCGCCGTTCGAGGGTCTGACCGTTTCCCAGTACGAGAATGAGCTCAGAAAAGCGGGTATCACCAACTACTCGAAGGTAAAGTCGAGCCAGTCGTGGGGAACTCCCAACAGCATTACTCAGCTGATGGTAGATGCAAAGGTCGTTCAGCCCGGTACGTTCTACAGCAATAAGGACTCCAAGAAGCTGATAGTTTACTATCTGCCCGAGGACGCTCAGGTAACTCCGCAGACTACTACACAGGCGACACAGGCTCAGCAGCAGGTTGTCACAACGACAGAGGCTGTCATCGTGACACAGCCCGTTCAGACAGACCCGCCTCCGCAGCCGACAGAACCTGTTCAGACAGACCCGCCTCCGATAATAATCGAACCGACAGAGCCTCAGACACAGGGCGAATTCGGTGAGTGGTAAACAGAAAAACAAACAGCCTTCCGAGCGGAAGGCTGTTTTTGTTTTATTCGGTCTTGCCGTTGTAGGTGTCCTCAAGCCACTTTATCATAACGTCGAAGCCCTCCTGTGAGCGCTCGAATTCCTTCTCGTGCTCTATCTCGGCTTTGTCGGAGCAGAGATGCCCGTGCCACGTCAGCACCTTCAGCGTCTCGCCCGTGTATACCTTGTATGCAAAATCACCGAGACTGCCCGAGTAGTCGTTACCGCTGTCGAAGTAGTAGAACTTCGGGATATCGAACAGCTCGGACACGCTCGTCTTTGAAAGCATCATATCATATCCTCCCTTCAAAGTAGGCGACAGCCTGCGCAAGGTCGTCATATACCGCACTCAGCAGGGGAGTCGTCTCCTCGTCGGGCGGAGTCATATCAGGTATCATTATCGCGTGACAGCCAGCCGAATATGCGGCTCTTATGCCGTTCGGCGAGTCCTCCAATGCGGCGCACTGCTCGGGCGGAAGTCCGAGCTCACGCGCGGCTGTGAGGTAGATGTCGGGGTCGGGCTTGCCGCTCTCAATCATATCGCCGCAGATAACGGCGTTGAAGTAATCGCGTGCTCCGATACGTTCGAGACAGCGCAGAGCTCTTTCGCGCGGAGTAGCAGTCGCGACCGCGAGCTTTATCCCGTGAGCCTTCAGGAAGTCGAGAAGCTCGAACAGACCCTTCTTCACGTCAATGCCGTACTTGTCGATATGAGTGTTTATCAGCTCGGTACGTCGGGTGCGGACGTCCTCGGTGGGAAAGTCCTCGCCGAAGAAGCTTTTCAGCTTGGGGATAGAGTATTTGCGCGCAAGGCTGCGAATCGCGTAGACGTGCTCATTCTGCATATCGTAGCCGAAATCGGCGGCGGCTTCCTTCCAGTAGCGGAGGTAGAGCTTTTCCGTATCGACCATCAGTCCGTCCATATCGAAGACAGCGCCCTTGATTTTTTTATTATCGTTCATTGAGTATATTGAATCTTTCAAGTATTATTATCAATTGCGAAAGCAGACTATGCCCTCTGTAGTTAGTGAGCGGGTTCACGAGCAACCTCGCGAACCGTCAGCGGGGACTCCCCGCTTCACCAGTTGATCATCCAGCTGTACATACCCTCATACTGGCGGGCGGAGCTGTTCCACGAGAAGTCAGCTTCCATATCGCGCTTGACCATCTTGTCCCACTCTGCGCGGTGGTCGTAGTATACGGACTTGGAGTAGTTGATAGCTCCGAGCATCTCGTCGCCGTTGTAGTTCGCGAACGAGAAGCCTGTACCTGTGCCGTCGAACTCGTTGTAGGGCTCTACGGTGTCCTTGAGGCCGCCAGTCTCGCGTACTATCGGTACTGTACCGTAGCGGAGCGCGATGAGCTGAGTCAGACCGCAGGGCTCGAACAGCGACGGCATAAGCATAGTATCAGCCGCGGCATAGAGCTTGTGCGCGAGGTCGTCCGAATACTTGATTATCGCACATACTCTGTCGGGGTATTTCCACTGGTAGTGCTTGAACATATTCTCGTATCTCTGCTCGCCCGTACCGATGATGACGAACTGCGTATTCTCGTCACAGATACGCTCTATCGCGTAGTTGACGAGATCGAGTCCCTTCTGGTCGGTGAGGCGGGAGATTATCGCTATCATATACTTGCTCTTGTCCACGGGCAGACCGAGCTCAGCCTGAAGCTTCTCCTTGTTGACAGCCTTCTTGGACTTGACGTCCTTCGTGCTGTACTGCGCATATATCTGCTTGTCGCTCGACGGGTCGAAGACCTTGTAGTCGATACCGTTGACGATACCGCGCAGCGATGCCGAGCGTGCACGGAGCAGTCCGTCGAGCTGCTCGCCGAAGAACGGGTACTTTATCTCCTCGGCATACGTCTCGGAAACGGTGGTGATATAGTCAGCGTAGACAAGTCCGCCCTTGAGCATATTCGCGGCGCGGTTGAACTCGAGCTTGTCCGACGTGAACATATAGTCGGGCAGAGCTGTATTGAACTTGAAGGTCTCGATGTCCCATATACCTTGGAATTTGAGGTTGTGTATCGTCATTATGGTCTTGGTCGAGCTGTAGAACGGGTTCGTAGCAAATGTCGAATGCATGAACACGGGTATCAGCGCCGACTGCCAGTCGTGGCAGTGGATGATGTCTGGACGGAAGCCTATAACGGGCAGTATCGCGAGCACAGCCTTACAGAAGAAGGTGAAGCGCTCGATGTCCCATTTTGTATCCGAGGTGTAGGGATAATCGCACTTGAAGTAATACTCGTTGTCAACAAAGTAGAACTTGATACCGTTGTACTCGTACTCCATAATACCGACGTGGACTCCGTCGGGACGCAGACCGTAGTCCATATAGAAGTGCGTAACGTATTTGAAATTATCTCTGAATTTGGCGGGAATGCAGGTGTAGTAGGGGAGTATCACCCTGACGTCGAACTCGTCCTTGTTGATATACTGAGGAAGAGCTCCGACAACGTCGGCGAGACCGCCTGTCTTGACGAAGGGGACGCATTCCGAAGCGGCAAAAAGTATGTTATTCATAGTGTCAACTCCTGTCTTCAATGGATTCTGCGTATAGTGCAGCTTTACATACTATATTATACACCAAAATACAAATGCAGTCAATAGAAAAGTATTAAAAATACACAAATTATTTGCACTTTTGTGTCATATAATAAAAAATGAAGCAATAATGTGTAAGCTGTGACTAAATTATTTTTTGAGAGACATATTTTTTCAAAAAAGGCTTTTCAAATTTTTTGTTTTGTGGTATAATATGCTTAATAATGATTATGATAGCCATGCTGTATCCATTAAGACATAAACCCCATTCTTAAACGGAGAAGATATATATGAGTAAAAAGACTTTTACCGAGGCTAAAAGAGCTGCACTGAACAGGTATTTCAGTCGTATGAACGACAGACAGCGCGAGGCTGTCTTTACGGTCAGCGGTCCGCTGCTCGTGCTTGCGGGTGCGGGAAGCGGCAAGACGACCGTTATCGTCAACCGTATCGCGAATATGATAAACTTCGGCAACGCCTACTACGACGAGTCGCGCGAGGGAAACAAAATGGACGAGATCTTCCTGCGTGCCTATGCCGACGGCAAGGAGGACGACGCGGATATGCTCCGCGGTATCGTTGCCGTTGACCCTATAAAGCCGTGGAATATCCTTGCCATCACCTTCACCAACAAGGCGGCGGGCGAGCTCAAGGAACGCCTTTCCGCTATGCTCGGCGAGGAAGCTTTGAATATCCATGCCTCGACCTTCCATTCGGCGTGTGTGCGCATACTCAGAAGCGAGATAGAGGCTCTCGGCTACGGGAGCAACTTCACGATATATGACTCCGACGACAGTCAGCGCATGATAAAGAACGTTATGACAGAGCTTGACGTATCGGAGAAGCAGCTTGCTCCGAAGGCTGTGCTTGCCGAGATAAGCAACGCCAAGGACAAGATGATAACTCCCGAGCAGATGCTCGAGGAAGCGGGACAGGACTACCGCAAAAAGACGATAGCCAAGCTGTACAGGCTCTACGATGAGAGGCTGCGTGCGGCTAACGGTCTCGACTTCGACGACATACTCTGCAAGACGGTCGAGCTCTTCCGCGATTTCCCCGAGGTGCTCGAAAAGTACCGCAACAGGTACAAGTACATACTCGTTGACGAGTATCAGGATACCAACCACGTGCAGTTCATGCTCGTGTCGATGCTCTCACAGGAGCATAAAAATATATGCGTAGTCGGCGACGACGACCAGAGCATCTACCGCTTCCGCGGCGCCAACATAGAGAATATCCTCGGCTTCGAGGAGCAGTTCGAGGGTGCGAAGGTAGTTCGCCTCGAGCAGAACTACCGCTCGACGCAGACCATTCTCGATGCGGCAAATTCCGTTATATCCAACAACTCCAGCCGCAAGGAGAAGTCACTGTGGACCGATAAAGGCAAGGGCGAGCAGATCTACTGGTACAAGGCTTACGACGAGAACGACGAGGCTCAGTTCATCGCTGATTCGATAAAGAAGGACCACGAGGTCACGGGTACCTACTCGCGCAACGCTGTGCTCTACCGTATGAACGCGCAGTCCAATAACATCGAGCGTGCGCTTGTCCGTGCGAATATACCGTACCGCGTTTACGGCGGTATGCGATTCTACGACCGCAAGGAGATACGTGATATCCTCTCGTACCTCGCATTCATAAACAATACGGGCGATATGCTCCGCTTCCGACGTATAATCAACGAGCCCAAGCGCGGCATCGGTGACTCAACTATCGCCCTCATCGACGACATAAGCCGCGACCTCAAGCTCACGCCGTATGAGGTCATATCCAACTGCGACGATTACGCTCCTCTCGCAAAAAAGGCGACCGCTCTGCGGGCTGCCGCCGCTATGTTCAGGGAGCTGATAGAAGTCGTGGAGACTGCTTCGCTCGACGAGCTCATCGACATCGTGCTCGATAAGACGGGCTACCTCAGCTACCTGAAAACGCTCGAAAACGCCGATACAAAGATCGAGAACGTGGAGGAGCTCCGAAGCTCCGCTGTTCAGTATATGAACAGTGCCGAGGAGCCTACGCTCGGCGGCTTCCTCGAGGAGGTCGCACTCTATACCGAGGCTGACCGCGACGACGGCACCGAGGACAGGGTAACGCTGATGACTATCCACTCCGCGAAGGGACTGGAATACGATAACGTGTACATTACGGGTCTTGAGGAGGGTATCTTCCCGAGCTCCCGTTCGATTGACAGCGAGGAGGACATCGAGGAGGAGCGACGCCTCGCATACGTTGCCATTACCCGTGCTCGCGCAAAGCTGATTCTGACAAGTGCGAGCAGGCGTATGCTCTTCGGTCAGACACAGCACAACGTCACCTCGCGATTCATCAAGGAGATAGGCCGCGAGATGATAGTCAAGAACGACAACGCGGCGGCTGTCAAGAGCCGTATGGAGGAGAGCGACAATTCCGTTACCGAGGTGCGTTCGTCATCGCTCCAGCAGCAGCTTGCCCGTGAGAAGCGTCAGACAAGCACTAAGGAGACTGCCACCTACGAGGTCGGCGAGCGCGTTGCGCACAGCATATTCGGCGAGGGCACTATCCTCTCCGTCAAGGCAATGGCGAACGATTCGATGCTCGAAATAGCCTTCGAGAAGGTCGGCACGAAGAAGATAATGGCAAATTACGCAAAGCTCAGGAAGCTCTGAGCGCGTTACAAGGAGCAAAGTTTTATGAGAAAGACCAAGATAGTTTGTACTATCGGACCTGCAACAGACGACGAAAATATTATGCGCGAGCTTATGCTCGCAGGTATGAATGTAGCAAGATTCAACTTCTCGCACGGCGACTATGAGACACACGAGAAGCGCTTCCGACAGATAGAGCGGCTCCGCACGGAGCTCGACCTGCCTGTAGCGACTCTGCTCGATACTAAGGGACCCGAGATACGCCTCGGCAAATTTGTTGACGACAAGCCTGTCGAGATAAAGGACGGCGACACCTACACCCTCACCACCGAGGACGTACCATGTACATCGGAGATAGGCTCGATAAGCTTCAAGAAGCTGCCCCGCGACGTCAGCATAGGCACGAGGATACTCATCAATGACGGCGTCATCGAGCTCGTAGCCGAAAAAGTGACGAATACCGATATAGTCTGCCGCGTTATCCACGGCGGCAAGCTCTCCAACAACAAGGGCATAAACGTACCGGGCGTCAAGCTCTCTATGCCCTACCTCAGCGAGAGGGATATGGACGACCTCGAATTCGGCTCGAAGATGGGCTTCGACTTCATCGCCGCAAGCTTTGTGCGCTCGGCGGCTGACATCAACTACCTCCGCAAGTTCACGCAGAGCCTCGGGTGGTTCGATGTTCGTATCATCGCGAAGATAGAGAATACGGACGGAGTCGAGAACATCGACGAGATCCTCGAAGCCGCTGACGGCATTATGGTCGCACGCGGTGATATGGGCGTTGAGATCCCCTTCGAGCAGATCCCTGCGATACAGAAGGACCTCATTCACAAGGGCTACAACGCGGGCAAGCAGGTAGTCACCGCGACACAGATGCTCGAATCAATGATAACAAATCCGCGTCCGACGCGTGCGGAGATAACCGATGTCGCGAACGCTATATACGACGGCACGAGCGCGATAATGCTATCGGGCGAGACTGCCGCGGGTGCTTATCCTGTTGAGGCAGTCAAGACAATGGCTCTTATAGCCGAGACGACCGAGAACAACATCGACTACAAGGGCAGGTTCTCGAAGCGCCGCTCCAATCCCGACGGCAACGTTGCCGAGGCTATAGCTCACGCTACCGTGACCACCGCTCACGACCTCGATGCAAGAGCTATAATCACGGTGTCGCTCGGCGGTCAGACTGCGCGTCTGATATCGAAGTACCGTCCGCTCTGCCCGATAATAAGCTGCACTATGAGTGACGTGGTTTGCAGACAGATGAATATGAGCTGGGGAGTAATTCCCTATATCATAGATGAAAAAAACAGCACAGATGAGCTTTTCGCGGCTGCTGTCCACGAGGCTGAGGCACATCAGCTCGTCGAGGACGGCGACCTCGTAGCTATAACAGCGGGAGTTCCCCTCGGAGTGTCGGGAACGACCAATCTTATGAAAGTTGAAAGGATAGGTAAGTAAACAATGAAGAAGACAGACTTCAGCAAATTCCTCGAGATCGCGGCAGGAGCCGCCGCCGTGCTCGTATCGCTCGGCAACTTCAGCAGTGCGCTGATAAGTATGATACGCGTCATCACAAAGGATTACTATGACGCAACAGACAAGATATTCAGGATACTGATGTGTCTTGAAAGGGCATTCCTCTTCGCACCCGTTATCGCTCTCGGCGTAGCGCTCATACTCCGCTGGGTGAGCCAGAACAAGATGAAGTGGGTAGTCCTCGGTGCTTCCGCACTTTCTGCTGTCGTATTCCTTGTATATCAGCTCACCGACAACATCTACACATTTGTTGACGCGAAGACCTCCGAGTATTCCGTAACGACGCACCCGATAAGAGACGCATTCATTTTCATTCTCTACGCTGTAGCTGTTCTTGCGGGCGTATTCCTTATTTACGACGCTCAGTCACACCTTCTCAAGAAGAAAACTCAGATGATGACACTTATCATTTCATATGTGTCTGTCGGCATCGTAATGTTCATTGATATGGGCAGAGGTCTCCGCGCCGCATTCTTCATCTTCCCGCTCCTTCTCCTCGTATCCGTTTTCTGGCGCAAGGAGCTCCCCGCGACGACTCCCGTGCTCTTCGGTATGGGCGGAGCAGCAGCGTGTCTTGTTCTCGCTGTATTCAATGCCTTCTTTGACCCGCTCAATATCCTTGCAAAGAATACCGACATTTTCGGCTATCTGCTCAGCTACAGCGATGCTCTCATTGCCATAGCTATGGCAATGATACCGCTTATGTATCTCTCCCGCGAGTTCATCGACAAAAAGGCTGAATAATGAATAAAAAGCTTGACCTCCCGCGTATACTTGAGATAGTGTCCGCGGGAGTGGCTATTATAGCAGCGCTTATCACGGCTGTAGTATCTTTCGTGTCGCCGTTTCTGAATGGATTTTACAGATTACAGGGCATAATAGTATCTCTCGGTGTACACGCGGCAAGCTTGTTGCTCGTGACAATTCCGCTTGTTCTGATCGCTGTGATGGTTCTGGGCGGAAAGCACAGCTCGCCCGACAGCCGCAAGCCTCTGACGATACTGCTTGTTGTATACGGAGTGGGAAATCTGCTTGCATCGCTCATATCCTCGGGTTTGAACGTTTACAGCCTGATAAGCTCGTATTCGGTGATATCTTCGGAGACGATAAAGCACGAGATACTGGTCTATTATATCAAGTCGATAGGCGGCAATCTTTTCGGTGCATTGCTTGCTATAGCTACTGTTGTCTTTGTTATTGAAGCGGTATGGAAAAAGATAGGCTGGAAGAGCCCTTGGGCTCTTATGGCGTTAATGTGGGTGCTCATTGTTCTGAATTTTCTGAACGGTATCAATATGAGCTGCTATTTCATTTTTCTCATACTCGTGAGCACATTCGTGCGTGAGGACGCGGATACACGTCCTGAGCCTGCAACAGGCGGCTATATCGGCTCATTTGTTGCTTTGGGACTGGCGTTGATAGCGTATGCTTTCAAAATGGTATACACCGTTTTCCAAAACATTGCAGCAGGTGCAACGCCGTATAATACTGATTATGAGAATACAATAAGTGTGCTCAATGCTGTCAACACCGGCTTAGGAATACTTGCCTTTGTGGCAGCTCTGACGATACCTCTCATATTACTCGGAAAAAAGCTTCCGAATACCGAAGAATAAAAAATAACGCTGTCAGGTATAAACCTGACAGCGTTTCGTTTTAGAAGTATGAATAAGAACCGTAGTCGTCGTACTCAAGCTTTGGCTTGTTGTCAAGCTCCTTCGAGGCTTCGTTGTAAACCTTGGTCAGCGAATACTTGCCGTATGACGCCGAGTATCTTCCATACAGCACAGGACCGTCTACAGTAGCGCGCGAGGGATAAGTCCCGACTACCTCCGACGACCAGTCCGTACTTGCTGCGGAATAGGTCGCGCAGCCGTTCTCGACAATAACGAACCATTCGAGGTCACTTGTTTTATCGTAGTAGTTGTTTATCCTCGTGTAGAAGTCGTCGAGGTCGAAGTTGTAGTCGGGGAGGTTCCAGTTGTTGTCCTCGTCGGAGGAGATAATGAAGTAACCGTTGATGTTGTATCCTTCCTCGTCGAACTCAACGAGAGCCGTGTTCACAGCCTTATATAATGACGAAGCGTCCGCATTTGCGGAGGATATCTTCGCTTTCTTCTGGTAGCCGATATACGCGGGAACGAATATCGCCGCGAGCATAGCAAGGACTATCAGGAATACAAGTACGACGGGTACGATTATGAGCCATATCCACCACAGCCCGCCTTCTTTTTTCTGAGACGCTCCCTGCGGAGCACCGTATACGGGCTGACCGTTCACATAAACAGGCGGGGGAGCGACAGGCGCTTCACCGCTTCGGCAGTTGCAGACCTCATTGTCAGCGACGGGTCTTCCGCAGTATTCACAAAATGGCATTTATGTCACTCCTTTGTCGGTTCAGCGGTAGTTAATATCTCCCGCAGGAAATCCTCATCATCTGCTTTTTCCCTGACCTTTTTCTCAGTGTCGGCATAAAGCATTTTGAGAGTAGCTTTATTTCTTTCTTCGGTCTCGATAAAGCCTGTATCGTAGTAGGAAATGCCTGAGTAATCCGAAGCGGGATACGAGCCGACGGGCTTGCTTTTCCAACTATTAGCCAAAGCAGAGTATGTTACACTGTCATTTTCAACGACTGCGAACCACTCGAATCTTTCGCTGTCACTGAAGAAGTTCCTGATGGAATTATACAACCTGTCTTCGTCGAGGTGATTGGGAATACTTATGTTTTTGCTTCTGTCCGAGCATATGAGGTAGTAACCTCTTGCGTTATACCCTTGCTCACCCATTTCATAGATAGAGGAATTCACTGCTTTGTAAACCGAGCCTGCTGCTGAATTAGTAGATTTTATTCTCTGAGAAAACATAAGACCGTGTGTAAACCATACAAAATAAGCACCAAAAGAAACTATGAGCAGCACAATTGCAGTTATTCCGATTTTAACGGCTGGAGAAGAGGCTTTTTTTACCTTTTTCTCTTTTGGCGAGACATTGCTGCAATCGCAGACCTCATTGTCAGCGACAGGTCTTCCGCAGTATTCACAAAATGGCATTGAAAGTTACTCCTTCTGTATCTGATCAATAGTAATCGTAGTATGAAGCGTCCTCTGCCTTCTGCTTTACCTTCTTCGCAGCGTCGTTGTAGAGCTTTGTGAGGGAAGCCTTTTCTCTCTTGGTCGTCGAGAGGTAGTATGTATCATAGTAGCAGGGACCGTCGGGGGTCGCAGTTTTGGGATATGTACCTACTATCTCGTCCTTCCAGCCCTCGGAAGCAGCAACATACGTAACAGAGCCGTACTCAACTACTGCGAACCACTCGCTCTTGTTGTAGTCGGCGTAGTAGTTCTTGATGCTCTTGTAGAGAGCGTCTTCATCGAAGTTCTCGGAGGGAACATTATAGTTGTTCTTCTTATCGGAGCAGATAACGTAGTAGCTGTTGCCTATGGTGAAGCCCTGTGAATCCATATCTGTAAGTGCAGAGGATACAGCCTTGGAGATAGAGCTTGCACTTGCGTTAGCCGAGTTGACCTTCGACTTCTTGACATATCCGCTCATCGAGGGGATAAGGATAGCCGCAAGTATCAAAACTATGATGAGAATGATAAGTACGATGGGGATAAGTATGAGAGCGATTATCAGACCGACGCTGGTCTTCTTCTTGGGCTTCTGCTGAACGTTTACGTTGTTGTATACAGCCTGATTGGTATTTACCTGCTGTGCAGCATTAACAGTCTGCGGAGCGGGTGCGGGCTTCGGAGCAGGAGGAGGTGTCTGAGCACCGCCGTTCACAGGCTTTGGAGCAGGAGGAGGTGTCTGAGCACCGCCGTTCACAGGCTTGGGAGCTTCAGCGGGCTTTGCAGCGGGCTGGGGGGCAGCTGCGGGCTTAGGTGCCTCTGCTGGCTTGGGAGCCTCTACAGGCTTTGCAGCGGGGGCAGGAGCAGGTGTCGGGGCAGCTGTGGGCTGCGGAGCAGGTGCGGGAGCAGGTGCAGCACCTGCTGTACAGTTACAAACTTCGTTTTCGGCAAGCTTTCTGCCGCAATTCTGACAAAATGGCATAATAAAGTCACTCCTATAACATAAATTGGGAATTCACCCTTTATACTCTTTATTATAATATTTATACTAACAAAATGCAAGACCTGAGGCGATATTTTTATTATTTGTTATCAATCAACAAAAAAGTCTTATTTCATTTGTACAATAGAGAGACTCGGACGACGTTTTGGAAATTATTTCTGAAAATGTGAAAAATCTCACACTTCCCCTTGCAATTTCCTACGCTCTGTGATATAATATTAACGATAGGGTTCAAATCCCTGCAAATGAAATTCTCAGGAGGAATACAATATGTTAGTTTCAGCTACAGAAATGCTCAGAAAAGCAAGAGACGGAAAGTACGCAGTTGGTCAGTTCAACATCAACAACCTTGAGTGGACAAAGGCTATCCTTCTCACAGCTCAGGAGCTCAATTCTCCCGTAATTCTCGGCGTTTCCGAGGGTGCAGGCAAGTATATGACAGGCTTCGAGACAGTTGCAGCTATGGTCGCAGCTATGGACAAGTCTCTCGGTATCACTGTTCCCGTTGCCCTTCACCTTGACCACGGCTCGTATGAGGGCTGCTACAAATGCATCAAGGCAGGCTTTACATCTATAATGTTCGACGGTTCACACTTCCCCATCGACGAGAACGTTTCCAAGACAACAGAGCTCGTAAACGTTGCTCACGGTCTCGGTCTTTCCATTGAGGCTGAGGTAGGCGCTATCGGCGGCGAAGAGGACGGCGTTATCGGCAAGGGCGAGTGTGCTGACCCCAAGGAGTGCAAGATGATCGCTGACCTCGGCGTTGACTTCCTCGCAGCAGGTATCGGCAACATCCACGGTGTATATCCCTCGAACTGGGAGGGACTCAGCTTTGATACTCTCGAGGCTATCAACAAGACAGTAGGCGAGATGCCTCTCGTTCTCCACGGCGGTACAGGTATCCCCGACGATATGATCAAGAAGGCTATCTCTCTCGGCGTTGCAAAGATCAATGTAAATACAGAGTGCCAGCTCGTATTCGCGGAGGCTACAAGAGGCTACATCGAGGCTGGCAAGGACCAGCAGGGCAAGGGCTTCGATCCCAGAAAGCTTCTCGCACCCGGCTTTGAGGCTATCAAGGCTAAGGTCAAGGAGAAGATGGAGCTCTTCGGCAGCGTAAACAAGGCATAATCAGGCTGAACAGAAATAGAAACGGTCTCCCGAGCGGAGACCGTTTTTTGTAGGGGCGAGTTCTGCTCGCCCGTAAAAACAAAATGCTTGCGGGCGCACGGAATGCGCCCCTACATATATATCAGAAAAGGGACTGCAATGCAGTCCCTTTATCATTACTTGATACCGTATTTTTTGAGGAGCGTCTCTATCTTGGTGTGGGGGTCGATTATCTTGCTGATAGAAACGTCGTGGTTGATAGCTTCGATGAAGTAAGCGATGTACTTGGAAACATCGACCTCATGGAACCAAGGTCTGCTGAGCAGCTCGGGAGACCTGTATGTGAGGTTCGTACCGAATACGCCGTCGATGATGCCGTCCTCGTAAGCCTTGTCGAATTTTTCGAGACCGTTCGTGAAAATTGCGTATGTAGCGTAAGCAAAGAATCTGCCTGCCTTCTTCTCCTTGAGGTTCTTTGCAACGTCGAGCATAGATTCACCCGAGGAAATGATATCGTCGGCAACAAAGATGTCCTTGCCCTCGACAGGATTACCGATGTACTCGTGAGCAACGATGGGGTTTCTGCCGTTGATTATCTGCGAGTAATCGCGGCGCTTGTAGAACATACCCATATCAACTCCGAGAACGGAGGCGTAGTACATATTTCTGTTGAGAGCGCCTTCATCGGGAGAAACAACCATGAACTTCTCCTTAGAGAAGTTGATGTCGCTGATCTGCTTCATCATAGCCTTGAGGACCTGATATGTAGGCATTACGTTATCGAAGCCCATAAGCGGCACAGCGTTCTGTACGCGCGGGTCGTGAGCGTCGAAGCATACGATATTGGAAACGCCCATAGCCTCAAGCTCCTGAAGAGCGCATGCACAGTCGAGGGACTCGCGGTAATTTCTGCGGTGCTGTCTGCCGCCGTAGAGAGTGGGCATAATAACTGTTATGCGGTGAGCCTTGCCGCTTGCCGCCTGAATGATACGCTTGAGATCCTGAAAATGGTCATCGGGGGACATAGCGTTCTGCATTCCGAAGTAGTCATACTTTATGCTGTAATTTCCGACGTCTAAAATGATGAACAGGTCGATCCCGCGGACAGTGGACTTAATGAGTCCTTTGCCGTCGCCCGAAGAGAAGCGGGGACACTCACACTCGATGAGGAAGCTGTCGGTCTCATAGCCTGCGAGCTTGGACCAGCTTGTGAGGTATCCGTCAATCTTGTTACCGAGCTCGGTAACGCTGTTCATTGCGATGATTCCGATAGGTGCAGCACTTGATTCGCTGCTGAATAAATTTTCACTTGAAGCAGTCATAAATAATTCCTTTCGTTTAACGTCGTTAGTTATATTGAACGTCAAAATAATATGACGTTCAATATAATAAATGATTCAAAGTGCCTCGCAGATGTGCAAATCAAAGATTTGCTCCCTTCGTATCGGCAAATAGCAAGCGCCAAAAGTATTTGCCGTTTGCTATGATCACTTGCAGAAGTTTTCGATATAGTTTTCTATATCGCCGGCGATTATTTCTTTCGCAACGTCGGCATGGTCAACTTCGTTTACAACTGTCGTTTTGTTTTCAAGCTCCTTGTAGACCGTGAAGAAGTGGGTCATCTCGTCGAAAATGTGCTTGGGAAGCTGGTCAATGTCCATATACATATTGTAGTTTGGGTCATTGAACGGAACAGCGATTATCTTGTCGTCATGGTGACCGTTGTCGAGCATTCGTATAACTCCGATAGGGTAGCACTCAACGAGCGTGAGCGGCATAAGTGTTTCGGAGCAGAGTACGAGGACGTCGAGCGGGTCCTGATCGTCGGAGTAGGTACGCGGGATAAAGCCGTAGTTGGCGGGGTAGTGGGTAGAAGTATGAAGGATACGGTCCATTTTGATATAGCCTGTGTCCTTATCGAGCTCATACTTTATCTTGCTGCCCTTGCCGATCTCGATGACCGCGTAAAAACTTTCCGGACTAATCCTTTTGGGACTAATGTTGTGCCAGATGTTTTTCATTTTGATACCTCCGCAGTAAGAATTACGTGTTCTGCTATAATTAAGTATACCATTTTTTTGTGATTTGTCAACAATGCACAGCGTATAACCGCGATTTTCGTCAGTCTGACAGTATTTTACACCGCTCCCGCAGAAAATTTTAGAATATGAGCAGTAGTGAAAAGATTGAACAAATGGTAGATATGAGAACTGTATATACAATTTGTAAATATATGTGAACAAAAGGTTAATTTTACTAATGAATATTATAATAAAAAAGTATTGATTTTCTTTTCGTTTTAGTGTAAAATATATGTATATTGCTAATGCTTATCTTTTGAGGAAAGGAAGTGTGTCTGATATGAAAAAATACAAGGTCGCTGTCATAGTTGCAGGAATAGACGAGAGTTATCAGAGCACTATCCTTCACGGTATCGAGTCCGCGGCAGAGGAGTGTATGCTCGACCTCGTGATGTTTGCCTCGTTCAGCGGAACTATGGGCAACCTCAGTCATGACTACGGCGAGTATAATATTTTCCGCCTGCCTGATTTCTCCACCTTCGACGGAGCGATACTCCTTACCAATACCATTGACGACAAGAGCGTTGTCGAGAATATCCGCAGCCGTATCCGCGAGGCGGGCATCCCTGCTGTGAGCATAGACGACAACGTCGAGGATATGTACTATATCGGCATCGACAATAAGACCGCTATGCGCAAGATTACCGAGCACTTCATCAAGGTGCACGGCTTCACCAAGTTCAACTATATATCAGGTCCGAAGGAAAACCCCGAGAGTCAGGACAGACTCAGTGCCTTCCTTGAGGTGCTCGGGGAAAACGGTCTGAGCATTGACGAGGACAGGATATATTACGGCGATTTCCGCGCTCCTGCGGGAAAAGCCGCCATCGAATACTTCCTCCAGCATAATAAATATATGCCCGAGGCTGTAATCTGCGCGAACGATGTTATGGCAGCAACTGCCGTCAGCCGTCTGTTTGAGGCGGGCTTCAAGGTGCCCGACGAGATAGCCGTTTCGGGCTTCGATAACACCTACAATAACCACAATTTCCGCATTGAGCTCACCTCTGTAGAGCGTCCCTTCAACTATTCGGGACAGCTTGCGTGCAGACTGCTCTCCAACCACTTCAATCACAAGCCGCAGGGCAAGAAGGTCATACTTGATATGTCCACGCGCTTTACCGAGAGCTGCGGCTGTGCTGACAGTGCCGTAAGTGATATCTCGGAGTACAAGGAGCTCAATATCGCCAACTACAACCGTGTCGAGAAGATATCGGCTTATATGTCGCTCTTCAACAAGCTCTCCTGTAATTTGCAGGGCTGCGCGTCCTTTGATGACTATATCGCTTCGATAAAGGAATTCGTAGTTGAAATGGACCCCGGGGAGTTCTACTTCTGCATCTGCAAGGACTGGGATATCGAGCGCCCCGATGAGCGCAACGTCTGCAGGAAGGTCGAGATACCCACAAAATATACCGATGAGATGTATATTCCTATCGCTTACTGCAGCGGTGAGTTCCACGATGATGTGGACTCCATCTTCACCCGCGACCTTGTACCGCATATCAGCGAGAACGAGAAGGCGGGAAAGGTATACTATATGGTGCCTCTCCACTTCGGTGAGAGATGTCTCGGATATATGGCGATATGCAACTGCAAGGTGCCGCTGTATAACTCGCTTTTTCAGTCGTGGTGCCTCACTATGAGCAACTCGCTCGAGAACATACGCAAGCTCATTACGCTCGAATACGCGGTACAGCGTCTCGGCAAGCTCTACACGCAGGATACCTTCTCGGGTATCTATAACCGCAACGGCTTCGTGCAGGCTACGAAGGCGACCTATGCCGACTGCATCAGGAACGACAGAAGCGTGATGCTTATGTTCATTGACCTTGACGGTCTAAAAACCATCAACGACACCTACGGTCACGATATAGGTGATGTGGCGATACGCTCGATAGCAAGTGTTCTTCGCAGCACCTGTAAAAACGGCGAGGTCTACTGCCGCTTCGGAGGAGATGAATTCATAGTATTTTCCGCGGATTCGACCGATGACGAGGCGAACGACCTTACAAAGAGGATACAGAACTCCATAGATGTAATAAACGAGAATATGGAGAATCCGTTCAAGCTCAGCGCAAGTATCGGCTACACGATAGCAAAGCCGCACGAGGGCGAGGACATTTTCCGTTTTGTTACGGAAGCTGATAAGGTAATGTACGAGCAGAAGAGAAAAAAAAAGCTTTCTAAGTACCTGAAGAAATGACAACACTGTACAATAGTAAACAGCCGTCGGCACGATGGCTGTTTTTTTCTATTGACATATAAGTTAGTCGGTGCTATAATATAAAAGTAATCTTCAGGGCAGGGTGTGATTCCCTACCGGCAGTATAGCCTGCGAGCCATTTCTGGCTGATTCGGTGCGATTCCGAAGCCGACGGTCGTTCTATGAACGTGTTGCATATGCGCAACAAAAGTCCGGATGAGAGAAGATGTCACGGTACAATGTGATAATCAGCGCCCCGAAGGTATGCCGCGCGGTATGCTTCGGGGCGTTTTTCGGAAGTGATCATATGCAGGAAGAATTTATGAGAGAGGCGATAGAGCTCGCACAGAAGGGGATGGGCTTTGTGAGTCCCAACCCTATGGTCGGAGCTGTCATCGTGCGTGACGGCGAGGTAATCGGTCGTGGCTACCATAAGAAATACGGCGACCTACACGCCGAGCGTGCCGCCTTTGCCGATTGTGAGGCGAGGGGAGCTGACTGTACGGGCGCAGAGATGTACGTTACGCTTGAGCCGTGCTGTCATCACGGTAAACAGCCGCCCTGTACCGACGCCATAATTGAGCACGGTATCAAGCGCGTTTACATCGGCTCATCTGACCCGAATCCGCTCGTTTCGGGCAGGGGAGTCGCTATACTCCGCGAGAACGGGATTGAAGTCGTTGAGGGCGTCCTCAAGGACGAGTGCGATGCGATAAACGAGATATTCTTCAAGTTCATAACCAAGCACCTGCCGTTCGTGACGGTGAAGTACGCTATGACTATGGACGGCAAAATTGCCTGTAAAACCGGTGAGTCCAAGTGGGTGACTGGCGAGGCGGCGCGTGAGAACGTTCACCGCGACAGAATGAAGCACGCGGCTATTATGGTAGGCGTCGGCACTGTCCTCAGAGACGACCCTATGCTGACGTGCAGGCTCGAAGGCGGACGCGACCCAATACGTATCGTCTGCGATTCTACGCTTCGCACTCCGCTGACGAGCAATGTCGTGTGCACGGCGAGGACTGTCCCGACGATAATCGCGACGCTCGAAAGCGATGTTGCCGTAACTCAGCCGTACATCGACAAGGGCTGCACGATCCTTACCTTCCGCGGGAAAAACGGTCGTCCCGACCTGCGGCAGCTGATGAAGACGCTTTCATCGCTCAATATCGACAGCGTGCTGATAGAGGGCGGCGGCGAGCTCAACTGGTCTGCTCTCGAAGCAGGTATTGTCGATAAGGTCCAGACCTATATCGCGCCCAAGATATTCGGCGGAGTCGGCGCTAAATCGCCTGTAGCGGGTCTCGGGGCAGATAAGCCCGATGATGCGTTTATGTTAGAGACGGTTGCGATTAAGCATTTCGGTGATGATATCCTCATAGAGAGCAGGGTGAAGAATGTTCACGGGAATAGTTGAAGAGGTCGGCACGGTCGTCGGGATACAGCGCGGCGGGAACAAGTCGTTCATACGTATAAAGGCGCAGAAGGTGCTCGAGGACGTGAAGCTCGGCGACAGCATTGCCGTGAACGGCGTCTGCCTGACGGTAACTGATTTCGACTCCGCTTCCTTTCAAGCCGACGTTATGAACGAGACGCTCAGCCGCTCGTCGCTCGGCAGTCTGCGGAGCGGCAGTCCCGTTGACCTCGAACGCGCTATGGCGGCGGGAGGTCGTTTCGGCGGGCATATAGTCTCGGGACACATAGACGGCACGGGAACAATCACCGACATCAAAAATGACGGTATCGCCGTGTGGTACACTGTTTCCGCGAAGCCTGAAATTATGAGGTATATCGTGGAAAAGGGCTCGGTCGCGATAGATGGCATAAGCCTTACCGTGGCTAAGGTCGCGGAAAGCTCGTTCAGTGTCTCGATTATCCCGCACACAGTTGCTCAGACCGTACTCGGCGCGAAAAAGGTCGGGGACACGGTCAATCTTGAAAACGACATAATTGCCAAATACGTGGAGAAGCTGCTCAAGCCCGACAGCACCGCGGTCGGTGTATCTATGGAGCTTCTCGCGAAAAACGGCTTCATATGAGGGGGAATGACATAATGAAAAAGACAATGGCTCTTATTGCCGCCGCGACGCTGCTTTCGATGACGTCGTGCGGTATCGAGAATCCCGTTGTTATCGCCAACGAATCCGAGGACATCAAGGTCGAGGCGGCAAAAGTCACCGAGCTGAGCACCGATATATCGGTCGGAAGCATAGAGGTATCATACGGCGACTCTGATAAAGCCGAGATACACGCCGACTACAAGATTCAGGGCATTACGCAGAAGAAGGTCAGCGCTGTCAGCGAGCACATCTCGTGCAAGGCTGAAATTGAGGACGATGTACTCGTCGTCTCCATAGTTGACAGCGAAACGGGCAAGAGCTTCTGGGAGTGGAAGAACTCGAACGCAAAGGCGGTAGAGGTCGAAGCTAACGTTAAGATAGTCCTTCCCGACAGCTTCAACAGGTTCGACATAAATGCTGACGTTGGAAACGTCGAGCTCGACGGGCTGAGCGGCACTTTCAACATCAAGTGCGATGTCGGCAACCTTGATATGAAGAACGTCAGCATACTCGAAGATTCCGACCTCTCCGTAGACGTGGGCAACTGCTCGGTATCGCTTGCGGGAGTTGACGAATGTGAGACTAATATCTCCGTTGACGTTGGCGACATCGACATAGATACGGGCGACTTCACCTACGAGGAAAATGAGGGCGGCGACAAGCCCGTCGGCGGCAAGAAGGAGATAGTTGTTGGCGGCAAGTGCACGATGAAGCTTGAATGCGACGTCGGAGGAATAGACTTTAATCAGGAGGATCCAGATGTTTGAATACAACACGGTCGAGGAGGCTCTCGAAGCACTGAGAAACGGTGAGATAATCCTTGTGACCGATGACGAGAGCCGCGAGAACGAGGGCGATATGATATGCGCCGCAGAGTTCGCGACCACAGAAAACGTCAATTTTATGGCAGTCCACGCGAAGGGGCTTATCTGTATGCCGATGAGCGGCGAGCTCTGCGATAAGCTACATCTGCCGCAGATGGTGGACTACAACACCGACAACCACTGTACGGCTTTCACGGTCTCTATCGACCACGTGGATACAACCACGGGCATATCCGCCGAGGAGCGCGGCTTCACGGCGAGAATGGCAGTCAGCGACGACGCCAAGCCCGAGAATTTCCGCCGTCCCGGGCATATGTTCCCGCTTGCGGCTAAGAAGAACGGTGTTCTCGAACGCGAGGGGCACACTGAGGCTACAGTTGACCTTATGAGGCTCGCGGGACTTAAAGGCTGTGGTCTGTGCTGCGAGATAATGCGCGACGACGGCACTATGATGAGATCCGCAGAATTGCAGGAAAAAGCCCGCGAGTGGGGACTGAAATTCATCACGATACAGGCGCTGAAGGAGTACCGCAAGGTGCACGACAAGCTCGTCGAGTGCGTGGCGAATACGAAGCTCCCGACCAAGTACGGTGAGTTCCGCGCTCTCGGCTTCGTGAACAAGCTCAACGGCGAGCACCACGTAGCCCTCGTAAAAGGCGACATCGGCAACGGTGAGGACATACTCTGCCGCGTGCACTCCGAATGCCTGACGGGCGACGCTTTCGGCTCGCTCAAATGCGACTGCGGACAGCAGTTTGCCTCCGCAATGACGCAGATAGAAAAAGAGGGCAGGGGAATACTGCTCTATATGCGGCAGGAAGGACGCGGTATCGGGCTTATCAACAAGCTCCGCGCCTATGAATTGCAGGACAGGGGAATGGACACTCTTGAAGCCAATCTCGCGCTCGGCTTCCCCGGAGATATGCGTGAATACTACATCGGAGCGCAGATACTCCGAGAGCTCGGCTGCAAGACGCTCCGCCTGCTCACCAACAACCCCGACAAGGTCTACGGCCTGAGCGGCTTCGGGCTGGAGATAAAGGAGCGCGTCCCGATACAGATGGATGCCACCGCCTACGACCTCTTCTACCTGAAGACGAAGGCGGCTAAAATGGGGCATATCCTCGATTACTGAGGTCAAATATAAAAAAGGAGAATTATCATGAAAACATACGAAGGAAACCTTGTACCCAAGGACGTCAGAATAGGAATCGTCGTTGCGCGATTCAACGAGTTCATCACGAACAAGCTGCTCGGAGGAGCTATCGACACCCTCAAGCGCCACGAGCTCCCCGAGAACTCGATAGATGTTGCGTGGGTACCAGGAGCATTCGAGATACCGCTCATCGCCTCGAAAATGGCTAAGACAGGCAAGTACGACGCTATCATCTGCCTCGGAGCTATAATCCGCGGCAGCACTTCGCACTACGACCTCGTCTGCAACGAGTGCGCGAAGGGAATTGCGCAGGTTTCGCTGAATGCTGATATCCCTGTGATGTTCGGAGTCATCACCACCGAGAACATCGAGCAGGCTATCGAGCGTGCGGGCTCGAAGGCGGGCAACAAGGGCAGCGAGTGCGCAGAGGGCGCTATCGAGATGATAAACCTTATCCGTGAAATTGAAGACTAAAAGAAAAAGGACGTCTCATATGAGACGTCCTTTATTATTGCTATTTCAGAATCAAGCCATACCTGCTGTGATGATAGCCATCTTGTAGACCTCGTCAGCTGTGCAGCCGCGTGAAAGGTCGTTGATAGGAGCGTTCAGACCCTGAAGGATAGGTCCGTAAGCCTCGAAGCCGCCGAGACGCTGAGCTATCTTGTAGCCGATGTTGCCTGCCTCGATGAGCGGGAAGATGAAGGTGTTAGCCTGTCCTGCAACCTTGGAGTCGGGGCACTTTGTCTTTGCGACCTCAGCGGAAACAGCTGCGTCGAACTGGAACTCGCCGTCGATAACGAGCTCGGGAGCAAGCTTGCGAGCCTCTATAACAGCGTCGTGGCTGAGCTGAACAGTGCCGCCCTTGCCTGAGCCGTATGTGGAGAAGCTGAGAACTGCGACCTTGGGGTCGATACCGAAGAAGTCGGCTGTTCTTGCTGTCTCAACTGCGACCTCAGCGAGCTGCTGAGCAGCTGTGAGGACAACGTTGCCCTCCTTGTCGAGCTTGTCGGAGTAGCTGAGGTTGATAGCGCAGTCGCCCATAGCGATACGCTCCTCCTTGCCGTCCTTCTCGCGGAAGAGGATGAACGAAGAGCTAACGAGGTTAGCGCCCTTCTTGGTCTTGATTATCTGGAGTGCGGGACGAACTGTATCAGCTGTGGAGTATGTAGCGCCTCCGAGGAGAGCGTCTGCCTTGCCAGCCTTAACGAGCATTGTGCCGAAGTAGTTGGACTTTGAGAGAGCCGCACGGCACTCGTCCTCAGTCATCTTGCCCTTGCGGAGCTCGAACATCTGAGCAACGAGAGCGTCGAACTCGGGATATGAAGCAGGGTCGATTATCTCAGCTGCGTCGATATTGAAGCCGCCCTCAGCAGCCGCAGCCTTTACCTTTGAAGCCTCACCGCAGAGGATAACGCCCATAAGACCCTCCTTGAGGAGTCTGTCGGCAGCGGAGAGGATACGTGCATCTTCGCCCTCTGTGAATACGATAGTTTTCTTGCTTGCCTTGAGATTGGCAATAAGCTTGTCAAACATTCCCATTGTTTTGACCTCCATAAAATGAATTGAGCCGTTTCGGAAACTGTCCGTCGGAACGTGCATTAATATTATAACATAAATGGGATAATATTTCAATAGCGAATTTTCAATAATCTGTTAAAGTTCGGAAAGCCTTGAAATATCGGGAGCTATGTGCTATAATTATGATAACAGATTATTGTATCTGAGGGGAGGAACAGCAATGCTGTACAAAAAGATGATATCCGTTCTTGTTTCGGCGGCTATGACCATGGGCTGCGTGAGCGCCGTCATACCTTCTGCTGCGGAGCTTTCAAATGCGGTCGCCGCAGACGAGGAGGTCTATGTCAGTGACCTGTGGGAATATGTGCTCGTTGACGGCGGAGTGCGCGTCGTGAAGCACGATATGGACGAGGAAGCAGAATATAGATTTGACAACATCGTCACACTGCCGACGAAGCTCGACGGGAAAAATGTCGTGTCGTTTGCTGAGGGAGTATTCGGCGAGGACAAATTTACCAGAATGATAAGCGTCCCTGACAATACAGCTGAATTTGACGACGGCTGGCTCGACGGTTCACAGATTTACTACATATATTATGAGGATTTCCAGTTTGAATTATTGAGAGACTCAAGGAATCTCAAGCTGACTAAATGGAGCAAAAAAAGAACAAATGCGCAGAATCCATCTGATGATGAGCCCGAGCCTGTAATGATAGAGGAGACAACGAGTGCTGTTCCTCTTGCTGTCGCGGATAACGAGGTCTACGACATTGTTATACCCGAAAAGGTCGCGGGATATACGGTGAGTGGCTTTGAGTACAATGCACTGACGGGAGCTGTGAATATCGGAAAGCTGACTTTGCCCGATACGATGACATCGCTCAGCAAAACCGACCTTATGAATTCTTCGATTACGTCGGTGAATATACCAAAAGGGGTAAGGTTCGTGTGTGATGACTGCTTCAAGGGCTGTACTCAGCTCAGCGAGGTGAAGTTCCACGATGATATCCTTATCGTGTCTGCGAAGGCTTTCACCGACAGCCCGAATGTGGTGATACCGCCCGAATACGACGACCCGTATGCAACGGCTTATTCATCAGTAAATCACTCCTACGGCACAAAGCGGGTAGGGGACTGGGTGCTCTATTTCAGTGCTTTCAGCGGCAAGGAGATGACGATATGCCTGAGGGAATATCTCGGCAGTGATACTGTGCTGACTGTCCCGAAGACGGTCGGAGAGTATAATATCAACGGCGCGGAAAGACTTGAAAGAGTCCTTGCAAACAATACCACCGTTGAGGAAGTTCTCTTCGAGGATGGAGTGACAAAGCTCCCGACACTGGGAAGTGCAAATGTGAAAAAAGTCACTATCCCCGATACTGTAACGGAAATAAGCTGGGAGTTCATTGACTGCACGGGGCTGACCTCGGTAGTTATCCCGTCAAGTGTCACAAGGATAGTTATCAACGCATTTGCGGGCTGTACTAATCTGAGTGAGATAACAATTCAGAGCGATGAGATGAAAATAGGCTCTGGCAAGGGCCTTGAAGCGCCATTTGACGGTACAGCCGTAGAAAAGCTTGAGCTTCCCGGAAACTGCACCGTAAATCAGGTGAAGATGCCCGATTCCCTCAAGGAGATTACGTTCGGAGCAGGTGACCTTGTCACATACAAGGGCGGAGCTTACACGTCGGCGAATCTGAACACAGTGACCTTTGCCCCCGACATCAAGGAGGTAGTCATCGGGTCGAGTGCTTTCAGAGATTCCAAGCTTGAAAAAATAGTTTTCCCGAACGGAAAAGTAACCATCGAAGCCAACGCCTTCCGTGGCTGTGTGAACCTGAAAGAGGTCGTATTCAACGGCGAGGTCGAAATAGCCTCGAATGCTTTCAGCGAGTGCCCTCAGCTGGAGAAGGTGGTGCTCGGCGATAAGTGCAAGGTCGCAGACCTTGCATTCAGCGAATGTCCCAAGCTCGCGGAGGTCGATTTCGACACGGCGCAGGACATCTCTGCAAGAGCCTTCAACTGGTGTCCGAATCTGTTCGTGATAAACGGTACAGAGGTGGTACCCGAGGGCAGCAGCGAGGCAGCTCCCGAGCTGAAGGACTACTTCAGCAAGAACTGCCATACCGCCCTTGAGGTCGGCTTCATCGACAGGTTCACGATGAACAGGGTAAAGGAAATTGTCGCCGAGACGGCGGACGATTCTATGTCCGACATCGAAAAGGCAAAGGCTCTGCACGACTGGGTCTGCAATAACACGGTGTACGACGGCGATGATGAGACTTACCTCGGCAATCACGTGGATTCGGCAGTGTTTATGGACGGCATAGCTGTGTGCGAGGGCTACGCGGCGGCGTATAATCTCCTTCTCAATGAGGCAGGGGTAGAGTCCTGCTATGTCAATAATCCCCGCCACGCATGGAATATGGTAAAGCTCGGCGATGAATGGTTCCACGTCGATACAACGTGGGACGACGGCGACAGCATAGGCAACGGCTGGTTCCTGCTCTCGGACAGCCAGCTGAAAGAGGAAGGCGGTCTCCACGCAGAGTGGGAGATCAAAGCGCCGTCGTCTCTGCACAGCTTCCAGCCGCAGGAGCTCCCCTCCGCAGTCAGTATAATGGGCGACGCGGACGGCGATGAAAAGCTCACGTTCAGCGACGTTACAGCGATTCGCGGCAGCATAATCAGCGCTTCTGCTTACACTGTCACATCGGACCTTAACTATGACGGAAGACTCAGCGCCGCTGATGTTGCCGCAGCTTTAAGCGTCGTGCCCGACAGCGGATACCGTATGGGCGATGTGAACGGTGACGGTAAGGTCGATGCGTCTGACGCGTCGACTGTGCTTGCGGAGTATTCGCGGCTCTCGACTGCCGCAGAGCCGACCTTCAGCCCTGAACAGGCAGTTGTCTCCGACCTCAACGCCGACGGCAGAACGGATTCAACCGATGCGTCAAGGATACTCGGCTTCTACAGCCTTCTTTCGACAGGCGGAGCCGACGATATCGTTTCGTATCTGAAATAAACGAAAAGACCTCATCGTGAGATGAGGTCTTTTATTATGCTTTTGCCTGTGCTTTATTCTTGGGCTTGATTATCGCGTATATAATCACAAGGAGCACGCCGAATGACGCAACTCCAATGCTTGTGTACATAAACGTATTCGTTAACAGCTTCATCGTTTCCGTGTAGGCGGTGTAAATCTGCGCCTGCTTTATCGAGAACGAGCTGAAGTAGTCCGTAGCAAGCAGATACGCACACGGAGCGACACCGATGATACCCGCGATGAGCGACGATACACCGGTCCAGTAGAGTGTCTCGGATTTAACGCTGAGATTCAGCATCAGCAGCGTGACGAGCAGTATCAGTATAGCCGAAGCTGCCCCTATCATCAGCAGGTCGATATGCGTGTATATCTTCGACAGCTTGCTCAGAACGCCGTGGCTGTCGAGAGCACCGAACTTGTACACATCGCAGTATTCGCCGATGACCTTGTAGGCGCTGTTCTTGGTGGCAGTCAGCTTCTTCTCGAACTTTTCGTCCTTCTGGTAGTTTATGCTGTCGGCGTAGTCATTGAAGAACTTGTCGAGAGACTCCTCAAGAGCCTCGTTTTTGAGCTCGATAGAAGAATTCCCGCCGTTCAGCCGCCGGAAGCCGTTGTCGATAGTCTGGTCGATAACGCCGCTGATGTAGTCGGTATCAATGGCGTCCATATACACTTCCTCGGGGATACCCGTAGCGGACGAGCGTTCGCGAAAGTATTTTTCAAGCTCCGAGTATGTCTTATCAGCGAGACCGTGCTTTGAAGCTATGCTTCTGAACTGCTGCTCGGTCGCGCAATACTTAGCCACACCTGTGCCTGCAAGTCCGATTATACAGAAGACGAGCAGCACGGAAATTATTATGGAGGCAACATACGAAAATGCATTTTTCATCGTTATTCAGCCTCCTTTACATCGGTATAGAAAGCACTTTTAACAGGTGTGCACACCACACCGACGCGCTGGTCGGTGCTGCCGAGAACGTCCTTCTTGCAGGTGTAGAGCGTGAGCTTGGTCTCCTTGGACGGTACGACATATTTGCGGTCGTTCGTGCCGAAGGTAACGAGCTCCGTGACCTTGTAGGTGAACTCTCCGTAATTGGTATTTACGGTGATGATGTCGTCCTTTTTAAGCTTTGACAGGTTCGCGAAGAAGGTGTCAACGTGTGCGCTTATGACGGCGTTGCCCTCGGTACCGATAACGACCGAGCCCGACGACTGGCACGCTCCCTTTTCAAGGAGCTCAGCCTTGCTGCCCCAGTATACGGGGACGTCAACATCGAAGACATCACATTTGATAAGGGCGTACAGCTCGCCGAATTTGGGACGCACAGCCTCACCTGTCGCGGAGGTCTCACCGCTGTGCTCGGTCACAATGTCGTTGTCCTTGATAACAAGCCCCGAGTCATCGGACGGGTCGGTCTTGAGCTTGTCCATAAAGGCGATATCCGCATACATTTTCAGCTTGTCGTATGGCTTTATCATCGCTACAGCCACGACAGCGGCGCATATAGCCGCGATAAAGAACGGAGCGGCAATGTGCGGTATAAGTTCATTTTTCTTTTTTGTGCTCATTTCAGATACTGCTGTCCTCTCTGCCGAAGCACTTCCTCACAACGAGGTACATACCCGCAAAAGCTGTGAGGAGCAGAGCTCCTGCCGCGGCAAATATTCCGCGTCTGTCGTAGCCCGTATTCTCAACGGTGTCCTTAGCCTGACTTACTGCAACGAGCTCGCCGGCGGAATTCTTCATTGATATCTTGACATTGTCGTCGCTGACCTCGTCAACGGTGAGCGTGAGGTTCATATTGTCGGTTATCTTCTTCATATCGTCGATAACCTCCATCTTTTTGTCGGCGGGGAGCTGCTTCATCAGGCTCCTGTACTCCTCGGGAGAGAGGTTCTCGATGATGATTTTCTGCTGCTCGGGAGTGAACGTGGCGAGATAAGCCTGCTTATCCTCATATGAGAGCGCGATGAAAGCCTCTGCTGTGATTCGTGTGAAGGTCGAGCCATCGGGCATAGTGAGAGTTATCACGTCTGGCTGAGCAGGAGTCGTCTGCGTGCTGCCTGCTGCAGTCGTTGTAGTAGCAGCGGGTGATGTTTGAGTAGCCGCTGCGGGAACTGTAGCATTCGGGTCGTAGGGCACCTCAGTAACTATCTTGTGTCCCGACTCACGGAGCTGCTCCATATACATATCGATCACCTCGGGCGGGTAGAGCTCGGGGTTGGCGTAATATTCGTTCCAGCCCTGCTGGATAAGGTCCTCGGAGTAGCCGTACTGGCGCGCGAGCTCGGCTGCCTCCTCGGGAGTAGCCGCATCTGCATATATGGGAGCCGACATCAGCGCGCATACAACAGCGCCTGCTGCCAGCGTCTTGGCGAAAAGATGTTTCATTTTTGTTCCTCCTCTTTCTGTGATAAAGACATTATAGCAATTTATTTATCAAATGTCAAGCCGAGCAGATACACAACCGCCCATAATAGTATTATACGTTCCATAATGTGAGAAATGTGTGCACAGACAGAAATATTGATGATATATCAGGCTTTTTTCGGAGCTGAACTGAAAAAATTTGTTTTAGCGGTTGCTTTTTCATAAATTATGTGATAAAATTATATTTATAAAATATTCGGAGGTAGTTATGCGTATCCGACATAAACCCTGGGCAAAGCCTGAGCTTGAGGCTTGTCCGTTCTATATACAAGACCCGCAGGAGCAGAAGGGAAAGTGGACGTCCCTTTTCTCCGAGCCCGACCGTCCGCTGTACGTGGAGCTCGGCTGCGGCAAGGGAGGCTTTATCTCGCAGGCGGCTCCTGCTCACCCTGAGATAAACTTCGTTGCAATGGACATCAAGAACGAGATGCTGGTGCTTGCAAAGCGCAAGCTCGAAGCTGCGTACAGCGAAAAGGATATGCAGCCCGACAACGTCCGCATAGCGATACAGAACATCGAGCGCCTCGACCTCGCATGGGACGAGAACGACCGCGCTGACAGGATATACATCAATTTCTGCAATCCGTGGCCCAAAAAGAAGCACAAGAAGCGCCGCCTCACGCACACTCGGCAGCTGCTCAACTATAAGAAGTTCCTGCGCGGCGAGCTGTGGTTCAAGACTGATGACGACGAGCTTTTTGACGAATCGTTCGAGTATTTCGCCGAGGCGGGATACCGTATCAGGTTCAGCACCCGCGACCTCCACAGCGAGACGGGTATCGAGAACTTCATCACGGAGCACGAGAATATGTTCACGGCTGAGGGGAAGAAGATAAAATTCCTCATAGCCGAGCCTGTAAAGGAGGACTAAGGTATGAAATATCAGAAGGACTTCAAGAAAGTCTCGTTCGGATTCGGCAACGAAAAGGTCGCGGGTAAGGGCAGCCTTGCCGAGCAGCATGATCCGCCCGAGCAAAACGTTGATGACAAGACAGCTCTCCTTACGATCATACTGCAGGTGCTCGTCGGAGTTGTCGCAATTGCCATAAAAATCTTCATCGGGAAGAAATTTTTCGATAAGGCGACGAAAAAGAAGAACAAAAAAGAAAAGAAAAAGGCTAAAAAGCTCGAAAAAAAGGCGGCTAAGCGCAGATAACGGTACTTATCATTATTTTCGCTGCCCCCTTTACAAAAAAGCGAAGATATGATATAATTGTTGATGTTGAAAAAACTACCCTTTAATTCGATCCTGTGAGGTTGACAAGGCGTGTTGCTTAATAATTATAACTATGTCATAGCTATAGCTGTAAGTATGCCCGTCTGTCAGTTCAGACGGGCATTTTTTGTGGAAGGAGCCTGCTATGGAGAAAAAGCATATCATTATGGACGACGCCGCTGTCGGACGTGCCGTCGCGCGTATATCCTACGAGATAATCGAGCGCAATAAGGGCATCGAGGATATCTGCGTCGTTGGTATAATCTCTCGCGGAGCTCCGCTCGGCAAGCGCATTGCCGCAAAGCTCGAGGAGCTCGAGCACGCGGTAGTGCCGTTCGGTACGCTCGACATCACACCGTACAGGGACGACGTCTCCGAGACAGTCGGCGACGAGGCTACGGATATACCGTTCTCCGTTACGGACAAGACTGTTATCATCGTCGATGATGTCATATTCACGGGCAGGAGCGTCCGCGCCGCGATAGACGCCATTATCAAGCGCGGCAGACCCCGCTCGATACAGCTTGCCGTGCTAATAGACAGGGGACACCGCGAGCTCCCGATTCGTCCCGATTATGTCGGCAAGAACCTGCCGACCTCGCACAACGAAAAAGTAAAGGTCTCGGTAACGGAGCTTGACGGCTGCGATTCCGTGGCGATATACGGCTGAATCCGAAGAAGGAGGATACAATGTCATCACTACTCATCAAGAATATCCGCGCAGTTGACGCAAAGAACGACTTCATCACCGATGTGCTCATCGTGGACGGCAAGATAGCGGAGGTCGAAAGCAATATACGCCTCGGAGCCGAGAACATCATCGACGGCACAGACCTCGTTCTTATGCCTTCGCTGTTTGATATGCACGTCCACCTTCGCGACCCTGGCTTCACTCACAAGGAGGATGTACTGACGGGCTGCTCCGCGGCTCTTGCCGGAGGCGTTACAGGCGTGCTCGCAATGCCGAACACCGACCCGCCCTGCGACAATCCCGAGACGATACGCTACATAATCGAGAAAGCCGATGGTACAGGAGTTGACGTATATCCCGTCGGCTGTATCACTGGCAAGATGAAGGGCGATGGGCTCTGCGACTACGACGCTCTCAAAGCTGCGGGCTGTATATGTATTTCCGATGATGGCAGACCTGTCGAAAATGCGGAGTATATGCGCAGGGCTTTAGAGCTCTCGAATACGAACGGACTGCTTGTAGCATCTCATTGTGAAGACCTCAGCATCATAAACAAGGGCATAATCAACAAGGGCGAGACGTCAGCGAAGCTCGGAGTTAAGGGTATGGACAGAGCCTCCGAGGACTACATCACCGCCCGCGAGATGATACTCGCCTCGTCTGTGGACGCCCGCATACATATCTGTCACGTCTCGACCGAGGGCAGCGCCGCAATGATACGCTTTGCTAAGTCGCGCGGAGTGAAGGTCACCTGCGAGACTGCGCCGCATTATTTTATGCTCACGGACAAGCTTCTCGAAAAGCGCGACGCCGACTACCGTATGAACCCGCCGCTCCGTACTCCCGAGGACGTGAAGGCGATAATCTTCGCGATAAAGGACGGCACGATAGACTGCATAATCACTGACCACGCTCCCCATGCCGAGTATGAAAAGGCTGACTTTGAGAAAGCTCCCAATGGAGTTGTGGGACTGGAAACCTCTCTCGCGGCAACTCTCACGGCTCTCTATCACACAGGCGAGATAAGTCTCAACAAGGTCGTGGAGCTTATGTGCGTGAACCCGCGCCGTATACTCGGACTTGAAATTCCCGCGATACAGGTCGGCAAGACGGCAGACCTCGTCATCGCCGACATAAACATGAAGTGGACGGTAGAGCCCGAGAAGCTGCACTCGAAGTCGCACAATACCGTATTCAAGGGTATGACCCTCACGGGCAAGCCGCTCGTTACGATATCGAAGGGCGTTATCCGCTACGACGGAAGATAATATCGGACTCGGAGTCCGTAAAATATAAATCGGAGGTATGAATTATGTCATTTGACAGACTCATTGAAAAGATCATCGAACTGAAAAATCCTACTGTTGTAGGTCTCGACCCCAAGCTCGAATACGTGCCCGAGTTCATTCAGCGCCGCTACCTCGACAAGGACGGCTGGACGCTTAAAGCCGCCGCAAAGTCGATATACGACTTCAATCAGGCTATCATCGATGAGATTCATGATGTAGTCCCAGCGATAAAACCGCAGGCTGCGTACTATGAGATGTACGGTCATTATGGTATCAGAACACTCGAAAAGACTATCCGCTACGCGAAGCTCAACGGAATGTTCGTTATGACTGACGGCAAGCGCAACGACATAGGCGCGACGATGGAGGCATACACCAACGCCCACCTCGGAGTTACAGCTGTCGGTGAGAACGAGCTCGAAGCCTTCGGTGCGGACGCTCTTACGGTGAACGGCTACCTCGGCAGCGACGGTATCAACCCGCTTCTGAACGTGTGCCGTCAGCGTGACAAGGGCATATTCGTACTCGTCAAGACCTCGAACCCGTCGAGCGGCGAGCTTCAGGATATGAAGCTTGCTGATGGACGCACCATATACGAGGCTATGGGCGATATGTGCGAGAAATGGGGCAGCGAGGCTGTCGGAAAGTTCGGCTACTCCGACGTTGGAGCAGTCGTAGGCGCTACATATCCCGAAATGCTCACCGAGCTCAGAAAGAGGCTTCCGCATACGATGTTCCTCGTTCCCGGCTACGGAGCTCAGGGCGGCGGAGCAGAGGGCTTGAAGGGCGGCTTCGACGAGAACGGTCTCGGAGCTATCGTCAACTCCTCACGTGCTGTAATGTGCGCATACAAGAAGGAGGGCTGCGACGAGCGCGACTTTGCAAAGGCAGCACGCCGCGAGGTCATTCGTATGAAGGACGACATCACGCAGTATATCAACCTCAAATAATCAGGTACAGACCGCCTTACAACGGCGTGAGGCGTGTTTATAGATACCAAAACTTCGATCCTAACAAGGAGGACTTTCAGAAATGTCATTATTCAACATGAGCGAAAAAGCCTACCTTATGCTTGCAAACGGTCAGGTCTTCGAGGGCAGGAGCTTCGGCGCGAAGGGAACTGTCATCGGCGAGGTCGTATTCACGACAGGTCTGACGGGCTATCAGGAGACTCTTACCGACCCCAGCTACTACGGACAGATCGTCACACAGACCTTCCCGCTTATCGGCAATTACGGCGTCAACTCCGAGGACAGCGAGTCCGCGAAGTCCTACGTCAGCGGCTATATCGTGCGCGAGTGGTGCAATGCTCCGTCGAATTTCCGCTGTGAGGGCAACATCAATGACTTCCTCACCGAGCACAACATCATCGGCATACACGGCATCGACACACGCTCCCTGACACGTGTTATCCGCGAGGCTGGCGTTATGAACGGCGTTATTACTACCGAGAACGTCTACGAGAAAAAGGACGAGCTGCTTGCTCAGGTCAAGGCGTTCGCTGTACGTGAAGCCGTAAAGAGCGTGACTAATTCCGAGACGCTCACCTATGAGCCCGAAGAGAAGAAGTACCGCGTTGTGCTGTTCGACTTCGGCTACAAGAGGAATATCCGCCGCGAGCTCGTAAAGCGCGGCTGTGAGGTCATAGTTGTTCCCGCCTGCACAACAGCGGAGCAGGTGAAGGCTCTCGCTCCCGACGGTATAATGTTCTCGAACGGACCGGGAGACCCCGCTGAAAATGTTGAGATAATCGCAAATATACGTGAGATACAGAAGCTCGGCATTCCGATATTCGGTATCTGTCTCGGTCACCAGCTTATGGCGCTTGCCAACGGCGGACGCACCGAGAAGCTCAAATACGGTCACCGCGGAGCAAATCAGCCCGTTATCGACCTTGAGAGCGGACTTACCTACGTCACCAGCCAGAACCACGGCTACGCTGTCATCGGCGACAGCATCGACCCGTCGGTCGGCAGAGTATCGCACATCAACGCAAACGACAAGACCTGCGAGGGCATACACTACACCTCCGTAAACGCGCGCACCGTGCAGTTCCACCCCGAGGCACACGGCGGACCGCTCGATACCGCGTACTTGTTCGACGATTTCGTTGAGACTATGAAGGAGGGTAAGTAAAATGCCGCTTAGAAGTGATATCAAAAAGGTGCTTGTAATAGGCTCTGGACCTATCGTCATAGGACAGGCAGCCGAGTTCGACTATGCGGGAACTCAGGCTTGCCGCGCACTCAAGCAGGAGGGACTGGAGGTAATACTCGTAAACTCCAACCCTGCAACGATAATGACCGATAAGGCTATGGCTGACAAGGTCTACATCGAGCCGCTGACCCTCGACGTCATCAAGCGTATCATCGAAATGGAAAAGCCCGACAGCCTGCTCTCGACCCTCGGCGGTCAGACAGGTCTGACGCTGTCGATGCAGCTCGCAGAGGAGGGCTTCCTTGAATCGCACAATGTAAAGCTCCTCGGTGCGGACCCCGAGACTATCCACAAGGCAGAGGACAGACAGGCTTTCAAGGACACAATGGAAAAGATAGGCGAGCCCTGTATCCCGTCCAAGGTCGTTGAGACTGTCGAGGACGCGCTTGACTTCGCCAAGGTAATAGACTACCCCGTTATCGTGCGTCCCGCTTTCACACTCGGAGGCACAGGCGGCGGTATCGCTCAGAACGAGGAGGAGCTCCACGAGATAGCGACCAACGGACTCCGTCTTTCTCCGATAACGCAGATACTGGTCGAAAAGTGTATCAGCGGCTGGAAGGAGATAGAGTTCGAGGTAATCAGAGACGCAAAGGGCAATGTTATCACGGTCTGCTCGATGGAGAACTTTGACCCTGTCGGCGTACACACAGGCGACAGTATCGTTATAGCTCCTGCTGTAACACTCAGTGACCGCGAGTATCAGATGCTCCGTACAGCGGCTATCAACATCATCAAGGAGCTGAAGGTCGAGGGCGGCTGTAACTGCCAGTTCGCGCTCCACCCGACGAGCTTCAAGTATGCAGTTATCGAGGTAAATCCCCGTGTATCGCGTTCATCGGCGCTTGCCTCTAAGGCTACTGGCTACCCGATAGCCAAGACTGCGGCAAAGATAGCGATAGGCTACACCCTCGACGAGATAATCAATCAGGTAACAGGCAAGACCTACGCCTGCTTCGAGCCTGCGCTCGACTACGTTGTAATAAAGTTCCCGAAATGGGCATTTGATAAATTCGTATACGCAAAGCGCACCCTCGGCACTCAGATGAAGGCTACGGGCGAGGTAATGGCTATCGGTACGAGCTTCGAGCAGGCGATGATGAAGGCAGTCCGCTCGATAGAGCTCGGACTCGACACGATGACGCTGAAGAAGTTCACCAAGCTCACCGACGACGAGGTAAGGGCGAAGCTCCACGACATCGACGACGAGCGCTCGTTCTGCGTATTCGAGGCGTTAAAGCGCGGTATCACTCCCGAGGAGATACACGACATCACGATGATAGACAACTGGTTCCTCTACAAGCTGCTGAACCTTGTCGAGCTTGAAAAGTGGCTTGCAGAGGGTGAGCTCACTGAGGAGAAGTACGACACCGCGAAGCAGTACGGCTACCTCGACAGCACTATCGAGCGCCTCTCGGGACAGAAATGCCCGAAGCGCCGCAGAGCCGTCTTCAAGATGGTCGATACGTGCGCGGGCGAGTTCAAGGCTGAGACGCCGTACTTCTACTCCACCTTTGACGAAGAGAACGAGGCAAAGCAGTTCATCGAGCGCACCGACACAGGCAAGAAAAAGGTCATCGTTTTCGGTTCGGGACCTATCCGAATCGGACAGGGTATCGAGTTCGACTACTGCTCCGTTCACTGTGTATGGACGCTGAAGGAGCTCGGCTACGAGGCTGTTATCTGCAACAACAACCCCGAGACCGTTTCCACCGACTTTGACACAGGCGACCGCCTCTATTTCGACCCGCTCACTAAGGAGGATGTCGAGGCTATTATCGAGACCGAGCAGCCCTACGGAGTAGTTGTGCAGTTCGGCGGACAGACAGCTATCAAGCTGACACGTCACCTCTCTGATATGGGCGTGCGCATACTCGGTACTTCCGCGGATATGATAGATGCCGCCGAGGACAGAGAGCGCTTTGATGAAGTTCTCGAAAAGTGCGGTATACCGCGTCCTGCAGGTCATACGGTAATGAACACCGAGGAGGCTCTTGCAGCGGCTAATCAGCTCGGCTATCCCGTTCTTCTCCGCCCGTCCTACGTACTTGGCGGACAGAATATGATAATCGCTCACTCCGACGCCGACGTCAAGGAGTATATGGGCATAATTATGAGCCACAACATCGAGAACCCTGTCCTCATCGACAAGTATATGATGGGCACGGAGGTCGAGGTCGATGCTATCTGCGACGGCGAGGACTTCCTTATCCCCGGCATTATGGAGCACATCGAGCGCGCGGGAGTGCACTCGGGTGACTCTATCTCGATATATCCAGCACAGCACCTCTCAGACCGCATCAAGCGCATAATTGTTGAGTACACCCGCAAGCTCGCGAAGGAGCTCAACGTCATCGGACTTGTGAATATCCAGTACGTCGTATACAACCACGAGGTATTCGTAATCGAAGTAAACCCGCGTTCATCGCGTACAGTTCCCTACATCAGCAAGGTAACGGGTATACCGATGGTAGATATCGCGACGAAGATAATGTTCGGCGCGAAGCTGAAAGATATGGGCTACGAGAGCGGACTTTATCCCGCAGGCGACTACGTTGCGGTCAAGGTTCCCGTATTCTCGTTTGAGAAGCTCACCGACGTTGATACTATGCTCGGACCCGAGATGAAGTCCACGGGCGAGTGCCTCGGTATCGGTCGCAACCTCGAGGACGCACTTCTCAAGGGACTTATCGCGGCGGGCTTCGACCTCAAGCGCGAGGGCGGAGTGCTCATATCAGTCCGCGACTCCGATAAGCGCGAGATACTGCCTATTGCCGACAAGTTCGAGCGTATGGGCTTCGAGCTCTACGCCACATCGGGTACGCAGAGCGTGCTGACCCGCAATATGATAGCCTCGCACCTCGTCCGCAAGATATCGGACGGCGAGCCGAATGTGGTAACTCTGCTTGAAAGCGGCAAGATACACTACGTTATCTCGACCTCGGCGAAGGGCAGACTTCCCGAGCGTGACAGCGTAAAGATGCGCCGCAAGTCGATAGAGCGCTCGATATGCAGTCTTACTGCCATCGACACCGCGAAATCCCTCGCAAAGGTGCTTGAATCGGGCAGAACGATAAATGACGTCGAGCTTGTAGACATCACAAAGATATAACAACTTAAACCGCCTAAATCATTAGGCGGTTTATTTTTGCACTAAATCTCAACAAATCGTTGAATTCCTCAAATCACTTTTCAACCGAAACGTATTGACTTACTGCCTCTGCTATGTTAAACTATAATTATAGTATGCTCATAATTTAAGGAGGGTATCTTATGAGTTTGGTATCATTTAAGAAGATCGTTTCTGCTGCACTAACTGCCGCAGTTGCTCTTTCGGGAAGCATTGCCGCTCCCGTGAACATATTCACCAATGCCAGTGCGGAGGATATTATGAAGTACGAATTTGAGGAGGCAAAGGCTGACGGAGCTAAGCTCTACACTGACGGAACAACTGGCGTTGACTTCGGCGATTTCCCCGAGGGTCTCGACCTGAGCGGCTTTTCGGGCAAGGGCTTCGCTTACCTCGACCAGAAGGGAACGTCCTTACAGGTAGAGGTCGATGTTCCCGAGGCAGGACTATATGAAATGACCATCTCCTACTGCGAGCCCGGTGACCCGCGCAAAAAGGTACAGTACCTCAATGTAAACGGCTCTAATCAGGGCGAGGTGACCTTTCCTTATACGATGTCATTTAAGGAGACCTCGGGCGGACTTGTCAACTTAAAGAAAGGCAAGAATATCATTGAGCTTAAAGCATACTGGGGCTATACCTTCTTCGATTACCTCACGCTTAAACCCGCAGATGAGAAGATAGCCAATCTCTCACCGACGAAACAGCTCAGTAACCCCAATGCCTCTGATTCAGCGAAGAGGCTGTACAGCTACCTCGTTGACCAGTACGGCGAGCACATCATCGCAGGACAGCAGGAATACTGCGGCGACCACAACTACAATTTGTGGAGCAGTCCCGACGTCTTCATCAAGGACAACGAGGCTGAGTTCGAGTACATAATGGCGCAGACGGGCAAGCAGCCCGCTATCCGCGGTATCGACTTCCTCGCCTATAATACGTCATCTGACTGGCGCGACCACGCTCCCGAGCGTGTTATCGAGTGGGTGAACAAGTACCATGGTATCGCCACTGTAACGTGGCACTGGAACGTTCCCTCCGACGAGGAATGCACCGAGGGCGGTATTGCGTTCTACGTCGAATCTACGGGTAATACGCCGTATACAACATTCAGCATTTCCCGTGCGCTCGAGGACGGCACTTGGGAGAACAAGAAGCTCCTTGCCGATATCGAGCTCATAGCGGGCGAGCTCCAGAAGCTTAAAGACGCCGATGTTCCGATACTGTGGCGACCTCTCCACGAGGCTGAGGGCGCATGGTTCTGGTGGGGAGCCGAGGGTCCTGAGCCCTGCAAGCAGCTCTACCGTCTGCTTTACGACAAGCTCACCAACGAGTACGGGCTCGACAACCTCATATGGGAGTGGACAGGCTCTACTTCTCCTGCCGCAGCTGACTGGTACCCCGGGGACGATGTGGTAGATATCGTCGGCTACGACAAGTACAACGCTATGGACGGTCAGCCCAATCTCAGCTCTATTGCTTCGACGTTCTACAGCCTTGTACAGGGTACAGACGGTCAGAAGATGGTCGCTATGACCGAGAACGACTCCATTCCTTCGCTCGAAAACCTCGTCAATGACAAGGCGGCGTGGCTCTATTTCTGCCCGTGGTATATGAACTACCTCACAAGCGAGCAGAACAACCCTGTTGACAACCTCATCGAGATATATAACAGCGACTACTGCATAACGCTTGACGAGCTCCCTGACCTCAAGACCTATCCTATGCAGGAGGAGAGCGGCACCAAGCCCTCGACTAACGCTACGAGCAAAACCACCACAACAGCAACTACCTCCGTAACCACTACCTCCTCCACCGACAGTGACAGGCTTTGGGGAGACGCTAACCTCGACAAGAAGGTTACGGTCGCGGATGCTGTAGCGATACTGCAAAGCATAGCCAACAAGGATAAATACGCGCTCCAGCCTGAGGGTGCCGCCAATGCCGATGTCTCCGACAACGGCGACGGTATAACCGCAAAGGACGCGCTCGCGATACAGAAGCTTGACGCGGGTAAGATCGACTCTCTCCCCGAATCCTACAAGAAATAATCATCTATTCATACTTCTCTGACTTACCGAGCCATTATGAGCTCGGTAAGTTTTTTTCTTGACAGCATTGACTTGTATGATATAATAATGAAAGAATTATACTTTCTGTGTCCGAAAGTGGACGTGTACTGCGAGTAGTTATAATGAAACGTTTCAAAGGTGGTGACTGTATGACGGACAGCGAGCTCAGGAAGCTTATGCACCAGTCAGCCGAGAAGGGGCGGCGTGCGCTCTTCGACGAATACTGCGCGTATGTCTACGCTATCGCGGCGATGAAGCTGAAAAGCTGTGCGAGCCGCGAGGACGTCGAGGAATGTGTCAGCGACATTTTCGCCGAGGTCTACCGCGCGTGTTGTACCGATAACGGCTACGACGGCGACCTCAAGGGCATAATCGGCATTATCGCACGAAGGACGGCTACGGACTATTTCCGCAGGCTCTCGGCAAAGAGCGGTCGGACAGTCCCGATAGACGACACAGCAGGGGAGCTCCGCTCCGCCGAGGACGTCGCCGAAAATGCAGAGCGCTCCGAGATAGGACGCATACTCCGCGGCTGTATTGCGGCTCTCGGCGAACCCGACACGACTATAATCACCCAGCAGTATTACTACGGGCGGACTGTCCGCGAGATAGCCGCCGTGCTGAAAATGACTGATTCGGCAGTCCAGAAGCGGAGCACCCGTGCGAGGGCGAAGCTGAAGGAAATGCTGGCGGAAAAGGGAGTTGAGGAGATATGAGAAAAACGAATATCGACGAGCTGTTCAACTGCTCCGAGGGCGAAATGCCCGAACAGCTTCCTCTGCTGACTGCCGAGGAAAGGAACAGGTTATATAAGATGAGCGAAAGAAAGTTCAATAAGGATACAGACAAAAAATTCGTAGCGGGAGATTCTGTCAGCGGCGTTGAGCGTTACTCGCGCCCCGTATGGAAGCGCAGGCTCGCCTCGGTTGCGGCGGCAGGCGTACTGCTTGCGGGCTCGGGCGGACTTGCCTACTACATCAGGAACGGCAGCCTCGACGGCTTCAACGACAGCACGGCTGTGGATATGATGTCGCCTTCGAGCGAGCAGGACTACGAGGAAATAGCACGCTACCTCCTTGACGGCTATGCCGAATTCCGCACAAGGCTGGAGTACCCGCAGGGCGACCCGAGCACGATAGTCACTCTCCGCGTCGGTGACGAGGAGATAAAGATCGCTCGCTATGCCGACAGTAACTTCAACAGCATAGACGACTTCCGCGCACTCGGAGCGAAATATATGACCGAGGAATACCTCAATGACAATTTCGACCTCAGTGACGCTATCGACAGGAGCAGCTTCGTAGAAGGCGAGAGCTATTCTCCCTATGATTTCTACGCCGAGGACGCAAATGCGCGGTTCTTCCTCTACAACGGCGAGCTCTACACCTATTATAACGACTATAACTTTGACGTCAAAAATCATCTTACCTGCGACACATTTGATATCACGGAGATGAATGAGGATTCGTTCACGGTGAAGGTCGAGTTCAACTCTGAGGTAATGCTGTTCGATCCAACTGCTGATGATTTCGTTAAGGAAACGAATGTAATACCCTACGTTTTCGAGGTCATTCGCAGCAATGATGGCGAGTGGCGCATTGCCTCCACCAAGATAGACGATGAAAAGGTGAATGTTCAGCATAATGAACCCAAACTTGCTGTTTCAGAAACGTGCAAGAGCTTCTCCGACCGCTATATCCAGCTTGAGGAGTACATCTTCGAGCGTCCCGCCTCTGAGGACGATACCTTGAATTTCTATGTTGAGATAGGCGGCACAGACTTCGAGAAGCATTATGACAGGATAGTTGACGACTACACAAAAGAGGACAATGTGTTCTGGAACGCCCATTCTATCGACGAGATAAAGCAGCTTTCGGGAATGGACGAAGCATTCTTTGAAAAGATGTACGGCGAAAATTCGTTCTATAAGCTTGACGACAGCTATAATAACGGCGACCACATCAGCTTCGCGGATAAAGACCCGTATTTTATCGAATACAAGGGCGCGATTTATTCGGAGGCGAATTGGAAGCATCTCATCGACTATGATTTGTTTGCTCCTTTCACTGACGAGCCCGAAATAGTCAGCCAGTCCGAGAATGAGATAGTATTCCGCCGCAAGACGGGCTACAGGTCGCAGACTGCCGAGCTCAACGTAATGCCGTTAACATTTGAATTCACGCTCTGGAAGGGCTTTAATTCGGGCGACGAGTGGAAGCTTTCGGGTGTAACTTATGTTTACGGAGAAGAAACATCATCTGTAAACACTCAGGAACTCGAGCAGCTTTTCCTTGACTATAACAAGCTTGCAAATGCACTGTGCAGTGATAAATACGCCGATGAAAATGACAATGTCTCCTATTGGCTCACCTCTCAGAAGGAGGGAGTATTCAGGAAGTACACAAATCCTGATTATACAACGCCCTCACAGCTCGAAGAAGAGATAAACAGGCTCTTTACATCTGATTTAATAGAAAAGATTTATCTGCTGGGCGACGATAATCACAAATTGTGGACTGACAGGGATTTCGGTGACACTCCCGAGGGCTACACTTGGATTGATTTGTACGCAGAAAGCACATTGAACACGCCGTTCGGATACTATTTCATCTACTGCAACGGTGAAGTTTACAAAAACCCTTCTGCTAACTTTATGATTCCGTACTATCCGTTTGACGCTTCTTATGAAATAGCAGTAACTGTTATTGATGAAAAAACCGTTAACGTTGCCGTAGTCTATGATATACCCGAGAGCGAATATGTATTCAACGGCGATTCTGTCAGTCCCGCTTGTGTGTTCAGGTTTATCAAGACTGACGAAGGCTGGAAAATCAATAAATTCGGTTCTGTAATGTAACTGTTGATTTTCCGTAATATCCGTGCTATAAGCGCGGTGTCCGCGCTGCCGATTTCGCGGCAGAGATACTAAAAACTCAAATTTCCCGCCGCGACTGTTGCATTTTTCCGCCTGTTGTGCTATAATGAACGTATCCTAATAAGGAGGCGTTATTATGATACTTTACTTCACAGGTACAGGAAATACAAAATTCGTGGCTGAGTACATAGCCGACCACGTAGGCGACGAGTGCGTAGACCTCGGCGAGGTGCTCAAATACAAGCGCCCGCTCAGATTCAACTCGGTCAAGCCCTTCGTATTCTGCGCACCCATATACGCGTGGAGATTCCCCAAGCTGATAGAGAAGGTCATCGCCCGCGCGGAGCTCACGGGCAGCGAGCAGATATACTTCATCGCGACCATGGGCTCGCAGACAGGAGACTTCGAGTATTCGCTCGAAAAGCTCGCCTACGCAAAGGATATGGCATATATGGGAGCGTGCGGAGTACCCATGCCGAACAACTTCATAAACGGCAGTGATATCCCTACACCCGAGGAGGCAGAGGTCAAGATAACGGCTTCACTCCCACTGATGAAGACTCTCTCCGACCGCATAATGCTCGGTTCTATGATCGAAAAGTTCGACGATACGCCTTTTGCGGGTCTTGCCTCGGGCACTGTGAACTATATGTTCAACCGCTTCTACGTGAGCAGCAGCAAGTTCACGGTCAGCGAGGACTGCGTCAGCTGCGGCAAGTGCGAGAGTGTCTGTCCCGTCAACAACGTAAGGCTCTCGCCCACGGGAGTGCCTCACTTCGACCGCTACTGTATCAACTGCTACGCCTGTGTGAACAGGTGTCCCAAGCAGGCGATAAACATCGGCAAGAAGACAGAGGGACGCGACCGCTATGTCTGTCCCGAGTACAGCGACTGGAAAATTAGCGGCAAAATAACGGAATAACGCGGAAATGCACTCCTTCGGGAGTGCATTTTTTATATTGTCCTGTATTCATAGTAAATTTGTAGGAAAAATTTTCAAAAAGGTATTGACAAACCTGAATACACTTGCTATAATATAAGCATACCAAACATATAGGTAATAAATATATAAGGCGGTAGAGTTATGTATATTTTGGATAAGCGATGTTGAAGCGCTCAGCTCTGACATCAATATTAAATATGAATCAAATATTATTATTAAAGGAGAAATATTATGAAAGTTTACAAGAAAATAACTGACCTCATCGGAAACACACCTCTTCTCGAGCTCGAGAACATCGAGAAGGAGCTCGGACTCGAAGCAAAGCTCCTCGTTAAGCTCGAATACTTCAATCCCGCAGGAAGCGTCAAGGACAGAATAGCCAAGGCTATGATCGACGACGCCGAGGAGAAGGGACTTCTCAAGGCAGGCAGTGTTATCATCGAGCCCACCAGCGGCAACACGGGTATCGGTCTTGCTTCCGTAGCGGCTTCCCGAGGCTACAGACTTATCATCACAATGCCCGAGACCATGAGCATCGAGCGCCGCAACCTTATGAAGGCTTACGGTGCAGAGCTCGTCCTCACCGACGGCGCAAAGGGTATGAAGGGAGCTATCGAGAAGGCTAACGAGCTCGCGGCTGAGATACCGAACAGCTATATCCCGTCGCAGTTCACAAACCCTGCTAACCCCGCAATCCACGAGCGTACAACAGGCGTTGAGATATGGAATGACACTGACGGACAGGTAGACATCTTCGTAGCAGGCGTAGGTACAGGCGGTACTCTCAGCGGTGCAGGTGCATATCTCAAGTCGCAGAAGAGCAGTGTCAAGGTAGTGGCAGTCGAGCCCGACAGCTCTCCTGTTCTCTCTGAGGGTAAGGCCGGTCCTCACAAGATTCAGGGTATCGGAGCAGGCTTCGTGCCCGAGACGCTCAATACAAGCATTTACGACGAGATTATCCGCGTTGTGAACGAGGACGCCTTCGAGACAGGCAGAAAGATAGTCCGCACAGAGGGCGTGCTTGTCGGAATCTCATCGGGTGCTTCTCTCTGGGCTGCTATACAGCTTGCAAAGCGTCCCGAGAACAAGGGCAAGACGATAGTTGCGCTCCTTCCCGATACAGGCGAGCGTTACCTCTCGACTCCTATGTTCGACTGAAAAAAACGATAAAACCACCGTAGAATATGAAAAAAGCCGCAGAAAGTTGATTTCTGCGGCTTTTTGGATAAATGTCGCCGAAGGCGACACCACAATTCATATTTATTATTTCTTCATTCTTCATTATTCTTTTAGTTATCGTGATAACAAAGTTATCACGATAACGCTGTGTCATATGCAGTAGTCGCCGCCGTTGAGGTTTATCGAGCGGTCGATGATATCCTGCAATGTTATAGTATCGAGGTACTCGGTAACGACCTTGTACAGCCCCTCCCATATGTAGAGGGTAGCGCACTCGTCCTTGCGGATGCATTCGTTAGGCTCGAATTCGAGACACGATACAGGCGCAAGATTGCCCTCGGTGGAGCGGAGGATATCTCCGACGGTGATATCTGCGGGCTGCTTCGCAAGCTGGTAGCCGCCGCGGTTGCCGCGGTTTGTGCGGAGTATGCCGTCCTTGTTGAGCATAGGGACTATCTGCTCGAGATACTTCTTTGAGATGTCCTGCCTTTCGGCTATGTCTTTGAGCGAAACGAAGCCCTCGTCGCGGTGCGATGCGAGGTCTATGAGCATTCGCAGAGCGTATCTGCCTTTGGTTGAAATCTTCATATCATTCTCCTTATTGTTTATGGGAAAATACAGGCGTATAAATTATATTCCTATTATAACATAGGTTTAATATGAATTCAAGTGCATATAATAAATTTACAAAATTAATTTTAGCAAAACATTCTTTGATAATTGATTATCTTGACATTAGCGCGTTGATGTGGTAAAATATCTATAGCTAACTACGCTATGTCAGGAGTTGACAGCTTTGAAAAATACATTTGGTTCGAGCGTTGCCCTCACCATTTTCGGCGAGAGCCACGGAGCTATGATAGGCGGTATCCTCGACGGTCTTGCCGCGGGAATACCTGTTGATGAGGACTTCATCGCCTCGCAGATGTCGCTGAGAAAGTCGGTAGGGGAGATATCCACCCCCCGTAAGGAAGCCGACGACGTGAGGATAGTAAGCGGCGTATTCAACGGCAGGACTACTGGCACGCCGATAACCTTCATCATTGAGAATCAGGACACCCGCAGCCGTGATTACGGTGAGCTCGCCTACAAGGCTCGTCCTGGTCACGCCGACTTCACCGCACAGATGAAGTACCACGGCTTTCAGGACTTCCGAGGCGGCGGTCACTTTTCGGGACGCATAACCGCGGGCATTGTTGCCGCGGGAGCAGTAGCCATTTCCGCGCTCAATGCCAAGGGCATAAAGATAGGCACGCATATACTCGCGTGCGGCGGTATAAGAGACCGATTTTTCGGCAACATAAGTGAAGATATAGACAAGCTTACGGGTCTGCCGTTCGCTGTTCTTGACGACAGCTGCAAGGACAGAATGACAGAAGTGATCCTCGCGGCAAAGCAGGACGGCGACAGCGTGGGCGGCATACTCGAAACGGCTGTTTGCGGCTTCCCCGCAGGTGTCGGAGAGCCGTGGTTCGATACGCTCGAAGGTGTGCTCTCACACGCGCTGTTCAGCATTCCCGCAGTAAAGGGAGTGGAGTTCGGCGAGGGCTTCGGAGTTGCCGAGCTGAGAGGCAGTCAGAACAACGACTCCTTCCGCAATGAAGACGGCAGGGCTGTCACCGCTACCAATAACTGCGGCGGGATACTCGGCGGTATCTCCGACGGTATGCCGATAGTTTTCCGCTGTGCGGTCAAGCCTACTCCGTCCATTTACAAGGAGCAGCAGACCATAGATATGAACACTGGCGAGGACACGACCCTGCAAATTCAGGGACGCCACGACCCTGCTATAGTACACCGCGCAAGAGTTGTCGCCGACAGCGTAACTGCCCTTGTGCTCTGCGACCAGCTCGCCCTCAGATACGGCACCGACTGGCTCGCACCGAATAATGAATGATTGGAAGTAATACTATGTCAATGAATATTATCAGGGAGCTCCCGCACCCTAACGAGATAAAAGACGAGCATCCGCTCTCTGCAGAGCTTGTTGCTCTGAAAAATCAGCGCGACGAGGAAATAAAGAGCATTTTCCGCGGTGAGAGCGACAAGTTCTTGCTCATCATCGGACCTTGCTCTGCTGACAGCGAAGAGCCTGTTCTCGACTATATCACACGCCTTCGCGAGCTGCAGGAAAAGGTAAAGGATAAGATCTTCATAATCCCGCGTATTTATACGGGCAAGCCTCGTACAACAGGCGACGGCTACAAGGGAATGCTCCACCAGCCGAATCCCACGGGAAATCCCGACCTCAAAAGTGGAATCATCGCCGTGAGAAATCTGCATATGCGCGCTCTTGCGGAGACGGGCTTCAGTGCGGCTGACGAGATGCTCTATCCCGAGAATTACAGCTACCTCGACGACCTTCTCTCCTACATCGCTATCGGAGCACGTTCCGTCGAGAACCAGCAGCACCGTCTCGTTTCGAGCGGTGTGTCTATTCCCGTGGGTATGAAGAATCCGACAGGCGGCGATATATCAGTAATGATGAACTCTATCACCGCCGCTCAGCACCGCCATGCATTCATCTATCGCGGCTGTGAGGTCAAGAGCGACGGCAACCCATATGCTCACGCGATACTGCGCGGCTACGTCAACGACAGGGGACAGTCCTTCCCTAACTATCACTACGAGGACCTGTACCGCCTTGCGCAGACCTATGCCGAGAAGGAACTGCAGAATCCGGCTCTCATCGTGGACACGAACCACTCCAACTCGGGCAAGCAGTACCTCGAGCAGATACGAATCGCGAAGGAGATATTGCACAGTATGCGCCACAGTGAGGACATCAAAAAGCTCGTAAAGGGTCTGATGATAGAGAGCTATATTGAGGACGGAAGTCAGAAGATAGGCGAGAACATCTACGGCAAGTCGATAACCGACCCGTGCCTCGGCTGGGAGAAATCGGAGCGTCTCGTGCTCGATATCGCTGATTTGCTGTGAGCTTTCTGTTTGTTGCGCTTGGAGGCGCTCTCGGAGCTGTATTCCGCTATGCGATAAGTCTAATTTCAGTAAAATCGGAATTTCCTATCCTGACGCTTATCACAAATGTTATCGGTGCAGTTCTAATCGGCTTTATTGTCGGTATCGTGACCACGCGTGATGTCTCGCAGAACACTGTGCTGTTTTGGAAAACAGGCGTATGCGGCGGCTTTACCACGTTTTCTACGTTTTCGCTGGAGGCGTATGACCTCATCGAAAACAAGTCCTATCTTGCAGGCGGATGCTACATCGTGCTGAGCGTTTCACTCTGCGTTTTAGGAGTTTTTATAGGAAAAAAGCTCGCATTACTGATAAGCTGACCGCTTTTTTCAAAAAAGCTCTTGACAAATCCAAAAAACAGTGCTACAATAGCAATATATTAAAATGCTTTGACGAAGAGAAGTAGCTTCGGAGTTCGTTTTCAGAGAGCGCGGGAAAGGTGTGAGCCGCGTATCAGAGCCGATGTGAATAACACTTCCGAGCAGTGAACCCAAAGGCTTTGCCGAGTAGGGGAGACGTCCTCCGCACGTTACAGCGGACAAGAGTGACTGCTTTTGTTGTGTTCCCGATATATCGGGGAGAAGTTATTGCTTCGGTGATAAAAGCGGTAAATTCAGGTGGCACCACGGGTTTAATGCTCCCGTCCTGTTTCAGGGCGGGAGCTTTTTGTATATCTACCCGCCGAATATATCGGAAAGGAACGAAAAACTATGAAACACACAGACATCAAGGACATCATCACGACAGGTGAGTTCACCGGCAAGGAAGTCACTGTATGCGGCTGGGTGCGCACATCGCGTAATTCCAAGAGCGTTGCCTTTATCGAGCTCAACGACGGCACTTCTCTCAAGAATTTACAGGTCGTTGTTGAGAAGGGCGAGGGAGACTTCAAGGAGCCCCGCGTAGGCACCTCTGTTAAGGTCGTAGGCAAGGTAGTTGAGGGCAGAAACAATACCTTTGAGATAAACACTGCTCCCGAGAGCATAACCGTACTCGGTGATGCTCCCACGGACTACCCGCTCCAGAAGAAGGGACACACGCTCGAATTCCTGCGTACTATCCCTCACCTCCGTGGCAGAACGAACACCTTCAACGCTGTAATGCGTGTCCGCTCTGTGCTTGCGGCTTCGCTCCACAAGTACTTCCAGAGCCACAACTACGTTTACGTGAATACTCCCCTTATCACGGGCAGTGACTGCGAGGGCGCAGGTGAGATGTTCACAGTAACGACCAACGGCTTCACCCACGACTTCAAGACTGAGGAGGAGTATTATGCTAACGACTTCTTCGGCAGAAAGGCTGGTCTCTCAGTTTCGGGACAGCTCGAGGGCGAAATGGGCGCTACTGCATTCGGCAAGATCTACACCTTCGGACCTTCCTTCCGTGCCGAGAATTCCAACACCCCCAAGCACCTTGCCGAATTCTGGCACATCGAACCCGAGATTGCTTTCGCAGAGCTCGACGACGTTATCGAGATAGCTGAGGATATGATAAAGTTCGTTATCCGCGAGCTCCTTGACACCTGCCCCGATGAGGTCGCTTTCTTCGATGCTCATTTCGAGAAGGGGCTCAAAGCCCGTCTTGAGGAGCTCATCTCCCACGACTTCGGCAGAGTTACCTACACCGAGGCTATCAAGCTCCTTCTGGAATCGGGTGAGAAGTTCGTATACCCCGTAGAATGGGGCTGTGACCTCCAGACCGAGCACGAGAGATACATCTCTGAGAAGGTGTTCAAGAAGGCAGTATTCGTTACCGACTACCCCAAGGAGATAAAGTCCTTCTATATGAAGCAGAATCCTGACGGCAAGACCGTTGCGGCTGTTGACCTCCTTGTTCCCGGCGTAGGCGAAATAATCGGCGGAAGCGAGCGTGAGGCTGATTACGACAAGCTCATAGCTGCTATGAAGGAGAGGAATATGAACCTCGACCTCTACTCCGACTATCTCGACCTCCGCAAGTACGGTACAGTACCGCACGGCGGCTTCGGTCTCGGCTTCGAGCGTCTGATAATGTACACGACGGGTATGGCTAATATCCGCGACGTAATAATGTTCCCCAGAACAGTCGGCTCTATCAGATAATGAACGCAGCAGAGTTGAAAGAGCATTGGCTCGCAGAGGAGCGCTCGGCGCAGATACACGGCTGGGATTTCAGCCGCCTCGACGGACGAATGATATCGGGCGACGATGACCTTCCGTGGTCGTTTCCCGAGCGTATAGCCCATTACAGAAAGGACAGCTTCCGCCTGCTCGACATTGACACAGGCGGCGGGGAGTTCCTGCTCGCACTGGGACATCCGCACGAGCTGACGTCCGCGACCGAGGGCTATCCTCCGAATGTTGAGCTTTGCAGGCAGACGCTCACGGCGCTCGGCATCGACTTCCGCGAGGTCACGGACTATGCTAATATGCCGTTTGCGGACGAGAGCTTCGACCTCATAATCAACAGGCACGGCTCATTCGACGCAGGGGAACTGTACCGCATACTCAAACCGAACGGCTTATTCCTCACCCAGCAGGTCGGCAGCCTCAATGACCGCGAGCTCGTGGAGTTCCTGCTTCCCGACGCTCCGATACCATTTCCCGAGAACGACCTCTCACAGCAGACGGCGCTTCTCGCAAATGCGGGATTCAGCATAATTGAGCAGGACGAGGCATTCCGTCCTATCAGCTTCACAGATGTGGGAGCTCTTGTGTGGTTCGCTAAGGTAATACCGTGGGAATTCATTGATTTCTCGGTCGAAAAATGCTATGACAGACTTCTTGCCGCCGAGAAAGTTATCCGCGAGAACGGTCACATCGACGGCAGGATACACAGATTCTATATCGCCGCTCAGAAGAGATAAGCGGCTGAACATCACTCAGAAAGAACATCAATGGCGCTGTTCTTTTGATAAATTTTCAGTAAAGGAAAGTGATTTGTATGTCAAGATCGCTGTATATCCCCGAGGGCTATAAATCGGCTCTCACGCTGAGAGAGACTCAGCACGCAATCAAATACATCAAGGACGTGTTCCAGCAGGCGCTTTCGTTCGCGCTGACGCTTGACCGCGTTTCTGCTCCGCTCATCGTCAAGAAGGGCAGCGGTATCAACGACGACCTCAACGGCGTTGAGCGCAAGGTGGACTTCACGATAAAAGAAATAGACGGCGAGGGCGAGGTCGTTCAGTCGCTCGCTAAGTGGAAGAGAATGGCTCTCTACCGCTACGGCTACAAGGCAGGCGAGGGTATCTACACCGATATGAACGCTATCCGCCGCGACGACGACACCGACAATACCCACTCGATTTTCGTTGACCAGTGGGACTGGGAGAAGGTCATCACCCGCGAGGACAGGAACATTCAGTTCCTCAAGGAGACCGTTACCTCTGTCGTAAAGGCTATAGCATACACCAAGCGCAAGGTGAGCCTCCGATATCCTCAGATCGCGGGACAGATATGCGAGAAGCCCTACTTCATCACAACTCAGGAGCTTGAGGACAAATATCCCGACAAGACCGGTCACGAGCGCGAGCGCCTCATCACTCAGGAGCACAAGACAGTGTTCCTTATGCAGATAGGCGGCAAGCTCGCGAGCGGTGAGAAACACGACGGACGTGCTCCCGACTACGACGACTGGTCGCTCAACGGCGATATCCTCATCTGGGACGACGTGCTTGACGATTCGCTCGAGGTATCCTCAATGGGTATCAGAGTTGATGCAGATTCGCTTAAGGCTCAGCTTGCGGAGTGCGGCGCAGAGGACAGAATGCAGTACCGCTACCACCAGATGATAGCGGACGGTACGCTCCCGCTTACGATCGGCGGCGGTATCGGTCAGTCGAGACTGTGTATGCTTTTGCTGAAAAAGGCACACATCGGAGAGGTGCAGTCCTCGATATGGACGGACGAAATGGTGCAGAAATGCGCTGAGAACGGTATAACACTTCTATAAAGAAATCAGGCGGGAACAGCTGTGTTCCCGCTCTTTTTATTGACAATTGTTATATTAACGTGTATAATGTAATTGATATAATAGTGTGAGGTGAGAGCGCGTGAAAAAGGTGAGGATAACCGTTATGCGGACTGCCTGCTACCAAGACCTTATTGAACATTACGAGAACCCGATAGAGCACGCCTGCGATATGGTGGTCGGACAGATCTTCATTGCGAATGGCTGGACGCGTCCCGAAGGCTTCTGCGACAGCGCGTGGGAGACAGTTTCACCCTTTGTTATGGCTCTTTCTCACGGAGCGCAAAACCTCTACGACGGCTGGATGAAGAACAGCAGGTCGGCGATGATATCCTGCAATGACGGCTTCCGACCCGTCAGCTTTCTCCTTGAAGCCTTGGACGAAGAGGCAGATTAACACATCAAACACGAAAGGAAGTGCTTCAATGCTTCTTAGAAGATTTATAGCGGCGGCGATGTCGGCTGTTATCGCACTTACACCGATGATTTCGGGAGCTCCGCAGAGAGCACAGGCGGCAGACCAGACCGTCACGTTCAGCTACTTTGACACCGACATAAACGGCGGCGAGCCTATCTGCGGAGTTGATGTCTCGTCGATAATCTCAATTGAGAGCGCAGGCGTGAAGTTCTACAACGAGAACGGACAGGAACAGGATATCTTTCAGACCCTCTCAGATAACGGCGTGAACTATATCCGTATCCGCGTGTGGAACGAGCCGAATGACGGAAACGGACATACCTACGGCGGCGGAAACAATGACGTCAAGGTCGCGGGACAGATAGGCAAGCGTGCTTCCGAATATGGAATGAAGCTCCTCGTTGACATTCAGTATTCGGACTTCTGGGCAGACCCCGCAAAGCAGACACGCCCGAAATACTGGCAGCAGCACGACCACGACAAGCTTAAGGGCGAGATATACAAGTGGACGACGTGGGTGCTGGAGTCGATAACAAACGACGGCGGCGACATCGGAATGGTGCAGGTCGGCAACGAGACGAACTGCTTCTTCTGCGGCGAAAAGGATATGTACAAGATATGCGATCTCTTCGCGAGCGGCAACAAGGCAGTGCGCGACTTCGACCGCAATATCCTCATAGCTCATCACTTTGCGAACCCGAACAAGACCGACTACTACAAATGGTATGCGCAGGTAATGGACGAGTGCAGCCTCGACTATGACGTGTTCGCGACCTCGTATTATCCCTACTGGCACGGCTCGCTCGAAAACCTCACGGGCGTGCTGAAATACATCGGCGACACCTACCACAAATACGTTATGGTCGCGGAGACAGCCTACCCTTACACCGACGAGGACGGCGACGGCTTTGGAAATACCGTCACATCGCAGTCCTCTAACGTTGACCTCAAATACCCTATATCAGTGGACGGGCAGGCTCAGTGCCTGACGGACGTATTCAAGGCTGTTGCGGACACTGGCAAGTGGGGGCTCGGTGTGTTCTACTGGGAGCCCGCGTGGCTGGGTACCACCGATAATATGTCGTGGGAGCGGCGCAAGGCTCAGTGGAACACCTACGGCAATGGCTGGGCGACCGATACAGCAGGCGAGTACGACAAGGACGCCAAGGAGGCAGGCGGCTCGAGCTACGACAATCAGGCGCTGTTCGACAAGTACGGCAAGCCGCTCGATTCGCTCAAAGTCTTCACGCGCATACTCCCGCAGCAGGAAAAGGTCAAGCCTGTTCAGTCGCTCGAAATAGCCGAGGGCAAGTACCGCATAAAGAACGTGTACAGTGGAAAGTATCTCTCTGTAGTAAACGGCGAGGAGCGTTCGGGAGCGGGCGTTATACAGTACAAGGCTGACGGCGCGGCTGATTACAACACATGGAATATCAAGCCCGTCGGCGACGGCAGCTACGAGCTATATTCCGCAATGGGCGACGGTCAAACACTTCTGCTCGAATTCGACACGCAGAAGGGCTACAAGTGTAATACGGGCATAGCTTCTGCAAGCGGAGCTGACGCTCAGAAGTTCATATTTGTTGCCTCGGGCGATAATATGTACATCGCGACGAAGGAAAGCAAGGGTCACAATCCCCTCGAGATAGACGAGGCTGTTACCGACAGTTATGGCAGTGTCAGACGAGAGCTCAGCAACGCGGTAGAGAACCTATTATGGGTGCTCGAACCCGTCGAGGATTACGTCCTGCTCGGTGACCTCAACGGTGACGACAGGGTAGACACCTTCGACCTGATTCTGCTCCGTCAGAGCGTGACGGGCGGCACGTCTGTGAGCGCTGCTGACGTCAATGACGACGGCGAAACAGGCGTCGCAGACCTCGTGAAGCTCGAACACTTCCTGCTCGGCGGCGATAAATTCGACAAGCCGAGCAAGGGCACTCCGCGCAACACCATACCTCCGAGAATATGAAAAAAGCGGCTGAATGGAACTCATTCAGCCGTTTTCTTATGCCTTATAGTTTTCCGCTTCCTTCTGAAGCTTCACATCGACAAGCGCGTCGATGAGCGTACCATTCTCACTGTATTCCTCGGAGAAGACCTTGCCGTCAGCGCGGATTCGGTTGATGAAGGCGGTCTTGTCGTAGGGAACAAGGAGCTTCATACGCTTTGCAGTCTCGGGGAGATTCCGCGCAATACAGTCGAGCAGCCTGTCGAAGCCGCTGTGGTGCTTTGCGGAGATTATGACCGTGTGGTCGTCCTCGAAAACAGTGTCGGGAAAAAGCGCCGCATCAGATTTGTTCATCACGTTTATCTTCGGGATTCCGTCACAGCCGAGCTCCGATAAGAGAGCCATTGTGACCTCCGCCTGCTGTTCTCTTTCGGGCGAGGACATATCCTGCACGTTGAGGATAATGTCCGCAGAAGCGGCTTCCTCAAGCGTAGACTTGAACGCCTCGACAAGATTGTGCGGCAGACGGCGGATAAGTCCTACCGTGTCCGTGAGAAGCACGCTTCTTCCGTCGGGGAGCTCAATAGCCCGCGAGGTGACATCAAGGGTCGCGAAGAGCTTGTCCTCCGCGAGTACACCCGCGTCCGTCAGCGCGTTGAGCAGAGTTGACTTACCGACGTTGGTATAGCCTACGATAGCGGCACTGAGCACGCCGTCCTTCTTGCGGCGCGAGCGCGAGAATGTACGGTGCTTTTTCAGCTCCTCAAGCTCTGCCTCGAGGTATGAGATACGCTTGCGGATATGGCGCTTGTCGGTCTCAAGCTTTGTCTCACCCGGTCCGCGCGTACCGATACCGCCTCCGAGACGCGACAGCGACGTACCCATACCAGTAAGTCGGGGCAGGCGGTACTTCTGCTGTGCGAGCTCTACTTGGAGCTTGCCTTCCTTTGTGCGTGCACGCTGAGCGAAAATATCAAGTATCAGCGTAGTGCGGTCTATTACGCGAACATCGAGGATATCCTCGATATTGCGCACCTGCACTCCGCTTAGCTCGTGGTCAAAAATAACGAGCTCGGCTTCAAGCGGACCGAGCTGTTCCTTCAGCTCCTCAAGTCTGCCCGCGCCCATACAGGTAGCAGGGTCATAGGAAGCCTTTTTCTGTATTATCTTGCCGACAACCTCGGCATTAGCCGTTTCGGCAAGCTCTGCGAGCTCGTCGATAGAGGTCTCGGCGTCAAATTCGCCTGTATCTACACAGGCGAGGACTGCCTTAACGGGCAGGTCGTCCGTTTTATTCTCAAACATAGCTGCTCCTTACTGAGCGGGGGCGGTCGGTGGTGTATCTGTTTCAGCGGCAGTGGTCTCTTCCTGAATTATCGTATCCTCGAGAGTTTCATTGCCCTTCGAGTCGATAGAGTAGATATCGGTATGCAGCAGGTTGTCGTTGTAGGACTTATAGGTCTCGGTCTTGCGTATCTTTTTGAGCTTGTTGCCGTCCCACTGATAGGTTATGAATCTGTCGATGTAGCCGTCGTCCTGTTCCTCAATGAGAGTATTCTCGGGACCTATCTTCATCAGCCTGTTGACCTCCATAAGCTCGTCGTTGAGAACAAAGTCCTTTTTTTCCGGGAGGTAGCAGTAATAGTAGCCGTAGCCCGAGAAGCTGTTCTCGTAGGGGATAAAGATATCGTTATAGCCGTCGAAGTCAAAATCGGCGACCGAGATGAACTTCTCGTCGGGAGTGTAGTAATATGACAGTGTCTTGACGAGCCTGTCGTTGATACGCAGCTCAACATCAGTACCGTTGAGCGCATATGTGAACCTTGTCTCCTCGGTCGGAGCAGTGAATTCCTCGGTGAATGCCTGAGTAGCGGTCTGCGGTACAGGTGATGTGGTATAGACCGTGAAATTCTCCGTCCGAATGTGAGCTTCGGGGTCATCGTTCCTGCTTCCGCACGAAAAGAGGGCGGCGGACAGCAGCACAGCTGTTATCAGCAGTTGCTTCTTCATTATTCCTTTGACGCTCCTTCCGCGAGTCGGGAAATCTCATCGGGTGTGAAAACGTAGCTCTTTCCGCAGAAATGGCACTTTACCTCGGTGTCCTTGCCTTCTTCGGCAATAGAGCGGAGCTCCTTCTGTCCGATGCTTATGAGCACCCTCTCCGTGCGCTCGCGGCTGCAATCGCACCTGTAAACAGGGGAGGCGGAGTCAAGCTCGTTCGGTTCAAGACCTTCGAGGAGCATACCTGCTATCTCCTCGGGAGTAACGCCCTCGTCGAGAAGGGCGGAAACAGGTCGCATAGCGGCAACATTCTTCTCTATGATGTCGATGCATTTCTCGTCTGCAAACGGCAGGAGCTGCACAAGGAAGCCGCCCGCTGACTTCACTGAGAGGTCGGTATCAACGAGCACTCCGAGAGCGCATACAGTAGGTATCTGCTCGCTGACTGCGTAGTAATTGGCTATATCCTCGGCAATTTCGCCCGACACGAGCGGTATTACACCGACATACGGGTCACGCAGACCCATATCCTTCACGACAGCTAAAGTACCGTCTCTGCCTACGGCTCCCGCAACATCGAGCTTACCCTTATCATTGAGCGGCAGCTCAACAACGGGATTTGATACGCAGCTCTTGACGTTGCCGCGGCTGTCGGATACGGCGACGAGCTGTCCCGCAGGACCGTCCGCGTCGATACGGAGGGTGAGGCAGTCGTCCTCGCCCTTTAGCATATAGCCCATAAGAGAGGCGGCGACAGTCAGTCTGCCGAGTGCTGCTGTCACGACCGCAGAGGTCTTGTGGAGCTTTTCTATCTCCGAGACTATGTCCTTGCCGTCGAGTACGGCTGCAAAAGCCGATCCGTCTGCGGAAATAGCCCTGTATAGCTTACCCATAGAAATGAATTCCTTTCAGATTGTTTGTCCGTTTACGAGGCATTTCGCGACGTAGACGATACGCTGACAGTCAGTAGCAGGGGAGTCGAAGCTGTCATCGCCGTACTTGTCGACTACTTCAAATCCCGCTTCGGTGAGAGCCTGTTCGAGTTCAGTCTCGCTGTATGCCTTCTCCGAGAAAGAGTCGGAGCTCCTCGAATAGAGCCCATTCTCCTCAAGCTCAAAGAATTCAAGGTGCATTTTCACCTCATCTGTCTCGGGAACGAGCGAATTTTCCCATATGCAGTAGATGTTCTCTGTCTCGTATGTGAAGGTATTGTTCGCGAGGACATTGCGGTGCTTATAGTGTGTGTTCACGTCAAAAATGAACAGCCCGCCCTTCTCTGAGAAAAACGCCACCTTTTTGAAAACCTCCCTGACAGAATCCATATCGGGGAGGTGGTTGATGCTGTCGAGAGCACATATCGTTATGTCAATAGTACCGAACATATCAAGCTTTCGCATATCCTGACACAGGTACTGTATATTGAGTCCGCTGTCGAACTTCTTATCAAGAGCGATGCCGAGCATTTCGTCTGAGTAGTCAACGCCTATTACGTCATAGCCGAGCCGCGCCATCTCTTCGGAGATACTGCCTGTTCCGCAGGCGAGGTCGAGGAGTATATTGCCCTCGGTTGTCTTGAATTTTTCAATAATTGACTGAAAGTAAGCAGCACGCCTGCCGTAGTCGATATTCGCGGTAAGCTCGTCGTAGTACCGCGCAAAAACGCTGTAGCCTGCCATCAGCCGAGCTCTATTTCTTCCGCTCCGACTTCACGTCCCTCAGCGTCGAAGAGGACGCGTTCACGCTTGACGAGCTGTTCTTCGCCGTTTGAATACTCGAAGTAGTCGATAAGTACCTCGTCCTTGTTGTCGGTGGACTTGTAATGCTTCTTCATTGAACGGAGCTCGGGCTTACCGTTTTCCCAGCCGAATACCCTTATCTCGTATTCGTCCTCGCTGCGCTTCAGCTCGGTCGTGAAGGTCTGATCCTCCCTGCTTGCTTCCGCACAGGTATCTATCTCCTCAAGCTCCTTCCACTTGACGAATTCTTCCTTATCGGAGTCATAGTGGTAGTATACACCGAAGGTATTGAGCATACCTACCTGCTGAGGTATGAAGAGGTCATCGTGACCGTCGAGGTCGATGTCGTCAATGACGACGCGAGCACGCATTTCCGTTTTTATATCAGCAAGAGCGGCACGGAGCTCCTCGGTGTCTATTTCGATAGTCTGGTTCTTGTCGTCGCCGACAGAGACTTCAACACCCTGACCCGTCACCCTGCATACGATGTCATCCTTGGTGAACACGCAGTGCTCGGGAGTGACAGACGTAGTAACAGTTGTAACAGCTGTGGTCGAGGTGCTCGTCTGAGCGGTGGTGACATCTGTGCGCTTCGTGGTCGTGTTACCGCCGCCGACAGCAGTTGTACGCTTGGGTACAGTCAGAGTTGTACCGCCTCCGTGAACGACTACAGACGCAGTTGCAGTGGTACTCTTTTTGTCCGACTTGGTGCTTGCAGTCGTAGCATTCGGCTCAGCCGTCGTAGAGGGGGACTCCTTCTCGTTCTTGTCGGTTGTCTTTTCGGTGTTATTTCCAACTGCAACAGTTGTTTCAGCGCCCTCGGAGCTGTCCACCACGGGCTCCATCCTGCCGCAGCCCGTCGTCAGTATCGAAAGGCACAATACGGCTGTTATCGCTGATTTTCTCATGATTTCATCACCTCATAGAAATGAACGAATATTCACGTCAAATGGGCGACCGTCCGAGCCGCCCATTGTTATATGCTTACTTGCTTTTTGCTTCCTTGAGCTTGCAGCACTTCTTGTACTTCTTGCCGCTTCCGCACGGACACGGGTCATTGTCGCCGACCTTGTTCGAGCGTACAGGCTCGTTTGAGAAGCTGCCGTCGCCCTCTCCCGCATTGGGAGCGTCGGGCTTGGCTACCTGCTCACGCTCGGGAGCCTCGTGCTTCTGGAGCTTTACAGTGAGAAGCGCACGTACAGTATCCTCGCGGATAGATTCGACCATAGCGTCGAACATCTCGAAGCCCTCGTATCTGTATTCGATAACGGGGTTCTTCTGACCGAACGAACGCAGACCGATACCCTTCTTGAGCTCTTCCATATCGTCGATGTGAGCCATCCATTTTGTATCAACGGTCTTGAGGAGGATAACTCTTTCGAGCTCGCGGAGTATCTCTCCGCCGTATTCCTCTTCCTTAGCCTGATAAATCTCGCCGCACTTCTCGTTGAGGGCATTGGATATCTGCTCCTTGGTTACGGTCTTGAGCTCGTCCTCGGTAAAGGTGAGATCCTCGTTGTCGATGAGCCAGCCGTTGAAGTATTCCTTCAGACCAACGAGATTCCACTCCTCGCGGTTGTCCTCGTCGATGAGGTAGGTATTGACGGTAGATGTGATAAGGTCCTCCATCATCTTGAGGATATCCTTGTGGAGGTCCTCGCCGTCGAGAACCTGCGAGCGCTGCTTGTAGATTATCTCACGCTGGGTATTCATAACGTCGTCGTAGTTGAGGACGTTCTTTCTTATGCTGAAGTTTCTGCCCTCTACCTTCTTCTGCGAGGACTCGATTATCTTTGTGAGCGACTTGCTCTCGATAGGCATAGTTTCATCGACCTTGAGCACGCTCATCATCTTCTCGAGACGGTCGCCTGCGAAGATACGCATAAGGTCGTCCTCTACGGAGAGGAAGAAGCAGCTTTCGCCCTCGTCGCCCTGACGTCCCGAACGTCCGCGGAGCTGGTTGTCGATACGTCTCGACTCGTGACGCTCTGTACCGAGGATATAGAGACCGCCCGCCTCCTTGACTGCGACAGCTTTCTCTTTTATTTCGGCGTTGAACTTATCGTAGTATTCGCGGTACTTCTTTCTTGCATCGAGAACCATCTGGTCGTCGGTATCAGCGAAGCCGATAGCAGCGGTTATGAGCTCTTCCTCCATACCGTCCTTGCGGAGAGCGGCTCTTGCGAGGAATTCAGCGTTACCGCCGAGCATGATATCGGTACCACGACCCGCCATATTCGTAGCGATGGTAACAGCGCCGTACTTACCTGCCTGAGCAACTATCTCAGCTTCCTTGGCGTGGTGCTTTGCGTTGAGTACCTCGTGCTTGATGCCCTTTCTCTTGAGCATAGCAGAGAGGAGCTCTGACTTCTCGATAGATACCGTACCTACGAGGATAGGCTGACCTTTCTCGTGGCACTCGATTATCTTCTCTATGATAGCGGCATACTTGCCCTTTTCGGTGCTGTATACCTGATCGTTGTGGTCGATACGGATAACGGGCTTGTTCGTGGGGATAGCGATAACGTCGAGCTTGTATATCTCCTTGAACTCGTCCTCTTCGGTCATGGCAGTACCCGTCATACCCGAGAGCTTGTTGTACAGACGGAAGAAGTTCTGGAAGGTGATAGTAGCGAGAGTCTTCGACTCGCTCTTTATCTTAACGCCCTCCTTAGCCTCGATAGCCTGATGCAGACCATCGTTGAAGCGGCGTCCGAGCATGAGACGACCCGTGAATTCGTCAACGATGATTATCTCGCCGTCCTGAACGACGTAGTCAATTTCGTTCTTCATAACGCCGTTAGCCTTGATAGCCTGATTTATGTGGTGGAGCAGAGTCATATTCTCGGGATCCATAAGGTTGTCGATACGGAAAGCCTGCTCTGCCTTCTTGACGCCGCGCTGAGTGATGGTAGCTGTCTTAGCCTTCTCGTCGATGATGTAGTCGGCAGTCTCGCTGACTGTATCCTGATCCACCTTGTCGTCCATTTCAACGACAGTGGTAGGAGTCAGCATCTTGGCGAAGCGGTCAGCGATAGCGTAGAGCTCTGTTGACTTGTCGCCGCGTCCCGAAATGATAAGAGGAGTACGAGCCTCGTCTATGAGGATAGAGTCCACCTCATCGACGATAGCGAAGTTGGGCTCGCGCTGAACGCGCTCCTCCTTGTGAGTGACCATGTTGTCACGGAGGTAATCGAAGCCGAGCTCGTTATTTGTAGCATATGTAACATCGCAGAGGTATGCCTCGCGTCTCTCGTCGTTGGTGAGACCGTGGAGGATACAGCCGACTGTAAGTCCGAGGAAGCGGAGCACCTTGCCCATTTCCTCAGCCTGTGTCTTTGCGAGGTAGTCATTGACGGTAACGACGTGAACGCCCTTGCCCGAAAGAGCGTTGAGATATGACGCAACGCAGGCAACGAGAGTTTTACCTTCACCTGTCTTCATCTCGGCGATACGTCCCTGATGGAGAACGATAGCACCGATTATCTGGACGGGGTAGGGCTTCTTCTCAAGAACACGCCAAGCCGCTTCTCTTACTGTAGCAAGAGCCTCGGGGAGGACGTCATCGAGAGTCTCACCTGTTTCGAGCCTGTCCTTGAATTCCTGAGTTTTAGCCTTGAGCTCGGCGTCGGAGAGCTTCTGATACTCCTCGTCGAGGTCGAGAACTTTATTCTTTATTGGTTCAATGCGCTTGAGCTCCCTGTTGGAGTAAGCGTTAGCGCCGAAGATTCCTTTAAAAAGACCCATTTGAATGATTACCGCCTTTACAAATATTTGCATATGCTTGTATGTTGAAGTACATATAAATATATTTTACTACAAAAGCGCCGATTTGTCAATACCTTCGCTGAGATAATCGGCAAATCGGCGCTGTTTCAGTCAATTCCGCAGAAAATGCGGTAGTTTTTGCTTATATATGTGCTTATTCTTCCGTAGTATTCGTCGCCGTAGGGGAGGAAGAGGTAGGCTTCGTCGGCGAATTCCTCTGATTCGTACTTTTCCTTGCCGAAGTATTCGAGGGCGACCCTGTCCACGTCCTCGGGATAGCACGGAGAATCAGCGTCGGCGTAGAAATCGTAGTAGAACGAGGCAAAAGCCTTGCCCTCGTCGTTCAGTATCTCCTTGGTGAGCTCTCCGCTGAGTGAATGGATGATGAACCTCCTTATATCAAGCGTGCCCTGACGTATATCGCCGAGCTCCTCCGCGAAGAAGTCCTGGAACTCATCGGCGATGAGGTCGCGGTCGATGCACCAGCGCAGAAACATCGCGATGTGGTTCGCACCGTTTATCTCGCTGATATCGAGCTGCTTCTCCTCGATTTTGCAGGCGTGGTCTTCCACACGGTCTATCAGCTCGAATGTGGAAGTATCCACAACGGTTCTGCGGTCGAGGTCGACCACGGGGTCGAGGTCGTCCCCGAAGCGGTCGAGCAGAGCGTTTGTGCCGTGGTCTATCTTGTAGCGCATTTCAATGTCGTAGAGCGGTATCACCTGATAGAAATTGACCGCTTCACCGTCGGGCAGACTGCATACGGAAGCCTCCTTGCCGAAGGACGGCGAGAGCAGGAACACGGCGCTTAGGTCGGTGTCCTCGGTGAACGGCTTGCTGTAGTCAACCGAATGTCCCCAGCCTATCCACGAGCCATGCCGAACGGGCAGATGAGCTATCCTGTTAAGGAGCTCCACGGGCCACATCGTGTGCGGATTATCTGTATCAAAGTCCCAGTTTGCGGGCAGGCAGAGCACCAGCTCTGCGCGGTCGAGCTTCTGTGTGCGGAGCTCCTTGGGAAGCTTCATTTTATATGCTCCGAGCCCCATAGTCACGAGCGTGACGAAGTACCTATCATCGTCGGGCGGTATCACAGCGATATCGACCTTTATCTCCTTGGGCGAGTTGTCGCGGAAGACTTTGGGAAAATCGCCGAAATGCTCGGTTATATGCTCCTCAAGCACCTCTGTCTGCTCGGGCGTGTAAACGGGTATACGCGGGTCGAAGCTGTTTTTGAAATCACTCATCGGCACAACTCTTTTCTTTCGTCAGTATATCGAGCTTTGCGCTCAGCTCGTCAACCTTTCGGCTGAGAGCGGCATTATCTTCGGCGATTCGCGTAAGGAGTGCTATAACGGTATCGAGCTTTGCTGCTGTATCCGAGCCGACCGTACTGCCTTTCGCGGCAAGCATATCCTTTTTTATGAGCTTTTCGAGGATATTATGGAAGCTGACGAATTCGGCTTCAAGCGCACCCTCGGACTTCATACGCTTCACAGTCCCGCTGTTCTTGAAGAACTGGAACATAAAGCAGTCGTAGGAGTTGAGGAAATCGAGACAGCGCACGCTGTCGAAGCTGCCGCCGCTCTCGGAATCGAGAGCCATATCGCCGCGGAAGGAGTTGATACGCCTGATGAAGTCCTTCTGCTCGGCGGTCACGGCAGGGGAGGACATAACGAGCTTTCCCGCGCTTCTGTAGCACTCGCCGCGGTCATTGGACACGTCCTCAAGCGCGAGCACTGTCAGCGCGGACTCGAAAATATTGGAAAGGCTCGATACGATAACAGCCGTCGGGTCGAAGTCCTTCCGCGAGAGGTCGGTCTGACCTATCACGGCGGCGGAGCGCTCGGTCTGCTCGGCTATACTGCGCACGAGCTCTTCTTCGGTAAGTTGTCTCATAAAGTCACCCCAGAATTATCCTCGGAATATCGGCGGGAGAATCGGCGATGAAGTCCGCCCCAGCCTCGGCAAGCTCGTCCCTGCCTCTGAATCCCCACGCACAGCCAATGGAGATCAGCTCCGCGTTCTTGGCAGTCTGAATGTCAACATTGCTGTCGCCTATCATATATTTTTTATCAAATTCATCGAATACGGACTCGGGACTATATTCGCCTATTATGTGAGTGCTATTTTTGAAATAAATTTCAAGAATCACCTCGTCGATAATAGCTCTGTCTGGCTTTTTCGGACGCTCTGCAGTACCGCCGAGCACGGCTTCAAATCCCACATCAGGGAGCAGAGCCCGCACGATATCACGAGCGAAATCCTGCGGTTTGTTTGTAGCGACAGCAAGTTTTACATCTTCGTCTCTGAGCTCATTCAGAACCTCTTTTATGCCGTCATAGAGCGCAGTCTTATCGAGATAGTGCGCCGCATAGTATTCGCGGAACAGCTCGTGGAGTCTGTCCGCCTCGTCCTTGTGATCCTCGGGCAGAGCACGCTGACACAGTACGGGAGCGCCGTTCCCTACGAGCTTCTTGTACTCCTCATAGGTATGCCCCTCATATCCGAGCACACCGAGCCCGTAATTCACAGCGTCGCCGAGGTCGGCGATAGTATCGGCGATAGTGCCGTCAAGATCAAAAATAGCTAAAATCATTCTATTCTCCGTTTATTTCATAAGTGTAGCAAGAGTGTGCGAGTACCTTCCGCGGAACTCCTCGAACCTGTCCTCGTCGATAGCCTCGCGAATCTTTTCGGTCAGCGTGTTGTAGAAGTAGAGGTTGTGCTGCACGGCGAGACGTCCGGCGAGCTGCTCATTTGCCTTGAACAGGTGGCGTATATACGCGCGGGAGAAATTTTTGCACGTCGGGCAGTTGCACTGCTCGTCCACGGGACGCGGGTCTGTCTCGTAGCACTTGTTGCAGAGGTGCATAATGCCGCTCCACGTGAAAACGGTTGCGTGACGCGCATTTCTGCTCGGCATAACGCAGTCGAACATATCCACTCCGCGGGCGACAGCCTCGATAATATTCGACGGCGTACCCACGCCCATGAGGTAGCGCGGCTTATCAACGGGCATAAAGGGTTCGACCACGTCGATTATCCTGTACATCTCGGAGGTCGATTCGCCGACAGCCAGTCCGCCGATAGCGTAGCCGTCGAGGTCGAGCTTAGCGATATCCTCCATATGCTTGATGCGCAGGTCGTCGTAGGTCGAGCCCTGGTTAATGCCGAAAAGCATCTGTTTTTTGTTAATGGTGTCGTGGAGGCTGTTCAGCCTCTCCATTTCATCCTTGCAGCGGTAGAGCCAGCGTGTCGTGCGCTCTATCGACTTCGCCGCGTATTCGTATGTAGCGGGGTTCTCCACGCACTCATCGAACGCCATTGCAATGGTCGAGCCGAGGTTTGACTGTATCTGCATACTCTCCTCGGGACCCATAAATATGCGGTGCCCGTCGATGTGCGAGGCGAAGTACACGCCCTCCTCCTTGATACGTCGGAGCTGAGCGAGCGAGAACACCTGAAAACCGCCGCTGTCGGTGAGAATCGGCTTATCCCAGTTCATGAACTTGTGCAGTCCGCCCATTTCCTTCACGACCTTATCGCCGGGACGGAGGTGGAGGTGGTAGGTGTTGCAGAGCTCCACCTGTGTCTTTAGGTCGCGGAGGTCAACGGAGGATATACCGCCTTTGATAGCGGCGGCAGTACCGACGTTCATAAAGCAGGGGGTCTGGAAGCTCCCGTGCACGGTCTCGACAACGCCGCGGCGTGCCTTATTGTCTTTTTTTATGAGTGTGAACATAAAGTCTCCTTAATTCATTGTACTTAATCCGCTTGCCGCTATCCTTGCGAACATCAAGATGATACCGAGAGCGTAGAGCAAGAAGGTAGAGCAGGTGATACCGTTTGCAATAGACATCAGAACCGTATACGGTTTGGTGATGGCAGTACCCTTCTCTGTGTGTGTGAATCTCGCAACAGAAGCGAGTGCGGCTATGAGCAGCCCAATAGTAGCGGGAACAGCGCCGAGCAGCACGCCCGCTCCGAAGATCATAGCATAGATCATTAGGATAATGGGCAGAATGAAAATCGAAAGAACTCTGCTGTATTCGTGCTCGAAATCGAGCAGCTCAATGCCTCCGCTCAGCTCCGCCATACCGTATAAACTGCCGAAGAGAACGCACAAACCGCCGATTATAAGGATAGCCGCCGCAACAGCGTTTATGATGAAGTCTGCATTTATCCTGAATTTTACATCTTTCATAGAAGTGACCTCCTTGATTTTTCGCTGATCTGACGTGACTGTAATGCAGGGGTTACGTCGGAAGCAAGTGAAAGAACAAAAAGATGAATAATGCGCCGCATAAAAGGTATGCAGGAGCTGAGAAGATGAAGGAGAGAGTCATAAAAGTCTTGTACTTGTCCGTTACGACCCACCTATGAAATTGAAAACAAATTCTGTATTTATAAAGAACCTTGACCTTGTCATAACAGTGACCTCCTGTCTGTTTTTCTATATTATAGCAGTCAGACAGGCGGTCGGCAAGGTGTCAGAGGTCACTATCACGGTTACAAATGTAACTGTTTCAGAGTATTGAATACGGCTCCGTTTCGTCGGGGACACGCGACTTGCGCTTGTTGCAGAAGCCTATCAGTTCGCCGTTTTCATCCCGCAGAGCGTAGACATAGCCGTCCACCGAGGCTTTGACCTTGCAGGCGAAAACACGGTTGTTTTCGGGGCTTTCCTTGAACCATTCGACGACCATATTTATCTTGCTCTGAGTTTCGACGTCGATGTAGGTGTTCAGCGATTTGCCGACGATATCATATCCGCCGATCTTCGCATACGCGGAGTTTGCCGCCTTGTTTAAGTAGATTATACGGAAATCGAGGTCACAGATGGTAACAGGCTCTTCTTCGGTCTCGATGAAGCTTTTGAAGTATGTACTGAGTTCCATAACAGCAGAATTCCCCTTTCTATGTTAGTTTATTAAAATGTCAGAGTATACACATCGAGTCCCCGAAGCTGAAAAAGCGGTACTTTTCCTGTACGGCGATCCTGTACGCGTTCATCGTGTTTTCGTAGCCCATAAATGCCGAAACGAGCATAATCAGCGTGCTCTCTGGCAGATGAAAGTTTGTGATGAGCCCGTCTATACATTTGAATTGATACGACGGGTATATGAAGATGTCGGTGTAGCCCTCACGCTCGGAGATATCCCCGTAGAAAGTAGCTACGCTTTCAAGAGTGCGGCAGGTCGTAGTTCCGACCGCGATAACACGTCCGCCCGCGGCTTTGGTCTGATTTATGAGGTCAGCTGTCTCCTTCGGGAGGTAATAGTGCTCACTGTGCATTTTATGGTCGAGGACGTTGTCCTCCTTGACGGGACGGAAAGTGCCGAGCCCGACGTGGAGCGTAACGAATGCGGTCTTTATCCCGCGGCTTCTCAGGTCATCGAGCATCTCTTCGGTGAAGTGAAGTCCCGCAGTCGGAGCCGCCGCCGAGCCGAGCTCATTTGAGTACACCGTCTGATAGCGCTCCTTGTTTTCGAGCTTCTCTTTTATGTACGGCGGGAGCGGCATCTGTCCGACGTCCTCGAGCGCAGTGAAAAAGTTGCCCTCGCACTCGAACTGCACGATGCGGTTGCCGTCGTCCTTGACCTCGACTACCTCTGCAACGAGCCGTCCGCATCCGAAGCTGAATCTCGTCCCGACCTTGGCTTTCTTACCCGGGCGGCAGATTATCTCCCACAGCTTGTCGCCCTTCTGCTCAAGGAGCAGGAACTCGATGAACGTGCCGTTGTTTATCTTCTCGCCGTATAGCCTTGCGGGGATAACGCGCGAGTCGTTCATAACGAGGAGGTCACCTTCGCGAAGGTGCTCGCATAGATTATAGAAGTGGTCGTGAGTGACCGCGCCTGTAGCTCGGTCAACGCACATCATACGTGAGGCATTGCGCGGCTCGATAGGCGTCTGTGCGATGAGCTCCTCGGGTAGGTCGTAGTAAAAATCAGATTTGAGAAGTTCCATTATTTAAGATGCTCCTTGTATTTAAGGCTGCGGAGGTACTTCTTATGCTCGTCAGAGACACGGAAGCTCTCCACAGCTTTCTGTATAGATTTGTTATGTGTCCATACATCGAGCTGTTTCTGCTCGATATATGGGAGAATTTGGTCATAGTTTTTGGCAAGCCCCTCAGCGAAATACCAAGCCCTCATCATATTTATGTAGTATTGGTCCGAGCTCACCGCTGCAACTCTGTCTGCGTACTCGGGTTTAAAGTCCGTGCCGAGGAAGTGCCTCATAAGGCAGCCTATGGCGAATCGAACGGTATAAGTATGCTCGGAGCCGAGCCACTTGTCGATTAGCGGCAGGAGCTCATCCCTGTGTCTGGCGAAAACTTTTGGATTGAACTGGTCACAGGTCGCCCAGTTGTCGACGTAGGGGAGGAAAGCCTCTGTCAGTTCAATGCAGCGGCGAAAGTCCTTCTCCTCGGAGATAATGAATACGTGCAGCTGATCCTCCTCGAACCACCTGTGCGGCAGCGAGACAAGGAATTCGCCTATATCCTCACGTTTGCGCAGATCCTTTGCAAGCTTCCTCAGCTCGGGAGTCCTCACACCGATAAAATGCTCCCTTTCGAGCGTAGGAGCTGTCCTGTGCTCCAATTCGGCAAATCTATCATCACGGCGGTCGAAAAGCATGACCTCGATATCGGAGATGACGTTCACAGCAAAGCTCCTTTCGGAAAAAATTTCGTAAAAATCGGAAAAAACTGTTGACAACGCGCCTGTAAAGTGCTATTATGTAAACAAGGTAGAGGTGCGGCTGCGAAAAGTAAGCGTACAGAGGGCGACCCGTCCGATGAAGTACGGTGAAAGGCAAGGCTGCCGAAGAGCGGTATCTGGTAAATTCCGTTCTGGCTGTATGTCGAACAGATATGCAGCTGTCATCATGTGTTTGATGGAGAGCTATCGCATAACTGTACAAAGCTATGCTAACATTTCTATTATAACTCATGATGGACCGGTTTGCAACCGGTTTTCTTATTTTTGTGAAAATTTTTTTGAAGGAGACATTGATATGAAACAGTATAACGTAGGAATCATAGGCGCAACGGGCATGGTAGGACAGCGCTTTGCAACGCTTCTGGAGAACCACCCGTGGTTCAACGTAAAGGTGCTTGCCGCTTCACCGAGGAGCGCAGGTCAGACATATGAGCAGGCAGCAGGAAGCCGCTGGAAGATGGCGGTTCCCATGCCCGCAGCAATGAAGGATATGGTGCTTCTCGATGCAACGAGCGATATCGCGAAGATAGCTTCAATGGTTGACTTCTGCTTCTGTGCAGTTGATATGAAAAAGGACGAGATAAAGGCTCTCGAGGAGAAGTACGCAAAGGCTGAGTGCCCGATAGTATCGAACAACTCGGCTCACCGCTTCACACCCGACGTACCCATGGTAGTGCCCGAGATAAACCCCGAGCACATTGAGATAATCAAGGCTCAGCGTGAGCGCCTCGGCACAAAGCGCGGCTTTATTGCAGTCAAGTCCAACTGCTCGATACAGAGCTATGTACCTGCACTCCACCCGCTCAGAAAGTTCGGCTTAAAGAACGTCCTCGCCTGCACATATCAGGCAATATCGGGCGCAGGCAAGAACTTCGAGACATGGCCCGAAATGGTCGACAACCTCATTCCCTACATCGGCGGCGAGGAGGAGAAGTCCGAGCAGGAGCCTCTGAAGGTATGGGGCGAGATAAAGGGCAGCGAGATAGTAAAGGCAACAACGCCCAATATCACGACTCAGTGTCTCCGTGTTCCTGTTTCCGACGGACACACGGCAGCAGTATTCGTAAGCTTCGAGAACAAGCCCTCCAAGGAGGAGATACTCAAGCTTTGGGCTGATTTCAAGGGTGTTCCTCAGGAGCTTGAGCTCCCGAGCGCACCGAAGCAGTTCATACACTATTTCGAGGAAAACGACCGCCCGCAGGCTAAGCTCGACCGCAACCTTGAAGGCGGTATGGCGGTATCTACGGGACGTCTCCGCGAGGATACGCAGTACGATTACAAGTTCGTATGCCTCTCGCACAACACACTCAGAGGCGCAGCAGGCGGCGGAGTCCTCCTTGCAGAGCTCCTCGCAGCAAAGGGCTATTTTGACTGATTTGAACTAAAATGCAGGGGCGGATATTATCCGTCCGTGTGATGATTTCCGAAAGGAGAAACAGATATGAAGAATACAGTATTTACCGGCGCAGCTGTCGCTATCATCACTCCGATGAACGCTGACGGCTCGATAAATTACGACGAGCTCGGTCGCGTCATCGACGACCAGATAGCAAAGGGAACAGATGCAATCGTTATCTGCGGTACTACAGGCGAATCTGCCACAATGACCGATGACGAGCACCGCGACTGCATCAAGTTCGCAGTAAAGCACGTAGCTGGCAGAGTACCCGTTATCGCGGGTGCAGGCAGCAACGACACACACTACGCCGTTGAGCTCTCGAAGGAGGCTGAGGCTGCGGGTGCAGACGCTCTGCTCCACGTTACTCCTTACTACAACAAGGCTACACAGAAGGGGCTTATCGCTCATTTTACAGCCATCGCAGACGCTGTAAATATCCCGATAATCCTCTACAATGTACCGAGCAGAACAGGCTGCGGCTTCGATGTCGCGACCGTTAAGGAGCTCGCAAAGCACAAGAATATCGTCGCTATCAAGGAGGCAAGCGGCAACATCAGCTACGTTGCAAAGCTTGCAGCTGAGTGCGGCAACGACATCGACATCTACAGCGGCAACGACGATATGGTCGTACCGATAATGTCGCTCGGAGGCAAGGGCGTTATCTCCGTTGCTTCTCATATGATACCCAAGGAAATGCACGATATGGTGCAGTACTGCCTTGACAACAACTACGCCGAGGCAACAAAGCTCCAGCTCGAATACCTCGACCTCATCAACGACCTGTTCATTGAGGTTAACCCTATCCCCGTAAAGGAAGCTATGAATATCGTCGGTTGGAACGCGGGACCCTGCCGTCTGCCGCTCTGCGAGCTTACAGACGAGCACAGAGCAAAGCTCACAGCTACGCTGAACAGGCACGGTCTTATCAAGTAAAAATCAGCCGCGGCTAAATGCCGCAAGGAAGTGAATCTATGACAAATATCGCAATATGCGGCGCTAACGGCAAGATGGGCAAGAACGTCTACGCCTGTATCGCCGACCGCGACGACTGCAAGGTCGTAGCGGGTATAGACATCTACACCAAGGAGTATGCCGATTTCCCGATAGTTGCAGCTCCCGCGGAGCTCCCTGTCAAGCCCGATGTTATCATCGACTTCTCGAACCCTGCTTCACTCGACGGTCTTCTCACATACTGCCTTTCCAACGGCACACCTCTCGTGGTAGCCTCCACAGGCTACAGCGACGAGCAGATAGCACAGATAAAGTCAGCGGCAGAGCAGATACCCGTATTCTTCACATTCAATATGTCGCTCGGTATCAATCTGCTCGTGAACCTCGCAAAGAAGGCTGCTGAAGTCCTCGGCGACCGCTTTGACATCGAGATAGTGGAGAAGCACCACAACCAGAAGCTCGACGCACCGAGCGGCACGGCGATAATGCTCGCTAACGCTATCAACGAGACCTTCGACAACTCGAAGCAGTACGTCTACGACCGCCACTCGCGCCGTCAGAAGCGTGAGAAGAGCGAGATAGGTATGCACGCTATACGCGGCGGCACTATCGTTGGCGAGCACGACGTCATCTTCGCAGGCAACGACGAGGTCATCACGCTCTCGCACTCTGCGGCTTCAAAGATGGTATTCGCGGAGGGTTCTGTAAAGGCGGCATTATTCCTCAAGGATAAGCCCGCAGGGCTCTACGATATGCAAATGCTTATGTAAAGACTGACTGCTGCGGTATCCTTTTAGAATCATCGCGAAGCGATACCGCAACTATTCACTTTTCACTATTCATTCTTCACTATAAGTCAGGTTCCGTCTTCAATGGCGAGGGCGGTTCAAATAAATTTTCAAAGGAGCAAACCAATGAGCAAAGTTAGAATTGGAATTGCAGGCTACGGCAACCTCGGCAAGGGTGTAGAGCTTGCCATCAGACAGAACGACGATATGGAGCTCGCAGGCATATTCACACGCCGCGATCCCTCCACACTCAAGCCTCTTACGGCAGGAGTACCCGTATTCAGTATCAATGATATCCAGTCGAAGCAGAACGATATCGATGTCCTCATAATCTGCGGCGGAAGTGCTACTGACCTTCCCAAGCAGACTCCCGAGCTCGCGAAATATTTCAACGTTATCGACAGCTTCGATACACACGCACGTATCCCCGAGCACTTTGCCAACGTTGACAAGGTCGCAAAGGAGAACGGTCACCTTGCATTCATCTCACTCGGCTGGGATCCCGGTCTGTTCTCGCTCAACAGACTTTATGCAGAGTCCATACTCCCCAACGGCAAGAGCTACACTTTCTGGGGTAAGGGCGTAAGTCAGGGACACTCTGACGCTATTCGCCGTGTTGAAGGCGTAAAGCGCGGCATACAGTATACAGTACCGATAGAGTCGGCAATGGAAGCCGTAAGAAGCGGAAGCCAGCCCGAGCTCACAACCCGTCAGAAGCACCTCCGTGAGTGCTGGATAGTTCCCGAGGAGGGCGCAGACCTCGCTAAGATCGAGAACGACATCAAGACGATGAAGAACTACTTCGACGAGTACGATACAACTGTAAACTTCATCACCGAGGAGGAGTTCGACGCCAAGCACAACAAGATGCCTCACGGCGGCTTTGTAATGAGAAGCGGCTTCACAGGCGATGGCGAGAAGACTCACCAGATGATAGAGTATTCGCTCAAGCTCGAGTCCAACCCCGAGTTCACAGCAAGCGTGCTCATCTGCTACGCAAGAGCAATGGCTCGCCTCAAGGCTGAGGGCGCAACAGGCTGCAAGACCGCATTTGACATTGCACCCGCATATCTTTCGCCTCTTTCGGGCGAGGAGCTCCGTGCAAAAATGCTCTAATTTGAATTAAAACGAATAAACACTCCTTTCAGGCAGATAATAACGCTGAAAGGAGTGTTTTTATGGTAGAACGAGACACTGTGCGCCTGCTTCGCGAGTGCGATTCGGGCATAAAAATGGGAATAACGGCGATAGATGAGGTCATCGGACACGTCAAGGGCGGCAAAATGCAGTCCATTCTCCGCGACAGCAAGCATGAGAGCGAGCGCCTTCAGACCGACCTCCAGCGCGTGCTGCACGACTACCACGACGAGGGCAAAGACCCGAATCCCGTCGTACAGGGAATGTCGTGGGTGAAAACTAACTGGGAAATGCTCATCGACGGCACCGACAGTAAGATAGCAGAGCTGATGATGGACGGCTGCAATATGGGGATAAAGTCCCTGAGTCGCTATATGAACCAGTACAAGGCGGCAGATGAGCGCTCAAAGGACATTGCAAAGAGGCTGATAAGCTCCGAGGAGAAGCTTTCGTCGGAGATGAGACAGTATCTGTAACAATAATCGAAATGATGCAGGGGGCGATGCCTGCATCGACTTTTAAACAGAAAAAAAGGCGGCTGATTTAGCCGCCTTTTCTTATAGCTTTTCGTGGAATGTACGCGAGATAACGTCGTCCTGCTGCTCCTTTGTGAGCTTCACGAAGTTTACCGCATAGCCCGAAACTCTTACGGTGAGCTGCGGATACTTCTCAGGGTGAGCTTGCGCGTCAAGCAGAGTCTCACGCGTGAATACGTTTACATTTAGGTGATGACCGCCCTTTTCAACATAGCCGTCGAGCAGCTCAATGAGGTTGTCTACCTGTTTATCGTTAGCCATAGTAATCCTCCTTTATTCGTTATCGACGGCGTTTTCGGTCGGCTGACAGCAGGCGCCTTTGACGCCGCATACGTCAGTGCTTTTCACGGTATCGACCGTCAAGCCCTCGCCGTCTTTGTCGGAAGTTATATTTACGTGACCGCTTCCCTGTGACATAAGCTTGTCTATAAGTTCAGCGAGCTCCTCGGGAGTTCTTCCCTCGGATGAGATAACATCAGTCATTGTCAGCCTCCGCCGCAAGCTTTTCGAGGTCGAGGTCGCCCGCAAACACCTGCATATCCTTGCCGAGAGCGTCGGGGATAATAGAGAAGGTGTTGGAGATACCGTCCTGCGCGTTCTTGAACGGGAGCTTTGCTACTGACGCGAGTGAAGCAACAGCTCCGTGAGTGTCTCTGCCGTGCATAGGATTAGCACCGGGAGCAAGCGGAACTCCCTGCTTGCGTCCGTCGGGAGTATTGCCGGTCTTCTTGCCGTACACGACATTGGATGTGATAGTGAGAATCGACATCGTGGGAATGCTGTCGCGGTAGGTGTGGTGCTTGCGTATGCAGTCCATAAAGTTGCGTACAACGGTGACAGCTATCTGGTCTACGCGGTCGTCGTTGTTGCCGTACTTCGGGAAATCTCCCTCTATCTCGTAGTCAACGACCACATTCTTAGCCACGTCAACGACGTTGCCCGCCTTGTCCTTTATCTCAATGTCCTTGCGTATTGGTTTTACCTTAGCATATTTTATAGCCGAGAGCGAATCCGCAACTACCGACAGACCTGCGATACCAGTTGCAAAATAGCGCTTTACCTCGCGGTCGTGGAGAGCCATCTGCAGCCTCTCGTAGCTGTACTTATCGTGCATATAGTGGATAACGTTGAGGGTGTTCACGTACAGACCCGCAAGCCACTCCATCATATCCATATATTTCTGCCAAACGTCGTTGAAGTCGAGGTACTCGCCCTCAACGGGTCTGAACTTCGGACCCACCTGCAAGCCGAGCCTCTCGTCAATGCCGCCGTTTATCGCATAGAGCAGGCACTTCGCGAGATTGGCTCTCGCTCCGAAGAACTGCATTTCCTTGCCCACGACCATTGACGATACACAGCAGGCGATAGCGTAGTCGTCGCCGTGGATCTCGCGCATCATATCGTCGTTCTCGTACTGTATCGACGAGGTCTGAATGGACATCTTCGCGCAGTAGACCTTGAAATTGCGCGGGAGCTTTGTAGACCACAGCACGGTCATATTCGGCTCGGGAGCAGTACCGAGGTTCTCAAGGGTATGCAGATAGCGGAAGCTGTTCTTGGTAACGAGGTGCTTGCCGTTTACGAGCAGACCGCCGATGGATTCGGTTATCCACGTCGGGTCGCCCGAGAAGAGCTCGTTGTACTCGGGAGTACGCGCGAACTTGACGATTCGGAGCTTCATAATGAAATGGTCGATGAGCTCCTGTGCCTGCGACTCGGTGAGGATACCGCGGTCGAGGTCGCGCTGGATATAGATGTCGAGGAAGGTCGAGGTGCGTCCGAGCGACATAGCCGCGCCGTTCTGCTCCTTGACAGCGGCAAGGTAGCCGAAGTACAGCCACTGAACAGCCTCCTTGGCGTTGGCTGCGGGCTTGGATATATCGAAGCCGTATATCTCTCCGAGCTTTTTCAGGTCTTCAAGAGCGCGTACCTGCTCAGCGAGCTCCTCACGGAGACGTATATTCCTCGAAGTCATTCTCACGAGGGAGGTATCTATCTGGTGTTTCTTATCCTTGATGAGGATATCCACGCCGTAGAGTGCAACACGCCTGTAGTCGCCGATGATACGACCTCTGCCGTAGGCGTCGGGAAGACCCGTGAGTATCGCGGAGTGGCGTGCGAGTCTCATCTCGGGGGTATAGGCATCAAAAACGCCCTGATTGTGGGTCTTGCGGTACTTGGTGAATATCTCGACGACATCGGGGTCTACCTCGTAGCCGTACTCCTTGCACGCCTGCTGAGCCATACGTATACCGCCGAACGGCTGGAGTGCACGCTTGAAGGGCTTGTCTGTCTGGAGACCCACTATCTGCTCGAGCTCCTTGTCGATATAGCCCGCGCCGTGGGAGGTGATAGTCGAGATTATCTTGGTGTCCATATCGAGAACACCGCCTGCCTCGCGCTCCTTCTGCGAGAGCTCCATGACCTCAGCCCAGAGCTTTTTTGTGGCTTCGGTAGGCGGTGCGAGAAAGCTGTCGTCGCCGTCGTAGGGAGTGTAGTTGTGCTTAATGAAATTCCTTACGTTAATGGAGGTATTGCACCATCTCTCCTCGGTGAAGCCCTCCCATTCCTTGGGAAATTCCTTAAGATAGTCAAACATAGCATCAAGACTCCTTTTTTACTTTTTAGAATTTGCGGATTTGACGGACTGTTTCTCTTTCTTTTTTGTTCTCTGTTTCTTTATTTTAGGCTTTTTCTCGGACTCCGTAACAGGGGAGGCGATACCAAGCTTTTTCTCTCTTGCTTCGAGCACATCGAACGACAGCTTGTATATAGTTGCCGCGAGCGGAACGCCCACGAGCATACCTACGATACCGAACAGACTGCCGCCGACGGTAACAGCCGCGAGCACCCATATGCCCGGCAGACCGATAGAGTCACCGACTACCTTCGGGTAGATTATATTGCCCTCGAACTGCTGGAGTATGATGAGGAAGGCGATGAATATGAGAGCCTGCATAGGGTTCTCGGTCATTATGATGAAGGCGCTTATGCCTGCACCGAGGAAGGCTCCGACTATGGGGATAAGAGCAGTAACGCCAACGAGAGTACCGCTCATTGCTGCGTAGGGGAGCTTCAGTATCGTCATACCGATGAAGCAAAGTGAGCCGAGGATAATAGCCTCGATGAACTGCCCGACAAAGAAGTTGGTGAAGCACTCGTGCCCCGTCTTGCATATGCGGTTGACTATACGGTTCAGCTTATCACTGAAATATGCGGCTTGTATGCGGTTCAGGTCGGTGAGTATCTTATCCTTGCGCAGGAGCAGATATATCGCGAAGATGAAAGCGATGATGTAGTTGGTGACAGTACCTGCAATAGCACTGACAACGCCCACAGCCGAGGTGATGAATCCGAGCACGCCGTGCTGGACGAATTCGGAAACGCTTTCGGTTATCGTAGCCCAGTCAAGCTTTGTGACGTCGAACTCATTGAACAGGTCGCTTGCCTGCTTCTGCAATTCGGGATACTCACTGAGCTTTTTAAGCACGAAGACCTTGGCGTCGTTGTATAGAGGCGGTACTTTCAGAGTGATCAGCTTGACCGCGTTGATTATCTCGGGGACAATGATATTGAGCACGAGTGCGAGTATCGCGGCTGCACTCAGCAGCGACAGCACAAGGCAGACAGGTCGCCGCGTGACCTTCACGAATTTCTTCTCGCTCTTGGGGAAGTATTTCTTCTCATACCAGCGCATTATGATGTTGATGATATAGGCTATGACAGCTCCGAGCGCGAGGGGGTAGACAGCCTTTGCACCCATTGAGAACAGCTTGCCGAAGAACGCAAAATTCTTGACTATCAGGCACGAAAGGATAGCGATGACAGCAATAGTCAGATAGCGTTTCAAATACTTTTTATCCATTTTAAAATGAAGCGGCACGAGCCGCGCCTCCTGATGATTCTATAAGATTATTATACAACAGTTGCACGATTATGTCACGCGAATAATTGTTAATTTTTTGTGAACGGATTTTACAGATTTTACTTGACCGATTTACCCTTATATGTTATAATGTGCTTGGAATGAGGTGATACTCTTGAACGACAATTTCAGCGCAGATTCCCGCGCTCTTTACTCTATAGGACGTGTTACAGTTGACAGGAGCTTCCACACCCAGAGCGGCAGCGAAGCTTTTTTCAGCTACTTCGGCAACAGCGTCACATATTCGATACGCCGAACCATAGACGAGGAGGACTTCCCGCGCCTCGAGGAGTGCATAGCTCAGGCAGACAGCGGCACAGTACAGCGCACCGTTATCCGTATGACGGGCGTTAACGGACTTCTCCGCTGGGTGCTTGCCTCGGTACGCCTTATAGATGAGGCGGGGGAGGAGCCCCTCTATTCGATAGAGCTCAGCGATGTATTCTCGCTCGAAGGTCTCTCACGAGACCGCGAGAAGCGGCTCAGCGAGTACAGGTACGTTCTCAGCCTCACAAGCGACCTCGCCTTCGAGTACAGCTTCGAGACGCGCCATATCCGCATATATATGTTCGACTGCTGCCGTGAGATAGTCCTTGCGGACGAGGAGCTCGAAAAGTGGCAGTCCGAGGCAGTCGAGCGCAGCTGGGTGCTCTCACGCTACATCGAGACGTTCAACACCCTCTGCCGTGATATCAAGAACGGCGTCTACCGCTTTGACTACGAGTTCGAGTCCTCGATTCTCACGAACGGACGCAATCGAGAGATGTGTCTTTTCCGCGGTATCACGCGCTATGATGCTCCCGATTCGCGAAAGGTCTGCGGTATCATATCGGTGATAAACTCCCGCCAGAAGACCAAGGAGACAAATCTCGCCATAGACGCGAACAAGGACTCGCTGTCGGGACTGCTCAACAAGCGTACTGTCACGGCATTCGCCAAGAGCATACTCTCCTCTAAGCCTTCCCACAACGTCAACATCGTTATCCTCGACATCGACAACTTCACGGATATCAATTCCAGCTACGGACACCTCTTCGGCGACGAGGTCATATACACAGCCGCGAGCATTATCAAGCGGCAGATAGGCATACGCGGAATCGCGGGACGAATCAGCGGCGGCGGTTTCCTGATAGTCCTCGAAAACACCCGCGATGAGGAAGACCTCCGCGGCGTGCTCCGCGCTATAAGGACTAATATCGAGCTTGCCTTCACCGACAGATTCGAGAACTTCCGTCTGACGTGCTCGATGGGCGTATCGACCTACCCGTCCGACAGCTCCGATTACGACGAGCTTTTTATGCAGGCGGACAAGGCTCTGTATATCGCCCAGCAGAAGGGTCAGAACCGCTACGTCATCTACGACATCGACAAGCACGGACCTGTTGAGAAGGACGTGGACAACAAGATAGTTTACCTCAGCCCGCAGAAGGACGCCTCCGAGAAGCTTGCATTCGCGGCGAGCCTGTCCGAGAGCCTTGTCTTCGGCAGAGTCCCCGATATATCCGTACTGCTTGAGCAGATACGCTCGGCATTTGACCTCGACGACATCTGCGTTTTCGCGGGTAATAATATGGACCTTATACTGAGCTGCTCCAACGCCTCCTCACGCAATGCGGCATATCTGCTCAGCGGAGAGTACACGTCCCACTTCTCGGGTGACGGTCTGTTCGCGATAGATAACGTCAACGAGCTCGAGGGACGCGAGGACGAGGCATTCCGCCAGCTCACGGAGGAGAACATCGGCGGAGCTGTGCAGTACCTGATGACGGACGAGAGCGTGATAAAGGGAATGGTGTCGTTCTGCTACGTGGGACGCTTCAAGAAGTGGTCGGTCTTGGATATGAATTACTTCGCCGTCCTCGGAAGGCTGATAACGTCGATACTGAAAAAGCAGGCATTCATATAAGAAAAAGGAGTACCGTTGGTACTCCTTCATTTTTATCCGAACATCTTAGCAAAGACCTCGGGGAAGCCATAGCAGAGCGTACACATTATCGCGGACGCAAGGCACAGTCCGAGGAAAATCGCGGGAACGCTCTTTTTGAGCGGTATACGTCTGAGCACCGCAATAAGAGAGCCTGTCCACGCCCCCGTTCCCGGGAGCGGTATACCTACGAAGAACAGCAGGAAGAAGAACTCGCCGCGCTCCATTTTTTCGCTCTTGTTGAGAGCCTTCTTCTCGAGGAAGTTGACGAACTTACAAAGCACGGGGATCTCGTGCTTCTTGATGAAATCGAATATCTTGTCGATAAACAGCAGTATGAAGGGGATAGGAATGATATTTCCGATCATACACACCCATATAGCTCTCCACAGCTCGAGGTTGAGCAGACGTGCGGCGATGATACCGCCGCGGAGCTCCACTATCGGGAATATGGAAACGAAAAAGGGGATAAGCCACTCGGGGATGCCGCGGTCGGCGAGCCAAGTGGTCATAGCTTCGGTAAGTTCTCTCATTTTGCAAGTCCTTTCTTGTAAACATCTTTCCTATTATCTCACATTTTCGACAAATAGTCAAGTGCTTTGAAGAAAAAACGCCTCTGCTGTCAGTTGGGCTGACCTACTCTGTGACGCAGGTTTTCTTCCTTGAGTCTTCGTCCCTCGGCGATGAGAGTGAGCATTTCCTCGGCGTCTCCGAAACGCAGGGCGTGGCTGTACTTGTTGAGATTCTCGATGAGGGTATCAAGCTCGAAGATGAGATTGTCGCGGTTCTGCATAAATAGGTCTGTCCACATTTTCTCGTTCATTGTGGCTATACGCGTCATATCCTGAAAGCTGCCGCCGCTGAAGCCGCACTCCAGCCCGAGCTCGGGACTCTTTACGTAGGCACTCGACACGATATGCGCGAGCTGTGACGTATAAGCTATCATCTTGTCGTGATTCTCGGGAGAGGTCACAACTATCTTACCGGCACCGAGCTCCGCGGCGAGGGATTTGAGCAGCTCCACGTCCTCATCTTTGCTGTCCGTGAAGGGAGCGACGATGAAATTCGCACGCTGAAAGAGGTCGGGAGTGCTGTTGGCGTAGCCTCCGAACTCCTTGCCTGCCATGGGGTGTATCCCCACATAGCGCATACCGTTTTCCTCGGCGAGAGCCTTTACGCGCTCTGAGAATCCGCCCTTGATACCGCACACATCGGTGATGAGCGTGGATTTATCAAAGCTGCGTATATTCTCTTTGAGGTAGTTTTCGGTCTGCTCGGGGAAGAGAGACATAATAACAAGGTCGAAGCCCTTAAAGTCCCCGCTGAATTCCTCGTCAATGGCAACATCACGCAGAGCCGCGAACTCTATATCGTGATTGATGTCGCAGCCGACAACATAGTGAGTGGTATATTTTTTCAGAGCCTTGCAGAGCGAGCCTCCGATAAGACCTAATCCGACAACAAGAATTTTCATATCAAAGCACACCTTTCTGTCATATTACAGACTCAGTATACCACTTTAAACAGAAAAAGTCAAGCGTATAAAAAAGGCTGTCAGAGATAATTTCTCTGACAGCCATAACAGCTATATTTATAGGAACAGTGTACTCATACCGTGGTCGGTAGCGTAGCGTTCCGCCTTCTTGCGGTTTATCTGCTTCAATATCTTGATGACTATCTTGTGACCCTTCTTGACATCGCTCATTGAGAGGTTATTGTTGTCAAATTCGGCGATATGTACGTCATAGACATTTTCACAGCCGCTGAACGCGTCGTCCTTGATGTCCTTCGTCGCCAGACTGAGCTTGACATTTGTCAGCTTCTGACAGCCGTAGAACGCCCAGCTTCCGATGGTTTTCACGCTTGACGGGATAGTTATCTCTTCAAGAGAGCGGCACCACGAGAACGCACTTTCACCGATATATGTGACCGAATCCGAGATGAGTATCTTTTTCAGACCGTAGCACTCGGAGAATGCTGCATTTCCTATTGACTCGACATTTCCCGAAACAATGACTCTGTTGAGATTCCTGCACGAGTAGAAGCTGAGGTCATTGATCTTCTTTATACCCGAAGGTATAACAAGCTTCCTGATAGAGCTGCATCTGCCGAAGGCACCCTTGCCGATAGATTTTAGCGAGTTCGGCAGGTCGAGCTCCTTGATGCGTTGGCATTTGAGAAATGCATTTTCGCCGATAGATTCGAGGTTCTTGGAGAATACGATCTCTTCGAGGTGAACACAATGGGCAAACGCGAACTTGTCAACGACCTTTACGCTGTCGGACATAATTATCTTCTTCGCGGACTCGTTTCCGCGGAATGCGTACTTGCCTATGGTAGTGATATTGCTTGGTATCTTTATAACATCATTAGTACCGATGTACTTGATAAGGAGCGTGCCGTCTTTGCCGAGAGCCATATTGTTTACATCATCGATACGAGCGGTCTCATCGCGCTCGATATCCTGATCCTTATAAAGCTCTGCGATACGCTCACTTGAATAGTGCATCTTATCCTTGGACTTCTGCTTTGAAGGCTTGGAGCCAGAATCTTCAAGCTGAGCACCGAAGTCGGTGGGCTTTTTGTGTCCGAATCTGCTTTCGGCGACAGGCTTTGCGTTATCGGTCTTGAGATCACGGGCAAGGGGAGCGCGGCTCTGTCCTGGTTTGAATTCGGAATAAGTTATCTTTACTCCGCCCGCATCGTGTTCCTTTACGCCCTCGGGGAGTATTTCATTCTTGACGGGCTTGGAATTAGCCTCCATAGCGAAGCGTGAAATGTTAACCTTGGGCTTGTTCTGTTCGGGAGACGGCTTCTTTTCGGGCTCCTTTTTAGTTTCCTTCGGCTTTGCGTCAGCGGGCTTACTGATAACAGTCTCGGCAGCCTTCTGAGCTTTATTCTTTGAAAGAAGCTGATTGATATCGTCAGCCTTGACTTCTTTGGGCTTATAATGTTCTTCCACAGGGTGGAAGTCGGCGTCGAATACCAGTTCACTGTCGTAAAGAGACTTTTTGGAAGTCTTCCTGACAGGGGAATCCTCGATCGTAATTACGGGCTTTGAGTAAGAGCTTTTCTTCTCCTCCTTTACGGGAGCAGGAGCAGGCTTAGACTCTGCCTTTTTCTCCTCTTTTACGGGAGTGGTAGCAGGCTTAGACTCCGCCTTCTTCTCCTCCTTAACTGGAGCAGGAGCGGGCTTGGTTTCCTCCTTCTTCTCCTCCTTAACAGGAGCAGGAGCAGGCTTAGTCTCCGCCTTCTTCTCCTCCTTAACTGGAGCAGGAGCGGGCTTGGTTTCCTCCTTCTTCTCCTCCTTTACGGGAGCGGGAGCGGGCTTGGTTTCCTCCTTCTTCTCCTCCTTTACGGGAGCGGGAGCGGGCTTAGTCTCCGCCTTGTTCTCCTCCTTAACTGGAGCAGGAGCGGACGTAGTTTCCTCCTTCTTCTCCTCCTTTACGGGAGCGGGAGCGGGCTTGGTCTCCGCCTTTTTCTCCTCATTTACGGGAGCAGGAGCAGGCTTTGCCTCAGGCTGAGCGAGCGGCTTGCTGTGCTTGACAGCCTTGACCTTAACGATCTTAGACTTGCGTGCACCTGTCTTAGATTTTAAGCAGACAGGGCAGCTGTCGAACTTTTCGGCGTCGTAACCGTGTCCTTCCGGACATTTTGTTAGATTCATATATATCACTCCGATGAATTTTAAGAAAAAATGAATACATCAATTGAATTATAGCATATTTCTTCCAAAAAATCAAGAAATCTTTGCCTGCAAAAATGATTTTTGTAAAAATCGACAATTCGACCGCAATAAATGACCGACTGAGAACGGTTTATCATTCATTTACAGCATAATCTTTGTTGGTTTTGCACAAAGAAGCTTGATTATTTAAGCTGTACGAAAATGATAGTTTGTCTATCGTGTCCGAACAAAGCTTTTCCCTGTGCAAAATTTATGCAAATAATTTGCAAAATCTATTGAGACAATTAAGCTAACGTGCTATAATAAATTAACAGATAAGCACAAGGAGGCACCTCAATGGACACCAAAAGAATAACAGCGTTCGCGCTCACTCTGACTCTCGCTGCATCGGCAAGCTCCTGCTCGGATACAAAGAAGAGCGGCGAGAATTCCGACGGCTCAACAATAGAGCAGACGACCGCCCCCGAGCTCGAGCTCGTTTCAGGATTTGACACTGCCTACAAGCTCACAGACTACGACGTACCTGTCAGCTTTGAGGACATTTTCATTGAAGCTGAGCTGACCGATAAAGATGAGCTCATCGTCTCGCTCGTAAACGGCAGGGAATCGGGCGACTACAAACAAAAATACTACCGCACGGACAAGGCTCTGACCAATTTCACGGAGCTGACTATCGCAGACCCCGAGGAAGCCGAAGCAGCCGACTATCACTACTCTAATTACTACTTCAACACTGACGGCAGTATGATTTCGATGATAGCGCTCGAAGACCACGGCGGCGTGAAAATGCCCAAGGAGTACACCGAGAGCTTTGATTACAGCTCCTACTACGATGACTACAGCACGTCGTATATGCTTGCGTTTTACGACAAGGAGCTGAATGTCGTCTCCGCCGCAAAGCTTGAATATCCCGAAGGCTTTTATGACGAGTGGGGCAATATCCGCTCCTGCTATTATATCGCTGACGGCGACAGTCTGCTCGGCAGCTGCGACGACGGCTCGCTGTGGCGGATAGGCACGGACGGCAGCTTTACCCAGCTCGTCCCGCCAAACGAAGACGCCCCCACCTACTATCAGCTCGGTTATATGCTCTACCGCGACCGCGACAGCAAGCTCATTGCAAGAGTCCCGAATTTCGTCGAGGAGCATTACGATAGTGATGTTCCGTATTACAGGACGGAATACAGCTACTGTGACATCGACGAGAACGGCAAGCTCTCCGAGCCGCTGTATCGCTGTACAGAAATGGACTATATGAACACTGGCTCTATCACTGCGGGCTGCGGAGAGTACCGCCTGCTCATTCCCGAGGTCGATTCTCTCATCGGTATCACCGACAGCGGCGAGGCGAAGGAGGTCATCAACTGGATGGACTCGGACTGCGAGGGAATGACTGTCATAGCTCTCGGAAATGACGAATTCCTCGGTCTGAAAACGGAAATGACCGAGACGTTCAATACAGTTTCAGTCAAGAAGCTCACCCGCCGTGACCCTGCCGAATTTGCCAACCTAAAGGCTGTCACGATAGGATGTCCGAGCGGCAGTCAGTGGGGAGTACCCCGCGAGCTCGTCAACGACTTCAACGCCTCACAGAGCGATTACCGCGTAAAGATAAAGAAGATAGAGGAAACGAGCGACGTCCTGAATTCGCTCGGAATGAGCCTCATCAAGGGCGACGCTCCCGATATCATCTTCGATATTTCGACGAGCGACTTCTTCAACCTCCGCAACAAGGGCGGCTTTGACGACCTCTACCAATATATGGACGCCGACGAGGACTACCCGCGCAGTGCGTATATGCCCAATGTCCTCACGGCAATGGAGAGCTCCGACGGCAAGCTCTACGGGCTTCCCGCTTCCTTCTACGTGGATACACTCGTCACCAAGACCGAGGTCTGGGACAAGCAGAACTGGACATTCGACGAAATGCTCGCGCTCTACGACGACCCGCCGATACCCGTTGACAAGATATACATTTACGACAGCAAAGAGGACGTTCTCAACTTTATGCTCCGTCCGATGAGTGACCTCATCGACTACGAAAAAGCCGAGTGCCACTTTGATTCGCCCGACTTCGTAAAAATGCTCGAATTCTGCAACCGCTTTGTCAGCGAGGTTGATATGCCGAGTAAAGAATATGACGGAGGCTATGCAAATCAGGAGTGGTGGACCAATAAAGCCAACCGACTTAAAAATAATGAGGCTCTGACCGACCGCCTCGGTCTCGGCGGCGCAATGTCGGGCTACAGTATGGAGAAGAATCTCTTCGCAGGCGGAGCAGACCTTACGCTCGCTGGCTATCCGTCAAGCAACGGAAACGGCGGCAGGCTTACGCCCGAATACATAATGTGTATCAACTCCAAGGCAAAGGAAAAGCAGGGCGCTTGGGAGTTCATCTCCTTCGCCACCGATAAAGGCACGAAGCTTCAGGGCAGCCTCAGAGCCTCAACTCCCACGCTTGAGAAGAACTTCGACTATCTGCTTGAAAACGAAGCGAACATGGGCACTCATTCAGCGAGCGGAAATAAATTCCCCGCGCTGACAAATGATGAGAAGACGATGCTGAAGGACTACATCCTCAAATGTGATTCTCTCTGCTCACCGCTTGACGACGATATGTACGAGATATGCCTTGAAGAGGCGGAGGCTTACTTTAACGGCGAGATTTCCGCCGAAACAGCCGCCGAGCACATACAGAACCGCGTATCAATACTTGTCAGCGAGAGAAGCTGACCGAAAAATCAGGGACTATTGTGGGAAAATCTCACTTTTGTCCCTGTTTTTATTGACTTACACAGACCTGTGTGATATAATTAAATCTGTTGGTTTTTAAGAAAAATATAGGAGGAAGAAATGGAACAAACACAGAAAAAGAACACGCCTTGGGGAGCGGTTTTTCTGCTCGGAATGCTCATCGGCGCGATATGGTTCATAATTAATTGCGGCGTCGGTATACTCGACCCGACCCGTGACGGATGGATACTCAACAGAGGCGGCGATATCTCGCAGCACTACATCGGCTGGGAGTTCTTCCGAAAGTCACCGTGGCACTTCCCGTTAGGACTGACCGACGGTATCATTGACGACCAGTCGGTATCGTGTATGTTCACCGATTCGATACCGCTTTTCGCCATATTCTTCAAGCTACTGTCACCGGTACTTCCCGAGACATTCCAGTATATGGGCTTCTGGGGAATATTCAGCTATTCCATGCAGGGCGGAATATCCTCGCTCATACTCTACAGGCTGACCAAGCGACCTGTTTTCAGCCTTGTCGGCTGTACGGTCTATGTGCTCTGTCCGCCTATTATGCAGCGTATGTACGGCCACGAATCGCTCGCGGGACAGTGGGTGCTGCTCATAGCCATACTCTCGTGGGTATGTCAGGGCAGACAGTGGCGCTTCAAGGCGACGCCCGTCATTATCTGGGCATTAAACGGCATACTTGCAGTCCTTGTCCACATCTACTTCATACCGATGATATACATTGTAATGCTCGGCTATATTGCGACCGATATCTTCGGACGCAAAAAGCTTCTTCGCCCGATACTCTGCTTTGTTTCGACGACCGTGTCCGCTCTCCTGACGATGTACATCATAGGAGCATTCTCAGGCTCGGGAAGCTACAGGGCAGGGGGACTCGGAAAGTACAGCGCCAATTACAACGCTCTCTTCAACAGTCAGGGCAAAGCGAAATATATAGCCTCGCTCAATTTCCTTGACGGTCAGTACGAGGGCTTTGCCTACCTCGGACTCGGTATAATACTCGGCGGAGCAATAGCTCTCGTCCTCGTTGTTGCGCGTACAGAGAAGAATCCGCTGAAGCAGTTTGCGGGCTTTTCGCGCGAAAGAAAAGCCGAAATGATAGCTATGCTCGGAATATTCGTGCTGAGTATGGTGATAGCTGCAAGTCCGCGCGGAACATTCAACGGACGTATCATCTACGATATAAAGCTCCCCGATACTGTTTTCGGCGCTCTGAGCATTTTCCGCGCAACAGGCAGATTCGCGTGGGTATCCGTTTACATCGTGTATACCTCCGTCCTTTTCGCGATATCGAAGCTGTCGGGCAAGAGAACAGCGATGTTTTGTATGGTACTTGTTACGGCGGTACAGCTCCTTGATCTCCGAGTTATGATGAAAAATGAGGATATGCGCGCTGCGGCTAAGAAGTCATACGAAGACCCGCTTAAAGATGCTAAGTGGGAGGAGCTTGCCGAGGAAGCCGACCAGATCGTATTTGCGCCGCTCCCTGTGGACTATCTCGCCTACTACGAAATATTCTATGCCTTCGGTGAATATGCGGACGAGAACGACATCGAGCTGAGCAGCTTTGCTGTTGCAAGAGGCAACTATTCAAATCTGCGCGACGACGCAGACGAAAAGCTTCAGCAGGTGATCGACGGTACCGCCGACGAAAACTACATCGTTGTATTCATCAACGAGGAGGATGTCCCCGAGGCGAATGAGAATTTCACGGTTTATGACCTTGACGGGTTCAATGTGGCAGTAAACTTTAGTTAAATGAAAAAAATATAAATTAGGGCTTGACACGGGCTCTGCAAAGTGATATAATTTATATTGTTGATTGCAGAGTAGAAATACACTGACTGGGTGTGGCGCAGTTGGTAGCGCGCTACCTTGGGGTGGTAGAGGCCGTGGGTTCAAGTCCCGTCACTCAGACCAGTTGCGATCAGCAACCCCAATAAAGCTCCGTGGCAATAGCTGCGGAGTTTTTCTTTTGTCTATACATAATAAAGCCGTATACATCACTGTATACGGCTTTTCTTTATTTATGCGGGCGGATGATATCCGCCCCTACTTACTTTACAACGACCTTCTTGAATGCCTTCTTGCCCTTGCGGACGATGATGTCCTTGTCGAGGGCAATCATTGCCTTGGGGTCGGATATTTTCGCGTCGTCAACTGTGATACCGCCCTGCTGAACGAGTCTGCGAGCTTCGGAGATTGAGGGAGCAAGCTCCGTCTTCACAAGAATATTGAGTATGCCCATAGCACCATCGGTGAGGTCTGCTGCGCTTATCTCGGCAACAGGCATATTCTCGTTGTCGCCGCTGCCGCCGAACAGAGCCTTAGCCGCAGCCTTAGCCTTTTCAGCCTCTTCCTCACCGTGAACGAGCTTGGTGAGCTCGTATGCGAGGAGCTCCTTAGCTGCGTTGAACTGTGCGCCCTCCATGGTCTTTTCCATTTCCTCAATCTGCTCAACGGGCACGAATGTGAGCATTTTCAGGCACTTGATAACGTCGGCGTCGTCAACGTTTCTCCAGTACTGGAAGAAGTCGTAGGGAGTAGTCTTCTCGGGGTCAAGCCAAACAGCGCCCTTCTCAGTCTTGCCCATCTTCTTGCCCTCGGAGTTGAGGAGGAGAGTGATAGTCATAGCGTAGGCGTCCTTGCCGAGCTTGCGGCGGATAAGCTCCGTGCCGCCGAGCATATTGCTCCACTGGTCGTCGCCGCCGAACTGCATATTGCATCCGTATTTTTGGAATAGCTGGTAGAAGTCGTAGCTCTGCATTATCATATAGTTGAATTCGAGGAAGGAAAGTCCGCGCTCAAGTCTCTGCTTGTAGCACTCGGCTGTGAGCATACGGTTTACGCTGAACTGAGCGCCTACCTCGCGGAGCACCTCGATGTAGTTGAGGTTCATCAGCCAGTCTGCGTTGTTCACGACGATAGCCTTGTCCTCGGAGAAGTCGATGAAGCGGCTCATCTGCTTCTTGAAGCAGTCAACGTTGTGCTGGATGGTCTCTGGAGTCATCATCTTGCGCATATCGGTCTTGCCCGAAGGGTCGCCTATCATAGCAGTACCGCCGCCAATGAGAACGATGGGCTTGTTGCCTGCCATTTGCAGACGCTTCATAAGGCAGAGAGCCATAAAGTGTCCTACGTGGAGGGAGTCGGCGGTCGGGTCGAAGCCGATGTAGAACGTAGCCTTGCCCGCGTTCACGAGCTCCTCGATCTCCTTTTCGTCGGTCAGTTGAGCGAGCAGACCTCTGCGTCTGAGTTCTTCAAAAGTTGTCATAGTTATTTCTCCTTTTCATTATATGTATTTATAGTATAAACTCCGCGGCGAGCAAATTCATCGCGGATATATTCCGACTGCAATTCGTTAGCGACATACTTGATCGGTTTTTTTCGTTCGCTTACATAAATCAGAACCAGATATTCAAACTTCTTCTCTGTTATAAATCCCGCCTTGCTTCGTTTGGTAGTATGCACACACATCATTTCGGCACGGCTTACATCAGATATTTTTATACATTCACAGCCATACCAGTCGAGATAGACAATAAAGTCAATGCCGATGTTAAGTCCCGAGTTAGGGGAGAGCATCATTCTTCCGCCCAAATAAGAACGTTCTATCATAGCAAACTCAGCGCGGAACTTCTTCTCGAAGCTTTTCACGTGAAAGCCTGCGTATTGCAGCACCGATTCGGATACGAACCCAATACCGCAAAATACAAGGAAACAGGCAAGGATACCTGCGATGATATTGAAAAATGAAGGCATAATGTCAACGCCAAAATCCAGCAAAATATAAAGAGCCATAAAACCTGCGATTGGGAGGCAGAGAGTCCCGAGAACAAAACACCGCGGAGCGAATTTCCTGCGATATATGCTTTTGAGGTCTGCTGACATCGTTTCAGCAGTAATCTCACGAAACGAGCTGTTCTCAAAGTTTTCGAGTACCTCCTGCCGCCTGTCAGATTCGGTACGGGTCTCTATTTTTCGGGAGACAGCCATGATCATCTTTTCTTTCAGCAACATCAGTCCTATGATCGGGATAACGCACAACGGCGGAATTACAGCCAGCGGCAGCAAGTCATAGTCCTGTTCGGAAACTGACCAATAAATCATCATAGCCGAAATCGGAATGGTGAGAATAAAGAGGATAATAATGTCTTTTTTTCTGTGTTTCATAGCCGAAGCTTTAATTATTATCTGTATCAAGGAACACCCTTGAACCCGTTGCTCCTCTTTGTCCCTGGTATTTTCCATTGTACGGTACAATCGCTGGCGAATCCATTTTTGCAAATACGAGCTGTCCGACTCTGCGTCCTGCTCTGAGTTCAATGGCACATCTGTTTGCGTTGAATAACTCTAATGTTATCTCGCCTTTGAATCCGGGGTCTACCCAACCTGCATTCTGAATGAACAATCCCATTCTGCCGAGTGAGCTTCTTCCCTCAACAAAAGCGGTAAGGTCGTCAGGGAGCTCAAAGTATTCCATAGTTGTCGCAAGCACGAACTGCCCCGGTAAAATGAGATATTTATCTGTAGTAATAGTTCGGTACTTTATTTCTTCTCCAAGAGTGATTATTCCTGATGAAGAGTCTTCAACAACACTGAATGTGTTACCAAGCCTGATATCGAAGCTTGCAGGCTGTATCTGCTCATTTGTCATCGGTTCGATTATTAACGATTTATCGGAAAGCATCTGAGTTATCGTCTTATCAGAAAGTATCATTTTTACGCCTCCTTAAATAAAAAGCCCCTGTACAGCATAAACTGTACAGGGACGAAGTTACTCGTGTTACCACCCTGATTCGTCGGAATATCCGACCTCATTGAGCTGTAACGGGCATACCCGTCCGCGCCTACTGTAGATTCAGCGCAGAGACTCGCGGAGGTAGCTCACCGTGCGCCCTCACTGTCTCGCACCGACTGACAGCTCTCTGAACAGGGGAATGTACGGGTTTGATCCGTTCAACGTCTTTGAAGTAAGAATATGATAACACATAAAAGCAGAAATGTCAAGGCGGAAATAAAGTTAATATAATGAAATATATTAATATTTACTTGACAATAACCTGCCAATGCTGTATAATATATATCGTTGGTGCTGATGTGGCACAGTCGGTAGCGCAACGCCTTGGTAAGGCGTAGGTCGTCGGTTCAAGTCCGATCATCAGCTCCACGCAAATAGCGGTAAATAGGCGTTTTCCTAATATGGGAAAGCGCTTATTTATTTAACAGAATGTGAAAGTGTCATTAATATGTCATTATAAGCACAAATTAATAATAGGGCAGATATATTGGTTATCTACCCTAATACTAAAATCAAATATTTTTTTACATTAAAAATCGCAGTTAATGACTTCAACCATGGTTTAATCTAAAATCATCAAACAAGTTAATTATTGTTTATATGTTGATTTTTACCGATTGCTTGATAGCATCAATATCGCTATTAGATATCCCATATATTGAGAATACTATATCATTTAGTTCAGCGTATTTACGTTGTATTTCATCCGAAAGGAAATTGATATTATTTTTGTATTCTTCAAATAAATCCAAAAGTTCCATTTGTTCTTTGGCAGACAGCTTAACTTTCTGTTTTTTTAGTTCCAAAAGATAATCTTTGAAAGACATCCCTTGAAATTCTAACATGGCTTCGGTAATCTTCTTAGGTTCGTATGTTTTTTGGATATAGTTTGAAAACTTGAGACCTTTATCATAGCGATTTTGACATTTACATAATAGCTCATCTACGATGATCTCGACTTTCTCAACAATGGATTTTTCGGGGATAATTATTGGCAAATTTTCAACAAAAGCCTTTTTAACTTCAGCCATAGGTTTACCTACTTCTGTTGGGTGAGTAGTTTGATAATACCAAGTCATAAGTTCAGAGTTTAATAATCCAAGTAGATAAGCATTTGAAATGCTATTATCTTTAGGGAATGCTATATGCATGGTATTATTTGTGAAATTACCATTATCTATTGTCGCAATTACTGTGTCTCCTGTTTGACGAATAAAAATCTTTTCACGAAAAAAGACTTCAGGTTTACGAGGTTCGGCTAGATTTAATCCATATTTAATGTACTCACCATTCCACTTATCAGTGAACCGAGAAATGTATTTCCCTCTGTAATACTTTATCCATGTTTCGTCATGTTTTTTGAAATCATTATATATTTTTTTGTCAATCATCTCCTTAGTTTGCGGAGGAATGCCTTTGTTTTTGCAATAAGGCTTTGAACCATTGTAGACATAACAGTATGTCTTTAGAGGTTTTGTTTTTTCTTTAATAATAGAAATTAAGGATTCTGTTTCGTTTGTGGATTTATATATAAACGTTAAATCTTTATTTTTATGTAATTCGTTTTGATCTTTAAATATATGAATCCCATAGTTTTCAAAAGTTGAAAGTAATGTAGTATTTCTTGGGATAAGTATTATTTCTATTCTTTTTGATAAATCCTCGATTTTTTGATAAATAGATATGACTGGCTCTACAATAGCGTCTGGAAAAACATTGTATAGTTCGACAATTTTGAGCAAAGTATTTGAAAACAAATATTCTCTTAGTTTTTTACCACTTTTAAGTAAGTCAAAATATGTGTTTGGAGTAATATATCCAAGAAAGCCTTTGGCTTTAAGTAATTTAATTCCCAGTTCAAAGAATACTTTAAGCTGAAATGGGATAGCTGGATACCGTTCATTCAATTACAGTTCAGTTACATATTTCATATATACTTGACATCTGAACTGTGCACGGCTATAATAAAGCCATATTCTAAGAAAGGACGGTGAGCTCTATGCCAAATTCATATTCATATTACAAGAAAATAAAATACTATAAGCATGGAGTTTGCCTGCACAGCCGTATAATGCACTGAGATAGGTGTATTGTTTTCGGTATACATTTCTGCGCTCCTGCATCAAACAGGGGCGCTTTTTTGTTGCAGGCGGAAAGGAAAAACTATGATAGAATTAACAGGAAAATACAACACAGCTAAGGTTTTTACCGATGTTATCGAAAAGAACGCTATGTATCAGATAACCGCAATGTGCAACCAGCCCATGAGCGAAGGGCTCAATATCCGTATAATGCCCGATGTTCATGCAGGCACAGGCTGCACTATCGGTACGACTATGACCGTAAAGGATAAGGTCGTACCCAATTTCGTAGGCGTTGACATCGGCTGCGGAATGGAGACAGTCCGCATCAAGGAGAAGCATATTGAGCTACAGAAGCTCGACAAGCTCATCCATGAAAAGATACCCTCGGGATTCACCGTACGCGATGAGGATCATCGTTACAGCGAGCAGATAAACCTTAAGGAGCTGTACTGCTACGAAAAGATAAAGTCTATCCGCGCACAGCTCAGTATAGGAACTCTCGGCGGCGGTAATCACTTTATCGAAGCAGACAAGGGCGAGGACGGCAGCATCTACATTGTTATCCACTCGGGCTCGCGTCATCTCGGCGTTGAGACTGCTACATACTATCAGGAAAAGGCGTTTCAGAGCCTTGCAAGCAACCGGGAGGACGTAAAAGCTCTGATAGAACTCTATAGGTCTCAGGGCAAGGAAAAGAAGATAGAGGCAGCTCTGAAAAAGCTCAAAAATACGGGCAAGATAGGCATCCCAAAGAATCTTTCCTACTGCGAGGGCGAGCTTTTCGACCAGTATATCCACGATATGAAGATAGTTCAGCAGTTTGCAATGATAAACCGTCAGGCAATGATGGATGAGATAATCAAGGGTATGCACCTCCACGTCGAGGAACAGTTCACGACTATCCACAACTACATCGACACTGAGACCATGATACTCCGCAAGGGCGCTGTCTCCGCACAGGCAGGCGAAAAGTTGCTCATACCGATAAATATGCGAGACGGCAGCCTTATCTGCACAGGCAAGGGCAATCCCGATTGGAACTATTCCGCTCCCCATGGTGCAGGGCGCCTTATGTCCCGTTCCGAGGCTAAGCAGAGTTTCACGGTATCGGAGTTCAAAAAGCAGATGGACGGAATATATACAACTTCCGTCAATGCCGGAACGCTCGATGAATGCCCTATGGCATATAAGTCGATGAACGATATTGTTGACAATATCGCTGATACTGTCGAGATAAACGAAGTGATAAAACCTATTTATAATTTTAAGGCAGGTGAAGGATAATGGAGAAATTCGTATTATACGAAAAGCTGAGCAAGAAGGAGAAAAAGAAGCTCGACTCAGCGAAAAGACGCGACTGGAACGGTCTGAACCCGGTCACTCGTGTTGCCGACGAAAACAAAAAGGCTTACAAACGCAAGCCGAAACACCCATTAAATCTCAATTAATGAAAGGAACAGTGGTTTTTATGAAAAGATATATAAGATCCGCTGATGATATTAATTCTACTGAGTTATTCCGAACAATAAGCAGAATCGTAATAGTAGATGATGCTTCTACTTTTTTAGATGGCACTAATAGTCAGGACGAGATATTTATGAATTATTCCAAGTCTGCTATAAGGCGTTTAAGCGAAGATGAGATTTCTCGGATTTTTAGTGCTGTAGCATTAGCAAGAATCTATGAAATAGCACCTGAGAAATTATCTCCGTTTCAGTGTAACTTTGTAAAAGATCAGTTAGCTCGTAAAAACGTTATTCGTAGGGATGTTATTCCCAAGGTGTTGAATAGCTTAAAGGCTTGTGATAAGATTGATAAATCGCAAGAGGGTACAGCTACAAGAATTTTTCTTGCAAATTATGGAATAACAGAAGATGTTATACTTGATATTATAGATTCTTTAGAAATACCAGATTTAAAGTATTGGACACAGGATTATAGAAAAGATGGTAATGATTATAATATGGACACCCTTATTGTAGCTTATCCTGATGGTACATTTGTTGACCCAGATACTAATACTGCTATAACATTAAAAATGTAAATTAAGATAGACTATACTTTAACAAAAGCAAATGGTTCGACCATTGCATTAGTATCGTTTCACGAAAAAAATTCTAAAAAGTATAGGCAAGAGCAGGAATATTTGAAACGTAACGGTCCGTATAAGACTAAGAAGATTCCAGAACTTTAACCTTATATAATAGAGAACAGCCATATTAATAATAAAGCTGTTCTCTATATCTTTTACTATGTTAGGAGAGAATCAAACCGTGATTTATGATCCTGCTCATAAGAAAGCCGAAGAAAAGATATTTGAATGGCTTGATAATCAAAAGTGTCATTATTCTGTCATTGTTTTCGCAAGAAAGAATAATTATGTATTTGTTTTTATGAAAGGATAATCGCTCTGACACGCCAATTTATAGGCGATCACAATAAAAGATATAAAACGGTAAAAAGGTCGTTTTCACTTTGGTAAGGCGTAGGTCGTCGGTTCAAGTCCGATCATCAGCTCCACGCGGATAGTTTCCGCGGGAAGGTTCGCGTCTCAGTAAAACTGGGACGCGAATTTTTTTCAAGCGGAACGTTTTACATATGATTTTAACTGCTCGGATATCATGGATAAAGCTTTGAATCATTGTTTTTTTGAGAAAAATGTTGCAGAATTTTCAGATATATGTTATAATCATTTTAATATAGCGTGCTTTTGCAATATTATACGAAAATGGTGTGATCATATGATAAAAGTGTTACTGGCTGACGATGTGCAGATACTGCGTGCGGGACTCAAAGCTGTTCTTGCGCAGGACGCTGAAATAAAGATAGTCGGAGAGGCGAGCAACGGCAAGGAAGCCTATGAGATGGCAGTCAGGCTCCAGCCCGACGTAGTGCTGATGGATATGCGTATGCCCGAGTTCGACGGAGGCTACGGTACGCGGCAGATAAAGGAAAAGCTCCCGAACGTGAAGGTGCTGATGCTGACCACCTTCGATGACAAGGAGACCGTGGAAAAGGCTATGGCAAGCGGAGTTGACGGCTACATACTCAAGGAGATGGACAACGCGCAGATAATCAACTCTATTAAGGCTGTTTCGGGCGGTATCAATGTGTTCTGCGACAATATCTTCCGCTCTATCAAGGATTCGGCTCCCGCTGTGCAGGACCCGAAGAACTTCGACCTCACCGAGCGTGAGATAGACTTCATACGCCTCATCTGCGACGGCTGTGACAACAAGGAGATAGCTTCGAAGCTCTACCTTGCTGAGGGAACTGTCCGCAACGGTATATCGCGGCTTCTTGAGAAGCTGAAGCTTAAGGACCGCACTCAGCTCGCTGTTTTCGCGATAAAGAACAATATCGTATAAAATAAAGCCTGTGTTATCAAAACACAGGCTTTTTTCGTTCATTTTTTTCTGTTTTCGAGGAATTGTGTGAAATTAACGGCTTCTTCCGTTGTCGAGAGGTATGAGTAGTATGCAAGGATATTCGACGCGTCGGAGGAGTTGACCTGACCATTTTTGTCGGAGTCTCCGCTGGCAAATTCGAGGTCGGACAGTCCGTGTTCACCGCCTGTCGAGCTCTTGGAGTAGGCAACGAGTGCGGCAGAAGCGTCGTTGGAATCGACCCTGCCGTCGCCGTTTATGTCGCCGAATTTTCTGTCGGTGACGGTAATGGTCATCGGCTTCGTCACGGGAGTTTTCACAAGTGAGCCCTCTTCCGTGCGCATTGCGAGGTCTGCAAGGCGTTGGTCGGGATAGTCCTCGTGGTCTGTCAGGAAGTAGACCGTGTATTCGCCCTCGGGAGCGTCCTTGTCTATGACAGCGTCAAAGCTTGTGAGAGGGTAGCTGTCGCTCTTTTCACCGTAGGTCTTCATCGCGGAGCGGTCGGTGTAGGACGAGACCTGCACGGTGAATGACATTGTATTGTATTTCGTGTCGGTGTTGAGTATGGTTGAGTGGCGGATATGCGTGAACTCGCCGTTTTCGTCTGTCTCGGCGTAAGCATAGGCGATATTCGGTGCGTCGTCGGACATCGGAAGCGGGTCAACAAGGTTTTCGAGTTTAACGTGCTCGCTTGCACATTTCCATACAGGGTGGACGTTCCAGCAGGTGAGGCTCTCGTCGTCGATATATACCGAGGCATTTACGCTGATATTCGAACTCTCGCCGAGCTCGGAGCGGAACACAACGGCGCTGCCGTCGGGACACGAGGATATGCACCTTGCTGCATTTGAGCGGAAGTACATTGTCGGAACGTAGTCACTGTCCGCGGCGAAGGCAGTTGGTGCGGCGGCGCAGGCGGCTAAACTGAGTGAAATGACTGATGAGATGAGCTTTTTCATAGTATCCCTCCGTATAAACGATATGATACTGATATTATACCATTGTCGCATTTATAAGTCAATAAGCGGATTTTTTTGCCTTGACTGTTGCATTTTTTTACAACATATGGTATACTATATTTATATCAACTGAACGGAGGATATATCTATGTTATTGGATATTGAGATCGCACAGAACGCGAAAATGAAAAAGATCAGCGAGATAGCTGCCGACCTCGGCATAGGCGAGGAGTTCCTTGAGCCCTACGGACACTACAAGGCTAAGCTGTCCGAGAGCCTCTACTCTCAGGTCGCCTTCAAGGAGGACGGCAAGCTCATTCTCGTTACCGCTATAAATCCCACTCCCGCGGGAGAGGGCAAGACCACTGTCAGTGTCGGACTTGCCGAGGCTATGGGCAAGATAGGCAAGAAGGCTGTTCTTGCTCTGCGTGAGCCCTCGCTCGGACCTGTGTTCGGAATCAAGGGCGGTGCCGCAGGCGGCGGTTACGCTCAGGTAGTGCCTATGGAGGACATAAACCTCCACTTCACGGGCGATATGCATGCAATCACTGCCGCGAACAATCTGCTTTGCGCAATGCTCGACAACCATATCCAGCAGGGCAATGAACTCCGCATAGACCAGCGCCGCATACTCTTCAAGAGATGTATGGATATGAATGACCGAGCGCTCCGCAGCATTGTTGTGGGACTTGGCGGAAAGGCTAACGGCGTACCGCGCGAGGACGGCTTCAATATTACTGTTGCCTCCGAGATAATGGCTATTCTCTGCCTCGCGACAGACCTCGGCGACCTCAAGGAGCGCCTCGGCAATATCCTCGTTGCCTACGACCTCGACGGTCAGCCTGTTTTCGCGAATCAGCTCGGCTGTACGGGAGCTATGACAGCTCTTCTCAAGGACGCTCTCAAGCCCAACCTTGTGCAGACGCTCGAAAACACGCCCGCCTTCATTCACGGCGGACCGTTTGCGAATATCGCTCACGGCTGTAATTCTATCCGTGCTACCAAGCTTGCGCTGAAGCTCGGTGACTACTGTATTACCGAGGCTGGCTTCGGCTCTGACCTCGGCGCGGAGAAGTTTTTCGATATCAAGTGCCGCTACGGCGGACTTGCTCCCGCGTGCGTAGTCCTCGTGGCTACGATACGTGCGCTCAAATACAACGGCAGAGTCCCCAAGGCTGAGCTCGCCAAGGAGAATATGTGGGCTCTCGAAAAAGGCATTGTGAACCTCCAGACCCACATCGAGAATATGCACAAGTTCCACGTGCCTGTAGTTGTCGCTATCAACCGCTTCGAGAGCGACACCGAGAAGGAGATAGACTTCGTGAAGAAGTTCTGCTCGGATATGGGTGTTGAGGTCTCTATGTGCGAGGTATTCGCCAAGGGAGGCGAGGGCGGCAAGGACCTTGCGAATAAGGTCTGCGAGACTATCGAGCTCACACAGGGCAACGACGAGAAGTTCCGCCCGCTCTACGCCAAGGAGCTCTCTATCAAGGACAAGATTGAAAAGCTTGCACGCGAGATATACCGCGCTGACGGCGTCACCTACACCGCCGCCGCTGATAAGGCTATCAAGGAGATCGAGTCCATTGGTTTCCGCGACCTGCCTGTCTGCGTGGCTAAGACGCAGTATTCACTCTCGGACAATCCCGCTCTGCTCGGCAAACCAAAGGGCTTCAATATCACTGTCCGTGACGCGAGAGTGTCCGCGGGTGCAGGCTTTGTAGTCGTTTACACGGGTGATATCCTTACTATGCCCGGACTGCCGAAGGCACCGTCTGCTCTCAACATCGACTGTGACGTGAACGGCAATATCACGGGACTCTTCTGATATGAAAATTGTCACACATTCTCCCGCGGAGACGATAGAAGCCGCGAAAAAGCTCGGTTCGCTTCTTCGTGCGGGGGATATGATTGCATACAAGGGCGGGCTCGGCGCTGGCAAGACGACCTTCACGCGCGGACTTGCCATAGGTCTTGGGCTCGGAGACAATGTGAGCTCCCCGACGTTCGCCCTCGTAAATGAGTACCGCGGGAATGATATCACGCTTTATCACTTTGATATGTACCGTATCAGCACCGAGGAAGGGCTTGAATCCACAGGCTTCTACGACTACGACTTCGAGAATAACGTAGCGGCGGTGGAGTGGTCGGAGAATATTGCGCAGTTCCTGCCGAAAAATACCATTTACATCACGATAGATACGCTCGGCGAAAACGAGCGTGAGATAACGATTGAGGACGGTGGACGATTTGCTTCTGCTTGGGATTGACACATCTGGGAAGACGGCTTCCGCCGCGCTCTTTGACTCTGACAGCGAGGTGTTTCTCGCAGAGTCTACGCTGTATACACAAAAAACGCACTCGCAGGTCATTATGCCTATGGTCAGTGACATTCTATCTCAGACGGGCAAGACAGTCTTCGATATCGGGGCAATCGCTGTTGCGGACGGTCCCGGGAGCTACACTGGTCTTAGGATAGGTGTGGCGGCTGTGAAGGCTATGGGATTTGCGCTTGACTGCAAGTGCTGCGGTGTCTCCACGCTGGAGGCTCTCGCCTACAACAATGTTGCGTTCAAGGGTACGATATGCTCAATTATGAAGGCGAGGGGAGACCTCGTGTACACCTGCTCTTATAAAAGTGACGGTTACGCGCTTGAGCCGCTCTGCGAGGAGAAGATAATCAGCACGGACGAGCTCGCGCAGTTCCTTGCGTTCAACGGGACTGAGGCTATGCTGTGCGGAGACGGTGCCGCGGATTTCTTCACGGCTTACCGCTCGCCGATGCTCATAATAGCGCCGCCTATGGGCAGGCTGCAAAATGCCTGCGGGGTGTGCCTCGCGGCGTTATCAAAGGAGCTTGTCACTGCCGACGAGCTTGAGGTCTCGTACCTGCAAAAGGTAAAGGCTGAAAAGGATTTGCAGGATAAGCTTGCAAAACAGGAGGGATAATAATGATAGCAATTGGTTGTGACCACGCAGGTGTGGAGCTCAAAAAAGCGGTCATCGAATATCTGACGGAAAAGGGCTTTGAGCTCAAGGATATGGGTACTGACGGCGAACCCTGCGACTACCCGAATATGGCTAAGACCGTATGTGACCTCGTTACATCGGGTGAGTGTGAAAAGGGAATTCTTATCTGCGGTACAGGCATTGGTATGTCCATTGCCGCCAACAAGATAAAGGGCATAAGAGCGGCGGTCTGCTCGGACAGCTTCTCTACGAAGTTCACGCGTCTGCACAATGACAGCAACGTTATGTGCATGGGCGCGAGAGTTCTCGGAAGCGGTCTTGCCTGCGAGCTCGCGGAGATATTCGTGACTACGGGCTTCGAGGGCGGACGTCATCAGCGCCGCGTTGACCTTATCACCGCGCTTGAAGGCTGATGATCTACACTAACGCGCACATTTTCGACACCGAGAGGCTGATATGCCGACCGTTTCTGCCGTCTGACGCAGAGGATATGTTCCGCAACTGGGTCGCTGACCCTGACGTGCAGAACGAGTACGGCGAGCCTGTATATACTGATATTTCGCAGGTGAACGCTCTGCTTGAAGAGTACACGAGGGGAGCTAAGTCCAAGTACCGCTGGGCTGTAATTGAGAAGTCGAGCGGCGAGAACATCGGTCAGATTGCCTTTTGCAGGATGTGGAAGGAATGTCAGACTGCGGAGGTCGAATACTGCATAGGTTCACGCTTTCAGGGCAGAGGCTATGCAGGCGAGGTACTTGCGGGACTTATCCGCTATGCCTTCGCTCACACCGATGTCGAAAAGCTTGAAGCATATCACAGAGCAGCAAATTCGCGCTCGGGACGTGTGCTCGCAAAATCAGCAATGCATATCACCGATACAGTCCAGCGGTTCGCCCGCGAGGGGATAGCTCCCGAGGACGAGGTCTGCTACTGTATCGGGAAAAATGAATATTATAAATTGAGAAAGGAGCTGTCTTTAATGGGAGAGTTACATATTATAGACCACCCGCTGGTACAGCACAAGATTTCACTTTTAAGAGATAAGAACACAGGTACGAAGGAGTTCCGCGAGCTCGTATCCGAGATTGCGATGTTCATTTGCTACGAGGCTACACGCGACTTGCCGCTCAAGGAGATAGAGCTCGAAACCCCTATCGCCGTTGCGAAGACCAAAGTAATATCGGGCAAGAAGCTTGCTATCGTGCCTATCCTCCGTGCAGGTCTCGGTATGGTGGACGGCGTGACCTCGCTCGTTCCCGCGGCTAAGATAGGTCACATCGGTATCTTCCGCGATCCCGACTCCAAGGGCGCGGTGCAGTACTACTCGAAGATGCCCGAGGACATCAGCGAGCGCGAGGTCATCATCGTTGACCCGATGCTGGCGACGGGCAATTCCGCAACTGCCGCTATCACCGAGATAAAGAAGCTCGGTGTTAGCAACATCAAGTTTATGTGCATCATCGCTTCTCCCGAGGGTGTGAAGGCTGTGACTACTGCTCACCCCGATGTTGACGTTTATACAGGCGTCATAGACGAGGGACTGAATGAGGACAAGTACATTGTTCCCGGTGTAGGAGACGCGGGCGACCGAATCTTCGGTACAAAATAATAATGAGAAAGGCTGACCGTTCTGGTCAGCCTTATTTTTATTCCTGCGGGAATTTCATTCCCCATTCTTTTCGCAGTCCGTCCATTATCTCCATTACTTCAAGTGTTGCCGAGTGCGGAATCAAAGGGCTGTCGGTAAGTCCGCTGCGAAGACATCGGTGGGCTTCTTCTATTTCGTATTCGTAGCCGTTCACACGGGCAGGAGAATTGAACTCCTCGACAAGACGGCGGTCGCGGTCATAGAGGGATACGGTATCGGAGCAGAAGAAGCAGTCGCCGAAGACGATACTTCCGTCGGTGCCCGAGATCACGGCGTTGTTGCGGAGAGACATCTCGAAGCCTGCGTCTATCGAGGCGAAAGCGCCATTATTGTAGCGGAGTATGAGCGATTCCGAGAGGTCGATGCCGTTTTCAATATGAGCAGCGCTGTCTATAGAGACGGGTACGCCGAGAAGGTCATGGACGAGGGTCAGCGGATATACGGCCACGTCAAGAAGTGAGCCGCCGCCGCAGTCGGCACGGAAAAGGCGGTCGTTTGCGTCATAGGGGACGAGGTTGCTGAAATCTGCCTTGATACAGCGGATATCACCTATCCTTCCCGAGCTTATCCATTCCTTCATTTTGAGGTAGGTCGGGCGGCATTTCATCCACATCGCTTCGCAGAAAAAGAGTTCCTTCTCGTCAGCGAGAGCGAGTATATCGCGTAGCTGAGCGGCATTGAGAGTTACGGACTTCTCGCAGAAGACGTTCCTGCCTTTACGGAGCGCGGACATACACACATCATAGTGAGCCGCCATCGGTGTCGCGACATATACTATATTAATATTGTCGTCGGATAGAAGCTCATCGTAGCTTCCGTATGACTTGGCAAAGCCGAACTCAGCGGCGAAAGAAGCTGATTTTTCGCTGCTCCGCGAGCCAACTGCATACAGCTCCGCCTCGGGAACTCCCTCGAGAGCCGCAGCGAATGCACGAGCGATACGTCCCGTTCCGATGATACCCCATTTTATCTTTTCCATAACAGCACCTCCGTATTTGTTTTGTTGATATTATCATATCTTATATTCGATTTTTTGTCAATAGTATATTTTTGCAATACAAGTAATGTCAAAGTGCACAAATTATGAACAAAAATATTGTCTGCACATACAAATTTTTCAGACAATTTTCAAAGTTGTATTTACAAAATGATATATTTGTGTTATCATAAAGAAAAACCGAGATACAATCGGGCTGAGGAGGTAGTAATGGAAGATTATAAATATTTGAATATCGTTGAGTGGGCAAAGGACTACATAGCTTCAAACAATCTGAAGCCGAAGGACCGTTTCCTCACCGAAAAAGAGCTCTGCGAAATACACGGCGTCAGCAGACAGACTGTCAGACAGGCGCTTATGTGTCTTGAGAACGAGAACGTCATCAGCCGCGTAAGAGGCAGCGGCGCATTCGTTTCGGCAGGCTCAGCACAGCCCGACCAGCCCTCGCAGGTAAGAAATATCGGCGTTATTTCCACTTATTTCACCGATTATATCTTCCCGCAGATAGTTACGGGTATAGAGAGCGTACTCAATGATTCGGGCTATTCGATGCAGCTTGCCATCACACATAACAAGGTATCGGAGGAACAGCAGGCTCTTCAGAGCATGATTTCGAGCGGCGTACAGGGTCTCATAATCGAGCCGTCGAAGAGTGCGCTTCCCAATCCGAATATGGAGCTTTACGATGAGCTCCGCAGAAAGAATATCCCTGTGGTTTTCTTCAATGCAAAATATCCGTGGTCTGATTATCCGTGCGTTTCCATCGACGACGAGGCGGCAGGCAGACTTGCCACCGACTACGCGTTCGGCTGCGGACACAGAAGGATAGCGGGTATCTTCGCTCTTGATGATATTCAGGGACATAAGAGATACAGCGGTTTTACGAAGAGCTGCATAGCTCACGGTCTGCGTAATGCAGAAGAAAATGTCCTCTGGTTCGCGACCTCTGACAAGAACTCGGTATTTACCTCGGGCGAGAACAATCTGCTCGTGCTGCTGAGTGAGACGACTGCTGTTGTATGCTACAACGACAACATAGCTGTAAAGCTCCTGCAGTTCTGCAAGGAGCACGACATAAGCGTGCCCGACGAGATATCTGTTCTTGGTATCGATGATTCAAAATATGCGTCGATATGCGATGTGCCGCTCACGACTATCGCTCATCCCAAGCGCAGGCTAGGCGAGGCTGTAGCTGAGAAGCTCATAGATCTTATATGCTCGCCCTCGGCTGACAATAACGACATAATATTCACACCCGAACTTAAGATACGTGACTCGGTCAAGAAGCTGTAAGATATACGGCTCCTTTGAATGGCAATATCGTGTGGGGTAATGGATATGGATAAAAAAAGTGATATGATGCAGGACGTCAAACGCATAGACATACGAAAGGTCGAAGACCTTTTACAGAGCGGAAAGCTCGAGGACTGCACCGATAAGCTCGACTCCATACTCGAAGAGGTCGATTTCTCACAGATAGGCTCGCTCGTTATCAGGCTTTATGTTTGCATGGATATCTACGTTGCGGCTCATACCTTTGCCGAAAAGATCGGTATAAGCAATGAGGTGTTCTGCGAGCGCTTCGGAATTGCCGATGACATCGGCTCGAAGCTTATGAATACAAACGAGACTATCGAGTTTCTGAGGAAGATAGTGTACGACTGCATAATGTGGCGTATAGGCTCTGCCAAGGAAAGCGGAAAGAGTATTGTTGCCAAGGCACGTGACTACATTGATATGAACTATATGAATGATGAGCTCTCGCTGCTCGTTGTCGCTGAGGCGGTCGGGCTGAGTCCGTCGTACCTCAGTACACAGTTCAAGAAAAAGTACGGACAAAATCTTTCGGAGTATATCGCGGCGGCACGGATAGCCCACGCAAGGGAGCTTTTGTGCTGCACGTCGAAGATGATTTATGAAGTCGCGTACGATGTAGGTTTCAGAGATTATCGGTATTTCAGTCAGATATTCAAAAAGTATACGGGACAGACCCCGAGGCAGTTCCAGACGAACGCCAATATCTGTCCTTAATGTATACAAAATATTACATTCTAAAAATAATAAACATTTAGCGCATTATTTTTGGTATCAATGTATGTACAAAAACATTATAATGTAAGTACAAGTTAACGATACGAACGTTAATCAATAATTTCAATCGGATGGAGGAAAGTTATTATGAAAATGAACAAGGTTCTTGCAATGGCAACAAGTATGCTTCTCTGCGGCGCTGTTTTCGCAGGCTGCGGTACAAGCGACGGCTCATCGTCGTCAAGCTCGGGCGGTTCGTCCAAGTCTCTCATCAAGGTCGGCATTATCAACAACGACCCTAACGAGTCGGGCTACCGTACAGCTAATGTTAACGATCTCAAGGCTACATTCACTAAGGACAACGGATATGACGCTTCATTCTCATACAGCCTCAAGAACGAGGAGCAGATCAACTATGCTCAGAAGTACATTCAGGACTCTGTTGACTACCTTCTCATTTCCGCTGCTGATACAGCAGGCTGGGACACAGTTCTCAAGGACGCTAAGGACGCAGGCGTAAGAGTTATCCTCTTCGACCGTACTATTGACGCTGATCCGAGCCTCTACGAAGCCTCCATCGTTTCCGATATGGATAAGGAAGGCGAGCAGGCTGTTGACTGGCTCAAGAGCCAGAACCTTACTTCTTATGACATTATCCACCTTCAGGGTGTAATGGGCTCCGCTGCTCAGAAGGGTCGCTCGGGCGCTCTCACAAAGACAGCTTCCGACCTCAACTGGAACATCGTTGTTGAGCAGACAGCTGAGTGGAACGCTGAGAAGGCGCAGCAGATAGTTCAGTCTGCCATCGACGCTAATAAGAAGTTCAACGTTATCTATGCCGAGAACGATGATATGGCTAAGGGCGCTGTTGCTGCTCTCGACAAGGCTAATATCTCGCATGGCGTTGGCAAGGACGTTGTTGTAATGGGCTTTGACTGCAACAAGTGGGCTCTTGAGGAACTCAAGGCAGGCAACTGGAACTACGACGGACAGTGCAACCCCTTCCAGTCTTCTTACATCGTTGATATCATCGGCAAGCTCGAAAAGGGTGAGACTCTCTCCGAGAAGACCATCATTATGAACGAGAAGGGCTTCGATGCTACAACTATCACTGACGAGGACGTTCAGAATTACGGTATCTGATCCACAGGACACTGAATAAACAAATAAGTGCGGTGACACCTTCGTATATGCCATTTGTCACCGCACTAATTTTAGAATCATTTTTGCAGAATACAACGAAAATACGCTTAGGAGGAAACGCAATGCAGGCGAAAACGTTGCTGGAAATGCGGGGAATTTACAAATCGTTTCCAGGTGTAAAAGCGTTAAAAAACGTTGATTTTACCCTCCATGAGGGTGAGATTCACGCGCTTATGGGCGAAAACGGCGCAGGTAAGTCCACACTTATCAAGGTACTCACGGGAGTTCACGTTAAAGACAGCGGAGATATCTTCCTCAAGGGTCATATCCCCGTGCAGATACGCTCTCCTCAGGAGGCTCAGAATTACGGCATAAGTACGGTTTATCAGGAAATTTCACTCTGCCCTAATCTTACTGTTGCCGAGAATATCTTCATCGGACGCGGCAAAGGAGCTTTCGTCAGCTGGCGTGATATGAACCGCAAGGCTGACGAGGTACTGAAATCACTTGATATCAATGTCAAGTCCACTCAGCAGCTGGCAAGCTGCTCTATCGCTGTTCAGCAGATGGTCGCTATTGCCCGTGCTGTCGAAATGGACTGCAATATCCTTATCCTTGACGAGCCTACGTCATCACTCGACGAATCCGAGGTCGCAAAGCTGTTCAAGCTTATGCGTGACCTCAAGAGCAGGGGAGTAGGTATCATCTTCGTTACCCACTTCCTCGATCAGGTCTATGAGGTCTGTGACAAGATAACCGTTCTTCGCGACGGCAAGCTTGTGGGCGAGTACGAGATAGAGAATTTGCCGCGTGTTCAGCTCGTATCAAAAATGCTTGGCAAGGAGCTTGACGATATGGCTGATATCAAGAACGATGTTCCGACCTTCGATGAAAAGAAGAGCGAGATCGTTTACGAGGCTGAGGAGCTCTGTTCTACCGAGGGTATCAAGCCCTTCAACTTCCATATCCGCAAGGGCGAGGTAAACGGCTTCACGGGTCTTCTCGGCTCGGGACGAAGCGAGTGTGTACGCGCTATCTTCGGCGCTGATAAGGTCACGAGCGGTAGAGTCAAGGTTGACGGAAAGCCTGTCAATATCGAAAAGCCTATCGACGCTATGAAGCAGGGCATAGCTTACCTTGCCGAGGACAGAAAGCGCGACGGTATCGTCGGCGACCTGTCTGTCCGCGACAATATCATTCTCGCCTTACAGGTCAAGAAGGGCTTCTTCAAGCCTTTCTCAAAGGCTGAGGCTACCAAGTTCGCTGACGAGTACATAAAGCTGCTCGACATCAAGACCGCTTCGGTCGAGACTCCTATAAAGTCGCTTTCGGGCGGTAACCAGCAGAAGGTCATTCTCGGACGCTGGCTTCTTACGCACCCGAAGTACCTTATCCTCGACGAGCCTACACGCGGTATCGACGTCGGTACAAAGGTGGATATACAGAAGCTTGTGCTCAAGCTTGCTTCCGAGGGTATGAGCATAACCTTTATCTCGTCCGAGACCGATGAGATGCTGCGTACCTGTTCACGTCTTCTCGTTATGCGCGATCGCAAGCTTGTCGGCGAGCTCAAGGGCGACCAGCTTACGCAGAATTCCATTATGAATACTATTGCAGGAGGTGAGCAGGAGTGAGCAACAAAACAAAAACCGAAGGCAACATTATAACAGCTTTGTTCAGAAATCAGATATTCATCCCGATCGCTGCTCTGTTCATTCTTGCTTTGTTTAATTTTATCGTTGACCGTTCGTTCTTCAAGATAACGATAGGTCCCAACAGTGATGGAAATCCCGTTCTCTCGGGAAATATCATCTCCATTATCGACTATGGCTCCGAGCTCGCGATACTCGCTATCGGTATGACTCTCGTTACCGCGGCTTCACGCGGACAGGATATTTCTGTCGGTGCTGCTATGGCTATCGCTGGAAGTGTGGTACTGCGAGTGCTCTGCGGAACGAATTCCCGTCCCGACGAGTTACAGGCGCCCATTATCGTCGCCTTCATCGTATGCTGCCTCGTTGCTATGGCTTTCGGAGCCTTCAACGGCTTGCTCGTTTCTGTCTTCAAGATACAGCCGATGGTCGCTACCCTAATACTATTTACGGCAGGACGCTCCATTGCTGCGTGGATAAACAACAACGAGCTCCCCGTGGTCAATGATAAGACCTTCTCCATTTTCGGAAATTATATTCCCGGAATACCGATACCGACTCCGTTCTTTATTGCGCTTGCGTGCTTCATCATCATTGCGCTGATAATGAAGTTTACGAATCTCAAGCTGTACATTCAGTCGGTTGGCTTGAATGAGCAGACTTCCCGCCTCAACGGTTTGAATCCTGCTTTCATCAAGTTCATTACCTATGTTTTCCTCGGACTCTGTGTAGCTGTTGCGGGCTTCATAAAGGTAAGCCGTTTTTCTACCATCAACTACTCCGTTACTGCGAAGGATATCGAAATGGACGCTATCCTTGCTGTAGCTATCGGCGGAAACTCGCTCGGAGGCGGTAAATTCAAGATATCCGCTTCCATTCTCGGCGCATACGTTATCCAGTTCCTTACAACAACGCTTTACAAATTTGATGTAAACTCGGAAGCCCTGTCAGCATATAAGGCGGTAGTAGTTATTGCCCTTGTTGTGCTGAGTGCTCCTATAGTAAGAGAAAAGATAGCAGCTGTTTTCAAGAAGCTGCGCTCGCCTGAAAAGGCAGAGCTGAAAAGCTGATAAAGCGTTTGAAACGGAGGAATAATTTATGTCGCAGAAGTATCTGACTCCCGCGAAAACGCGAAGGAGTCTGCTCGGGAATCTCTCCGATACCAATCTTCTGATGTCGATAACGATAGTCGTGTTTGTACTGATGTATCTGTTCGCGATAATCGTTCTTGGTTCGGGATTCCTTAAAGCACAGACATTTTTCAATATGCTCAACGCAAACGCCGCTCTTATCATTCTCGCCTGCGGTATGACTCTCGTTATGATAACAGGCGGAATCGATATCTCGGTCGGAGGTATGGCAGCTCTCGTAAGTATGAGCTCAGCCGTTTACCTCGATATGCACAGCGGCAGCGTCGTCGGAGCTATACTCATATCACTCGGTATCGGTCTCGCTTTCGGACTGGTACAGGGCTACCTCGTAGCCTATCTTGACATTCAGCCGTTCATTGTAACTCTCGCGGGTATGTTCTTCGCGCGAGGCATGACGACTATCGTCAACACGAACCCGTTCAACGTACAGAACGAGGCTTTCGTAAAGCTCAAGGAAACGAGGATCACCGTTCCTTTCCTTGGCTCATACAACAAGAGAGGCGAATATATCGACGCATACATAGAAATAGGCGTTATCGTAGCTCTTGTGGTCGTTGCACTGCTGTTTGTCTTCCTAAAATGGACGAAGACAGGCCGTAATTTCTACGCTGTCGGCGGCAACAGACAAAGCGCACTCATGCTCGGAATAAATGTAAAGAGAACGACATTCCTTGCATACCTTATGTGCGGTATATTAGGCGGAATTGGCGGATTTGTTTACTTTATGCACGTAGGCTCGGGTTCGGCTACACACGCTTCGGGCGCGGAGATGAACGCGATCGCTTCGTCCATCATCGGCGGAACTATGCTTACGGGCGGCGTCGGAAATATCGTAGGTACACTTTTCGGCGTTCTTTCTCTCGCACTTATTCAGAATATCGTTTCATCCATCGGTCTTGATCAGGCTTGGTGGACGGGTATCACAAATGCCTCGATGCTCTGTATATTCCTCATAGTTCAGAGTATCATCATTGCCCGCCGCAAAAAAGCCAATCTCTCATCTTCAAGACCTGCTGAGGCAAAAGGAGTTAAGAAATGAGCGGTGCTGATATAATTAACAGCGGTAAGGCTGTTATAGGTATCGAATTCGGCTCGACACGTATCAAGGCTGTCCTCATAGATGACACACACACGCCGCTTGCTGCGGGTGTTCACGACTGGCAGAACGAGCTCCTTGACGGAGTGTGGACATACTCACTCGATAATGTAAAGTCGGGCTTGCAGGACTGCTTTGCCGACCTTATGAAGGATGTCGAGAATAAATACGACGTTAAGCTCGAATCGGCTGCGGCTATGGGTATTTCGGCGATGATGCACGGTTATCTAGCCTTCGACAGCAATGATGAACAGCTCGTGCCTTTCAGGACGTGGCGCAACACTATGACCGAGGAGGCTGCCGAGCGTCTTACTGACGCCTTCGACTTCAACATTCCTCAGCGTTGGAGCGTGGCTCATCTGTATCAGGCTGTTCTGAACAAGGAGCCGCATATCAACAGGCTTGCGTTTATGACTACTCTTGCGGGATATGTGCACTACCTGCTTACGGCTGAGAAGGTAATCGGAGCGGGTGACGCTTCGGGCATCTTCCCTATAGACCCCAAGACCTGCGATTACGACAAGGCTATGATGTCGAGATTCGACACTCTTACGGCAGGTACAGAGCTGAAAAAGAGCCTCTCGGAGCTTCTTCCGAAAATCGTACAGGCAGGGGAGTGCGCGGGTACTCTTACAGAGGCTGGAGCGAAGCTCCTTGACCCGACAGGCACATTCAAGGCAGGTGTTCCGTTCTGTCCGCCCGAGGGCGACGCTCAGACGGGTATGGCTGCCACTAACAGCATTACTCCCAAGACGGGCAATGTCTCTGCGGGAACGTCTATATTCTCGATGATTGTACTTGAGGATAAGCTTAAATCCGTTCACCGCGAGATAGACATCGTTACTACCCCGTGCGGTGCCCCCGTGGCTATGGTCCACTGCAACAGCTGTACATCCGATCTCGATGCGTGGTTCGGTATGTTCGGCGGCTTCCTCAAGGAAGCGGGGGTCGATATGACCAAGGGCAAGCTCTATGATATGCTGTATTCTCTCGCCGCGGAGGGTACTCCCGACTGCGACGGTATCATATCCTACAACTACTATGCCGGTGAGCCTGTAACAGGCGTAAGGGACGGTAGACCTCTCCTTATGAGAAGTCCCGAGTCAGAGCTCAATATCCGCAATCTTGCACGTTCTCTCGTTTATTCATGCGTTGCGGCGCTTAAAGCGGGAATGGATATCCTCACCGAGGAGGAGCACGTCAAGCTCGAGCGTATCTACGCTCACGGCGGATTCTTCAAGACTCCCGTACCCAGTCAGAACTTCCTTGCGGCTGCTCTCGGAGCAGATGTAACGCTCATGCAGACAGCAGGCGAGGGCGGCGCATGGGGAATTGCTCTCCTTGCGGCATATATGGCTAACAAGAACAGCGGCGAATCCCTCGAGAACTATCTCGGAAGCAGAGTTTTCGCTGATATGAAGGGCAGTACCGTTTCTCCCAAACAGGAGGACATCGACGGTCTGAACGCTTATATGAAAAAATATATTTCGGGGCTCTCGGCTGTCAGAGCGTCAGTTTCCGAATGACAGAAAGGAAAGATGATAGATGAAATTCTGGTTTGTAACCGGCTCCCAGTTCCTGTACGGAGAGGAAACACTCCGACAGGTCGAGGAGGACTCCAAGAAGATAGTTGCGGGGCTTAAACTTCCTTTTCCTGTTGAGTACAAGCTCACGGTCAAGAAGACCGAGGAGATAACCAAGATAATCAAGGAAGCAAATTATGATGACGAGTGCGCAGGCATTATCACATTCTGCCACACGTTCTCGCCTTCAAAGATGTGGATAAACGGTCTGGCAATGCTCCAGAAGCCGTGGCTCCACTTCCATACTCAGTTCAATGACAATATCCCCAACGAGGCTATTGATATGGACTATATGAACCTCCACCAGTCCGCTCACGGTGACCGCGAGCACGGCTTCATCGGTGCGCGTCTGCGTATGCCGAGAGCTGTTGTGGCGGGTCACTGGGCTGATCCCGAGGTTCAGGGCAAGATAGCTGACTGGATGCGTGCGGCTGTCGGAGTACTTTTCAGCAAGAGCTTGAAAATCGTCCGCTTCGGCGATAATATGCGCGAGGTCGCAGTTACCGAGGGCGATAAGGTAGAGGCTCAGATCAAGCTTGGCTGGTCTGTCAACACCTTTGCTGTCGGCGACCTTGTTAAGCTGATGGATGCTGTTACAGACGCTGAGATCGACGCTCTTATGAAGGAATACGCCGAGCTCTACGATTTCGACAAGGCTGACGAGGAGACTATCCGCTATCAGGCTCGCGAGGAGATAGCTATCGAGAAGATACTTGTCCGCGAGGGTGCAAAGGCATTCTCCAACACGTTTGAGGATCTCTACGGTATGAAGCAGCTCCCCGGTCTTGCTACACAGCACCTTATGCACAAGGGCTACGGTTTCGGTGCGGAAGGCGACTGGAAGACTGCGGGTATGACAGCTATCGTTAAGGCTATGTATCCCGACGGAAACACCTCATTTATGGAGGACTACAACTACGACTACAAGCACGAGCTCATTCTCGGCTCGCATATGCTAGAGGTCTGCCCGTCCATTGCGGCTGACAGACCGAGAATAGAAGTTCATCATCTTGGCATCGGAGGCAAGGAACCTCCTGCAAGATTAGTATTCGAGGGCAAGGCGGGCTCCGCAAAAGCGCTGTCCCTTATCGACATCGGCGGCAGACTCCGTCTTATCGCTCAGGATGTTGAGTGCGAGAAGCCCTTCCAGACAATGCCTAATCTTCCCGTTGCAAGAACGATGTGGAAGCCCGCTCCCTCTTTCCTTGAGGGACTGGAGTGCTGGATAATCGCAGGCGGAGCTCACCACACTGTTCTCTCCTACGATATCACAGACGAGACTGTACGCGATTTTGCTCGTATTATGGGTATAGAGCTCGTTGTTATCGACAAGAACACAACGAAGTATCAGCTTGAGCGCGATATGATGCTGGGAGACGTTATCTATGGACGTTAAGGAGCTTAAAGAGCGCGTACTAAAAGCGAATCTGCTCCTTCCCAAGTACGGACTTGTTACATTTACGTGGGGCAATGTCAGCGAATACGACCGCGAGTCGGGACTTGTCGCTATCAAGCCCAGCGGTGTTGAATACGACTCTATGACGGCTGACGACATCGTTGTCCTCACTCTCGACGGTGAAAAGGTCGAGGGCAGACTGTCTCCGTCGAGCGATACGCCTACACATCTTGAAATATACAGAAACTTCGACGGCGTCTGCGGAGTCGTTCACACTCACAGCAGGTACGCTACCTCATTCGCGCAGGCTTGCATCGGGATACCGCCGCTCGGGACTACTCACGGTGATTACTACTACGGAGAGATACCCTGTACACGTGAGATGACGGATGCCGAGGTCAAGGGCGAATATGAGCTCGAGACGGGCAGGGTCATTGTCGAGTGCTGTAAGGAATACCGGAATATCCCCGCAGTCCTCGTGGCAAACCACGGACCATTCGTATGGGGCAAGGACTGTATGGAAGCCGTGCATAATTCTGTTGTGCTCGAGGAGCTTTCGGCTATGGCGTGGATAACGAAAACACTTCGCTCCGATACGCCGAATATGCCGCAGAGACTTCTTGACAAGCACTTCTTCCGCAAGCACGGCGCAAACGCTTACTACGGACAGAAATGATGTCCGTGTAATAAAACGATAAGAATTTCCCTCCAATACCAAAAGAGAGCCTCCGCTATTTTAACGGAGGTTTTCTTTTTAGACAAAAACATTACAGAATCCATAAATTATCCACTACCTTACTAAAATATGGGTTTAACAATTTGTTCATATGTTGTATGATATATGTAGATGAAATCAGTCTATCAATCGTTAAGACAAATACTTTTGGGAGGTAATCATATGTCATTAAGAGGGAAAATGACGCGCCTGCTGTCGGGCGCAGTAAGCAGTGCGATGCTGCTTTCGATGTCGGCAGTGTTCAGCAGTACAACGCCTGTAATCAGCGCAGAGGCGGCTTCCGCCTGCACAGTCAACACAGGCAAGACCTATCAGACGATACGCGGCTTCGGAGGTATGAATCTTCCCGAGTGGCAGGGCTACGACCTTACAGATGCGCAGATACAGACCGCGTTCGGAACAGGCAACAATCAGCTCGGACTGACAGTTCTGCGTATCTATGTCAGCGACGACCAGAGCGCGTGGTCGCGAGCTATACCGACAGCAAAGGGCGCTCAGAAGCTCGGTGCGACAGTATTCGCAACTCCGTGGAACCCGCCTTCAAGTATGCGCAAGGCAGGCTCGGGCGGAACTAACGGCGGCAAGTACGTGCTTAACGACAACGCCGAGGCACAGTACGCTCAGCATCTGAACAGCTTTATAAAGTATGTCGAGGGTCAGGGCGTGAACCTCTATTCGGTATCGGTGCAGAATGAGCCTGACTATTCTACGGACTGGACTTACTGGAGTCCTGACCGCACGACCAACTTCATTGCAAATTACGGTCAGACTGTAAAGTCAGGAACAAATGCGAAGCTGATGTCGCCCGAGACTTTCCAGTATGGTGCGTGGGGCAACGGCAGGGACTATTACAACAAGATACTGAACAACGCAAAGGCTAATGCGAATACAGACCTTTTCGGCACACATTTCTATGGCACTCCGAGAGATAAGATGGATTTTCCCGCTCTTGAGAATTCGGGCAAGGAAATATGGATGACCGAGGTCTATGTTCCGAACTCGGACAGCAACTCCGCAAACCGTTTCCCCGAGGCGATAAAGGTCGCGGAGAATATTCACAACGGTCTTGTAGTCGGCAATATGAGCGTATACACCTGGTGGTACATCAGACGCAGCTACAGCCTTATCGGTCAGGACGACGGTCAGCCGACTAAGCGCGGCTATATGATGGCGCAGTATTCAAAGTATATCCGCCCGGGCGATGTTCGTATCGACGCGACCGAGCAGCCTAACAGCGGCATTTACGTTTCCGCGTATAAGCACAGCGATACGCAGGTCGAGATAGTTGCAGTAAATAACAGCAGCAACGAGGTATCTCAGCAGTTCAACCTCAGCGGCAGAAGTATCACAAACGTTGACCGATACAGGACTTCCGCGAACGAAAATCTTGCGCAGACCAAGGGTCTGACGGCAAGCGGCTCGTCGTTCACCTGTCAACTCCCCGGAAACAGCGTTTCCACCTTTGTTGTAACGATGACCAGCGACGGAAGCGGCTTTCAGGGCGGCGGCGACCCTGTTCCCGCAGAGCCGATAAAGCCTGACGCTAATGGATATTACTACCACGACACATTTGAATCAAGCAACGATAGCTGGGAGGCTCGCGGCGAGTCCACCGTCAACACAGGCGGTACAGCTTACGCGGGCAGCAAGGCTCTCACGATTTCGGGCAGAAGCAAGTCGTGGCACGGAGCAATGAAAACCCTCGATGTGAACACATTCACAGGCGGACAGGAGTACAGCTTCAGTGTAGTCGCAGCAGGTACAGGCAATATGATGCTGTCGCTCCAGTACACAGACGCAAACGGTGAGACGAAATACGACCACATTGCAAGCGCGCAGTCCAACGGAGAGTACGTACAGCTTTCAAATCCGAATTATAAGCTTCCCGAGGGCTCGAGCTATATCCTCTACGTTGAAACTGAAAATGACACCGCAGATTTCAGCATAGATGAGGCTATCGTAGCCAAGGCAGGTACACAGATACAGGGACCTGTGGCTACGACCACGACAACAACGACAACGACGAAAACGACGTCTACGACGACTACCACTACCACGACAACAACGACCACTACCACCACAACAACTACTACCACAACAACTACAACAGTTCCCGAGACAACAACGACCACAACTATTCCAACCACAACTACAACGACTGAATCGACCACAACTACAACTACTACGACAACCACGACAACTACTATTCCGACGACCACAACGACTACAACTACTGCCGCACCTGTCGCTGAGCTCTGGGGTGATGCTAACCTCGACGAGAAGGTCACGGTCGCTGACGCAGTGGCTATTCTCCAGTATCTCGGCAACAAGGACAAGTACAAGCTCACAGAGCAGGGGCTTCTCAATGCAGATGTATACAACAACGGCGACGGAGTTACAGCACGCGATGCGTTATCAATTCAGATGTATGACGCAAGCAGGATAAGCGAGCTCCCCGAGAGCTGATATCTATATCCAAAAGCAGCACTTTAACAGGTGCTGCTTTTTTGTGCGCGGTTTGACAATTCCCCATAATACAGATATAATTAAAAAGCACACAAAGGATATAAAAAGGATACATAGTCAGTTTATACTATGATCACAGGGTAAGGAGCGAGTGACTTATGAACAGGATTCTTATTGTTGAGGACGACATTGAGATTTGTGATATCATTCAGGAATATTTCGGAAACAAGGGCACGAAGGTCGAGGCTGTGATGAACGGCGGCGACGCTCTCGATATGATAGGCGGCGGACTTGAAGGCTACGACCTCGTACTGCTCGATATCATGCTCCCCGAGATAGACGGCTTCACGCTGTGCAGACAGCTGCGCAGGAAGAGCGACGTACCCGTGGTGTTCATAACTGCGCGCGGGCGCGAGGAGGACATTCTCAGCGGCTACGATATCGGCTGCGACGACTATATCGTCAAGCCCTTCCTGCTGTCGGTGCTGTACAGCAAGTGCGAGGCTCTTGTCCGCCGTGCTGGAAACGATATGAACGACAAGCTCTCCTGCGGCTCGATAACTCTCGACAAGCGTACCCTGCGATGCTTCACCGGTAAGGAGGAGGTAGAGCTCCCACCGAAGGAATTCGCGATACTTCGGTATCTGCTTGAGCACCAGAACTGGGTCGTCACACGCGATACCCTCCTCGACAAGGTCTGGGGCTGCGATTATTTCGGCAGCGACCGCGTCGTGGACAATCATATCAAGAAGCTCAGAAAAGCCCTCGGAAGCGCAGGCTCGCAGATAAAGACGCTCGTGGGACGGGGGTATAAGCTGACGAAGGAGTGAACGGAATGAAACGTAAAAACCCTATGCGCAAGCCTAAGCGAACCACATTTATAAGAATGTTTGCTTCGGGAATGATACTGCCGATACTGCTGACGATAACTGTATTATATTTAAGTGTTTCTATCGGCAGCACCTATATCAAGAATGAAAGCGAGCTTCAAAACTCCGATGAGATAAGCAGTTTCAGTTCACAGATAGAGCACCGCTCGGATATCTCGGTGAGAATGAACAGACCTATTGAATTCCAGCTTTGTCTCAGTGCTGACAGAGCGATAACTACAGCAGGTTTAAATAATGCTCCGTATATCATTGCTACGACCTACGACGACCCTGAGAGCGTGTCCGCGAAATGGGCTGTCGATGCTGACGGGAATGTCATACTCTCGAACAGGGCGAGGATGTGGATAGTCATCCGTGAAGCCCCCGATACTGAGGGAAGGCGCTATTGCAGCTATGACCCTCAGGAGTTCGATATCCCCGAGCTGAACGAGCTGTTTGCGCAGTACTTCAAGGACCAGAGAAGCGGTAAGGTGGGCTATGAATTCTTTATAAACAGCCTCTATCTGAACAGAGAAAAAAACAAGATGATACCTCACGAGATAGAGGTGAAGAGATATGAACTGCCGTTTTTCTCAAATCTGGAATGGGACGACGATAAGCTCATCGACGAGCGCGAGCTTGTGATAGACGCCAAGGAGCAGGGCTTTGAACTTGTTACCCTCGCCGACCGCGATTCACCCGATTCCTATCCGCAAGGCGGCTTTGACGGCATATGGGGTGCTGACCCCGAAAAGTTCGACGAGATATTCGAGCAGTACAAGCGCAAGTCAAACTCTCAGGATGTGCGCTGGGGAATTCAGGCGGCATCTCCCGAAATGAACAATGTTTACGATTTCTACGGTGATAAGCTCATTCAATTCGACAACGAGTACGGCGTCACAGCTATCACAAGCGTTACGCGGATAAACACGATGAACAGGCATGCAGTTAGAAAGTACGCAGTAGTAACGGCTCTGACCTTCATCATACCGATGCTGCTCGTGCTGGTGATATGCATTATAAGGAATGTGAAAAACAAGGCTCGCTACGCCTTCGAGGACTACCAGCGCGATCTTATCAACAACCTCGCCCACGACCTCAAAACGCCGCTCGCTGTAATCGGCGGCTATGCCGAGAATTTACAAGAGCTCCGAAAGGACAGCGGAAGCGAAAAGGAGCTGAAATACATCAGCTCGATAATGAATAATGTCTCCTACACCGATGATATCATCGCAAAGACGCTGGAGCTCAGCGAAAATGAGCAGATGAAAAAGCTGAACAAAAAGAAAGTTGATATAAAGGCGATGACAGAGAGGCTTCTCGATAAGTATCGCGCAGCGCTTGATGAGAGAAATATAGAGCTGAAGACAGACCTCGGAGGGCAGGTGAGCGCGGACGAGGACGTGCTCGCGGCGGCTGTTGAGAACCTTATATCCAACGCTGTGAAGTATACACGCGATGACGGAGTCATTACTGTCACCGCTGATAAAAAGCGGCTGTGCATAGTCAATGATGTGACCGAGTATGTCGACACCAAGGACTTGCTGATGCCGTTTGTCAAGGGTGACAAGGCTCGGAGCGACAAGAGAAGTCACGGTCTCGGTCTTGCGATAGCTTCATCTGCCGCCGCTCGCAATGGTTTCAATTTGAACGTCAGCTGCAAGGGAAAGAAGTTTACGGCGACAATGGATTTTTAAGCTTTTGAAGGCTCCTGTCTGCGGACAGCGTTACTATGGGCGGAGGTTTTACATTCTGAATCCGATCTGTATTGATACATAAACATAAAGAGCTTGTCCGATGCTTTTCTCGGACAAGCTCCCTTTTTTATCAATTATGTATTCAGCAGAGTTATTTCCTGCCTGTCAGCGTCAACGCGAGCCACAGCACCGTAGGGGAGTATGGCTCTCGGAGCTGCGTGCCCGAAGTTGACGTTATACAGTATCGGAATATCCTTGTTTTCCACAATTTCACACCACACTGACTTGTATTCGTCGTAGATTTTTTCATTCATTGGCTTGCCGACTATGATACCGTTCAGACCTTCGAATACACCTTCATTCTTCATTGCGGTGAGATACTCTCTCAGCATTTCGGGAGTAGGCATTACTTCACTGGTCTCGGCAAAGAGTATCTTACCGCGCCATTCATCTGCGGTCGGGAAAATGCTGTATCTGCGTGTTATCTCGCTTTGTATTCTCAGATCTTCGGCAAGCTGCGGATTATTTATCAATTCATCGCCGAGCAGCTCGCTGAGAAGCTCCATATTGGCTCCGATGAGCATTTCTCCCATACTGTCGATACAGCCGCCGAGGAGCTCGCCCTCAAAAATAGGGCTGCCCTGCAAAAGCTCGTAGCCGTGTTCCTCTTTGTGCTGTACAGGCATAGTCCCGACTGCGGCGGCGGAAAAGTCCGCTCTTTCCTCGTACCATACTTCGGCGGGAGTTATTTTCCTGCCATGATACGGGGCAAAGCAGCTCTCGAACTGCGCCTTGGAGTAGGGGAGCATATCTCCCGAAAGCTCTGCAATATCGCACATAAACGCCTGTCCGTAGAAGGTCTGCAAGCCCATCCTGCGGAACATAAAGTGGTTGTTGGTAGTATCTGAGAAACCGAGGAAGAACTTAGGGTTCTGACGTACTGCATTTATGAATTCTTCGTCCTCCATAAGATACGGAAAGGTGCGGAAGGTCTCGAATCCGCCTATTGAAGTGATTATGCCCTTAACCGTGTCATCGAGAAAGGCGGCTTTGAGGTCGGCAGCACGCGCCTCGGGGTGCGCCATTATGTAGTCCCTTCCCATAAGTGCGTGCTCGGTGAAAACGGGTTCGAGCCCGAAATGACGCAGACGGCGCAAGCCAAGCTCCCTTTCATGAGCGCAGTACGGCTCACCGATGATCCCGCTCGAAAGGGATATTATTGCGACCTTATCGCCTGTTTTTAACGGCTCGGGAGCAAAAGGCTTCAATTCAGCATTTGACAAGTCGGAACACCTCCTTATAAAGAGGCGGTGAATATTTCAGCGATATCTTTTTCAAGCAGCGGAGCCCAAGCGTTTTCGAGCCCCTCGTTTACGGCGACGTGATGTGCCATTTCGTTAATGCGGCTCTCGTCGATACCGACCTCCCGGAGCGTCATCGGAATGCCGATAGACTTGAAGAAATCGTAGGTAGCCTGAATTGCCTTTTCCGCGATTGCAAACCTTTCAAGGCTGCTGTCGATACCGAACACATTTACGCCGTACTTCACGAATCGGTCAACCGTTTTTTCACTGAGGATATTCTTCATCCAGCGGGGAGTGATTATAGCAAGTCCCTCGCCGTGTGTGATGTCATAGTAAGCGGAAAGCGCATGCTCCATACCGTGACACGGCCAGCCAGACATACTGTTTCCGAGCGCATAAATGCCGTTGCAGCCGTAGGTGCAGGTGAGCATCATTTCAGCTCTTGCTGTATAGTCCTCAGGATCATCAAGGCACTTCTTCGCGTTGACCATCAGACTCTTGAGTCCTGCCTCCATAAAGCCGTCGTTTAGCAGAGTTGAATCCTCGCAGAAATACTGCTCCATAATGTGATTCATCGCATCGGCACAGCCTGCCGCGGTCTGCTTTTTCGATACAGTAAACGTGTAGGTTGGGTCGAGGAACGATACAGCAGGGAAGAGGTTCGTGTCCACGTAGCCTATTTTGTCATTCGTCTCAATGCGAGAGATAACACCGCCGCAGTCATACTCGCTGCCCGTTGCGGCAAGTGTGATTATGTCCACGATAGGGAGAGCTTCCTGCGCCTTGACCTTGTATGAAATCAGGTCCCACGGGTCGCCGTCGTACTTTGCTCCCGCCGCGATAGCCTTGGAGCAGTCGAGCACACTGCCGCCGCCGACCGCAAGTATCACATCGATACCATGCTCCTTGCAGAGCTTTACGCCGTCAAGCACGCTTGGGTCGTACTTCGGATTCGGTTGGATACCCGAAAGCTCGATGATATCGAAGTCTAACAGGAGCTCCTTAACCCTGTCATAGAGACCGATTTTTCTGATACTTCCACCGCCGTAGGTGAGTAGTATCTTCCTTCCGAACTGTGCCATTACCTCAGGGAGCTTTTCAATAACGTTCCTGCCGAAAATAAGTCTTGTGGGTGTCATATAGTCAAAGTTTTGCATAGTTAGATCCTCCTTGCTTCTCAAACAACTTGATACATTTTTATGCCGGAAGAATTCATTTTGTAAAAGATTCTAGGGAAGCTGCGCTGTTATTTGCAGAGACATTCCCTCTTTTTTAGTCCCATTGTTCATAGATGTTCTTTAGAAACAGTGTTTCCGTGTCCTCGGCGTATCCGAGCGTTCTATACAGCTTTTTCGCCTGCAGGTTATCCTTATCGCAGGTGAGCATTATGACCTCAACGCTGTTCTCGTCGGCTATGCGGTCTATCTCGCGGAAAAGAGCCCTTGCGACGCCCTGCCGCCTGTAGTCCTCGTGCACGCAGACATACCACAGTGTAGCGACAGGATAGGTCCCGTCGAATAGGTTATAGCTGAGTATCATAGACGCATAAGCGACTACTTTTCCGTTATGCCTGCCAACGATAAAATGGTAATTCATGTCATTTTTGCAGAGCTGATAAGTCTCGCGGACGTTCTCGAATGAGACAAACTCCCCGAAGCACCTCGTACAGAGCTCAAATGCCTCGCTGAGGTCTTCCTCGCGGAGTTTTCCGAATGTGACCTCGATGCTCATATCAGTCTACCGCCTTGCGGATCACAGTACCCGCAGGAAAGCTCATATCACACGGGAAGCTGAACTTCATCATCGCGTGATTGGCAGTCTCTATCTGCACGCCGTTTTCGTCGTACAGTGTATCGAGCTTCAACTCAACGGGTTTGCTCGACGGTGCAAGGAGCTCCACGGTATCGCCTGCAAAGAAGCGGTTGCGCTGAGTACAGTAAACCGTGCCGTCTCTGCATTCGTCAACGACAGCGACTACGTCGTAATTGCGGATATATCCGCTGTTCTCGTAGTATTGGGAATTATCGGGTCTGCCGAAGAAGAAGCCGCTGCAGTACTGCCTGTGGCTGACCTTATACACCTCGTCGCGTATCCAGTCGGGGAGCTTGAAATTATACGGATCCTTGTAGTATTCATCCACAGCGAGCCTGTACGCGTTTGTGACAACGGTGACATAGTACGCGGATTTTGCACGTCCCTCAATTTTAAGGCTGTATACACCCGCCTCAGCGAGCTTGTCGATGTATTCTATCATACACATATCCTTCGCATTGAGGATATACGTGCCCTTTTCGTCCTCGAATATCGGGTAGAACTCGTTCGGGCGCTTTTCTTCTACGAGGTGATAGCTCCAGCGGCAGGGCTGAGCACATTCGCCGCGGTTGGCGTCTCGACCGACAAGATACTGCGAGAGCAGGCACCTTCCCGAGAACGACACACACATAGCTCCGTGAACGAAGCACTCGATGTCGAGGTCGGAGGGAGTTTTTGCGCGAATCTCTGCTATCTCGTCGAGAGACAGCTCTCTCGCGAGAACGACTCTCTTCGCGCCCATATTGTAGAGCTCATTCGCCGTTACGTAGTTGACAATACCAGTCTGTGTTGAGATATGTATCTCCATATCGGGAGCATACTTCCTGATAAGCATCAGCAGACCGATATCCGCTACGATAAGAGCATCGACCTTGGCTTCGACAGCCTCCTTGACAAAGCGCTCGAAGAAGGGAATCTCGTTGTTTCGGGGCAGGGTATTGCAGGTGAGGTATACCTTCACGCCCTTTGCGTGCGCCAGCTCGACAGCCTTTACAAGCTGTTCAAATTCAAAATTCATAGGAGACGAACGCATACCGAACTGTTTGCGTCCGAGATATACCGCGTCGGCGCCGTAATTCAGCGCCGCGGCAAGTCTCTCCTCGTCTCCCGCGGGGGCGAGGACTTCAAGCTTGTTCATACAGTCTCCTTATTCTCCGTCAACAGCTTCAGCTGCTGCCTGTCTGTAGTATTCCTCACATTCAGCAACTCTCTGGTCGTGCTCTTCGATGGTCTCAGAGAAGAATGTCTCCTTGGTAAGGATATTGGCAACAAAGTAATAGTAATCGCTGGACTGATGTGCGAGTACGGCGTCGATAGCTTCGATACCGGGGTTGCAGATAGCGCCCGAGGGCAGGCCTGTCGTCTTGTAGGTATCATAGGCGCTTACGAATGCTTCGTCGAAATATTCCATATTGGGACGTACAACGTCCTTTGCGTAATTGCTGGTCGGGTCGGATTCAAGTCTGGGGAACTCGTCGGAATGCTCGAGACGGTTCCAGAATACTGAAGCAACCAATACCATATCCTCAGATGTGGGAGCCTCAGCCTGTACTATCGAAGCAAAGGTGATGAGCTGATCAAGCGAGAGATTGCACTCCTTCATCTTTTTGTAGCGCTCGGGAGTCATCTTCTCGTTGAAGTTGTAGTATATCTTCTGGCAGACCTCTTCGGGCTCGCTGTTCTTGTAGAAGTAGTAGGTATCGGGGAAGAGATAGCCCTCCATCTTCTCGAACTTCATAGTTGAGTCGAGCGGGAGCTGGTCCTCGAATTCAAAGCCGAATCCGCCCGAGTTGAAGTAGAAGATGAAGTCGGAGGAATCGCATACACCCTCGTCCTGTAATATCTTTGCGGCGTCGATAAGCGTGATGCCCTCGGGGAAGGTTACCTGGATAGATTCGCCCTTTTCCTCGGTAGGTATCTTCGTGAGCTCGTCGATAATAGCCTCATAAGCCATATTCGGGCGCAGGAAATGCTGACCCGCGATGTAGTAATCGTTGTCCTTTCTCAGCTTTGAGAAGAACTGGAAAGCCTTGGGTGACCTGATGATACCCTCCTCTTCAAGCAGTAAGGATATCTCCTGTGTACCCGCGCCATCGGGGATAACGACGAGCTGAGTCTTGTCGCTCTTTCCGATACCGAGCATATCCTTTCCGAAGCTGATGATAACAAGCGATAGTATTATCGAAATGCCGAATATGAAGGTCGTATAGATGATAACGCCCGGCAGACGGCTTCTCTGCTTCTTTTTCTTCCTGTGCTTCTTCTTGTGCTGCTGAGGAGCGCCGTTCATTCGCTGTGGAGCTCCGCCATACGGATAGCCCATATTCGGAGCCTGCCCGTACATCTGCGGCTGTACAGGAGAGGAGACAGCCTGCTCCTGTACGTGCTCGGGCTCGGCAGTATGCTGAGGAGCCTCCTGTACAGGTTCGGGTCTTGCCTCGGGCTGCTCGGGAGCCTCAGCGGGCTGTTCGTTCTTCTTATCCAGCTCGTTGAGAATATCGTTTATAGCGTCTCTGTTGTCACTCATTACAGAGCACCGTCCTTTCTTCGGTCACGATTTGATTTATCATAACGTCTGTCTCCGAGAGGGGCAGACTGTCAGTTATAGCAGCTTCATAAGCGATAGCAATGGTGCAAATATTCGGATATTTGGTGAGAAAGCGGTCGTAGAAGCCTCCGCCGTACCCGAGCCGTCCGCCTCTTTCGGTAAATGCCAGTCCCGGGACAATGCACACCGTTCTGTCGGTGATATAGGGACAGGGAAGGGCGCTGTCAGGCTCGCATATGCCATACTTTCCCGATGTATCAGCCCTGAGAGCTGATATATCATTTACGCAGTGGAAGGTCATCACGCCGAGCTTTCCGCACTTCGGGAAAGCTACGGTCTTGCCGGTAGCAATAAGCTTTTCCGCAAGCTCCCAAGTATCGGGCTCTGAGCCGAATGACGCAAATAGCAGCACTGTATCAGTGCTTACTACCTCATCGAGCGAGAGTACCCGCTCACATATGAGCCTGTCCTTATCGGGGGATTTTGCAGCTTTGCGCAGCTCCGAGAAATATCTGCGGAGCTCTTTCTTGTCCTGCATTACTTCTCGCAGAGTATGGCGTTGAATATGCGCTCGCTCTCAGCCTTTGAAACAGCGGCTTCGATAAGCTTCAGAGCAAACTGCGTAGCAACACCCGCGCCGCGTGCAGTAACGATGTTGCCGTCCACAGCGACTGAGCCTTCACCTATGGTCGCACCGTCGAGCTGAGTCTCAAAGCCCTCGTAGCAGACAGCTGTCCTGCCCTTGAGCAGACCCTTGTGTCCGAGAATAGACGGAGCAGCGCATATCGCTCCGATGGGGAGATTTTTCTCCATGCAGTAGTCGATTGCCGCCTGCACATAGGGCGAGCCCTCGAGGTTGAGCGTTCCGGGCATACCCCCGGGGAGCACGATCATTTCAAGTCCCTCGTCGAGGACGGCTTCCTGCGCGATAGTATCGGGAACAACGGGGATACCGTGTGAACCGACGATAACGCTGTCACCGACACCTACTGTGATGACCTGCTTGCCTGCACGTCTGAGCAGGTCAACGGGTGTCAGAGCCTCTATTTCTTCAAAGCCTTCAGCAAGAAATACGTATATCATAGAAATATCCTTTCAGGTTTATTTGAAAACAACGTAATACTTATTGAGAATGAACGCGGGATTGTACGAGAGCTTCGCCTTGCGCAAGCCCTCAAGCCCGAGATCCTCCTCGCGGTTGATATATTTGTGACCGTCCGTCGCGGAGCGAACGAACAGGTTATTGATACCTGCATAAATGCCATTATAGGACGTGTCCGCCTTTTCGATATGAACGCAGAAGGTCTCACTGTTGAGGTGTTCGCCTATCGTCAGCGCACAGACCTTTCCGCCGATACGGATAATACCGCCTTTCAGTCCGAGCTCTTCAAAATGTGAGAAATAGGTATTTATCGCGAACTGCTCAGCTATGAAGGAATGTTCGGAATTATCACGCGAGTTATACTGCTCGGTCGCGAACAATATACAGTCGTCGTAATCGCGCTCAGTGATAGGGGAGTATTTGTATTCGAGCTCCTTGAACCTCGCAAGATGGTTTCTCTTTGCGTGGTACTTCTTTCCCGCGAGCTCCGCAAGGTCGGAGCGCAGGTAGATGTAGTCGGAGCTGTCACGGTCGAGCTCGGCGGTGAACTGCTCGGGGAACAGCTCATCGAGCATAGGGAGCGTCTTATCCGTGAAGCCGAACATCGTCAGCGGGAAGCCGAGACTCTCGGCGTGACGTTTAAGCTCGGTGATGACCTCGCGGTAGTCGCCCTCACCTGCGGGAAGAATATAGCATGGAGGCTCGCTTCCGTCGTTGAAGGAGGCGCAGATGTAGAAGTCCTTGTAGAAGGCGATTTTGGAGTTGTTTAGCCTCCGCCAAGCAAGATTGTTAGCGAAGGAATACTCACAACCCATAAAATCAGACTTTGCAAGAGCGCGGTCTATCTTATCTTTATCGATAATGCTTATTTCTCTGAATTCGAGCATTCACGCCTCCGTTTTGTCCGCAAGAGCCTTGTAATGAGCCTGAACCTCTTTCATCCTGCCGCAGGTCATCTTGCCCTCGGGACATTTGCCAGTCGCTACACAGGACGGACCCGCATAAGCGAAGATATGCGGCGCGACTTCAAGGCACAGACGGAGCATTTCCTCTGCCACAGCTCTTATCTCCCACTGAGCGCGGTTGCAGCACCTGTGCTCGAAGAAGTTGAACAGCGAGCGGACGTTCATCGTGACGACTATCTTTGTCTCACAGGCATTGGGCAGAACGAAGCGGGCGTCCTCATTGGCGAGCTTACGCGCCTTTGAAGCGGCAGTCTTCTCGTCCATACCCTCACTGATGAAGCGCTTGGTATGGCTCGCAGTGAGCAGGTCTGCTATCTTCTCGTAGCTTGCGGTGAGCTCCTCCATAGTGCGGTCGAACTCAGCCTTAGCCTCGGGCAGAGCCGCTATCTCCGGCGGAGTGACGAACTCGAAGCCGTTCTCGTTGACGTAGCGCTGGCTTTTCTGACTGTATGAAGCTATGCGGTGACGAACGAGCTGATGCGAGCACGCACGCGATATACCCTCGATACCGAAGGTAAAGCTTGTGTGCTCCATAACGCTCTCGTGACCGATAGAAGCAAGCATTTCAATGAATCCCGCGGTCTTTTCCTCAGTAAGACCTTCCATAAGCGAGCCTATATCGCTGCTCGAATAGCAGAGCTTAGCGGCAGTAGCGACTACCTTTTCGGGCTCGGGAGTATTTGCCAAAAGGATAACCTTCAAAAACAACACCTTCTTAAAAGCATATATTATTATTTTATCATTTTTGGGGCTTCAAGTCAAGGAAAATCACATAATTTATGCAAAAAAAGGGCAGCTTCTGCTGCCCTTGATACGTTATACAACCTTTTCGGAAGTGATAGTCAGCGATTTTCCGTCACTGACAGCGGTTATCCGACCATTGAAGCAGGTCGAATAATATGTGATATTGCGCTTGCTGAGCTGCTTCTGCACATTTCCCGCGAATTCCTCCTTCGAGGTGCATACTATCGCATATTCGGGAGTCACAGTGTCGAGGAAGTCACCGAGATTAGCGATTTTGCGTCCGTGATAGGGGACCTTCAGCAGATCGCAGTCGCCGATGTCCATAACCTCGTCGAGCCTCTGCTCCATAGCGTCTCCCGCGAAAATCAGCGTATTATCGCCGTGTACGACCTTGGTCACAAGCGAGAAATCATTGTCGTCGTTCACGCCGTAATTCCTCTTGTCGGGAGCGTCAACAGTTATTTCCATACCGTCGAGCGTGAAGCTTATATCCTCGGTAACGAGCTGCGGAGTAATGTTTTTAGCGTTCATAGCAACGATATACCTATCGACCTCCTCGCTCTGCTGATTGTGGTCGGGACCAAGGATATTCTTGACGTCAAGGCTGTTTATGACCTTTGCCGCCCCTCCGACGTGATCCTTGTCATAGTGGGTGAGAATGAGGTAATCGACGGTATCACGCCCTCTCTCCTTGAGATAGTTCACTATCTGCTTGGAGTCGCCTCTTTCTCCGCAGTCGATTATGACGGCACTGTTCTCACTGAGCAGCAGCATCGCGTCAGCCTTGCCGACGTTAAAGAAGGTGACCTCCAGTCCTGTGATATCGGTAGAATAAGACGGTTCTGTGATACCAACGCTCTCAGAGGGAGCGGTTTCCTTCTCGCACGCTGCAGTTACAAGCACAAATACTACAGAGAGCAGAGCAGCTATTGTTTTCTTCACATTGTATCACCGACCTCAATAATAATATTTTGTCCCGAGGCATATAATTGCTTGGGGAGGGACAAGATGAAAAAGCTTATTATATTTTATGCTGTACTTCTGCTGACAAGCTGCGCACCGCAGACAAACGATTTTATATATGACACGGGAACATCTCTCGCGTCCGAGAGCAGTGCTCCAGCTGGCGGAGTAAGCACCTATATACCGCTTAATTACACGAATCAGACAGCCCTGTGGATACCGTATATGCGCTTTGCCGACATCTTGCAGGGCAAGACCGAGGACGAATACCGCTCAGCGCTGTCAGCTATGCTTAATGAAGCGACAGAACAGGGGATAAACACGGTATATTTCCACGTACACCCGAACGGCGACGCATACTACGATTCCGACATCTTCCCGCGCGGAACGTACTGGGACGGTGATTATGACCCGCTTTCAATAGCGATTGAGGAGGCACACTTCCGCGGGATATCGCTCCATGCGTGGATGAACCCGCTGCGTATGCAGACGGAGGAGCAGATGTCACAGCTTCCCGACAGCTTCATCGCGAAAAAGTGGGCGGACTCGCCAGAGAGCGGCTATATCAGGCTCATAGGCGACCGCTGGTATCTCGTCCCCGTATATGCAGAGGTGCGCGATCTCGTCAGCTCAGCCGCCGAGGAGATTCTCACAAAATACGAAATTGATGGTGTCCACATCGACGACTATTTCTACCCAACGACAGACCCGTCCTTTGATTCCGAAGCTTTTGAAGCAAGCGGCGCTGCTGATCTTGCAGAATGGCGGCGCGATAATGTCACCGCAATGGTGAAGTCGCTCCGCGACACCGTACACGCCCGCGGAAACAGGTATAAATTCGGCATAAGTCCGCAGGGGAATATCGAGGCAGACTATGAAAAGCTCTACGCCGATGTTGAACTGTGGAGCTCCGATATCTCATACTGTGACTACATTGTCCCGCAGATATACTTCGGCTTCGAGAATGAGACCTGCCCGTTCGAGCCCACGCTCCGCCGTTGGGAGGAGCTTACTGCAAACAGTGAGGTTTCGCTGATAGTCGGGCTTGCGGAGTACAAGCTCGGCAAAGATGACGAATGGGCAGGGGAGAGCGGACGCGACGAATGGGTCACATCTCCCGACATACTGGAGCGTCAGGGCGGGCTTGTAAAGTCATCGACAGCCGACGGCTATGCGTTTTACCGTTAGTTTATTCCAAAAACGGGGAGTATATACTCCCCGTTTTTCAGATTGCAATTATGTCTTATGAAATAGGCAGCTGTTCAGCCTTGTATTCGCCCGAATCCACCTGCTGGATAGTGTATGCGTCCTTGGCTGTAATGCCGTCACCGTTTGAATAAACGTCTGCGTTTATGAGTCCCTGCGGCTTAAGACCGTATTTGTCCTTGTTGCCGAGGTGTTGGAGTATAGCAACAGCGTCTGCTATGCTTACCTTCTTGTCGAGGTTCGCGTCACCGTAAAGAGTATCATCGGAAGCGGTGCCGCCGTTATTAGCAGTAGTTGTGTCAGCCTCGGTCGATGAACTGACAGGCGGGGGAGAAAGTATCTCCTGAGTGGTGGTTGTGCCTTCATCCGTGCCTGAGACCGTAGTTGTAGCTGTCGTGGTCGTAGTTGTTTTTGTGGTGGAAGCGGTGGTGGTAACAACTATGGGCTTTACATCGCCTGTACCGCCGAGACCGTCAGCCTTTGTGCCGTCGGGCTCTTCGCCGTAGTAGAGCACGCCGTCAACATAAACGGGAACATAAGGGGTTATGATACCGACTGCCGAGCCGTCAGTGCCTGTTGCTGTCTTGCCGAGGTCCTTTGCTGAGAAGTCGTTGGACGAATCCCAGCCGCTGCCGTAGTCGGGCATAACAAGGGCGAGAAGTATCTCGCACTGCTGCTGACCCTCAGATATAGGCAGTGCCACACGTCCGTCGGGAAGGTTTACTTCGATATAGTAGATGTTGCCGCTGTACTGCTTGGGTTTGGATATCTCAGCGGTCTTGTAGCCTTTATCGGCGTACATCGCTGACTGGTCACGGTCACAGCGGATAACGAGGTCCTCGGGGTTCTTGCCGGCGGAAATGACCTCGCTGAGGTCCATATAGTAGCGGAAGGAGATGTTATCCTGTACTCTTGCGGGCCACGCTGAGTGGTTCGTCACCTTGAAGCTTATGGTCTGTCCGCTCGAATCGCCGCCCTTTGAGAGCACCTCAACGTAGAACTCGGGACCGTCGTGAACTTCCTTCTGCGGGAAGCTAGGGTCCTTTGTGCCGCCGTATTTGTCGATCATCTTGCAGAGCATAGCGGTGAAGCCTGCATTGTAGTCGGTAGCTACCTCGTTGTTTATGAAGTCCTCGCGGTCGTCGTTGTAGGAGCCGTCCTGATTGGGACCTCCGACAAGTGCACCGTAGAGTATATGTCTTGTCTCTGAGGGGATCTTGAGGTCATTTTTCCACGAGCCGTGAGCTGTACGGTGGTGGGGGTATTGGGGGTACTTATCACCGAAGCCGACAACATAGCTCTGATTGAGAGGATTGTCGCCGAGAGCATAGTTTACCTGAGTTTCAGCGAATTCCGTGTATGCACTCGTGTCCGTGCCCTCGAATACTGTATCGCTCGCAACAGTGGCGATGAAAGCGGCTGCGTTGGCGTATCTGAGGCAGCCCCAGTTGCTCAGCCAGCGGAGTCCGCCCTTGATTATCGTAGCCTCGTCGCCGTTGACCCAGCGGTCGCAGTGCTTTTTTACGTGAGCGATAGCGTCCTTATCCTTTGTATTTATAGCGTACAGGAGCATAGCACCCTGTGTGTTATCGTCCCAGCAGTGTACCCAGCCATATGCGATACCACCCTCGCCGAGCATAGGAGGCAGCTCAGAGAGGTAGCTTTTTGCATCGTCGAGGTATTTGCTGTCCCCTGTAGCGATATAGAGCCAGTCGGCAGCGTAAAGGAGCTGGTCATAGACGTGGCTCGACTGGTAGAAGCCCTGAGCATCGCTCTTGTTGTAAACGTCGTCATTTGGCGAAGCTTTGGCTATCTTATAGATGTTTTCCGCGTGCTTGAGATAAGACTCGCGCTTGGAGTCATCTGTGCGTCCGTCAAGAGCTGCATATCCCGCAGCAAGAGCGGCAGCCATTTCACCGAATGCAGCTCCGCAGCCCTTGGAGGATTTCAGAGTTTCACGCGCCTCTGCGACAGTATGACCGTTGTCCTCCATACCGTATTCGATAAGACCTACAGGTCCCCACCAAGTGTGGTCGGCCTTGCCGTTTCCGACCTGATATACGACCTCGTCGCCAAGGTCGCAGTCTGCAAGGTAGTCCATTACGAATTCGAGGTTGTTGACGTAAGTGTCCATAAGTCCCGAATCCTTTAAGCCGTCGGGGTACTGATAAAGTCCCCAAGCCAGCATTGAAGCCGAATAAGCCATAGGAAGGTTGAACTTTACGTGGTCGCCTGCGTCATACCAGCCGCCGAGTATCTCATCGGACATCGTGGAATCGCTCTTCCACTCTACTCTGTTCCAGTCGGGAAGAGGACCTGCCTGCTGAGCTTCATAGAAGAACAGCGACTTGTCGAGCGCATCTGCGTAATTGAACTCAGAGGCGGCGCTTACGCCGACCTGAGCCGCGGGAGCCGTAAATGTCAGGCAGGTCGCAGCGACAGATGCCGACAGTGCTCCCGAGATGATCTTCTTAATCATTTTGGTTTTCTCCTCTCAATAATATTGTCGTTTCAACAATTTGGAGCCGTCACAGCAGACGAACTCCCATACATTATAGATTTTACCACAATATAACCAAAACGTCAAGTGCTTTGTACATAATTAATTCATATTTAACAAGAGAAGAAAATTGTCGAGGCGCTGTCATTTATCAAATGGCGAGAATCTTTCCTTGCGCAGCTCTCTTACACAGAATCCGCACACCGCGACAGCTCCGCCTATGAGAACAATTCCCACAGCGATATTCACACCGTAAGGCATACCGCCGTCATCCTTTACTACAATTTGTATCCTGTCTTCCGATACCGACTGAGTCTGCGGGCAGACGTCTTCGATAGCCTGCGAGTTATCGCCTGTAACGAACACGAGCAGACATATCAGAGCGGCAGCAGTGGTAAGTATCACGCATATCCTGTTCATCATAGAAAAGACCTCCTTTTCAGCAGTATTTGGATCCTGTACTTTACTTTCAATTATATCCGCAATGCTTAAACCAATCTTAAATATTTGCGCGAAAATCTTGACTTTTGTATGAACGTGTCGTAAAATAAATGTATCAACTATCAATATAAAGGAGAGATAAATATGAGTAAAAAATCGGGAGCGGGGATCAATCTCATCTTTTTTGTGCTCGTACTGCTGCTTGCGGGAGCTCTGACCGCTATCGGAGCATATGCCTATTTCCACAAGCCCGAGCATGAGGCGAAGCCTGTATCCGCTCCGCTTGTTACGGAGACCTCGGAAGAGACGACCACGACTGCGGGTACGACTGTATCAACAGCCAAAACGACGGCATCAACGACTATAGCGACTACTTCCGTGACCACGACCACAACTGCTTCTTCTGTAAGCAAGCTCGAATATCACGAGTACAACGAGACAATAGCAGCCGATGCCGCAAAAGCGGTTCTGACACTGACCAAGGAGGAAAGCGGCGACCTCTTCCACTATTATCCCAACTCGGAGTGGACATTCTCAAGCTTTTCGGACAAAGCTGTTGTAGGACTTGATAAGGGTAAGGACGGCTCGTCGGCAAGCTATTACATAAACGGCGCCGAGGTCAGGTCTTCCAAGTCGGATATAGGCTTTACCGCCGAGATAAAGGACGGCAGAACTTTGAAGGCAGAGAGCTACGGCGGCGAACTCAGCGAGCTCCGTATCGTTTCAAATAACAATAAATATGCAAAGCTCGGCTACACTGCAGATATCAAGAGTGGAACGCTTGAAGCTGACCTGTACAGCGGCTCGTACCCGAATGGAATATATGTCATAAATGCCGAATATTTGGTCGGTGACAAGACCTGCGACCTCAACATCTACCTTTTCGTGAACTGCAAGTCCGACGACGAGAAGGACTACAGCTTCTATCTCTGTAACTGCTCACAGGGCAGCGCAGAGGTTACTACAGCCGCCACAGAGCCTGCTTCATCGGAAACGACCACCAAAAAAGCAGACTGATAATTGCAATTAATCCTTGACATATTCACTTTAATGTTGTAAAATGTAAAAAGAAGTAAACACTCCGTAAATTGGAGTGATAATATTTCGGGAGGTATAAAATGGATCCTAATCAGAACAGGCCCCGCGGACGTCAGAAAAACGTTACTTCGGGCGGAAGCGGAGCTTATAAAAGAGGCGAAGGACTCGGAACAGGACAGGTCGGCTCGGCTGACCATTCAGCAGCTAAGCCTACGGGTAACCGTCCCGCAGGCAATTCGCAGGCAGGTGCTCCTCAGCAGCACTCGGGCAGCGGCGTAAAGCGTGCAGCAATAGGCGGAGGCGGAGGCTTGGGTCTTATCCTTCTTCTTGCTGCACTGTTCATACTTCCCAAGCTTTTCGGCGGCGGTGCAGGCGGCGGAGGCTCAGCTGATATCAACGACCTCGTCAATGGTATGCTTGCGGGCGGAAGCGGCGATGTACCCTCCGGCTACAGCTTCAGCAACGATGATATGAACGTCGGCGGAAGCTACGAGGATACGGCAACAGAGGTTGACGACACTGTTGTATCAAGTGCCCGTGCCAAGAGAACTAAAATTATCGGCAACAACAACGATAAGGTAACGATAATGCTCTATATGTGCGGAACCGACCTTGAATCGAAGTACGGCATGGGCTCGTCGGATATGGGCGAGATAGCCGCTGCAAAGTACGGCGACAACGTTAATATCATCGTGTACACAGGCGGCTGCAAGGGCTGGAAGACACAGGGCATAAGCAATAAGGTCAACCAGATATACCAGATAAAGGACGGCGGACTCAGACAGCTCGTTGCTGACGACGGCAATAAGGCTATGACCTCTCCCGATACTCTTGCAGGCTTTATCAAGTACTGCAATACCAATTTTCCCGCTAACAGAAACGAGCTTATCCTCTGGGATCACGGCGGCGGATCTGTAAGCGGCTACGGCTACGACGAGAAAATGGGCAACGGCTCGATGGATCTTGCAAATATCAGCAAGGCTCTCAAGAGCGCCAATGTTAAATTCGACTTCATCGGCTTTGACGCCTGCCTTATGGCTACAGCTGAGAACGCTCTTATGCTCAATGACTACGCCGATTACCTCATTGCCTCCGAGGAGACAGAGCCCGGTGTCGGCTGGTACTACACCAACTGGGTGACGAAGCTCGGAAGCAACACCTCTATGCCTACCCTTGAAATAGGCAAGAACATCGTTGACGATTTCGTTGCTAAGTGCGCTGAAAAATGCCGCGGTCAGAAGACTACCCTCTCTGTTATCGACCTCGCGGAATTCTCGGCAACTGTTCCCTCAAAGCTCAACACATTCGCAAACAGCGTAAGCACGCTCATCACCAACAAGGAGTACCAGAAGGTCTCCGACGCGAGATACGGCACACGCGAATTTGCTGAAAAGAACAAGATAGATCAGGTAGACCTCGTAGACCTTGCTGAAAATATGGCTACACAGGAGGGCGTGGAGCTCTCGGCAGCTATAAATGGCGCTGTAAAGTACAACCGCACCTCCTCCAATGTTAGCAATGCTCACGGCGTATCCATCTATTTCCCGTACAAGCGCACTTCTTACGTTGACCCCGCCTGCTCGACCTATTCTCAGATAGGTATGAGCGACGCTTATTCCAAGTGCATCCGCCAGTTTGCGAAGCTTGAAACGAGCGGACAGATAGCGGCAGGTGGTTCAAGCTCCCCATTTGCTGCACTCCTGGGAGGCGGTTCATCGGGAACATCAGGCGGCGCTGACGCTATTAGCTCGCTTCTCGGAGCCTTCCTGGGCGGCGGACGTTCCGTACAGATAGACGGTCTGGACAAGTCCAATATCGCATTTATGAGCGACAGCACGATCTCCAACGACAGCGCGGCTGACTTCGTTGCTCTCAATCACTTTGATGTTGAGAACCTCGTATGGACTCAGAAGGGCAGCGAGTACAGAATGACTCTCCCTGATGAACAGTGGGCGCTTGTACACAGTCTCGACCTCAATATGTTCTACGACGACGGAGAGGGCTATATCGACCTCGGACTCGACAGCGTCTACAGCTTCAAGGACGGCGACCTTATTGCCGATACCTCAAGAAACTGGCTTGCTATTGACGGTCATACGATAGCTTACTACCACACCGATACAGTTGAGGACGGAGACGATTATACGATTACAGGCTATGTTCCCGCATATCTCAACAACGAGCGCGTGAACCTCATACTCATTTTCGATAGCGAGAATCCCAACGGCTACATTGCAGGCGCTGAGCCCGCGTATGTAAACGAGGAGACCGACACCATAGGCAAGGGTATCACCGACCTCGAAGAGGGCGACAAGATTGACTTTATCTGCGACTACTACACCTATGACGGCGAATATATGGATACATACTACCTCGGCGACACACTGACGTATTCAGAGGATATGAAGATCAGCAACACCGATGTAGGAAAGGGTGAGGTACGTCTTATGTACCATTTCACCGACATCTATAATCAGGAATACTGGTCCGAGCCTATCGTGAAGTAAAATTTTAAAGGCTGTTATCGCTCAAAACGATGACAGCCTTTATTTTGTATAAATACATCAAGGCGCAACTTTTTTAAGAATATTTTTTTGTAGATATTGCATTTATAATTGATTTGTGTTATAATGTAAATAATGTATGGACTGTACAGCCTTGTGCAGTCGCGTCAGAATGAAGAAAAGTTTCAGGAGGGTACAAATGTTATTCAAGGATTACATTGATATCAAGGATTTTGTACAGGTGATATGTCCCGTATGTAAGGCTTTGCTTATGGCTGACAAGGATATGGAGTATTGGCACTGCGGACACTGCGGTGAGAGACTCAAAATGAGCGAGATTCTCAACGCCAAGCCCGTTGTTAAGAAGAAGCCCGAGCCCGTTCTCAAGGGAGATATCTTCCAGTACGAGGACGGCACGCTCTATCATTTTACGGGCGACTTCGAGGACGTCGAGATACCCGAATACATAACTTCTATCGCTTCGGGAGCCTTCAAGGGCAACACAAGTATACGGTCCGTCGTTATCCCTGACACAGTTATGGAGATCGCCGATTCCGTGTTCAAGGATTGCACCTCGCTCAGAAGCGTCCGTTTACCTGCTACTCTGAAAAAGATAAACTACAAGACTTTTGACGGCTGTGATTCACTCAAGAAGATAACCATACCCGCAAGCGTCGAGCAGATAATGTACAACGCTATGTGCTGCGGACTCGAGGAGATCGCCTTCGAGAGCAGCTACACTACGTGGGAGACGGAAAATGATATGACCGAGCCCTCGTTCTGGCTCAAGAAGAAGGACAACACCTTCGGCGTCAGCCGCATATTCTTCAAGCAGCAGCAGTTCAACGCTGCCGATGTATACAAGCACTGCAGCCTCTATACATATCTGCGCAGCCAGAATCTCTGCACCAACTGCGGCAGCAAGTTCGGTATGTTCAACAAGTGCAAGAGCTGCGGAAAGAAGAAGGAATACTAAGCTATGAAATACACACAGGGTCAATACATAATAACCGAGAAAAAGGCTATAGCCCGCGAGATATACAGCTTTACGATAGCCTGTCCCGAGGTGGCTGCGGTTGCTGCAGCGGGTCAGTTCGTGCATATCCGCGCTAACGGCTTCACACTCCGCCGACCTATCTCGATCTGCGGCATAAACAAGGAAAAAGGCACTCTCCGCATAGTTTTTGAGATACGTGGAGAGGGCACAGCCGAGATAGCGAAGCTCAACAAGGGTGACCTCGTTGATATGCTCGCACCGCTCGGACGCGGCTTCACAGTTGACGACAGCTTTAAGAAGGTAGTGCTCGTCGGCGGAGGTATAGGAACTCCTCCCATGCTCCCCCTTGCTAAGATTTACGGAGAGAGAGCCGTTGCCATAAGCGGCTTCCGTAATTCCGCAGCGGCTATATTGCAGGACGACTTCAAGTCCACTGGAGCTGAGACTATTCTCTGCACAGACGACGGCTCGGCTGGTATACACGGCTTCGTTACGCAGCCGCTCACTGACCTTGCAAAGGCTGGCGGAATAGATATGGTATACGCCTGCGGACCAATTCCCATGCTCAAAGGCATTGCCGCAATATGCAAAGAAAACGGCATACGCTGCGAGATTTCGCTCGAGGAGCGCATGGCTTGCGGAATCGGCGCTTGCCTTGGCTGTGCGTGCCGTACACAGCGTAACGACGAGGAATACTTCGCTCACGTCTGCAAGGACGGTCCCGTATTCAACGCAGAGGAGGTGCTCTGGTAATGGCTGACCTTTCGGTAAAAGTATGCGGCGTTGACTTCAAGAACCCGATAATCCCCGCATCAGGCGTTTTCGGCTACGGACGCGAATACGAGGAGCTCTTCCCGCTCGATAAGCTCGGAGGAATCGCCACAAAGGGCACGACGCTCCACCTTCGCACGGGCAACCTCGCGCCGCGAATCGCTGAAACTCCCGCGGGTATGCTCAACTCAGTCGGACTGCAGAACCCGGGTATAGACCACTTCATAGATACAGAGCTTCCGTACCTGCTCACAAAGGACCTTGTTGTTCTCGCGAACATAGCGGGCTCAACTCCCGACGAGTGCGCAGAGGTAGCTGCAAAGCTCGAATCCACCGATGTACATATGATAGAGCTGAACATCTCCTGCCCGAATGTCAAGCAGGGCGGAGCTGCGTTCGGCACGAGCTGCGATATGGCAGCAGAGGTAACGCGCAAGGTACGCGCCGCCACGACAAAGCCTCTCGTAGTGAAGCTCTCTCCAAATGTAACGAGCATTGCCGACATCGCAAAGTCGGTAGAGGCAGCGGGCGCAGACGCAGTTTCGCTGATAAACACTCTCCTCGGAATGAGGATAGATATAAACACAGGCAGACCGATACTCCGCAATAATGTCGGCGGAATGAGCGGCCCCGCAGTCTTCCCGATAGCTGTTCGTATGGTATGGCAGGTCGCAAACGCTGTGAATATCCCTGTTATCGGTATGGGAGGCGTTTCTTCGGGACGTGACGCGATAGAGCTTATGATGGCAGGAGCTTCCGCCGTTCAGGTCGGTGCCGCTATCTTCACAGACCCGTATGCTCCCGTGCGGATAGTCGAGGAGATGAACGAATGGCTCGACAGCAAGGGATTTGCCTCGGTGCGCGATATTATCGGCACTGTCAAGCCTTGGTGAACATATGATAATAATGTCAGTAGACTTCGGAGACTCCCGAACAGGCATCGCCGTCTGCGGCAAGAGCGAGCTCATAGCATCGCCCGTGACAGTGATACAGGAGAAGGACTTCGAGAAATGCATAGAAAAGACCGCGGCGCTTGCAAAGGAGCAGCGCGCAGAGGAGATAGTTGTCGGCTACCCGAAGAATATGAACGGCACAATAGGGGAGAGGTGCGAAAAATGCACCCTCTTCGCTCAGAAGCTCGAAGCCTTGACGGGAATACCCACCAAGCTGTGGGACGAGCGCTGCACGACTGTCTCCGCGCACAACTTCCTCAACGAAACAAATACCCGCGGCAAGAAGCGCAAGGCAGTCATAGACGCTGTAGCCGCAGTTATAATCCTCGAAAGCTACCTTGCTTTCAGACGCAACAGCAAATACCAGCCAAATCAGCCCGAACAAAACTAAAGGGCGGATACGATCCGCCCGATAGCAATTATGAGAATACAGACGTGATGTCCTGTATTAGGCTCTCCGCGGCGCGCATAGTCTTAGCCGCGTCGCGCTTGATACTGCGCTTTTTCATAGGGCTCGCGGACGACATCGCATAGCAGACAAGTCCTACGGCAGCGCCCGCTGTCATACCCTTGACGATAGCTTTCATATCCATTTTACTACTCCGATAATTGTATTGACCGCCAAAGCGGACACTCTTATTATCTTATAAAACGCATTATTTATTCTGAATAAGCCGAAAGTAATCATTATGAAGAAAGCAACACTTTTATTACTCGCTTTATCAATTGTTATATCATTGTGCAGCTGCGGTGCAAAAGAAGCTGATACTCCGAACGAAGACACAACGCCCTCTGTAACAGAAGAGGTCAGCACTGAACCAGCAACTGCCGAGACAGAGGCAACTACTTCCGCTCCGAAGGACTATGTTCACGGCGAGGACGGCTACTTCAACCTGCTTGAGGAATATCCCGATATCAGAATGAAGGAACAGGAAGGCGGCACCTGCTGGCTTTTCTCGGCGGCAAACAGCATGGAAACAGCTTATGTCATGAAAAACGGCTCATACATCACCGTTGACCCAATGGAAATGCTTGACCGCATTTATCTCGACGAGAAAGAAGAAGGCTTTTTTCCAAAAGAAGGCTTTAACGGAAAGAACATAGGTGGCTGGCAGTGGATGGTGACCGAGACTCTGACCAACGGCTTCGGTGATATAACGATAGACGGCAGCGTGATACTTGACACAGATGACCGCGACGCTATAAAGGAAGCTGTTAAAAACCGCGGCGGAGTTGCTATCGGAGTAAACGATACCGACAATAGATATAAAGGCTGGCACGGAGGCTATTATACTCTCAATTATACGAGAGAGGAATTCAACCACGATGTTACTATAATCGGCTACGATGACCACTTCCCCAAGCAGTATTTCAACACTCCTGCTTCTGAGGACGGTGCGTGGATATGCTATAACAGTGCATTTGGCTCGGCAGGATTCTTTTATGTTTCCTACGATGCGCCTTTGGAGTATGGAATAAGCCATTCTGTCACGGATGAGTATTCGGAGGTGCTCGCATATGATGCGGGCAACGAGCAGGAAATTTGCATACTTGATGAAAACGGAGTGACTACTGCAAATGTTTTCCATAAGGCAGGAACTCTTGCCGCTGTCGGAACATATAACGACTTCGATGAGCAGGATATAACCATAGATATATACAGCGCGGACTTTTCTCAGCTTCTTTACTCTCAGGACGCCGTGCTTGATTACCACGGCTATCACACTGTAGAGCTTGACACTCCGCAGGCTGTCTCCGATTATGCCGTAGCGATAACCTACTCAAAGGGTGCTCCCGTCGAGGGCGAGGATATCGACTATGGTGATAGTGATTACAAGACTGTTTCCGAGAGCGGACAGTCATTCATTAGGCTGGACGACGGGTGGCATGATATGACCGAAAAGGGTATCAAAGTCAGACTTGATACAGCCTTCAGAACGGAAGATATGAACATTACGGCAGAGTTCGGTGTTGATTTTGACCCGAATAATTGCTGTATAAAGGCACTTTATGCCAAATAATACAATAACAGAAGGGAAATTATGCATAATCTCAACATCGTCCTTGTAGAACCTCAGATACCGCAGAACACGGGGAACATTTCCCGAACCTGCGCCGTTACGGGCGCAAGACTGCACCTCGTCCGACCGCTCGGATTCGAGGTCACGGACAAGCAGCTCAAACGCGCGGGACTTGACTACTGGGATAAGCTCGATATAATTTATTATGATGGACTTGAAGACTTCTTCGCCTGCAATCCCGACGGCAATTTTTTCTATTTCACAACTAAGGGACGAAAGGTCCACAGCGAGCAGGAATACCCGAACAATAGCTACCTGTTTTTCGGGCGCGAGGACAAGGGGCTTCCCGAGGAGCTGCTGCACGATAATCCCGATTCCTGCCTGCGAATACCTATGAGGAACGAGCTGAGAAGTCTCAACCTCTCAAATTCTATTGCAATTGCGGTATATGAGGTGCTCAGACAATGGGACTATCCCGACCTTTCCCGCGAGGGGAAGCTCACAAAATATAAATGGTAAAGGAGAAACGAATATGGCAAAGACAGCGATTCTTACCGACAGCTGCTGCGACCTCCCGAAGGAGATAGTTGCCGAGCTCGGCATCTACGTGATACCTATCGAGCTGAAGCTTAACGGAAAAAAGTACAAGGATACCGACAAAACTCCCGAGGAGTTCTATCGTATGATGAATATGTCCGAGGATATCCCGCGCCATATCCCTATCTCCGAGGACACCTTCATTCAGTATTACACCAAGCTTTACGAGAACGGCTACACTGATATCATATGTGTATCTATAAGCAGTATAGCTTCAAAAACATATGCAAATGCGGTATCGGCAAATAAGCGTTTCTTCGCCGAAAACAAGGATGCAAACGGCAAGCTTCGCATATTCAATCTCGACTCGCGCTGCTACTCGCTTTTCTACGGCTACCCTGTGATGAAGGCGGCAAAGAAGGCTCGCCGCGGAGATTCGGCTGAATCCCTCGTAGCATATATCCGTGACTGGTTCAATGTAGGAGGAGGATACGTTGTACCCTACAGCCTCAAATTCGCCCGCCGTTCGGGCAGTATCGAGGAGGCGCGTGCATTTGCGGGAGAGCTTCTCGGAATGAGACCGATTATTGAATTCGCGGACGGCAATGCTGTCACAGCTGAGAAGATTCGCGGTGTTAAGAATATCGTTCCCAAGCTCCTTGAATTCGTCGAGAAAAAGATGACCCCGCAGACTCCTTACGTCCTTGTATACGGCAGCGAGGTCGCTCCTATAAAGGAGATAGAGAAGGAGCTCACCAAGCACTCGGGACGTAAGCCCGAGATGATAGCACGTATAGGCGGAGTTACAGCTTCGAGCATCGGATCCGACCTTGTCGGTATTATGATAAGGCGCAAGACGGAGAAGTAAAAGAAAAGCGGCAAATCATTTGATTTGCCGCTGTTTTTTCGGATCCGCCTTGCCGTTTATATAGCGAATAAAACCCGCACTCAGCAGGTGGGTAAACGCCCGAATGCTTCTCGCTCCCTTCTTCCGCAAGCGGGAGGTCTGCAGTCCGCACACGGAGCTGAATTCCCTTAAATAATGTGTTGGATTATAAAAAACTATAATTTCTCGAACAAGGCAGAAGTCTTTGTTACTATGTATATTATATCATATACGTTTCAAAAAATCAATACCTTTTTTATGAAAATCTGAAGAAAATCATTCCTCTTCATCATCGTCTTCATCGAAGGCATTGAGAGCTTCCTCCATACGCTCGAGGAAGAAGGCGGAAACGACTTCAAATTCGTCGTCGTTGTCAATGGAGGCAAGTATCTCTTCGCCGTCCTCGTCAATGGATTTGAGGATGACGAGGTCACAGTCGGCGTTGAGGAAGTCCTCGTCCTCGACAGCAGGGAGCATAGCGTAGTACTGCTCGCCGCGTATCTCGGCAGCATCTATGAGCTCGAACTGCTTCTTGTTGCCGTCCTGATCTATGAGCTCAAAGAGCTCGGGGGTGTATTCGTTCATCTCTGACATAGTTATCTCCTTCTTGGCGTAAGCCTGTTTGATATAAATATTATACACTATATAGTATATATTTTCAAGTGGAAAATAAAAACTTCACAGTATTTAGTCAGAATGATGATGTGTAACACAATGTTTTGTGCAAATATACAAAATGTATCATAATTCTGTGAAAACTTGAAGAAAACTATTGACTTTCTACAACCTGTATGGTAATATATAATCAAGGAAAAGGAAGTAACAGTAAAGGTTACAGAGCCGAATCTACTTGGTCTGAGGGTTCCTCAATGTAGATTATTTATGGCGGGAAGGAGTGTGAGTCCAATGGAAGTAAGTATAGCATCACAGCGTGAAGCCGGCGGGCTCGCGGAGTGATCGGTACTGTATAAGAGGGAATATAGGTCCTTGAGACTTGTTCCATAGTTTTGAAGCTACAAATCATTGCCGAGCACAACGCGGACGCATTGCTGAAGAAAAAAATACGGCTTCATAGCTTACTCGATTTGGATACAGAGTTATCTGAAACTTCGACGATAAGTCTTTAGATATATTGTCAAGAATCTTATTGTAAAGGTTGAGTCCAATGAGAAGTTGAGTGATTGACCTTCGGGTCTGCTATACGGACGAATTTACAAAGTCCCAAAATCCTTTTGGAGGTATAGTCCAATGGAGTGACAACTTTACACTGCTTGATTACAATTAAAGATCTTGATTCTTCAATGAAGGAATGATGAAACTATGAAAATGAGGTATTCATTCAAGATTTAGACTGAAGGAGTGAGTCCAACAGGTAATTTAGCTAAGTGATGAAAGTCGCTTAATACTGACAATTGAATAACAATACAGCCCCGAAGGTCTCTCGGGGCTTTTTGTTGCTATTTGAGCTTTTCGAGCAGCGACTTCCTGTACTGAAGCGCCGCCTGCTCCTGCTTATTGTCGCCGAATTCGTAGTAAATGCGGTTTTTGAGCGCATCGGGAAGATACTGCTGTTCGACGTAATGATTCGGAAAATTGTGAGGGTAGAGGTAGTGCTGCCCGACAACAGCCGCACCCTTGCCGTCAAAGTGCTTGTTCTGCAAATGCCGCGGGAAATCGAGAGCGTCGCACTCCTTCACGTCCGCAAGCGCCGCGTCTATAGCCATACACGCGCTGTTTGACTTTGGAGCAGTCGCCATAAGGATTATCGCCTCCGCGATAGGCAGCTTTGCCTCAGGCAGACCCAGCTGAAGCGCGGAATCCACACACGCCTTGACTATCGGGACAGCCATAGGGTAGGCGAGACCCACGTCCTCGCTTGCGATACAGAGCATACGCCTGCACAGCGAGATAATATCTCCCGCCTCAATAAGCCGTGCCGCGTAGTGAAGAGCAGCATTCTCCCGAGCCGCGTACCGACTTGTGAAACGCGGAGAGAATATCGTAGTGCTGGTCGCCGTCGCGGTCGTAGCGCATATTGCTCCGCTGAGCGAGGATATCGAGCGAATCAGCGGTGATAGTTACTGTTCCGTTAGCTGATTCGCCGCACATAACAGCGAGCTCGGCAGTATTTATCGCTTTTCGTACATCACCGCCGCAGCTGAATGCTATCTTGTCGATAAGCTCATCGCTCGCATTTACCGTAACGCCGTTTTCCTCGGAGATTATCGAAAAAGCACGGCGTATAGCGGGCTTGAGCTGTTCCGCAGCTACTGTCTTGAACTCAAAGACGGTGCTTCGGCTGATGACAGCGTTGAAAATGGCAAAGTAAGGATTCTCGGTAGTTGAAGCAATGAGCGTGATATCTCCGTTTTCGATATATTCGAGCAGGCTCTGCTGCTGCTTTTTGTTGAGGTACTGTATCTCGTCGAGGTAGAGAAGAATACCGTTTTCGCTGCCGAAAGTACCTATATCAGCGACAATGTCCTTGATATCGGAGATAGAAGCATTCGTTCCGTTGAGCTTATACAGCGACATACCGCAGTTTTCAGCAATAATACGTGCAACAGTGGTCTTGCCGACTCCCGACGGACCGTAGAATATCATATTCGGGACATTTCCGCTCTCGATTATGCGTCGGAGCGGCTTTCCCTCGGCGAGGATATGCTCCTGCCCGACGACATCGTCAAGCGTTTTCGGTCGTATCCTATCTGCTAACGGAGCTGACATATTATGCCTCCTCTTTCTTTGTACTGCGTTTGTATATCATCGACATTTCGCCGTATATCGACATTTTTTCGGCGCCTGTATATTCGAATCCGAAGCTTTCGTACAGCCCCTTCTGGTCGGTTGAGACATAGATGGTATCATATCCCTGACTTGAAGCAAGATTACAGGCATAGTCTATCAGCTTGCCGATACAGCGCTTGCCCCTGTATTCGGGGAAGGTGTAGACGAAGCCTATCCATGGCTTCAGCTCGGTATCGGTAATCTCGTCCTGCTCAGCAAGTGTGCAGAACGAAACGAGCCTGTCATCATCAACAAGGAGCAGAACCTCTGTAGTCTCGCCGCAGAGCTCCCTCAGCCTGTTGTCGCTGATAAGCTCGGCGAGGTACTGCCCCGCACGCCAGTCGCTTTTTGCAATGTCCTCCGCCCATATCAGGGGAGAGGAGTTTTCATAAAGGCGGATTATCTTCATAGTTTACACCTCGGGACAAGTAATCTTCCAGTAGTAACGGCGGTTTGAAGCGGGAAAGTCGTCCATGACGCCGTGCTCGGGGTCGTAGAACGTTCCGCCGCAGTAGAGCGACCAGTGCCAGCATCTCGGCGTTTCAAGGCTGAGCATACACAGCGGCGGGAGCTCCGCTTTCACGCGCACCTGCACCCGCTCGTTGGAGACAGTGAAGCCGTTATCGCGCAGTACCCGCTTCATCTCTGCGAGCGTAGTTTCTCTGTCGTTGCCGAGGATATCGCAGATATGCTCCGCAGTAGTGCCGAGTATCATCGCAAGAACAGCCTGACCGCACTGGAGGTCGGTCGGCTCGTGTATATATTTTATTTCCATAGTATCAACCCATAGATCAACAGTGAGATATAGCCGAGTAAGGGCGTCAGAGCAATGTAGACCGCGAGTGATATCAAGATAGTCGCTGCCTTCTTTTCAAGAGAGCGGATACGTCTGAACCATTTGCAGGCGAAGAAAGCATCAAGCATAAGGCACACGAATGCAATAAAGCCAAATAGTATAACGCTGTCCATGAAGTCAGGGTCAACGGGCATTCCTGTCACATCATCAATATTCGATGAACGCATCAGCGTACCGATACAGGACAGCAAAAAAATCAGGAAATTACCTGATGCCAGACTGCACAGCACGGAATTGAAATACGCATAGGTTTTGTTTTCAGAAGCCGTTATTTCTTTCTGAATATCACGCTCCGCCATAAACTCCTCCATAAAAAACAGGGACGGACAGCTTGTCCGTCCCTTTCGGTCGTCTTACTTGTAGAGCGGGAACTTCTCGCAGATAGCATTTACACCTGCGCGGATCTCGTCAGCCTTGTTCTCGAAATCTGTAGCGCAGAGGTAGATGTACTCAGCTATCTTCTCCATTTCCTCAACGCCAAGACCTCTTGTAGTAACAGCTGGAGTACCGATACGGATACCGCTTGTAACGAAGGGCTTCTCGGGGTCGTTGTGGATAGCATTCTTGTTAACAGTGATGTATACCTCGTCAAGTCTGTGCTCAAGCTCCTTGCCAGTGATATTGAAGGGACGGAGGTCAACGAGCATGAGGTGGTTATCAGTGCCGCCCGAAACGAGGTTGAAGCCTCTCTTTACGAGACCGTCAGCAAGAGCCTTAGCGTTCTTGACGATTCTCTGCTGATAATCCTTGAACTCAGGCTTGAGAGCCTCGCCGAAGCAAACAGCCTTGGCAGCAATTGTGTGCATCAGAGGACCGCCCTGTGTGCCGGGGAATATAGCGGAGTTTATCTTCTTTGCGAGAGCCTCGTCATTTGTGAGGATAAGACCGCCGCGAGGTCCGCGGAGAGTCTTGTGAGTAGTAGTTGTAGTGATGTCAGCGTAGGGGACAGGGGACTCGTGGCAGCCTGCCGCAACAAGACCCGCAATATGAGCCATATCCACCATAAGGAGAGCACCTACGGAATCAGCTATCTCGCGGAGACGCTTGAAGTCGATAGCTCTCGGATAAGCACTTGCACCCGCAACTATGAGCTTGGGCTTGTGCTCGTTGGCAAGAGCCTGAACTGTATCGTAGTTTATCATCTCTGTCTCGTCGTCGAGACCGTAGGAAACGAAGTTGAAGTACTTGCCCGAGAGGTTTACGGGCGAGCCGTGTGTGAGGTGACCGCCGTCTGCAAGGCTCATACCGAGAACGGTATCGCCGGGCTGGAGAACAGCGAAATAAGCAGCTGTGTTAGCCTGAGCACCCGAGTGCGGCTGAACGTTAGCGAACTTAGCGCCGAAGAGCTTACAGGCTCTCTCTATAGCGATAGCCTCTACCTCGTCAACGCACTGGCAGCCGCCGTAGTAGCGCTTTCCGGGGTAACCCTCAGCATACTTGTTTGTGAGGACGCTTCCCATAGCAGCCATAACAGCAGGGGAAACTATATTTTCGCTTGCGATGAGCTCGAGATTTCTCTGCTGACGAGCAAGCTCCTTGCCCATAGCCTCGCCGACAGCGGGGTCATAGCCTGAAACGAATCCGATAGAATCCATAAGGTCGTTATACATTTTTATCATTCTCCTTAAAAAAAGTTGCACAAAAGCATTATAAGTCAATTATACATCATTTTCGGATATATTGCAATAGCAAAAGCGAAAAAATCATAATTTTTGTTTGCCGGCGAGCATTTTATCCATATTAGTATCCTGTCCCGTTGAAGCTGCGGAGTAGTACACGAGAACGATAGACGCGTCGTTGGAATCGACCTTGCCGTTTTTGTCGATATCAGCACGCTTCTGCTGATCGTCCTTGTACGCGGGGACCTGTCCTGTCGAAGAAAGCGAGTAGAATTTCAGTATCTCCGATGCATCGGAGGCATTGACAGCTCCGTTCATATCGACATCGCCTATCTCGGGGAAGTAGCTGATATCGTAGGAAAGGATCTCCTTCTCGCTGTCAATGGGGTAGACCTTGACGTTTGCAGTCCTGTTCTCAGCGAAGGCTTCACCGAGCGTAGCGGGCACAGCGGTACACTTTGATTCAATGCTCAGCACCTCATTGGCTATCTTGAACTTGCCCTGCTCATCCTTTTCGGGAGTCTGCTTGTTCACGGTGATAGTCACCTTCAGTCCGCTGAGGTCGATATTTCCCTCTTTGGAGTAATATTCCGTCTTGACAGGCTTGCTGTCAAGGGATATCGTCATCTTCTTGTAGAGCGCATAAACCGCAGTATCAGCTGTTATCTTCTCAGGGTAAGAGCTCCACGAGCTGAAGCCAATCTGTGTATAGACGTCGAGGTGTTTTTCAAGCTTTGAGGTGTCCACGCCGCTGAGGTCGAGCGCCGCGCCGTCGTTTACGGTCAAGGTGGTCATAATATTGCCGTCGAAGTCATAGACCGTGACAGTATGTGCCTTGGTATCCTCGGCGCCTGCCATCCCGTAACCGCATACGGAGCACGATATTGCTGCCGCAAGAAGCGCGGAAAGTGCTTGCTTCCTATTCATTGTCTATCTCCTTTCGCCCTCTGAAAAAGAAAAGGCGGCAGCTGTTCAGCAGCTTCGACGCCAGTTCCACATATTTCTCGTAGGGAACGCTTTTGCACATAAGGTCCGCGGATATGAGAGTGCTTCTTGCCTCGTCATATTCGAGCACAGCGTATATGACTATCCTGTCGCAGGGCTCATTCTCGGCGAGAGCAAGAGCCTCCTCGCGGTACTCCTCGATTCTTTCATCGACCTCATATGGCTGAATGAAGGCGATAAAATGTGAGTCCTCATACAGCGCGGTATCCCTGTGCAGACCGTCGGTGCTTATATTATTTATCGGATTTGTTATCATCAGTCTCCTGCACTCCTTTAGAGCTGTTTATGCGGTATTTGTATGTTACATAGCCCGTTATGACCGACACAGCCACAAATATGACCACACACAGTACGACTACGAGCCACGTCGGCAGTGGAGAGCCGCTGAGCGCGTTAATTATCCGTGAGGTCATAAGGGTCCTCCTCGTTGGAGAGCGCAAGCTCGATGACCTTGCCGTAGAAGCCCGCAGGATTGAGCATAACCTTTTCACCGATGAGCTTAGCCTGTCCCATATCGGGAGCAAAGAGCTTGAGGTCCATAAGGTCGTTCTTTACATCGAGACAGCGGATATGAGTATATACGCCGCTTTCGAGTTCGATGTATTCTATCTTTATCTCCTGCTCGTATTTGAGCCTTGCGAAGTAGCGCAGAGCCGCGAGCACAAGCTTGTCGCGGTAAGCCTTGGGAGCAAAGGTCTTGAGCTCCTTTGCGCAGACAGTACCCTTAGGCTGGAGCACATAGCAGTTCACGCCCTTATCGTCCTGCTCCTCGGTAATGAGTCCGTTAGTCAGCAGGTAGTCGATAGAGTCCTGATAGTAGAAGTAGTTTATCACACCCGTATTGATGATGATATCGTACAGGTGCTCGACGCTGACCGGCTTGCCTATCTTATAGAGCAGGTAGCAGATAAGGATATTCAGCGTAGGAACGTCCTTTATTTCGGTGTCAGCCATCTCAGACATCTTGAAAATGTTTTCGTCGTGCATTGTATCACCTCAGCAGAAGCTCGGGTAATCGAGCATATTTGAGAGAAGCGCGATATTAACAGCGGCTTCCACGCAAGGAACTACCTTGGGAACGATACAGGTATCTCCAAGCCCTCCGCTGCCCTCATTCTGAACGGGCTTGAAGGCTACGTTCAGTGTTATCGGCATACCCGAGGATATACCTCCGAGGATACCGCCGTGATTATTGGTACGGGTAAGCACGTGACCGTGCTCGTCAACGTAAAAGTCGTCGCTGCTCTGACTTCCCACCATTTTCGCTGTACTGAAGCCCGCTCCGAATTCGAGTCCTTTAACGGACGGTATACCGAAAATGAGCTGAGCGATGTTGTTTTCGAGACCGTCGAATATCGGCGAGCCAACTCCCGCGGGAACATTCACAGCAGCGCACTCGATAATACCGCCGAGCGATTCGCCCGCTTCCTTAGCCCTTGCGATATCCTCGAGCATAAGCCAGCCCTTGCGGTCGTTGATAACGGGGAAGTCCTTATATCTCACGCTTATGACAGCGTCGCGGTCGAGCTTGACCCTGTCATAAGGGTTGTCCTTGATATTGTGTATCTGAGCGATATGAGCCCCTGTGAAGATTCCGCGGCGCTCAAGTATCTGAGCACATACAGCTCCCGCAAAGCAGAGCGGAGCAGTCAGCTTCTCGGCGCGTGAGCTTCTGTCCATAACGTCATTGTAGCCGCGGAAGTGTACAGCTCCCGTATAATCGGCGTTACCGACGCGCGTATTTGCTGAGAGCTCATTCTTTCGCTCTTCACGCGGACGCCTGTCAACGTTCTGGATAAAGGCACACAGCGGACCGCCCGATGTTCGGTCGCCTGAAACGCCCGACATAATACGGGGCAGAGGAGTTCTGCGCGTATTCTCGTCCCTGTAGGAATCAGGCGTTCTCCTGTCCATATAGCGGCGAATCTCGTCAGAGTCGATGAACTCGCCCGCGGGCAGACCGTCTATCGTTACACCTATAGCAGCACCCTCGGCTTCACCGAAGAATGATATGGAGATCCTGTTATTCCAGATCGATGACATTTGCAATACCTCCAAGTAAAGTGTAATCTCTGAAGAAGTCGGGGTAGGATTTTTCAGCTGCCTCCGCGCCGCGGATAATGACGTCGCCCGTAGCTCCGAGAGCCGCGATAGCCGCAGCCATAACAATTCTGTGGTCGCCGAAGCTGTCGACCTCGCCGCCGTGAAGTCTGCCGTTCGGCTCAATAATAAGACCGTCCGAGGTAACAGTGACGTTTCCGCCGAGTCTACCGAGCATATCCGCACACGTCGCAAGACGGTCGCTTTCCTTGATACGAAGCCTCTCGGCGTTGTAGATGACGGAGCGCTCCTTGCCGTAAGCTCCGAGCACGGAGAGTATCGGAACAAGGTCGGGAATATCCGAGCAGTCCTCGTTAAAACTGATTATTTCAGCATTTTTGGCTGAATTATTGATAATATCTTCTATTCTTTTGTCGCCCTGAACACTGTCGGGAGCGAGGTTGTTGATTTTTACCGCCGAGCCCATAGCATTCGCGACATAAAAGAAAGCCGCCTGCGAGTAGTCACCCTCTACCTTTTCGTCGTGCGGGATATACCTCTGTCCGCCCTTGACTGTAAAGCCGTTCTCATTCTCGTTTATGACGATACCGAAGCGCCTGAGTATATCGAGCGTTATATCCACGTATGGACGCGATTCAAGGTGAGATGTGAGAATTATCTCGGAATCGCCATCACACAGCGGGAGCGCAAACAGCAGACCCGTGATGAACTGCGAGGACACATTACCCTCGACCTCAAATCTGCCGCCTGTGAGCCTGCCCGATATCTCATAAGGCATAGTCTCGGTAACGAAGTGTACACCGTACTTACTGAGCTCACGCTTATAGATGTCAATAGGGCGCTCGGGAAGCCTGCCTCTGCCACGAAAAACAGAATCAACTCCGAGAGCGGCAGCAATCGGTATAACAAATCTGAGCGTGGAACCGCTCTCATTGCAGACTATATCGGCATTTGAGGGAATCTCGGAGATACCGTGCACGGTTATATTGTCGCCATCGGCTTCAAATGAAGCTCCGAGGGCTGTCATAGCATTAATCGTAGCCTCAATGTCCTTGGAAAAGGTCACGCCGCTGATATGCGATACGCCGTCAGCAAGAGCGGCACATATAAGAGCGCGGTGAGCGCAGCTTTTGGACGCAGGAATATCAACGCTTCCCGCAAGCCTTGAGGGACTTATACGAATATCCATATCATACCCCCATAAGACGATAGAATTCGTCCAGCGTAACGCGTCTTATCTCAGCTTTTCCTATCTCCTCGCAGACAATGAAGCTGATAGAGTCAAGCTCACGCTTTTTATCAACTGAGCAGAAGGGGAGAAGCTTCTCCATCGGTGCTTCCGTACCCGTAGGGAGCTTGTACGCTGTAACACATCTGCGCAGTCTCTCAGCAAGCTCGGGAGCACAAAATCTGTCGGTCATCATGCACATTCCCGCCGCAACGCCCATACCATGTGTGTAATCGGTGTAATTGTGCCAGCCCTCGATGGCGTGACCGAGAGTGTGTCCGAAATTGAGGATAAAGCGCTCACCCTTGTCGAATTCGTCGTGCTCGACAACGTCGCGCTTGATGTCGATGCTCGTATAAACAATGTCGTCGATGACCTCGTCCACATTGCTTATATTATGCGATTCTATGAGCTCGAAAAGCTTCTTGTCGCGAATCATACCATACTTTATTGCCTCAGCCATACCGCAGGCAAGCTCAGTCTCGGGCAGGGTAGAGAGCGTGTTGCTGTCGCACAGCACGAGCACAGGCTGCTTGAAAGCTCCGACGAGGTTCTTTCCGCCTGCAATATCCACAGCAGTCTTGCCGCCGACAGATGAATCGACCTGTGCGAGCAGGGTAGTCGGTATCTGCACGAAATCTATACCGCGCAGGAAAGTTGCGGCTGCAAGACCTGTAATGTCGCCGACAACACCGCCGCCGAGAGCGATAAGGAAATCACTGCGGGTTATACCGAACTCGCATAAATAGTTGTAAATTTTACTTAATGTATCAAGATTCTTTGAAGCCTCGCCGTTGGGAAATGTGAAAACTCCGACCTCAAATCCCTGTGAGCGCAGGGATTCGCAGACAGTATCCGCATAAAGCCTGCCGACGATATCATCGGTTATAACGGCAGCTTTCTTGGACTTGGTAACAGATGAGATATATTCGCCGCATTTAGAGATAATGCCGCGCTCAATTATAACGTCATACGGATTGCTTGTACGGATATGGACAGTTTTCACGCGAGTTTCCGCCTTTCATAAAACAGAGCTGCCTGAACGTTTTACAGCAGCGATTTTCTGAAACTAAATTATATTTAATTATATCATATCAGCCGCGTTTTGTCAAGGAATGAGCGCAAAAACTCGGCTTTATATTCTTTATATGGTATATTCTCGGATTCTTGCAAACTTATAGAAAAGGTGATATAATAATACCATAGCGATACTATTCAGTAAGTTGCACCAAATCAAAGTTTGGTGCAACTTTAAACGGGATTTAGCGAGGACATATTATGGAAAGAATAATTACTATAGACCTGAAGGACTACGATGAAGCTATGCCGAGATTCAGACGTCCGTCTGTGAGAGCCGTAATTATAAGGGATTCAAAGGCTGCGATGGTTTACAGTCAGAAATATGACTACTACAAATTCGCAGGCGGCGGAATCGAGAGCAACGAGTCACACATTCATACGCTGACGCGTGAGGTCAGCGAAGAAACCGGACTGCATATAATACCGGAATCAGTCACGGAGCTCGGTTCGGTGCTGCGCGTACAGCGAAGCCTTGTAAACGCAAATGAAATATTCGAGCAGGAAAACTTCTATTATATATGCTCGACAGATGAAGCTGTCGGTGCGCAGTCGCTTGATGAATACGAGTCTGAGGAAGGCTTCCGACTTGAGTATGTAGACCCTCACAAGGCTATAGAGATCAACCGCACACACGATCACAATGGTTACGACGCTATGCTGATAGAGCGCGAAGCTCTTGTACTCGAATACTTACTTGATAAGAGGATTTTATGAAAAATTATAACAATAGCAATAATCCTGAATTTCTGAACGATTACCTTGTCCACATCAAGGTAGTAAAAATGCTCTCGGAGCGCACGATTCAGGAATATTATCTTGATACAAGACTGTTTCTTAAATACTATTTCAACCTCAAAAACGATAATGTTGAAAACATCGAAGATGTTGATATTTCAGGAATGACGACAGCCGATTTAAAGCAGATAACTCTTTCTGACATCTACAATTTCATCTTTTATACAGCCGACGAGCGCCATAACGCTGATAAAGCGCGTTACCGCAAGCTTTCGGCATTGCGAAGTTTTTTCAAGTATCTGACCAAATCCACGCACATACTACCCGAAGATCCGACAAAGGATATCGAAGTTCCCGTCCCCAAACAGGCTCTGCCGAAGTTCCTTTCACTCAATGATAGTCTGAGGTTGCTTGCTTCCGCTGACAGTACTGATTCCAAACGAGATTATTGTATACTTACTCTGTTTCTGAACTGCGGTATGCGACTGAGCGAGCTTGTAGGTATAGATGTCAGGGATATCGACTTCGCGGAAAAGCGGCTTAAAGTTCTCGGTAAGGGCAACAAGGAGCGTATGGTGTACCTCAATTCAGCGTGTATTGAGGCTCTGAACAGCTACCTTGAAGACAGGTCAGCCAACAAAAAAGCCGAAGCCGAGCCCGCACTTTTTATCAGCAATCAGAACAAGCGTATCTCCAAGCGCCGCGTCCAGCAAATTGTTGAAAACTCGCTGAAGGAAGCAGGACTTGACGGCAAAGGCATAACCACGCACAAGCTCCGACATACCGCCGCAACGCTGATGTATCAGTACGGAGACGCCGATGTCCTCACGCTGAAGGAGCTCCTCGGACACGCGAGCGTCTCCACGACGGAGATATACACCCATCTCAGTGACGACAATGTCAGAAGCGCAGTTGAGAGCAATCCGCTTGCTAACGTCAAGTCCGACAAGTCACGCAAAAAATAGGGGACTCCCCTCTCCCCTCGCCTGCCTCGGAAAGCCATTGACAAATTGCAAAAAATCAGTATAATTATATTATCAAACCTGTAAGGAGGTCATACAATGAGCGAAATAATCGAGAACAACAATGAAGAGCTCGAAGACGAAGAGAACTATATAACCCTCACTGATGACGACGGCAATGAGGTCTCATTCGAGATACTTGACACCGTAGAGTACAAAGAGCGCCTTTTCGCTGTACTTCTCCCCTTTGACGAGGAGGACGACGGCATAGTTATCCTTGAGATAATCGAGGGAGAGGACGAAGAATTTGACGATTTTGTCTCTGTCGAGGACGATGCACTTCTCGAAGAGGTCTACACCGAGTTCAAGAAGAACTATAAGGGCGAATACGAATTTGAATAAAAAAGCAACCGCAGGTCACTGACCTGCGGTTTTTCCTTACTTTGAATTATCTTCAAGCTTGAGCTTGAACGGAGCATAGCGTCTGTACGCTGACTTGTTCTTTTCGAGCGAGAGAGCATCAGCCTTTTCTTCGAGGTATTCCTTGAAATCGTCGGTATATCTCATCGACTGGAGATAGCTTATATAATCCGCATTCCAGTAGTCCTCCTCAGTCATACGCTCGTGGAGGTCGCCGCGGATAACGACGTAAATGGTGCTGCCGTCGTAGTCGTAAACAGTAGCCTTGTCAAGGGTAAGCTCGTTGAATATGAACTCCTTGAACTTGTACTCGGAATCCTCTTCTTCAGCCGATGTAGTTTCGGTATCGTCGGAGCTGTCCGCAGAAGCCGTAGTAGTTGTGTTCTTCTGAATGATACGCTCGCCGTCGTACTTGTCTGTAGTGGTCGTAGTAGACTCGGTAGACTCTGTAGTGGTCTCCTCTACGGCAGTAGTTGTAGTCTCTTCTTCAACTGTAGGCTGAGCGAGGGTAGTGTTCTGAGCCTCAACATACTCGTCATAATCAGACTGCACATTGTTGACCTCAAGCATCTTGTCGATCTCTCTTGCCTTGTCGTTTATCTGAGCTGCGTATTCGTCAGCCTTTTTGCGGAGGTTTCTCTCCTTATCCTCGGATACCTTGTTTCCTTCGCCATCAAGAAGGCTTATGGAAACATACTTTACACGTGCAAAGTTGTCGTTGAAGTATTCCTTGAGCTCGTCCTCCGAGCAGCCCTTTTCGCCCTCGAAGCCGTAGTAATGGTCGAATATCTTCTGCTCCTTGTATGAGCTTTCAGCCATAAGCTTCATTGTGTCAAGACTAATGCCGTTATCAGCATATGTGGGATACTGTGCGTAGTAATACTCAGCCATCTGAGCCGCTTCGTCCTTTTCTTCGGACGTGAGCTCACCGCCTATGAGCTCGAACTCTCTCTGTACCGCAACGAAGTCCTTGCAGTATTTGGTAGCCTTGTTCTGTATCCAGTCAGTGGAGTCGGTATCCTCGATATTTGTGCTCTTGACATCATCGACCGAGGGTTCGGTGCCGTTCTTCTGCTGGAGATGGCTTGCCGCCTCGTTGTAGCCCTGTAATGTATAGTAAATGAAAAGACCTGCGGGAACGTCATAACCGTCCACAGACATAGCCGTCTTTGAGCCTGCACCGATAGCGGGGGTACAGCCTATCATAGACGCAGAAAGTGCGACCGACAGACCCGCCGCCGCAATTTTTCTTAAATTATTCATTTTGATTAGCCTCCGAGTGTGTTAAAATTTCATATACCATATTATTATACACTATTAATTTCAGTTTGTCCATAGATATTTGAAAATTTTTTCCGTTCTGTCACATTTAGAGCACTGCTGACGGCTTATTTCATATTTTATCTATTGACATTTTTAACGGTTAGGAATATAATAAATGAATATGGATAGAGAAAGGAGTGACCTGCGGTGCGCAGGAATACAGCGGATCTCACGGAAGGACCGCTTCTTAAAGGACTGATCGCATACACAGTTCCGATAGTACTCACTGGCGTGCTGCAGCTGCTCTTCAATGCGGCTGACCTCGTCGTTGTCGGACGCTTCTGCGGAAGTATATCCGTTGCGGCTGTCGGAGCCTGCGGAGCTGTCATAAATCTGCTCGTTAATCTGTTTATCGGACTTTCGGTTGGTGCAGGTGTCACCGTAGCTCACGGAGTAGGCGCAAACAAGGACGAGGACGTCCGCCGTACCGTACATACCGCTATCCCGTTAGCAGCGATATGCGGAGCTTTTCTGACGATAGCAGGCATAGTCGGCGCGAGGCGGATACTCTCGCTTATGGGGACTCCCGACAACGTTATCGGGCTATCAACGACGTATATGCGAATCTATTTTTCGGGCATTATCGCAAGCACGCTCTACAATTTCGGCGGAGCAATACTTCGTGCAGCGGGCGATACGAAGTCCCCGCTCTACTTCCTCACGGGCGCGGGCGTAGTAAATGTACTGCTGAACCTCTTTTTCGTTATCGTGCTGAAAATGGATGTTGCGGGAGTTGCACTCGCAACTGCGCTCTCACAGGTAATGTCAGCGGCACTGGTGCTATGGGCACTTATGCGGCGCGAGGACGCGTGCAGGCTGAAACTCCGTGAAATGCACATATACTGGCGTCAGCTAATAAAAATAATCAGGATAGGATTTCCCGCAGGAATACAGGGCTCGCTGTTCTCGATATCTAACGTCATCATACAGTCGTCGGTCAATTCGTTCGGCTCGGTAGTTATGTCGGGCAACGCCGCCGCCCAGAATATCGAGGGATTCGTCTACATCTCGATGAACTCCGTCAGCCAGAGTGCTCTCAACTACGCGGGACAGAACCACGGAGCAGGCAAATTCGACCGTATCCGCAAGATAATGCTTGCCTGCCTCGCCCTCGCATTCGGAGCAGGCGTATCGCTCGGGGGACTTGCAGTATTGTTCAGTCGTCCCCTGCTCTCGATATACATTACCGACTCCGACGAGGCGATAAAATATGGTATCACAAGACTTATGTTCATCTGTCTCCCCTACTTCCTGTGCGGCATAATGGACGTGGCAACGGGTATGCTCCGCGGCATTGGCAGCAGTGTCGCGCCTATGTTCATCACAGTCGCGGGAGTGTGCGGATTCCGCATACTGTGGATATACACGGTATTCCAGATCCCGAAATATCACACGCTCGAGATACTCTACTCGTCCTATATGATATCGTGGACAGCCACCTTCCTGATTGAGACTGTCGTATTCTACATTATGCTGCACTTTATGAGCAAGCATCAAAAAGCCAAGCTGCAATAAAAAACCGTTATCGGAAAAGCTCCGATAACGGTTTTGCTTTTATGATCACGGCTCGCACTCCACTGCCCTGCCCTGCTCCATGCTTGCCTTGCAGTCGATATACCGCTGATTGCTGCTGCCTCTGAACTTTATCTCCCAGTCCTTCTGTTCAAGGATAAAGGGACCGTCTATGAGGTAGTCAGTCACTCCGAGCAGCCTGCCCCAGCCATTTTCGGCGCGGTGCTCATAGAGGTACTCGAAGGTGTAGCCTGTATATGTGATTATGTTCAGCCCGAGAACCTTTATCTGCTCCCCGAGCTCCGCAAGTGCCTCCGCCTGACAGAAGGGCTCGCCGCCGCTGAATGTAACGCCGTCCAGCAGCGGATTCTCCTTTGCCTTAGCGAGGAGCTCCGCAGTATCAACGACTTCGCCACCATTGAAGTCGTGGGTCTGCGGGTTGTGGCAGCCCTTGCAGTTGTGCGGACAGCCCTGAGTGAATATCGTAAATCTTATTCCGGGACCGTCAACGATAGAATCGTTGGCAGTACCGGCGATCCTGAGTTCCATTCTATCACCTTAAACGTTATGCTTTACTCTGTCGTGCTCCTCAGCGCGCTTGCCGTCGTTGAAGCGGTCGAGCGTACCCACGAGGTAGCCTGTGATACGTCTGATACGGTCGAAGGCAACATCGTTGGAGTGCTCCTTGCGTCCGCAGCACGGGCAAACATCACCGATGATACCTGTGTATCCGCAGCAAGGGTCACGGTCAACGGGGTGATTGATAGCGCCGTAGCCGATACCCGATTCCTTCATGCAGCGAACGATCTTCTCGAAGGCTGTGAGGTTCTCGAGCGGGTCGCCGTCGAGCTCGATGTAGCTGATGTGACCTGCGTTCGTAAGCGCATGGTACGGAGCCTCTATCTTTATCTTCTCGAATGCACTTATAGGATAGTAAACGGGTACGTGGAAGGAGTTGGTGTAGTAATCGCGGTCGGTAACGCCCTCGATTATACCGTACTTCTTCGCATCCATACGGACGAAACGTCCCGAAAGTCCCTCTGCGGGAGTAGCAAGAAGCGAGAAGTTGAGACCTGTTCTCTTAGCCTCCTCGTCGAGGCGCTTGCGCATAGCACCGACGATTTCAAGTCCGAGCTCGCGAGCCTCCTCACTCTCACCGTGGTGAGCGCCGATGAGCGCCTTGAGTGTCTCGGCAAGACCGATGAAGCCGACGGAAAGAGTACCGTGCTTGAGCACTTCCTCAATAGTATCGTCGGGACCGAGCTTGTCGGAATCTATCCATATGCCCTGACCCATAAGGAACGGGAAGTTCCTTACGTGCTTCTGGCACTGGATGCGGAAGCGGTGCATAAGCTGTTCGATAGCGAGGTCCATCATCTCGTCGAGCTTATCGAAGAACAGCCCCACATTGTGGTCGGACTTGATAGCTATACGGGGAAGGTTGATGGAAGTGAAGCTGAGGTTGCCTCTGCCTGTAACTATCTCGCGTGAAGGGTCGTAGTTATTGCCGATAACTCTTGTACGGCAGCCCATATACGCGATCTCGGTATCGGGATTGCCCTCCTTATAATACTGAAGATTATAGGGAGCGTCTATGAATGAGAAGTTAGGGAACAGCCGCTTTGCAGAAACTCTGCACGCGAGCTTGAATAAGTCGTAGTTCGGATCGGTGGGATTATAATTTATACCGTCCTTTATCTTGAATATATGTATGGGGAAGATAGGTGTCTCGCCGTTGCCGAGACCCGCTTCCTGCGCGAGGAGAACGTTCTTGATGACCATTCTTCCCTCAGGAGATGTATCTGTACCGTAGTTTATCGAGCTGAACGGAGTCTGAGCACCCGCACGGCTGTTCATTGTATTGAGGTTATGGATGAGTGCCTCCATAGCCTGATACGTAGCCCTGTCGGTCTCCTTCTCGGCGTTCTTGCGGGAGAATTCCTGTATCTTCTTAGCTGTTTCCTCGTCAGTCTGAGCGAGGAGAAGCTCGAACTCTTTTTCGCTGTATCCGTTGTCGTTCGCAAGGACAGGTGCGAGAGAGTGCTTTTCAAGAAGCTCCTTTTCTATCTCCTTGGCGATGTCATTTCCGTCCTCTTTGCCTGCGAGGAGCTGGAGTGCTCTTCCGACATTCGCAATATAGCGGCTTACGTAGGTCTTTCTTACGCCGTCCGCCATAGCGTAGTCGAACGTAGGAACGCTCTGACCGCCGTGCTGGTCGTTCTGGTTTGACTGTATCGCTATACAAGCGAGAGCCGAATAGCTCGATATATCGTTAGGCTCTCTCAGGAAGCCGTGACCTGTGGAAAAACCGTTGGTGAAGAGCTTCTTGAGGTCTATCTGTGTACAGGTAGTAGTGAGCGTGTAGAAATCGAGATCGTGGATGTGTATATCGCCCTCACGGTGAGCCTTTGCGTGTCTGGGCTCGAGGACATACATCCCGTAGTATTCCTTTGCTGATACCGAACCGTATTTGAGCATTGTGCCCATGGCGGTATCACCGTCTATATTGGCGTTCTCACGTTTAATGTCGCTGTCTTTCGCGGCACTGAAGGTCAGCTCATTGAGTACGCACATCAGGTTAGTCTTCATCTCACGTGAGCGTGTGCGCTCATAACGATAGAGAATGTAAGCCTTTGCCGTCTTTGCGTGACCTTTTTCGATAAGGGTTTTCTCAACGAGGTCCTGGATCTCTTCAACCGTGGGAACCTTGCCGGGATTCTCGTCTTCATAGAGCCTGCAGACATCCGCGGCAGTGTCCATCGCAACGCTGAAATCGGTACCGCCGCATGACTGGGCAGCCTTGAAAATAGCGTTAGCGATCTTCTCAATATTAAAAGGGACTTTTCGACCGTCTCTTTTAATAATATGGATTATCATTTCCTTAACCTCCTGATTACTATATGTTGTGTCTCCCAACTTGTCTCTGTATATTAGTATAAAACATAGCCGAGCTAAAGTCAAGTGCACGTAATAGCAAATAGATGCTGTGGAAATTTGCAAAAAAATGGTAATATCATACAACAAATCGCATAAAAATCCATAATTTGGCTATATACCGTCATCCGTATTTATGTATACTGAACGTAAAATCCCGACCACTATATCTTGTGGTCGGGACACTATATTTATGCAGTATGTGTCAGTATGTAACCGCAGACAGCCTCATACGCTTCTTTCGAGAGCGCGAGAGTATCATACGACCAGTATTCTTCCTTGAGAGCCCCGCTCTCATTCTTCAGAGCGGTGTTAGTGTCGATGCAGTGGACTCCTATCGTATTGCACATCGCAAGGAGCCTGTTATTGAAATCGTTGACCTTCTCGTTCGACTTAACGTCCGAGTCGTAAATGACGGGAGGAATCTGCATAACGTAGATATCCATTGTCGGGAGCGAACCGTGCAGATTGTTCACGAGCGTGGTATAGCTTGCAATCATATCGTCGGTCGTTGAAGTTCCGAGGTCGTTTCCGAGCATAATGTACACAACGTTCGGCTTCTTGTTCTTGACGATGTCGTATACCGTAGCATTTCCGAAGTTGCTGTCCACCTTAGTAGTGGTGCAGTTGGCAGTGGTGAGGTCGGCACTTCCGAATATGTTATCCTTGCTGAAGCTTCCGAAGTCCGCCATCTGAAGCAGAGTCGGGTCGGTGATGAGACAGCAGTCCGCGAGATAGCTTGCGTCCATAGCAGCTGACTGCGGCACGGGATTTGTCAGTCCGTCGGGAGCAGGCACGGTCTCGACTTCGCTTATGCTGCTCTCGGTCATAGACTCGGTACTGTCAGTGCTGTCCTCGGTGATTATCTCCGATGCACCGAATTCATCGGCGAAGAACTCGGGGTTGAAATTTGCGGCGAGCATATACAGCACGAAGCAGGCTGTAAACGATAACAAAAACAGGAATATGAACATTCCGACGTTGAATCTTATAAAAGGTTTATCCTTCTTTTTCTTTGGTTTTCGCTGAACAACTCTATTTTTAGCCATTTTTACTCCAAGCCTCACAGGGCTGCCCGTTTTCGGTACGCGGCAAACCGTTCTAAAAGCACTTCCCTACTATTATAACCCGTCTGCGGGATTTTTTCAAGTAGATTTTACAATTCTGCGGAGATTTTTTTGCACATCGACGTTTCGGCTCAATTTTGTTGCAATTTTTCACATTCTGTGCTATACTAAATATATGTTATCGGCGGGAGGTGTCGTGATGATATGCGGAAGCTGCGGCAAACGTATGAAAATAGGCAAATTCATAGTAGGCGTACACGGCGTCGGAGCAATGAGCAGCTATGCATACCCGACGATATCGTGGTATGAGGGCGATAATCTCGTCGCCGAGACTGACAAGCCCGAGACTACAGGCTTCTTCTGTCAGGACTGTGGCATAGTGGCGGGAGTTTTCTTCCGCGTGCGGCAGGTCGGCTTCACGAAGGACTACGACTACGACATCGACGACAGCATAGACAAGCTCCCGAAGAAGAGCTGTCCCGAATGCAATACCGAGCTCGATATCGACTATCCCCGCTGTCCCGAGTGCGGATACGTGTTCTGAAAAGAATGGAGATGATTAATACGGATACGACGTCTAAGAAAAGTTATTACCTTATCGACTATGAGAATGTCAACAAATCTGGCTTCAACGGAATAGAGCTTCTGACTGAAAACGACTGTATAGTTGTTTTTTACACGCAGAATGCCAACACTATCCCATTTGACCTGCATTTCAAGCTTGCGCAAACAAGAGCTTCTCTACAGCTTATCAACGCTGCTGCGGGAGGAAAGAATGCTCTCGATTTTCAGTTATCCACATATCTTGGTTTTTTGGTAGGTTCGCAGATTGCGAGCGATATACACATTATCAGCAACGATAAGGGCTTTGAGAATCTGAGGACATTTTGGAAACAACAAGGCGTTATTATCTCAATCACATCTGATATAGAAGGAAATAAGAATACTCCCACTCCTGTTATTCAGGGAGCCGAATCAGAATTTGACAAAGCGATTAAACCGCTTAAACTTGATAAATCAAGCAAAGACAAGCTCCAGAAAATAATGAACGAGGGACTTAAAATCAAAGATATCCCCAAACGCAAACAAAAAATCAGCAGTGAAATATGCAAGGCGTTCGGAAACAGCAAGACAAAGAAATACTATGCAACGGTAAAACCGCTTATAAAATAGCGTAAAATAAACGGAGGTAAATTCAATGACTTACAAGGAAAGCTTCATCAAATTTATGGTTGAGTGCGGAGTGCTCACATTCGGCGAGTTCACGCTGAAAAGCGGCAGAAAGGCTCCCTACTTCATCAACTGCGGCAACTACAAGACGGGCGCACAGCTCGCGAAGCTCGGTGAATACTACGCCGAGTGCATACACGCGAACAATATCCCCGTAGACACTCTCTTCGGACCTGCCTACAAGGGCATACCGCTTGCTGTTTCGGCAGTTGTGGCACTCAGCAACAAATTCGGCATCGACGCAAACTACTGCTTCGACCGCAAGGAGGCAAAAGACCACGGCGAGGGCGGAATGTTTGTCGGCAAGACCCTTGTTGACGGCGAGAAGGTCATCATCATTGACGACGTTATGACCTCAGGCAAGGCTCTCCGCGAGTCAATGCCCAAGCTCAAGGGCGCGGCTGACGTAAATGTAACAGGTATGGTAATCACCGTTGACCGTATGGAAAAGGGCACAGGCGAACTCTCCGCAGTACAGGAGGTCAAGCGCGACTTCGGCGTTACCGTCTACCCTATCGTTACGATGGAGGACATCATCGAAGCCATAAAGAACGACATTGTACCCGGAAAGGAATACCTCGACAAGATGCTCGAATACAGAGCAACCTACGGAGTATAAAACAAAAAGCTGCCAAGCGAAAAACTTGGCAGCTTTATTTTATGCAGTAACTATACTGTCCGCATTGTGGAGCTTGAGCTTCTCAACAGCCTGCTCCCTCATCTTGTACTTGAGTATCTTTCCTGCGGCGTTCATCGGGAAGCTGTCCACGAAGTCGATGTACCTCGGGCACTTGTGCTTAGCCATACGCGCGAGGCAGAAGTCCTTTATCTCCTGCTCCGTAGCCTCAACGTCGTCCTGAAGGATAATGCAAGCCATTATCTCCTCGCCGTAGTCGGCATCGGGTACGCCGATGACTTGAACATCCTTAACCTTCGGGTATGTGTAGAGGAAGTCCTCTATCTCCTTGGGGTAGATGTTCTCGCCTCCGCGGATTATCATATCCTTGATACGGCCTGTTATCTTGAAGTAGCCGTCGGACGAGCGGCGGCGTGCGAGGTCGCCGGTGTGGAGCCAACCCTCGCTGTCGATAGCGGCAGCTGTCGCCTCGGGCATCTTGTAGTAGCCCTTCATAATGTTGTATCCGCGGGCAACGAACTCGCCGTCTGTATCGTCGGGGAGCTCCTGATTTGTCTCGGGGTCAACTATCTTACACTCAACGCCGAAGATAGGACCTCCGACGGTATTAACGCGCTGCTCGAGAGTATCGGTCGTCTTGCTCATAGTTGTAGCGGGAGAAGCCTCGGTCTGACCGTAGGTAATGCAGATCTCGCTCATATGCATCTTCTCAACGACCTCTTCCATTGTCTTTATCGGACAGGGCGAGCCTGCCATAATGCCCGTTCTCATATACGAGAAGTCGGTCTTGTCGAAGTTCTCGTGACCGAGCATAGCTATGAACATCGTAGGTACGCCGTGGAAGCAGGTTATCTTCTCGCGGTTGATACAGTCGAGACCCTTTCTCGGGCTGAACCTCGTGATAGGCGACATTGTTACACCGTGGGTAACGGAAGCGGTCATAGCGAGAACCATTCCGAAGCAGTGGAACATAGGCACCTGTATCATCATACGGTCGGCTGTGGAGAGATCCATGCAGTCTCCGATAGCCTTGCCGTTGTTTACAACATTATAATGTGTGAGCATAACGCCCTTGGGGAAGCCTGTAGTACCTGATGTGTACTGCATATTGCAGACATCGTGGATATCAATAGTTTTGCGGACAGCCTCAACCTCGCTGTATGCGACCTTTCTTCCCTGAGCAAGAGCCGATTCCCATGTAAAGCAGCCGTGGTTCTCGGAGTCGATAGTGATAACGTTTCTGAGGAACGGGAGCTTCGCCGAGCGCAGCTGACCCGGCTCGCAGGTCTCAAGCTCGGGACAGAGCTCCTTGATGATGTCAACGTACTTGATATCCTTGATACCGTCTATCATAACGAGGGTCATGGTATCGGACTGGCGGAGCAGATACTCAGCCTCGTGAACGCGGTACTCGGTGTTCATAGTAACGAGAACAGCGCCTATCTTTGTGGTAGCCCAGAAGGTGATATACCACTGCGGCACATTTGTAGACCAGATAGCAACGTGGTCGCCCTTCTTGACGCCCATAGCGAGCAGGGCACGCGCGAAGTTGTCGACATCGTCGCGGAACTCAGGGTATGTACGTGTATAGTCGAGCTCAGTATAGCGGAAGGCGTACTGGTTCGGGAACTGGTCGCAGATACGGTCGAGGATATCGGGGAAGGTGTAGTTGAGTATACGCTCCTTCGGCCACGGATACTGACCGTCGCCGCGCATATTGGTCTGGAGCGGGTGCTTGTGCTTTCTCTTGTAGGGAGCCATATACTCTGCAAACTGCGGTATAACGATACCCGCATCGCTGAGGTCGGGAGCCCAGCGCTTTACCCATTCGAGCGAGATATAGCCTGTGTAATTGATAGTATCGAGAGCGGCTATCATCTCCTTGACGGGGATATCGCCTGTGCCCATAATGCGGTACTCGACCTTGCCGTCCGCACCCATTATAGAGTCCTTGACCTGTATGTACTTGATGAACTCGCCGAG
>JAFXXD010000037.1 GCA_017542475.1 Ruminococcus sp. | reverse complement strand
CCTTGGGTACGTTCTGAGCAACTGCGTCAACTGCTGCGGATATATCGTCGATAACGGGAGCTGTCGCCTGCTGTACGGGCTCTGCCTTGGGTACGTTCTGTGCTACAGCGTCAACTGCTGCGGATATATCGTCGATAACGGGAGCTGTCGCCTGCTGTACGGGCTCTGCCTTAGGCGCGTTCTGAGGAGACTCTCCGTTCGCACCGAAGAGCTGGTTCGCGATGAGATCCCACTCGCTGACATTTGACTTCTCCTGTGCGGGAGAGGATGCCTGCTGTACGGGCTCGGGAGCAGCAGCGGGCTGCACGGGAGCTTCGTACTTGGGGATATTGTTCTGAGCTGCCTCAACAGCAGCGGAGATGTCGTCGATAACGGGAGCCGTCGCCTGCTGTACGGGCTCGGGCTCGACTGACGAGAGGCTCTCCTCTGCGACGTCGATAACGCTCGAATCGTTGTCATATGTACCTGCAACGGGCTTCTCGGGAGCCTCGATCGAGAACATACTGAGTATGTCGTCCGCCTGTGCCGCGGGAGCAGGTGCGGGTGTGGGCGCCTGCTGTACGGGCTCGGCAGCGGGCTGAGGAGCGGCAGCAGGGCTGCTGTTCATAGCTGCGATAGCAGCGGATATATCGTCGATAACGGGAGGTACCGAGGGAGCGGGTGCCTCCTGTACGGGCTCGGGCTCTGTCTGAGCGGGAGCATTGATAGCGAACTGAGCAAGGAAGTCGTCCTGCTGCACGGGAGCAGGAGCGGGCTCGGGCTCTGCCTGCGGCTTGTTGATAGCGAACTGGTCGAGGAAGTTGTCCTGCGGTGCCGCCTCGGGAGCAGGCTCTGCCTGAGGCTTGTTTATCGCAAACTGAGCAAGGCTGTTGTCTATCGCAACGCCTGTACCGGGGATAGTTGCACCGATATTCGCGGGCTGTGCGGGAGCTGCGGGCTCGGGCTTCTGGTAAACGGGCTTCGGAGCAGGAGCAGGCTTCTGTGTCTGATCCTTCGTGATCTTCGCCTCGCCTGCGAGAGGAACGATGCCGTCGTCAACTATGCCCTTCTTCGCCCTGAGCTTTTCCTCCTTGAGGAGAAGCTTCATTTCCTTCTGGTCGGACTTTATCATTTCCTTGGCAATTTTTGTCTTGCACTTTTCACAGGTGATCTCGCCGAGGTCTCTCATAATACCGCCTCTGTGATAGCGAGTCACATTTTCCGACTTCAGAAGATTGATACCGCACCCTGTCTTCTTCTCGTTGAAGGTGCCGTGTACCTCATCATTGAAGGAAGTCGTTACGAGCCTAATATCCATAACATTCTCCAATCCTGCGTTGACCGCAGCTACGCTTTACGGCAGCGAGCAGCCGATTTCATTGACCGAACAGTCGGTCCCCCAAACGCTTTGCATAAAAAGGTGGCAGCCGGCTATGGAAGAAAGAGCGTCAGACTGTCACAGGGCGCAGAGCGATACCATTACACGTATATTATACCCGATACGACAAAAAAAATCAACAGTTTTTTCATAAGAAAACCGAAAAATTATACCAAAAATTAATTTTTCGGCGGAAATAACAAATTGTTATTGATTTTTATGTCAAAAACTTCCGTATAGGTTATGAAAAAATGAGAAAATTATACATTTTGACTACATCATTTCAATCATTTACTGCTAAATATTTTAAAGAAGTTCATATTTATGGGTCGTTTGGAAAATTATATGTGAAAAGTTACGAAAATACCCGCGGGGCTATTGCAGTATCTCTTTGTTTGTAGTATAATAATAATGTATTTTTTCGCGCGGGAGACATCAGGCTCCGCCGCACGATATGCCCAAGGAGGTCAAAAATGAAGCTCATTTCAGTCGTTGTGCCATGCTACAACGAGCAGGAAGTCCTGCCGATGTTCTACGACGAGATAATCAGGGTCACGAACAGTATGAAGCAGGAGCACCCGGATATAGATTTTGAATTCCTTTTCATCAACGACGGTTCCAAGGACCGCACTCTCGAAATTTTCCGCGAACTCGCCGATAAGGACGAGCGTGTCAGATATATCTCCTTCTCGAGAAACTTCGGTAAGGAGGCAGGTATGTACGCGGGTCTCAAGAACGCAAAGGGAGACTTCGTCGTCGTTATGGACGCCGACCTCCAGCACCCGCCTGCCTTCCTGCCGCAGATGTACAACTACGTCAAGGACGGCGAGTTCGACTGCGCGACCACCCGCCGCGTCAGCCGCACGGGCGAATCGAAGATACGCTCGTTCTTCGCAAGGCTGTTCTACAAGATAATGAACAAGATATCCCAGACCGAAATAGTTGACGGCGCTCAGGACTTCCGCTTTATGTCAAGGCAGATGGTCGATGCGGTGCTCTCGATGTCCGAGTACAACCGCTTCTCCAAGGGCATCTTCAGCTGGGTCGGCTTCCGCGTGCAGTATATGCCCTATGAGAACGTCGAGCGTCCCGCGGGCACTACCTCGTGGTCGTTCTGGGGGCTCTTCAGATACTCCCTTGAGGGCATTATGGCGTTCTCGACCGCACCGCTCTCATTCTCGATTTTCTTTGCCATTTTCGGCGCGATACTCTCGGCGCTCTTCGCTGTCGCGGGTATCGTCACCGTATTCTTCGCGCCCGCTGTGGGTGCGGCTCTGCTCGTCATCGGAGCCATGCTCCTCATGGGTGCTGTACAGCTCGGCTGCACGGGCATTCTCGGTATGTACCTCGGCAAGACCTATATGGAGGTCAAGAACCGTCCGATATACCTCACGGGCGAGACCGACGAGATGTACCGCGAGCGCAGAAAGAATGACAAGAAGTAACCCTCTGCGGGAGGTGAGGTCGCCTTGAACAAGCAGACAAGGCTGGTCGTGTCGTTCCTGTTCATCGTCGTGATAATACTCGCGGCGGCAATAACGCACTTCTACCTCAGCGTCCCCGCGGATACAACAAAGGACAGCACGCAGACGGAGATAGTCCGCAAGGGCGCTTCCGACACTGACGGCAACTATATCTTCACCGACGCCAACGGGCGCTACGGGCTGGCGGACTCCGACAACAGGATACTCATCAACTCGGAGTGGACAGACCTCAGATTCGCTACGGGCGGCAAGTGCATAGTCACAAGCGGTATCGGCAGCAGCAGGCTCTTCGGCTGCGTTGACCGCGACGGAAATATCGTCATACCGCTGATATACAGCAACATCTCTAAGCTGTCGCTCGGCGGCAGCACCTACTACTCGGCGGAGAGTGCCTCCGACGGGCGGTATGTCCTCTACGACAGACAGTTCGAGCCCTGCTTCCGCAGAACGTGGAAGTCGTGCAGCACTCAGGGCGCCGACCTCGTCCTCACCGACGGCGGCGGCACCTATACCTTCACGCACAGCAGCGACGGTCTGCTCTTCAAGCGCGCCGCCTACAGCGGAATGGCTATGGGTGCTTCCTACAGCGTCGAGCTGAACAGCAGAGTTTTGCTCTCGAAGCTGACTGTCCCTATGATAGAGGATATGACGGATATGACCGAAAAATACGTCGTGTACGCCTACAGCGATGACGATGAGGTGCTCTCGGGGATAACCAAGGGAAGCCGCGCGGGCTTCTCGCCGCTCTTCCCCGACGACCACAGGCTGCTCTCGAAATGGCTGTTCGGCATTTCCGACGTGCATATATACTCCGTGAGAAGCGAGAACGACATTCCCTGCTATGAGGTGACGTTCAATGCCGAGACGGAGATAACCTATACCGATGAAAACGGAGAGCGCAAGGCTCTTCGCGATAAATACAAGGCGGCTGTGGGATTCAGCGGCAGCTCCGAGAGCGACCTCAAGGCTATCTACGGCTCGTTCGAGAAGGACGCGCCCGACTATCCCAAGCCCGAGAAAAAGGATGAAAAGCCCGCCGACGATGAGGCGGAGAAAAACAAAGCCGATAAGGCGGAACGGAGAATAGAAAATGTCTAAAAAGGTTGCAGTCATCATGGGAAGCGACAGCGATTTCCCTGTTGTAAAGTCGGCTCTCACAGAGCTGAAAAAGTACGGCGTTGAGTTCGAGTGCAGAGTTATGAGCGCACACAGGACTCCCGCGGAGGCGTGCGAATTCGCCTCTAACGCAAGAGCGAACGGCTTCGGAGCTGTCATCTGCGCGGCAGGTATGGCGGCTCACCTCGCGGGCGTTGTCGCGGGACACACCACCCTCCCCGTCATCGGCATACCGATGAAGTCGAAAGCTCTCGAGGGTGTGGACGCTCTCCTCGCGACAGTTATGATGCCTCCCGGAGTGCCCGTGGCTACCGTCGGCATAGACGGTGCAAAGAACGCGGCTGTGCTCGCGGTTCAGATGCTCGCCATTGAGGACGAGGCTCTCGCAGAGAAGCTCGCCGCAGAGAAGAAGGCTATGGCTGACGGCGTTATCGCTAAGGACAAGGCTTTGCAGGAGCAGATACCCGCGCTCTGATGAACAGATTCAGATACATACTTTTCGACCTCGACGGCACGCTCACCGATTCGCGCGAGGGCATAATGAAAAGCCTGTACTACTCCGCGGAAAAGCTCGGCTTCGAGATACCCGACGACCCCGACCGCTTCCTCGGTCCGCCGCTCGGAGATTCGTTCAGGATGTTCTGCGGTATGAGCGATGAGCGGGCAGATGAGGCTGTGCGGGTGTTCCGCGAGAGATACAGCACGGTCGGGCTGTTCGAGAATCACGTATACGACGGTATCCGCGAAATGCTGGAACGCCTCAGGAGCGCGGGAATGTGCCTCGCAGTCGCGACCTGCAAGCTCGAATGCTACTCCGTCAGGATAATGGATAAATTCGACCTTGCGAAGTATTTCGACGTTGTCGGCGGTGCAGATGCTGAGGTCGGGCGCATCACAAAGGCTCAGGTCATTGAGGACGTGCTCGCAAGGGCGGGCGTCACCGACCGCTCGCAGGTGCTGATGGTCGGCGACAGGCAGAACGACGTTCTCGGCGCACATCAGACGGGCATTGAATGCCTCGGGGCGCTGTGGGGCTACGGCTCGGCGGAGGAGTTCAAAGGAGCAGGTGCCGACTACACCGCGGAAACTCCGCAGGCAGCCGCGGATATGCTCATACGAAAGGATTGAAGGCTATGTTTGAGAAAAAGGAAAAGAAGCGTCCGCGCTTCATCGTCACTCACGAGCAGAGGCTCGAAAAAACGCTCTCTATGGGAGCTTTGCAGATACTCGTTGACACCGAGACGGGCGTCAACTACATAAACACCGTCGGCGAGGGCTACAGCGGTCTCACTCCCCTGCTCGACCCGAACGGAAATGTCGTGGTATCACCGCTGTCGGAGTACAGCACAGAGGATTAACAAGCTCACAATTCCCGCATTGAAGCGGGGTTGCATATACATTTATATAAATCTCAAGGAGGATTTTTGAAATGGAAAACATCGTTAAAAAGGAACAGCTCTATGAGGGCAAGGCTAAGAAGGTCTATGCCACAAACGACCCCGACCTCGTTATCGTTGACTACAAGGACGACGCTACTGCGTTCAACGGCGAGAAGAAGGGCACTATCGCAGGCAAGGGCGTCATCAACAACAAGATGACCAACTTTATGTTCAAGATGCTCGAGAAGGAAGGCGTTCCCACACATCTCGTAGAGGAGATAAGCGACCGCGAGACTATCGTTAAAAAGGTATCCATCGTTCCCCTTGAGGTAATCATCAGAAACGTAGCCGCAGGAAGCTTCTCCAAGAGAATGGGCGTTGAAGAAGGCAAGCAGCTCCTCTGCCCGATACTCGAATTCAGCTATAAGAACGACGACCTCGGCGACCCCTTCATCAACGACTACTACGCTCTCGCTCTCGGTATCGCTACCAAGGAGGAGATAGATACCATCGCAAAGTATGCGTTCAAGGTAAACGAGTTCATGGTGAAGTTCTTCAAGGGTCTCAACATCGACCTCATCGACTTCAAGATAGAGTTCGGTAAGACTTCCGACGGCACTATCATCCTCGCTGACGAGATATCCCCCGATACCTGCCGCTTCTGGGATTCCACGACCCACGAGAAGCTCGACAAGGACCGCTTCCGCAGAGATATGGGCGGCGTTGAAGAGGCATATCAGGAAATCATGAAGAGACTTATGGGAGAATAAGCTATGGGCGGATTTTTCGGTGCGGCTTCCAAGAACGACTGCATTACTGATGTTTTTTTCGGTACGGACTACCACTCCCACCTCGGCACGCGCCGCGGCGGTATGACCTCGTACTCCGAGGACAAGGGCTTTCAGAGAAACATTCACAGTATAGAAAATTCACCCTTCAGAACTAAATTCGAGGACGACGTTGTTAATATGAGAGGCAAGCTCTGTATCGGCTGTATCAGCGATACAGACCCCCAGCCTATCCTCGTGCGCTCGAAAATGGGCCTTTACGCCGTCTGCTCGGTCGGCATCATCCGCAACGCCGACGCACTCGTGGACGAGCTCCTCGAGAACGGCTGTGCCAACTTCGAGGCTATGTCGAGCGGAAATATCAACTCGGGCGACCTCATCGGCGCTCTCATCGCTCAGCGCGGTAGCTTCGTCGAGGGCATACGCTACGCTCAGGAAAAGATAGAGGGCACGATGTCCCTTATCATACTCACCAAGGACAGTATCATCGCCGCCCGCGACAAGTACGGCAGACTGCCTGTCGTCGTTGGCAAGCGCTGGGACGGCTACTGCCTCTCCACCGAGAGCTTCGCCTTCCAGAAGCTCGGCTATGAGACCTGCAAGGAGCTTCAGGCAGGCGAGATAGTGAAGATAACCGCAGACGGCGTGGACGTCCTCGCCGAGGGCGACCCTTCAAAGATGAAGATATGCACCTTCCTGTGGACGTATTACGGCTACCCGACTGCCTGCTATGAGGGCGTGAATGTCGAGGTGATGCGTACCCGCAACGGCGAGATAATGGCTGAAAATGACATCGCGGCAGGCAAGCTCCCCGATGTTGACTACGTGTGCGGAGTTCCCGATTCGGGCACGCCTCACGCTATCGGCTACGCCAACAGGAGCGGCATTCCCTTTGCCCGCCCGTTCATCAAGTACACCCCCACGTGGCCGCGAAGCTTTATGCCTACCAATCAGAGCATGAGAAACGTGGTCGCTAAAATGAAGCTCATTCCCGTTCACGAGCTCATCGAGGGCAAGCGCCTTCTCTTCGTGGACGACAGTATAGTACGCGGCACGCAGATGAGAGAAACTGTCGAGTTCCTCTACGAGAACGGCGCCAAGGAAGTACATATGCGCTCTGCCTGTCCGCCTATAATGTACGGCTGCAAGTACCTCAACTTCTCACGCAGCCACTCCGAGCTGGAGCTCATCGCCCGTCAGATCATCGACGAATTCGAGGGCGAGGAGGGCGTGAAGTACCTCGCCGAATACAGCGATACCAACACCGAGCGCGGCAAGCGTATGCGCGACGAGATATGCAAGCGCCTCAAGCTCACCTCGCTGGAGTTCCAGTCGCTGGAGGGTAAGGTAAAGGCGGTCGGACTTCCCGAGTGCAGCCTCTGCACCTACTGCTGGAGCGGAAAAGAATAATCAAATGCGTAATTCGTAATGCGTAATTCGTAATTACAGCATTATGTAGGGGCTGGCGTCCTCGACAGCCCGTGAATAAATCTGCCGAGGGACGTCGGGGACGCCGTCCCCTACATTTCTTTTAAATGGAGGAATATCAGACATGAACAACAGTTTTTCCGAGAGCTACAAGAAGGCAGGCGTTGACGTTACTGCCGGCTATAAGTCAGTCGAGCTGATGAAGCAGCACATCGCGCGTACCATGATACCCGGCGTTCTTTCGGGCATCGGCGGCTTCGGCGGTCTGTTCGAGCTTGACCTCACAGGTATCAGCAAGCCCGTTCTCGTTTCGGGTACGGACGGCGTCGGTACAAAGATAAAGATAGCGTTCATTCTCGACAAGCACGACACCGTCGGCATCGACTGCGTCGCTATGTGCGTGAACGACATCATCTGCTGCGGTGCAAAGCCGCAGTTCTTCCTCGACTATATCGCCTGCGGAAAGAATGTCCCCGAGAAGATCGCGGACATCGTTTCGGGCGTAGCTGAGGGCTGCGTGCAGGCTGAGTGCGCTCTCATCGGCGGCGAGACTGCCGAGCACCCCGGTCTTATGCCCGAGGACGAGTACGACCTCGCAGGCTTCTCGGTCGGCGTTGTCGATAAGGACAAGATACTCAAGCCCGAAACTCAGAAGGCGGGAGATGTCCTCATTGCCATAAAGTCGAGCGGCGTGCACTCGAACGGCTTCTCGCTCGTAAGAAGCGTGTTCGACGTAAACGAGGAGAAGCTGAATATGCACTTCGATGACCTCGGTGCTACTCTCGGCGAGGCTCTCCTCACACCTACAAGAATTTACGTGAAGGCTGTGATGAGCCTCCTCAAGGCTGTTAATGTGAAGTCCATCTCCCACATCACGGGCGGCGGCTTCTACGAGAATATCCCGCGCTCGCTCCCGAGCAGTCTCGCGGCTAAGATAGAGCGCAATGCTGTTCAGGTGCTCCCGATATTCGACCTCATCAAGCGCTGCGGCGACATCCCCGAGCGCGATATGTTCAACACCTTCAATATGGGCGTAGGTATGGTCGTTTGCGTGGATAAGAACGACGCAGACAAGGCTGTCGCAGCTATCAAGACTGCGGGCGAGGACGCTTATATCCTCGGCGAGCTCGTTGAGTCCGAAGAAGGCGTTATCATTTGCTGACAAGGGCTCTGCCCTTGACCCGTCGGGGCTCTGCCCCGAACCCCGCAGGGGAACACAGTTCCCCTGACCCCGAACTTCGTTGCCGCTCGCTTTGCTCGCTCACCCTGTTCAGACGGCATAGTCTGCTTTCGGCGGGAAGCAATTGCGAAATTATGCAGGGGCGGCGTTTCGCCGCCCGTCGATTTATGGATAATTTGTAGGGAACGCCGCCCTCGGCGTCCCGTGCGACAAGGTGATGTTATGAAAAAGCTCATCATTTCAGCTGCTGCGGCAGCAGTGATAATGACCGTGACGGCAGTCCCCGCTTTCTCGGCGGGAAATATCCCTATGGACTACAACTCCGACGGGCGCGTCGATACCTTCGATATCGTCGCGGCGCGGCAGTCGGGCGCTGACAAGGCGGAGCTCCAAGCCGTCTCCGACTTCGTGCTCGGTAAGCCTGTCTCTTCTTCAAGCGGCGGCTACGACAGCGACTACACCATAGACGAGAGCTGTATCCTCGAGCCCAAGGGCACCGTCCACACGGGCGAGGGCACGTTCTACGGCGGCGGATACGAGGGCGGTCACGCTATGCTCGACCCCGTCTCCCACGATTACTGGATAGTCGCGATGAACCACTCCGACTACAACTGCGCTCAGCTCGCGGGTGCTTACCTTGAGGTCACGGGCGAGCTCGGCACGATAAATATGCTCGTCACCGACGAGCTCCCCGAGGGCAAAAAGGGCGACCTCGACCTCTACACCGACGCCTTCCCGCTGATAGCTCCCGTGGAGAAGGGAAGAGTTCCCGTCAGCTGGAAGATAGTGCCGCTCGATTCGGCGGAGGATGCTCCCGTGTGCTACAAGTACAAGGAGGGCACGACGGAGTTCTGGTGCGGCGTGCAGGTGCGCAACCACCGCTATCCGATAACAAGGCTCGAATATATGAAGGACGGCGAATGGGTCGAGATAGAGCGCCGTGCCTACAACTACTTCGAGTCGCGAGAAATGGGCGCGGGTCCGTTCGATTTCCGCATTACCGATATCTACGGACAGGTCATCGTCGATAAGGGCATTCCGCTCTCCACCGACGACACAGAGATAATACAGGGACACGTGCAGTTCCCGAAATAAAGAGAGGTGTGTGCTGTGAAGATAGGCTTTGCCGACTGCGTTTGGGCGGTGGCTTCGTTCCTGACGGTAGGTATCACCTTCCACTACGGCTGTCTGCTGTACGGACTGCTCGGCATATACGTTATGATGGTGGCGCTCTTCCTGTGGCACATATCAACAGTGAGGAAGCGGCAGAAACGCTCCGTGGCGGTGTTCGGCACTGTCTCGGACTACCACGAGGCTACCGAGGTCGTCAGGCACTACTACCCCATCGTCAAATACGAGACCGAGGACGGCAGAGCTGTCAGCTCGGTCTATTCCGTAGCCGATACCGTGCAGAAATATGAGATAGGCTCGCAGGAAATGGTGTGCTACGACCCCGATGACCCCATTTTCTTCTACTTCGCGAACAGGGAAAACGACCTCGTGAAGGATTACTACAGATTTATCATCTTCGGAAGCGTTCCCGCTCTGCTCGTGCTTCTGATAATTATTTTCCGCTGACAGGAGGAAATGACAATGAAAAATATAGCTGTCCTCGTCTCGGGAGGAGGCACGAACCTTCAGGCACTCATCGACGCCGAGAAGTCGGGTATCATCAAAAACGGCAGGATAAGCTGCGTGATATCCTCGAAGGAGGGCGTCTATGCGCTTGAACGTGCCGCTCAGAACGGCATAAAGAGCCTCGTTATCCCGCGAAAGGACTACGCCGACATAGCCTCCTACACTAAGGCTGTCACAGACGCTCTCCTCGCGGAGAAGGCTGACCTCGTCGTGTACGCGGGCTTTATGACCATACTCGACGAGCAGATAGTAAAGGCTTTCCCCTATAAGATGATGAACGTCCACCCTGCGCTGATACCGAGCTTCTGCGGCAAGGGCTTCTACGGGCTGCACGTCCACGAGGCAGCGCTTGCGGCGGGAGTGAAGCTCTCGGGCGCGACCGTGCATTTCGTGACCGAGGTCTGCGACGGAGGTCCGATAATCGTGCAGAAGGCTGTCCCCGTAGAGAACGGCGACACGCCCGAAACTCTCCAGAAGCGCATTATGGAACAGGCTGAGTGGAAGATACTCCCCGAGGCGGTTTCGCTCTTCTGTCAGGACAGGATAGAGATACGCGACGGAAAGGCTTATGTGATATGAGCTTCGCCGAGATAAAGGAAAAGCAGCTCGTGCAGAAGCTGTTCATCTGCTTCTGGATGTATGCCGTGCTCGGCTGGTGCTACGAGGTCTTCCTCGAGGTCGTCGTGTACCGCTGGGGCTTCCATAACAGAGGCGAGCTGTTCGGTCCCTACTGCCCGATATACGGCACGGGAGCCCTGCTCTTCCTGCTCTGCTTCGGGTGGTTCAAGAAGAAAAAGTACAGCCTCACCGTGGAGATACTGGTGAAGCCTCTGCTAATCTTCCTCGGGTGTATGCTCGTTGCTACGGCGGTGGAGCTCGCCGCTTCCTATGTGCTCGAATTCACCAAGGGCTCGTGGCCGTGGCAGACCTACTCCCGCTACAAATACAATTTCCAGGCGCGTATCGCGCTGAGCACGTCCATTCGCTTCGGACTGGGCGGTCTGCTCTTTATGTACGTCGTTCAGCCGCTGTTCGACCGGCTTCTCAGCAAGCCGAGCAGAAAGGCTATCAATATCATCGCCGCCGCCGTACTCGTGATAGTGGTCGCGGACTTCATTGTCACAAAGGCGACTGGCTACACGCCAAAGCTTGCACAGGTGGAAAATGCTGTTTCTGTAATTCGGAATTCGGGATTCGGAATTCGGAATTAAATCGTGCGGACGACCGATGGTCGTCCCTACAGGGTATATGTAGGGACGCGCATTGCGCGTCCGCCCGCAAATATACGAACAATCAAATCAATCCGAAAGGAGTCAATCACTATGAAAAAGCTTGATCTGGCACAGGAGCTCAGCTCGAATGCATACCCCGGAAGAGGTATCATCATCGGTAAGTCGGAGGACGGCAAGTACGCTGTTACCGCTTACTTCATCATGGGCAGGAGCGAGAACAGCCGCAACAGCGTATTCATCGAGGAGGGCAAGGGCATCCGCACTGAGGCGTTCGACCCGTCGAAGCTCACCGACCCGCACCTCATCATCTATGCGCCCGTGAGAGTTCTCGGCAACAAGCTCATCGTCACCAACGGCGACCAGACCGACACTATCTATGAGCTCATGGACAAGCAGTACACCTTCGAGCAGTCGCTCCGCTCGCGCGAGTTCGAGGACGATGCTCCCAACTATACGCCCCGTATCTCGGGCATACTCCGCTTCGATTCAGGCGACTTCAACTACGCTATGTCCATTCTCAAGAGCGCTAACGGCAACCCCGATTCCTGCCAGCGCTATACCTTCAGCTACACTAACCCCATTGCGGGTGAGGGTCACTTCATCCACACCTATATGGGTGACGGCAGCCCGCTCCCGAGCTTTGAGGGCGAGCCCAAGCTCGTCGGCATAAGCGGAAGCATCGACCAGTTCACCGATATGCTCTGGAATAACCTCAATGCCGACAACAAGGTGTCGCTGTTTGTGCGCTACGTTGACCTCGAAAACAATACCGAGGAGACACGTATCGTAAACAAGAACAAGTAATGCAGGGGATAAAAAAACGGCTTGCTGTGCTCCTCACGGCGGCACTTCTGTCATTTGCAGGGTGCGGCTCAAAGAAAGCGGCGGAGACTTTAAATATTGCCGACCTGCCTGATACCGTTTCGGACGAGATAGTGGACTTGCCCGAAAATCAGGCTGTGTACAGATGCACATCATATCAGTATGAGGACGGCGAGGTGACCTGCAAACGCTATGCCGACTTTGACGAGCACGATAACATTATCAGGTCAGAGACCGTCGGTGACCCCGAAAATATGCAGATGACCGAGGTCTACTGCTATACCTATGACGAAAACGGCAACGTCACGGAAAAGACCAAAAGCTATATAAACCCGCCGTCCACCGACAGGAAGGCTTTCTTCTATGACAGGTTCTATTATTATCCCGATGGAACGATGAATTATCATGTGAATTACATGGAGGACAATGATTCGGGACTGTGGCGGAAGAATTATTGCAGGGAATATGACAGCCGCGGAAGTGAGATTCTTTATCTGAACTATGACGCCGACGGGAAGGTCTTATCCCGCTCTGAAACAAAATGTGAGTACGGCAGCGGCGGTGAGCTTATAAAGGAAACGTGGCAAGGTGACGGCTTGTCACAGGTGACCGAGTTTACCTACGATGAAGCGGGAAATGTTCTCACGAAGGTGAGGACGGAGTCCTCGGATAATTCAGACGATAGCACTGTGTACACAACAGAGTGTTCATACGACAGCAAAGGTGATCTCATAAAAGAGACACAAAAGGTCTCAAATGGCGATTCAAGTTCAACAGAGTATGAGTACGACGACAAGGGGCGCCTGATATCCAAGGATATCGTTGAATTGAAAGCAGACAAGCATGCTGCGTACAGCTACCGATACGAATACGAGGACATAAATAGCTAATTATGATTTATTATAAGGAGGACATTATTATGTCAAACGAAATGCAGTTAAAATACGGCTGTAACCCGAATCAGAAGCCGTCAAGAGTCTATATGGCTGACGGCAGCGAGCTCCCGATAGAGGTGCTCTGCGGACGTCCCGGCTACATCAATCTGCTCGACGCTCTCAACGGCTGGCAGCTCGTCAAGGAGCTGAAGGCGGCTACGGGCGTTTGCGCGGCTACCTCATTCAAGCACGTTTCTCCCGCGGGTGCGGCTATCGGCAGACCGCTCTCCGACGACCTCAAGAAGATATACTGGGTGGACGACCTCGGTGAGCTCACTCCTCTCGCAAGCGCTTATGCAAGAGCTCGCGGCGCTGACAGAATGTCCTCCTACGGCGACTTCATCGCCCTCTCCGACAAGGTGGACGTATGCACCGCTAAGATGATACAGCGTGAGGTGTCCGACGGCGTTATCGCTCCCGACTATGACCCCGAGGCTCTCGAGATACTCAAATCCAAGCGCAAGGGCACATACTGCATACTCAAGATAGACCCGAGCTACAAGCCCGCTCCTATCGAGACAAAGCAGGTCTACGGCGTGTCCTTCGAGCAGGGACGCAATGAGCTCGATATCAACCGCGAGCTCCTCTCAAACGTAGTTACCGAGAACAAGGATATCCCCGACGACAAGAAGGACGACCTCCTCATCTCGCTCATCACGCTGAAATACACGCAGTCCAACTCCGTATGCTACGTCAAGGACGGTCAGGCTATCGGTATCGGTGCGGGTCAGCAGTCGCGTATCCACTGCACACGCCTCGCAGGTCAGAAGGCTGACAACTGGTGGCTGAGACAGTCCCCGCAGGTAATGGGATTGCAGTTCGTTGACGATATCCGCCGCGCAGACCGCGACAACGCTATCGACGTATACATCGGCGACGAGTACGAGGACGTGCTCCGCGAGGGCGAGTGGCAGCGTATCTTCAAGGTGAAGCCCGCTGTGTTCACAGTCGAGGAGAAGAAGGCTTGGCTCGCTAAGAATACGGGCGTTTGCCTCGGCTCTGATGCGTTCTTCCCCTTCGGCGACAACATCGAGCGTGCAAAGAAGTCGGGCGTTGAGTTCATCGCCGAGCCCGGCGGCTCTATCCGCGACGACAACGTCATCGAGACCTGCAACAAGTATAACATCGCTATGGCATTCACAGGTATCCGCCTGTTCCATCACTGATTCAGAAGCTCCCCTCTTTGGGGAGCTTTTCTTTGCAGAGGCTCTGCCTCTGCACTCCGCTGGGACGCTGTCCCAGACCCTGTCGGGGAGCGCACTCCCCGAACCCCTAACTACGTTGCCGCTCGCAAGCTCGCTCAATCTGTACAAAAGGCATAGTCTGCTTTCGGTGAGTAACAATTGCGGGGTAATGCATCTGCCAACAATGAAAATTTGTGAATAATTATGTAACGATATTTTACCGAAATTTATTGACATTGTATCAAAAGTGCAGTATAATATAAAGTGATAATTTATTCAAATTTTCACGGAAAGAGGGTCATATTATGGCAAACGAAAAAAGTCTGAAGGTGCTTATCGTCGATGACGACAAGAATATCTGCGACCTCCTCAGGCTCTACCTCGAAAAGGACGGCTACAGCGTCATCCTCTCGCACGACGGTGAGGAGGCTGTTGTAAAGTTCAACGCTCTCAAGCCCGATATGGTGCTCCTTGATATAATGCTCCCCGGTATGGACGGCTGGCAGGTATGCCGCGAGATACGCAAGAAGTCCAATGTTCCGATAATTATGATAACCGCCAAGGGCGAGACTATCGACAAGGTCATAGGTCTCGAGCTCGGCGCCGACGACTACATCGTCAAGCCCTTCGACGCCAAGGAGGTTATCGCACGTATCAACGCCGTTACCCGCAGAGTAGGCAATATAAATGTTGAACCCGAGATAAGGGAGGTCCGCTACGACAAGCTCTCCGTAAATATGACACGCTATGAGCTCAAGGTCAACGGCAAGAATATCGACACTCCCCCCAAGGAGCTCGAGCTTCTCTACTATCTCGCTTCCAATCCGAACAGGGTCTACACCCGCGACCAGCTCCTCGACGAGGTCTGGGGATTTGAATACTACGGCGATTCACGTACCATCGACGTACACATCAAGCGCCTCCGCGAAAAGCTCGAGGGAGTCTCCGATAAGTGGGCTCTCAAGACCGTCTGGGGCGTCGGCTATAAATTTGAAGCAGAGGAAGAGGAATAACGCTCAGTCCGAAGCTTGTCATCATCGCAGGGGACAGGCTGTCCCCTGCTTTTTTGCGAGGTGATATCCTTGAACAAGAACAAAAGCTCATACTATAAGCTCTTCAGGCTCGCTCTCATTATCGTTATCCTCGTGCTCCTGCTCATCGGAACCGTGATGCTGAGCCTCTGCTCGGCTATCTTCAAAAAGTCGAAGCTCCGCGAGGTGCAGTCTGTCGGCGAGCTCTACATAAGCTGTATCACCGAGGAGTACCAGCGAAGCGGCGAGGGCTATATGTGGCAGGCTCAGCATTTGCAGGAAATGTTTATGGGTCAGTACGATATGAGGATATACATCTACAACGAGAACGGAAGCTGTATTCTCTCGGGAGACAGCGCCGCGGTCGGCGAGACCGCTCCCCTGCCCGTAGCTATGCAGGAAAAGCTCGATGACGACGATTTCCTCGACGTCAGCGACAAGGCTATTTCCCAGAGCAAGCCCTACCTCGTATACGGCTCGAAGGTCTACCTCAAGCAGTCAACGATGAAGTATGTTCCCGTGTACGTCCTCGTATACGGAAGCACCGACGAGCTCAACCTCTTCACGCTGAAAATAATCGCACTGTATGTGCTGTTCGGTATCATAGGCGTGACGATGTGCTATCTCCTGCTCAAAAACAGCATCAAGAAGCACATCGCTTACGAGGAGCGCTTCCTGCATATCAGCGAGAAATACTCGAAGGGCGACTTCTCGGAGAAGATACCCACTGATATACAGGGCAATCTCAGGGATATTTCCGAATGCGTCAACGCTCTTGCGGCTAACGTTGAAAAGAGCGACGAGACCAGCAAGACCTTCATCGCGAACGTCTCACACGAGCTCCGCACGCCTATCACCACTATCGGCGGCTTTGTGGACGGCATACTCGACGGCACTATCCCCAAGGGCAGGCAGACCGAATACCTCATTCTCGTGTCGAAGGAGATAAAGAGACTGCGCATACTCATAAGCTCTATGCTCAATATGACGCGCTTTGAGTCGGGTACTATGCGCCCGAATTTCCAAGAAACAAACCTCACCGACCTCGTTATCCAGGTCGTGCTGATGTTCGAGAAGAAGATAGAGGACAAGCATTTGCAGGTCGAGGAGCTCGACAGCCACCGCCTCACCGCAGTAGTCGATGCCGACCTTATGCAGCAGGTCATCTACAACCTCGTCGAAAATGCAGTGAAGTTCGTAAACGAAGGCGGCACGCTCTCGTTCCGCTTCGATAAGAAGGACGATATATGTATCATCGGTATCAGGAATACGGGCGAGGGTCTGAAGGATACAGAGATACGTCAGGTGTTCGACCGCTTCTATAAGACCGATTCCTCGCGCGGCAAGGACACCACGGGTCTCGGGCTCGGACTGTCTATCTCGCGTAAGATAGTTCACCTCCATCGCGGTCATATCGTGGTCAAGAGCGTCGAGGGCGAGTATACCGAGTTCCAGATACAGATACCCGTTGACCCGAGAGAAAAAGAGAATAAAAAGGACACAGAAAAGAAAGACAAGCAGAGCTCGTAACGCGCTCTGCTTCAGGAGTACAGCATATGGAAGATAACAACATCTATACGGGCGGCGGCATTGTTCCGCCTGCCTCCGACAATAAAGCCGACAGTCAGCCCTATATCCCCAAGCACGAGAAGGCTCCCGAGCCGCAGGTGAACTCCGCTCCGCCGCCGAGCCGCCCGCGCAAGCCCGTCTACGACGCGTTTATGTACGAGCCGATAGGCTTCGACGAGTACGACAGAATGAGCGCCGCCGAGATAAAGGCTGACGAGGAGCGTAAGGAGAAGAAGCTCCGCACAGCCCGCGAGAGGACTATCCTTGCGCTGTTTTTCCTGATGGTGCTGCTCGCGCTCGTAGTGTGCATTGTCGGCATTACCGTGGATATGATACGCAGCAAGCAGCATATGAAGGCTATCGGCAGCCCGAATGTCGTGCTGTATCAGAGCTCCAAGCCCGAGGGCGCGAACGCCCTCGAAAACTTCATCGACGAGAACGGCAGATATACCACCGAGGGTGCTGCTGCCGCGGTAAAGGAGTCCATCGTCGAGATATACACCTACACCGACCCTTTCCGAACCTCGCTGAAGGGTACGGGCTCGGGAGTCGTGCTCTCCGATGACGGCTATATCGTGACCAATGCGCACGTGCTCCTCGCGGACGGCTACCACGATATCCACACCGCAGACGATAAGGTCTACAATGCAAAGGTCGTGGGCAGAGACGCCAAGACCGATATCGCTGTCATAAAGGTCAGCAACGCCGACCTCAAGCCCGCTGTGCTCGGCAACTCCGACGAGGTAATGGTCGGCGAGCAGGTCATCGCCGTCGGCAATCCCGCGGGTCTGTCGAATACCGTCACCGACGGTATCGTCTCCGCTACGGGACGTAAGATAAGAAGCGATTCTACGGGCTTCGAGATGAACTGCATACAGACCAACGCCGACATCAGCCCCGGAAACTCGGGCGGTGCGCTCGTCAATATGTACGGGCAGGTGATCGGTATCACATCCTCGAAGTACGTCAGCAGCGAGTATGAGGGTCTCGGCTTCGCTATCAGCATTAACGACGCCAAACCTATCATTGAGGAGCTCATCAGCAACGGCTTCGTCGGCGGACGCTTCCGCATAGGTATCTCGCTCATTGATATGTCCAGAAGCAGCAAAATAGAGACTATCGAGGAGGAGCTCGGCTTCAAGCTCCCCGCAGACTTCACGGGTATCTATATCGACGCTATCGACGAGTCGTGCGATATCGCCAATACAGCACTCAAAAAAGGCGACTTCATCACCGCTATCAATGGTAAGTCCGTCAAGACCTACGACGAGCTCTACGATACGATAAGCGCCTCCTACGGCGCGGGTGATAAGGTGCCCGCAACCTGTGCCCACATCGACAAGGACGGCAATATCGACTACTATAATATCGAGTTCGAGCTTATGCCCGATACGTCGGGTAATTTCTGATACGAAGCTAAAGCCCTCGGGATATCCCCGAGGGCTTATTTTCGCGGTTATGTTGGTGATAATATAAGATTATCAACGTATACATCGGCAACTAATTCATCATTTATACAAAGTTGCCGCGAAAGGGTGTTATTATCGGCTCGGTTGTGGTATAATGTGAGTTGGTGCGTGTTTGCGCTGCCATGATTATTCATTGGGGGAAACTTGACATAATGGACACAAAACCAATACGTAACGATTTCTTCAGGTACATATTGGCAAATGTTATCAGCTCGATCGGTGTATCGGTCTATATCCTGATCGATACATTTTTCATTTCACGGGGAATGGGTGCGGACGGTCTTGCCGCGCTGAATCTCGCTCTGCCTGTTTTCAGCTTCATCAATGGCTTCGGACTGATGCTCGGTATGGGCGGCGGAAGCATCTTCTCCATGCTCTATTGCAGGACCGAACGCATAGAAACGGACAGGGTCTTCACCAACGCCTTCCTGTCCCTGCTCTTCGTGGCTGCTCTCTTTGAGGGGGCAGGCTTGTTCTTCTCGGAGCAGATAACCCATCTGCTTGGTGCGGACGCGAGCGTTTTCAGCCTGTCGCATGACTATCTGAAAATGATACTCCTGTTCTCGCCTGCCCTGCTGCTGAACAACCTCATGGTCTGCTTTATGCGCAATGACTGCGCTCCGAAGCTCGCTATGGCGGGGATACTCTGCGGCAGCCTTGCCAATGTTGTGCTTGATTACGTTTTCATCTTTATGCTCGGTATGGGTATGAAGGGCGCTGCACTCGCTACGTGCATCTCGCCGTTCGTCAGCCTTGCCGTTATGAGCATACACTTCATCACGGGCTGGAATGCCTTCACTCTGAGACTTGTCCGCCCGTCGCTTCACATCATCAGAGACATCGTCTCGCTGGGACTTCACGCCTTCTTTACCGAGGTCTCGGGCGGACTCGTTATCTTCGTTTTCAATTTCGTGATATACCGTCTTATGGGCAATACGGGTATCGCGGCATACGGCGTCATCGCCAACATCGCTATCGTGCTCACGGCTGTTTTCATCGGTCTGTCGAGCGGTGTTCAGCCGCTGATGTGCCGCTGTCACGGACGCGGTGATAATGCTGCGGTGAAATATCTGCTCCGCCTGTCAGCGGTCACTGCCGTCATTACTGCGGCAGTTGCATATGCTCTGCTCTTTTCGCAGACCACACCGGTGGTGAGCGTCTTCAACAGCAGCGGCGACCCCGCAATGCGCTCCATAGCCGAAAAAGGACTGCGGCTGTACTTCCTGTTTATGCCGTTTATGGGCGTGAACGCTATAATGTCGGTGTACTTCTCCTCCGACGAGAAGCCGCACATCGCACAGATGATATCGCTGCTGAGAGGTACGTTCCTCGTTATCCCCGCGGTGTTTATCGCCTGCCTTCTGCACAGCATCGCACTGGTATGGCTCGCTGTGCCGATATCGGAAATGCTCACGACTGTGACTGCCGTATGCATATACATCGTCAGACAGCGAAAGTTCTCTGCGGCAGATACCGAAAGAGCTCTGCGTGCCGCAAGATATCCGATGTATCGGGTATGATATCAAGTAAGCGATCTCGGGCGTTTCGAGTTTACGCCCGCGACTCCTCCTGCTGCTCCCGCAACGGTCAGCAGGAGGAGCTTTTTTATGTCCGCGGGAGCTCCGAGCGACGCTGTCCCTATGGCTGACAGCAAGCCGTACAGCAGCGCTCCGCACGCGATACCGCCGAGAAGTCCGAAGCGGCGGCGGTATCTGCCGCAGATATAGCCCGCGGTAAAGCCTCCGACTGCCGCGGAAAGGGCTGCAAAAAATCCGATGAACTGCGTGCTCGCGAGGACGAAATACGACAGCGCCGACAGTACCGCCGCAGAGGCGAGCATTGCCGCGCTCCCGCACAGGACGGACACTCCGAGACTGAAAAGCGTATTTGACCACGGGCTCTGTCGGTGTCGGCGCATAAAAATGCCTCCTTATAGTATCGTTCATACGATTCTATGCGGAGGCATAAGCTTTTATTCTTCGTCCTTGTCCTTTTTCTTCTTGGACTTCTTGTCTGTCTCGTCAAGCACTGCTGCGGAGGCAAGTCCTGCCTTCTTCTTCGGAGCAGCTGCCTTTGCACGCTCCTGAGCGCTGATGTTCTCGGCTATCGCCCAGTTCTTCATTCTTATCTTGGTGCGCTCGCCGCCCGTCTCGATAACGACTGTGTCGTCCGCAACACGTACCACGATACCGACGATACCGCCCGTAGTGACGACCTCGTCGCCTATCTGCACGCTGCTCTGGAGCTCCTTCTGCTCCTGTTCTCTCTTCTTCTGGGGTCTTATCATCATAAAGTAGAGCACCACAAAGAAGAATCCGAGCGGGATAACAAAGGTGAGAAGCGGATTTGCGGTCTTCTGTGTTTCGGTCGCGGCGTCAGCAGCCTCTTCTGCGAATGCGCTCATTGCGAAGTACATCGCGCCCGAAGCTGTCGCGAGGGCTGTTGTCATAACAGCGGCTAATTTCCTTTTCATAGTTATAAACTCCTTCTGTCCGTAGAATTTCAATACAAGCTATATTATAACATATCCCGCGGAAGATTGCAAGCTTTTTTTGCGGGGAGCCCCCCGCGGGCAATATGGAATTTGCGGACGCCCAAAGGGCGCCCCTACAGTTCTGACCGAAACGTTTTCCGTAGGGGACGCCGCCCTCGGCGTCCCGCAATTACGTAAACGGCAGCAAAATGGAATTTGCGCGCGCACAATGTGCGCCCCTACAAAAATACGGCTGCCAGATACCTGACAGCCGTATGATGTATGTGATTAGTCCACAAGCTTGATAATTGCCATTTCTGCAGCATCGCCGCGGCGGGGACCGATCTTAACGATCTGTGTGTAACCACCGTTTCTGTCTGCATACTTGGGAGAGATCTCGTCGAAGAGCTTCTTAGCGACGGACTCCTTAGTTACGTATGACATTACCTGACGCTTGGAGTGCAGATCAGTATTCTTACCGATTGTGATCATCTTCTCTGCAACCGCACGAACTTCCTTTGCTCTTGTAACAGTCGTTTCGATCTGACCGTTCTCAAGAAGGAAAGTTACCATGCCTCTGAGCATTGCCTTTCTGTGGTCAGATGTTCTGCCCAGCTTTCTTGTACCCGGCATGTATTTCACTCCTTTACTATTATTTAAGTGATGGTTTTGTTATTCTTCTTCGGATGAGAGGTCAAAGCCCAGTGACTGGAGCTTTTCCTTGACCTCGTCGAAGGATTTCTTTCCAAGGTTTCTAACCTTCATCATTTCTTCCTCAGACTTATTGATGAGGTCATCTACAGTATTTATACCTGCACGCTTGAGGCAGTTGAACGAGCGCACTGAGAGGTCGAGATCCTCGATAGTCATCTCGAGTATCTTCTCCTTGCCCTTTTCGTCCTTCTCTACGAGGACTTCGGCTATTCCCGACTCCTCAGAGAGCTCGATGAACAGCTTGAGATGCTCGCCCAAGAGATTTGCTGCCTGTGATAATGCTTCCTTTGCGGAGATGGTACCGTCGGTCCATACCTCCATTGTGAGCTTATCGTAGTCGGTAACCTGACCGAGACGTGTGTCCTCTACGGTATAGTTTACCTTCAGAACAGGTGTATAGATGCTGTCAACAGCGATGACATCAACGGGGAGGTTGATCTGCTTCTTGTTTCGCTCTGCGGAAACATAGCCTCTGCCTCTGTCGATAGTGATCTCCATATACAGCTTTGCGTCCTTGCCCAGCGTTGCGATGTGCATACCCGGATCGAGAATATTGACCTCGGAATCGGTCTTTATGTCGCCCGCAGTGATCTCGCACTCGCCTTCAGCCTCTACATAGACTGTCTTCGGACCGTCGCCGTAGAGCTTTGCTGTAAGACCCTTGATGCTGAGGATGATCTCTGTGACGTCCTCTTTTACGCCCGGGATCGTAGACAGCTCATGATGGATAGTGCCGTCCTTACCCGAGAGCTTTACGGAAGTCACAGCCACACCCGGAAGTGAGGAGAGCAGCACACGTCTGAGGCTGTTGCCCAGTGTAATACCGTATCCGCGCTCAAGCGGTGCTAAAACGAATTTGCCGTATTTGCCGTCACTTTTAAGCTCGACGATGTCGATATCAGGCTTATTGATCTTTTCCAGCATAATGACCCTCCTGTTTCGCAATAATAATTATTTTCGAGTTCTGATTATTCAAGCTATCCTACGATTACTTGGAGTACAGCTCGACGATGAGGTGTGTTGCTACCTCATAATCAATATCCTCAGCTGAGGGCATACGAGTAACTGTAGCAGAGAAGTCGTCCTTCTTGGCATCGAGCCATGTAGGAACGATCCTGTCCTTAGTCTCTTCAACTGTAGCCTTGAACTTCTCGGAAGTTCTGTCCTTCTCCTTGAGAGCGATAACGTCGCCGACCTTAACTCTGTAAGAAGGAATGTTTACTTTCTGTCCGTTTACAGTATAGTGGCTGTGAACAACGAGCTGTCTTGCCTCACGTCTTGTGAGAGCGAGACCCATTCTGTAAACGACGCTGTCGAGTCTGGATTCGAGAACTGTGATAAGGTTATCACCGGCCTTGCCCTCCATCTTCTCAGCGATAGCGAAGTAGTGTCTGAACTGCTTCTCGAGCACGCCGTAGATGAACTTCAGCTTCTGCTTTTCCTTGAGCTGGAGTCCGTATTCGGATATCTTCTTTCTGTTATTTGCATTCTTGAAGCGGATGGATTCCTTCTTGGAAACGCCCATTACAGCGGGGCTGATGCCCAGGTATCTGCACTTCTTAAGAATAGGTTCTTTCTGTACTGCCATTTCAATTTACCTCCTCTTTCATCAGACACGACGTCTCTTAGGCGGACGGCATCCATTGTGCGGGATAGGAGTTACATCCTTAATCATTCTTACCTCGAGGCCAACGGTCTGGAGTGCTCTGATAGCAGCCTCACGACCTGCGCCGGGTCCCTTAACGTAAACCTCTACGTTCTTGAGACCGTGCTCCATAGCAGCCTTAGCAGCTGTCTCGGCAGCTGTCTGAGCTGCGAAAGGAGTGGACTTCTTTGAGCCTCTGAATCCGAGCTCGCCTGCGCTTGCCCATGAGATCGCATTACCCTGAGTATCAGTGATAGTTACGATCGTGTTGTTGAAAGTTGACTGGATATGAACCGCGCCGCTTTCGATATTCTTACGCTCTCTACGTCTTCTGATGGTAGAGACCTTTTTACCTTTCTGCTGTGCCAAAGCTCATGACCTCCTTACTTCTTCTTGTTAGCGATAGTCTTTACAGGGCCCTTGCGGGTTCTTGCGTTTGTCTTTGTTCTCTGACCTCTTACGGGCAGACCCTTTCTGTGACGAACGCCTCTGTAGCAGCCTATTTCAACAAGTCTCTTGATATTGAGTGCTGTCTCACGGCGGAGATCGCCCTCAACGGTGTAGTTTGCGTCGATATAGTCACGAAGCTTAGCTACGTCCTCCTCTGCGAGGTCCTTAACTCTTACGTCAGGATCAACGCCTGTGGCAGCGAGGATATTTGTTGCAGTCTGACGACCGATTCCGTAGATATAAGTGAGACCGATCTCGATCCTCTTATTCTTGGGAAGGTCAACACCAGCTATTCTTGCCATATTGTTATTACCTCCATTATCGCGGCAGGCTTAGCCCTGACGCTGCTTATGCTTAGGATTTTCGCAGATAACCATGATTCTGCCTTTACGTTTGATAACCTTGCACTTTTCGCAAATAGGTTTTACTGAAGGTCTGACTTTCATTGAAAATACCTCCTTTAGCGGATAGGGGACCTTAGTCCGTTTTTACTTTACGCGCCATGTGATACGGCCCTTTGAGAGGTCGTACGGTGACATTTCAAGCTTGACCTTGTCACCCGGCACTATTCTGATATAATTCATTCTGAGCTTGCCCGAAACGTGCGAGAGGACCTCATGACCGTTTTCGAGCTGTACCTTAAACATTGCATTGGGGAGCGCGTCTGTTACAACGCCCTCTACCTCGATCACATCTTCTTTGGACACTTGAACAACCTCCTTACTCAGCGCTCAGCTGTCTGAGCCTTATCCTGAGCTGTTTATCAGTTATATCGTTAATATCGATCATGCTGTCGGTCGGTGAAAGGTGCTTCATATTCTTGCGTTTCGGCTTAGCGAGCTTTCTGCTCTTGCCGTTGGCTATGAAGCAGTAGCTTCCTTCGGTTGCGACCACGAGGAACAAGCCTCCGCCGTCGCGTCCCGCATTAGCTTTTACGACCGAACCTACGTTTATCTTCACAATAATTCCCTCCGTCAGGGTTGAGTCAGAATGACGGGACCATCAGGAGTTATTGCGATCATGTGCTCAAAGTGAGCTGACAGCGAACCATTCTTGGTAACCACGGTCCAACCGTCCTTGAGAGTTTTAACATCGTCGCCCTTGACGTTTATCATGGGCTCTATGCATATCGTCATACCCGATACCAGTCTGGGTCCGTGACCCTCACGTCCCCAATTCGGCACCTCGGGTGATTCGTGTACCTCTCTGCCGATACCGTGGCCGCAGTAATTTCTTACGATCCCGTAGCCTCGTGAAGCGCAGTATTCTTCCACAGCATGTGAGATATCTCCGACTCTTGCGCCCGCCTGAGCCTTCGAGATGCCTTCAAACAGGCTTTTCTCGGTGACCTCAAGCAATGCCTTTGCCTCATCAGAAATCTTGCCTACCGGGAAGGTCCAGCAGCTGTCGGCGTTGAAGCCGTTATAGGCGGCTCCTGTGTCGATGCTTACTATATCGCCTTCCTTTAACCTTCGGCTTGCCTTCGGGATCCCGTGTATCACTTCCTCGTTTACCGAGATACAAGCGTTAGCGGGGAATCCGTACAGACCCTTGAAGCAGGACTTTACGTGGTGCTTTGAGTAGAACTCGCCGACCAGCTTATCCACGTCGAGCGTGGACATTCCTGCTCTCAACCTTTCGCCCGCATACCATATTGCGCCGCAGGTAATTTTACCTGCCTCACGCATTATGGCAAGTTCGGACTTGGATTTTATGGTTATGCTCATATTACTTGACACCTACAGCGGCAAGTGTGAGCTTAGATGTTTCAGCAACTTCCTCCTGACCCTTTACGGTAACAAGCTTGCCCTGCTTCTCGTAATAGTCCTTGAGGGGAGCTGTCTTTTCGTGATAAGTAGCGAGACGGTCGAGAACTACCTCGGGCTGATCGTCCTTGCGGATGATAGTCTTGTCGCCGCACTTATCGCATACGCCCTCTACCTTAGTGGGCTTATACTCAACGTGGTAGGAAGCGCCGCAGCCCTGGCAGACACGTCTGCCCGAAACTCTCTGCTTGATAGTCTCGTCTGCTACGTCGATCTCTATTACCTTGTCGATCTTTATACCCATTGCGTCGAGCGCCTCAGCCTGCGGAACTGTTCTCGGGAAGCCGTCAAGAATGAAGCCCTCCTTGCAGTCGTCCTCAGCGATACGCTCCTTGAGGATACCGATAACGATATCGTCGGAAACGAGTGCGCCCGCGTCCATAGCTGCCTTTGCCTTGAGACCGTACTCAGTGCCGTTCTTGGCAGCCTCGCGAAGAATGTTACCTGTGGAGATCTGGGGGATACCGAGAGTGTCGGAAACGACCTCAGCCTGTGTACCCTTGCCTGCGCCGGGAGCGCCTAAGAAAATAAGGTTCATATTATTTTTCCTCCATTGGTCAGGGGCTTATGAGAGGAATCCCTTGTGGTGTCTCATCATAAGCTGTGATTCGAGTGTACGTGTGGTCTCAAGCGCAACGCTTACTGCGATAAGGATCGTAGTACCGCCCATTGACATATGGTTGAGCTTTTCGTCAGCCATTGAGAAGAAGATCGGGATGACCGCGATGATTCCGAGGAATATCGCACCAACGAGAGAGATCTTCGAGAGAACTCTCTGGATGTAGTCAGCTGTGGGCTTACCGGGTCTGATACCGGGGATACCGCCGTTTGACTGACGGAGGTTGTTGGCAATCTCAACAGGGTTGTACTGGATCGATACGTAGAAGTAGTTGAACGCGATAATGAGTACAAAGTAGATCGCTGCGTATCCGAGGCTTCTTGTTGAGAAGAAGTCGCAGAACTTAGCGTAGAAGCTGCCGTCGTGGGGATTCTCCTTGAAGAGCTGGATCGTCTGAGGGAGAGCCATGAACGACATTGCGAAGATGATAGGCATAACGCCGCTCATCATAACCTTCATCGGGATGTGTGTCTTCTGACCGCCGTACTGCTTTCTGCCTACGACGCGCTTGGCGTACTGTATCGGTATTCTTCTCTCAGCCTCGTTCATAAATACGATGAACGCAAACTCGAAGATGATGAATACGAGGTAGCCGAGTGTTACCCAGAGGTACTTGGCGGGCTCGTCGATAGTGTAACCGATGAGCTTGCCTGCGTCAACAGGGAAGCGGGCTGCGATACCTGCGAAGAGGAGCATGGAAACGCCGTTTCCGATACCCTTGTCGCTGATACGGTTGCCCATCCAGACTACGAATGAAGCGCCTGCAACGAATGTGACGATGATAACGATCGCGGCATAAATACCGTAACCGCCGTCCGCATACTTGAGCGCATCTCCGAGGAGATTGCCGTCGTTATCGGTAACGCCTGTCATACGGCGGAGTATCATATAATATCCGACACCGAGTACAACAGAGAGTGCAAGTGCGACATAGCCTGTTATCTTGTTGAGCTTCTTTCTGCCTTCCTCGCCTTCGTCCCTCAGCCTTTCGAGCGGCGGGAGCGCGTAGGTCAGCAGCTGCATAATGATCGACGCATTGATGTAAGGCGTGATCGAGAGTGAGAAGATAGTTGCCTGCGAGAGCGCACCACCAGTGATGGTGTTGAGGTACTCGAGGAAGTTACCGTTAACGGCATTGCTGTCCATCCAAGCATTGACTACTTCTGTATTAAGGTAGGGAACTGCGATGGCACTTCCCAGTCTGAAGATGACTACCATGAGTAATGTGTATAAAAGCTTTTTCCTGATCTCGGGAACGCTCCAAGCACGTTTCAGTGTCTGAAACACATTACATCACCTCAGTCTTTCCGCCTGCCTTTTCAATTTTCTCAACAGCGCTCTGTGAGAATTTTGCAGCTTTAACTGTCAGCTGAGCGGTGAGCTCTCCATTTCCGAGGACTTTAACGCCGTCGTACTCCTTCTTGATAAGACCTGCTGCCTTGAGGAGCTCAGCGTCAACTACTGTACCGTCCTTGAACTTGTTGAGGTCGGATACATTTACGATCGCATACTTTGTAGCGAAGATGTTGTTGAAGCCTCTCTTGGGGATACGTCTTGCGAGGGGCATCTGACCGCCTTCAAAGCCGATCCTTACGCCGCCGCCGCTTCTTGCGTTCTGTCCCTTGTGACCCTTGCCTGCTGTCTTGCCGTTGCCCGAGCCGTGACCTCTGCCGACACGCTTAACAGCCTTGTTGGAATCAGCTGCGGGAGTTAATTCGTGAATTTTCATTCTTGTGCACCTCCTTGCTTACGCTTCTGTAACCTCGATGAGGTGTGAGATCTTGTTGATCTTGCCCTGTGTCTGAGCGTTGTCGGGCTGAGTTGTTACGTCGCCGACTTTACGAAGGCCGAGTGACTGAGCAGTAGCGATCTGATCCTTTTTTCTGCCGATGAGGCTCTTTACGAGCTTGATATTCTTTGCCATTTGTCAGTCCTCCTTAACCTAAAATTTCCTTTACGGACTTGCCTCTCTTTTCAGCAACGTCCTTAGCGGAAGTGCAAGCCTTGAGACCGTCGATTGTAGCTCTTACAACGTTGCAGGGATTATTGGAACGAAGAGACTTTGTTCTGATATCCTTGATGCCTGCTACCTCGATGACTGCACGGACAGGACCGCCTGCGATAACGCCGGTACCGGGTGCAGCGGGCTTCATAAGAACTCTGCCTGCGCCGAATGCGCCGATAACTTCGTGGGGGATAGTTGTACCCTTGAGGGCTACCTTGCAGAGGTTCTTCTTTGCGTCCTCGATACCCTTGCGGATAGCGTCCGGAACTTCTCCCGACTTACCGAGGCCAAAGCCTACTGTGCCGTTGCCGTCGCCGACAACAACGAGTGCCGAGAACTTCATGATACGGCCGCCCTTAACAGTCTTTGAAACTCTGTTGATAGCTACGACCTTTTCCTGAAACTCGGGAGCCTGTGTTTCTATATTAGCCATTGTTTTACCTCCCTCTTAGAACTTTAATCCGTTTTCGCGGGCACCCTCTGCGAGAGCCTGTACTCTACCGTGGTAGAGGTAGCCGCCTCTGTCGAAAACGACCTCGCTGATACCCTTATCAGCTGCGTTCTTAGCGATGAGCTCGCCGACCTTGCGTGCACCGTCAACATTGCCGCCGTTGCCCTCAAAGCCCTTATCCATGCTTGATGCAGAAGCAAGAGTAACGCCGTTTACATCGTCGATGAGCTGTGCATAGATGTGCTTTGTTGAACGGAATACGTTAAGGCGGGGACGCTCAGCAGTTCCGGAGATCTTTGCACGTACTCTGCGGTGTCTCTTTAATCTTGCCTTATTGCTGTCAAACTTTTTTACCATAGCAATCTGCTCCTCCTAATTACTTCTTGCCCTTACCGGCCTTACCTTCCTTGCGGATGATGTGCTCGCCGGCATATCTGATGCCCTTGCCCTTGTACGGCTCAGGCGGACGCTTTTCGCGTATCTCAGCTGCAAACTGACCTACAGCCTGCTTGTCGATACCGTTAACAACAATCTTGTTGGGCTGGGGAACGTCGAGCTTGATAGCGTCTGTTTCCTCAATGACAACGGGGTGAGAGTAGCCGAGGTTAAGTGTTACCTTATTGCCGCTCTTTGCTGCTCTGTAACCAACGCCCTCGATCTCGAGAGTCTTGGAGTAGCCGTTTGTTACGCCCTCTACCATGTTAGCGATAAGTGTTCTTGTAAGACCGTGAAGTGAACGGTGACGCTTGTCATCGCTGGGTCTTGTTACTGTGATAGTTGCAGCGTCGATCTCGATACCGAGCTCCTTGCTGAACTGTCTCTTGAGCTCGCCCTTAGGTCCCTTGACTGTGAGGCAGTTGTTATCGTTCTTTACCTCTACACCTGCGGGAACTGCGATAGGCATTCTTCCTATTCTTGACATAATAGCTCCTCCTTACCAGATGTATGCGAGTACCTCGCCGCCGACATTGAGCTCTCTTGCCTTCTTATCGGTTACGATACCCTTTGAAGTGGAAACGATTGCGATGCCCAGACCTTTTCTTACCTTGGGCATATCTGCGCAGCTTGAGTAGATACGCAGACCGGGCTTAGAAACTCTTCTGAGACCCGTTATAACAGGTGACTTGTTGTCGCCGTATTTGAGCGTGATCCTTATAACACCCTGCTTTCCGTCTTCTATGACCTGGAAGCCCTTTACGTAGCCCTCGTCAACGAGGATCTGTGTGATAGCCTTCTTTACATTGGAAGCGGGAACGTCAACTGTGGCGTGCTTAGCAGTATTCGCATTACGGATTCTTGTTAAAAGATCAGCGATTGTATCTGTGATTTGCATTCAGATGACCTCCTTTTCGTATTTTTACCAGCTTGCCTTCTTAACGCCGGGGATCTGTCCGTCGTGTGCAAGCTCTCTGAAGCATATACGGCAGATGCCGAACTTTCTGAGATATGCGTGCGGTCTGCCGCAGATCTTGCATCTGTTATATGCTCTTGTGGAATACTTGGGAGTGCTCTGCTGCTTGTTGATCATTGCCTTTTTAGCCATTTTTCTTCCTCCCTGATCACTTGATGAACGGTGCGCCGAGGAGAGAGAGGAGCTCTCTTGCCTCTTCATCCGTGTTAGCTGTTGTGATGAAGTTGATATCCATACCTCTTACCTTGTCGATCTTGTCATACTCGATCTCGGGGAAGATAAGCTGTTCCTTGATACCTGTTGAATAGTTGCCCTTGCCGTCGAACGAATTTGCGCTGATGCCTCTGAAGTCACGAACGCGGGGGAACGCAACGTTGAAGAGCTTATCAACGAATTCATACATCTTCTCTGAGCGGAGTGTTACCTTAACACCGATGGGCATACCCTCACGAAGCTTGAAGTTTGCAACTGACTTCTTTGCTCTGCACACGATAGGCTTCTGACCTGTGATCGCTGCGAGGTCGGTCATGATAGCGTCGATGACCTTTGCGTTGTCCTTTGCCTCACCTGCGCCGACGTTGATAACAACCTTGTCGAGCTTCGGGATCTGCATTACGCTCTTATAGCCGAACTTCTTCATAAGTGCAGGAGCAACGTCGCTAACATAATAATCCTTTAATCTTGCCATGTCGTTTCTCCTTTATTATTCAAAAGACTTGCCGCACTTCTTGCAAACGCGGAGCTTCTTGTCGCCCTCGATCACGTGGCCGACTCTTGTGGGCTTGCCGCACTTGGGGCAAACGAGCTGAACCTTGCTTGCGTATACGGGAGCCTCAGTCTTGACGATGCCGCCCTGCTGACCGACTCTTGTGGGCTTTACGTGCTTTGTGATCACGTTGATTCCCTCAACGATGACCTTGCCCTCCTTGGGGCTTACCTGTGCGACTTTACCGGTCTTTCTGTCGCCGTTCTTCTCGAACTTATCCTCATACTTACCTGTGAGAAGGATAACAGTGTCACCGGTTTTTACGTGAACTTTACTCATAATCGAATGACACCTCCATTAAAGAACCTCGGGAGCGAGGCTGAGGATCTTCGTGTATTCCTTTTCACGGAGCTCCTTAGCAACAGGTCCGAAAATACGGGTACCCTTGGGGTTCTTGTCTTCCTTGATTATAACAGCAGCGTTCTCATCGAAGCGGATATATGTTCCGTCCTCTCTTCTGAGACCCTTTGCTGAACGAACGATAACTGCCTTTACAACGTCGCCCTTCTTTACAACGCCTCCGGGTGTTGCTTTCTTAACGGAAGCAACCACTACGTCACCGATATTTGCATATCTGCGGCGTGTACCACCCAGAACTCTGATACACATAAGCTCCTTAGCGCCTGTGTTATCAGCGACCTTTAAATAAGTCTGCATCTGTATCACAGCGAGTTCCTCCTTTCAAAGCTTAAAGCTTTATATCAAAAATTACTTAGCCTTTTCGATGATATTGGTTACGCGCCATCTCTTATCCTTGGAAAGCGGGCGTGTCTCCATGACCTCAACGCGGTCGCCGATCCTGCACTCATTGTTCTCATCGTGAGCCTTGAGCTTTACGGTACGCTTGATGATCTTCTTATAAAGCGGGTGTTTAACGTTATCAACGATAGCAACTACGACGGTCTTATCCATCTTATCGCTTACAACCTTACCTACTCTTGTTTTTCTAAGGTTTCTCTCAGTAGACATTAGCTAAATCCTCCCTTTCTTACTGCTGCGCGAGCTCTGCAGCACGCAGAGACGTCTTGATGCGAGCAATATCCTTCTTTACAGCGTTAAGACGTGCTGTATTGTCGAGCTGATTTACAGCGTGCTGAAAGCGGAGTGCAAAAAGCTCTTCTTTCAGGCTGACGAGCTTCTCGTTGAGCTCATCTACTGACATTTCTCTGATCTCTGATGCCTTCATTACTGCTCAACCTCCTGCTCTGCTTTAGTTACGAATTTACACTTGATGGGGAGCTTGTGCATAGCGAGACGCATAGCCTCTCTTGCTGTCTCCTCCGGAACGCCCTTGATCTCGAAGAGAACTCTGCCGGGCTTAACAACGGCTACCCAGTACTCGGGTGAACCCTTACCTGAACCCATTCGTGTTTCTGCGGGCTTCTCTGTGATAGGCTTGTCAGGGAAGATCTTGATCCATACCTGACCGCCACGCTTGATGTAACGTGTCATAGCGATACGGGCAGACTCGATCTGGTTGGAAGTGATCCAAGCGGGCTCGAGAGCCTGAAGACCGAAATCACCGTATGTTACCTTGTTACCTCTGTATGCCTTACCCTTCAGACGTCCTCTGTGGACTCTGCGGTATTTTACTCTCTTTGGAAGCAGCATTACTGATTACCTCCTTCTCTCTTGGCGTCGCGGTTGAAGCTTCTGCCGTTTCCGCCGCGTCTGTTGCCGTCACGTCTGTCGTCACGGCGACGTCTGTCGTTTCCGCGGTCGTTCTTTCTCTCAACCTTTTCTCTCTGAGCAGCAGCCTTAGCAGCGTCGCCCTTGAGAACCTCGCCCTTGTATATCCAAACCTTTACGCCGAGCTTACCGTATGTTGTATCAGCCTCTGCGAAGCCGTAGTCGATATCAGCACGGATAGTCTGGAGCGGGATAGTACCCTCGTGGTAGCTCTCGCTTCTTGCGATCTCGGCACCGGCAAGTCTGCCTGAAACCTTGACCTTGATACCCTTTGCGCCGAGACGCATTGTTCTGCCGATGGACTGCTTCATTGCTCTTCTGAAGGATACGCGGTTCTCGAGGTCGAGAGCGATCTTCTCAGCAACGAGCTGAGCGTCCATATCGGGCTGCTTTACTTCGATGATGTTTACGAATACCTGCTTGCCCATCATCTTTTCGAGCTGTACTCTGAGCTTTTCGATCTCTGCGCCCTGTCTGCCGATTACGATACCGGGCTTAGCGCAGTGAACGTGGATTCTTACCTTATCGTTGAAGCGCTCGATCTCAATTCTGGGAACACCAGCAGCATATAAGCTCTTCTTAATGAAATTACGAACGTTGTAGTCCTCAACGAGAGTGTCGCCGAAGTGTGCCTTATCAGCATACCAGCGTGAATCCCAATCCTTAATAACGCCGACACGGAGTCCGTGCGGATTAACTTTCTGTCCCATTAATCAGACCTCCTTGGGATTATTCTTTTTCTTTAAGAACAACTGTTATATGCGATGTTCTCTTTAATATTCTGTATGCTCTACCCTGTGCTCTGGGCATGATCCTCTTCATTATAGGACCGGGTGTTACGAAGCACTCTGCAACATAGAGGTTGTCGCCGTCCATGCTGAAGTTGTTTACACCGTTTGCCTGAGCGGACTTTACAAGCTTTGAAACGATAGGACTTGCAGCCTTAGGAGTAAGATCTAAAGTAGCCAGCGCGATGTCGACCGGCTTGTTTCTGATGAGATCGAGAACGATCTGCACCTTTCTGGGTGATATACGAGCATTTCTTAAATAAGCTCTTGCTTCTGCCATCTTAAAGCTCCTCCTTTCGCTTACTTCTTACCGTTGTTAGATGTCTTGGAGCCTGCGTGGCCCTTGTATGTTCTTGTAGGTGCGAACTCGCCGAGCTTGTGACCTACCATATCCTCTGTCACATATACCGGCACGTGCTTGCGGCCGTCGTGAACAGCGAATGTGTGACCAACGAAGTCAGGGAATATTGTGGAAGAACGGCTCCATGTCTTGAGAACCTTCTTCTCGCCTGCCTCATTCATTGCAACGACCCTCTTCAGGAGAACTTCCTGGACATAAGGTCCCTTTTTGATACTTCTATAGTAGATAGATTATTACTATTTATATAAAGATAATCTACATCATATTTTTTAAATAAATCGATTGGGTACTTTAAATAATTATCTTTATCTGTTATATATATTATCTTTGTATCACTTTCTATATATTCT